>JBQTKD010000018.1:0-23595 GCA_052386455.1 Sporichthyaceae bacterium
GGCAGATCGGCGCAGCGCACGTAGAGAGCGGTGGCGAGGGTGTCCAGTCGGCGTCCCTCGACGGACCTCCCGGGGTTCGCCGTCATGGTCTGCACCGTCGAGCCTGGACCCCCTGCACACGTGCACCCCGCCGGCGGGCCGACCCAGCGCGTGGATCGGCCCGCCGGGTGATCGCGCAGGCGACTATGGCGTAGGTAGGCGCCTATCCCGGTGCCTTGATAGGCGCCGCAGTCCGCCACAGTCGGGCAGCGCCGCCCCTCCACGCTCCAGCGCAGCCCTTGGAATCGTTCATCTAGTCGCCTGTGCGTTGCAGCCTGGAACGGCCGGCGATCAGCGCCACCAAAGCGCCCAGCCCGACCAATTGATCGGGGTCGAGGCACACTCCGGTGACGAGCAGTCCGCACCCGCCGCCGTGGGCGAAGCTCAAGGCCGCGGTGAGGCCGTAGTGGGGACCGGCCCCGGGCGCCGGATCGGGTGCCGGCGATTCCGGGACGGCGAGCGGACCCGGAAGGAGCGCGGGTTGCAGCAGTAGCCCGGTGCCGCAACCCATCGCGGTGGGGAAGGCCTCGAGGTAGGAGCACGCGGGGTCGAGGCGGTGCCCGAGGACGCGGGCGAGAAACTCGCCGAGGTCGAGCTCGGCGACGGTCGGTGGAAGCGCGACGACGCCAACCAGTACGTGCCAGCACGCCCACCGGTCGTGGTCGATTCCGGGCGCCGTCGTCGTGGGCTCGCCGTGCTCGTCGAGCGGGACGTTGACGACGCCGTGGCCGATCACGCCTCGACCGAGCAGTCGGGCCCGCCACGCCAGCAGCGCCTGCGCGCCGGCTGCGACCAACTCGGGTCCCGCTCCCGGCAGCGTGGTCGCGATCAGCTGGGCGAAGCGGACGCCGGCGGCCTGGTCCGCGTCCGGGCCGGGTCCATCGTCGAGCAGGTCGAGCCAGTCGGCGGGGAGGTAGAGCTCGGCGAGGCCCGGCGGCGGGGGTGCGTCGTTGTTCATCGTGCCTCCGGGCGTAGGTCGCCGTGGAATCCGGTGGTCTCCCGCCAAGCCTTCAGTTCCGTCCATTCCCGTTCGCGCTGCTTCATGGCGCGGTGGGAACGAGCGACGCCCTTGCGAGCCTGGATGGCGCCGGCGGTGAACAGGACGGCGCCGCCGATTCCACCGCCGGCGATGCCCGGATCGCCGACGAAGGGTGCCGCGAGGCCGACGCCTCCCATCATCAGGACCATCCCGCTCAACCACCCGCGAACGAGCAAGCGGGTCTCCCAGGCGTGGCCGTAGAAGTCTTCGGCTTGCACGACGACCCGATAGCCCTCCTGGCGAGTGCGGGCGTCGAAGAGGTCTCGCAGGTCGTGGGCGAGGTCGCCGGGGGGCAGCGCACGGGCCTGGGGGGCGTCGGGCAGGTCCTCCCACGCGCGGCGGTATCGCCCGATGCGGGCCGAGCGCAGGGTGCGGCGCAGCGCGAACCAGGTGAACACCGCGCCCGGTATCCCGGTGACGAGGGCGATGGCGAGGGCGATGCCGGTGCTTTCGGAGCGTTCTCCGGTCTGCGAATCGGTGCCCCACCCTCCCGTGGTCAGCAGGAAGCAGGCCGAGGCCAGCAGCGCGAGCGCCGCCGTGCCGGCCACGGTGCGGGTGGACAGGTCGGCCTGGTGCAGGCGGGGGAGCGCGTCCGCGCGGGCGCGGAGAAGTTCGGCGCGGGTGGCCCAGGTCTCGGGTGGCGGCGGGGGTCCGGGCACCGCGTTGCCACGGGTCATCGGCGGGATGCGCCGGGCGGTCATCGGCGGGGCTCCGGATCCGTCGGCCGGTCCGACGCGGTGGTCGGCAGCGGGGTCGATGTCGGATTGGCGAGGCGGCCAAGCTCGGCGAAGGCGTCGCGGTGACCGGGAGCCTCCAGGGCGGAAACGCCGAGCCCGACGACGTCGCCGCGGAACTGCACGACCCGGTGGCCGAACTCGGCGTGTCCCATGGGGTATGGGCCGCGTGCGGCCAGGCCGAACAGGCCCTCGGGGATCTCCTTGTTCCCGAAGCCTCGCGTGCCGATGCCGAACCGTGCGACGGTCCGCATCGGTTGTCCGGACTGGCGCGCGATCTCGGCCACCGCGTTGCCGGCCCGGTAGGCCCCGACCCCGGCCACGAATCCCACGCCGTCGGTGGCCAGCGTGGTGAGCATCGCGCGATCGGTGAACGGGTCGACGAAGCTGCCGGTCGAACCGACCATCGCCGTGTAGTGACCGAGCAGGGCAAGACCGCCGAGAACGACCGCCACGAACCCGAGGGCCTGCAGCCCGGGCACGAACGCGAGCACCCCGCACACGGCGCCCAGCGCGCCGGCGAGGTCGCCGACCAGTTGGGCGATCGGTGCGACCGCGGCGGCCAGGCCCACCGCGCGGTCGTTGATTTCGCCAAGCGCGTTGCCGAGACCGCCGAGCAGGTCGCCGGCGGCGCCGCGGACGCGGTCCCACAGACCGGGTTCGTTCGGGGCCAGTTCGGCGGCGCCGTGCACCGCGCTGGCGACGATCGCCTGCTCGGTGTCGTAGTCCGCGCCGTGCCTGGCCGCCGTGCGGCGGATCGCGTCCAGGTTTTCGCGGGCCACGATCACGGCGTTGCCCGCGCGGGTCCGGTCCAGGGCCGCGTCGTCCCACGCGCGCAGCGCGAACGGGTCGGTGGGCATCGGCGCGGCAAGAGGCAGCGCGGCCAGGGCGGCCTCTGCGCGCACCGCCTGCGCGAGGGCGTGCGCGGCGTCGGCGGCCAGGCGCCGGGTGGTGGCGTGCGCGGCTCGCATGTACTCGACCCAGCCGTACAGCGCGTGGGCCGTGTCGGCCAACGACTGGGCGGCGAGATCGACCAGTGGGCGAAACTCTTCGGCCACCAGCGCCCGGAAGCCGTCTGCGGCACGGCCGCGCCACGTGCCCTCGTCGACGTCGGCGTGCAGCGCGTGCGAGATCTCGGCGAACACCGCACCGGCCGCGCGCACCGTGTCCACCCCCGCCGCCAGGGCCTCGAGATCCCCCGGCGTCGGGTCGAAGCCGAGGGCCTCCAGTTCGGCCGCTGCCAGCCTGGTCACGGCGACCCGCCGCCGCGCAGAACCCGGGTCAGGGCGTCGTCGATGTCGCGAAATCCCGCCTCGATCTGGGCGAGCGCGTGCGCGGCGTCGGCGGCGAACCCGGCGAGCCTGCCGATCCCGTAGGACCACTCCTCGGCGAACTCGTCGAGCCGCTTGGACAGCTCGCGCCCACCGGCTGCCGTGGCGTCGAGCGCGGCCAAGTCCCGGCCGGGACGCTCCATCAGTTCACGGGTCCGGGCCAGGTTCGCCCGCAACCGCGCGAACACCTCTGCGTCGATGTAGAGATCGGCCACGGCGCCATCCTGTCCGAGGAGTCCGACCCGGCGGGCGGGGCGGACGGCTAGCTTCCGGCGAGATCCTCGGCGATACGCACCAGGGTGCGGACCGCAACGCCCGTGCCGCCCTGCGGCGTGTAGCCGAACGGGCCGGTTTCGTTGAACGCCGGGCCGGCGATGTCGAGGTGGACCCACTTGGTGTCCTCGGCGACGAACTCCTTCAGGAAGATGCCCGCGGACAGCGCCCCGCCGAAGCGCTCGCCGATGTTCGCGATGTCGGCGATCGAGGACTTCAGGCCGTTGCGCAGTTCCTCGGGCAGCGGCATCGGCCACATGGACTCGCCGGCGTCCCCGGCCAGTTCGTGTACGTGCGCGCGGACGTCGTCGTTGTTGCTCATGATTCCGGTGGTGCGCGCGCCCAGGGCGACCATGATCGCGCCGGTCAGCGTTGCGACGTCGACCAGCAGGTCGGGGGAGTCCTCGCAGGCGCGGGCCAAGGCGTCGGCCAGGATCAGGCGGCCCTCGGCGTCGGTGTTGAGGACCTCGACGGTCTTGCCGGAGTACATGGTGAGCACGTCGGACGGGCGCTGCGCGGTGCCGGACGGCATGTTCTCGACCATCGGCGCGTAGGTGGTCACGTTGATCGGAAGCTTGAGCTTCGCGATCGCGCGGGTCGCCCCGATGACCGCGGCGGCGCCGCCCATGTCGCACTTCATGGTGACCATGCCCTCCGACGACTTCAGGGACAGGCCACCGGAGTCGAACGTGACGCCCTTGCCGACCAGCGCGAGGTGCTTCTTCGCCTTGGAGTTGCGGTAGGTGAGCTTCACCAGGCGGGGCGGGCTCGCCGAGCCCTGCCCAACGCCGAGGATGCCGCCGTACCCGCCCTTCTTCAGGGCCTTCTCGTCGAGGATCTCCACGCCCACGCCGGTGACCGCGGACGCCTCGGCCGCGGCTGCCAGGTCGGCCGGACGCAGATCGGAGGGGGCGGTGTTGACCAGGTCGCGGGTCAGGTGGACCGCTTCGGCCAGCACGGACGCGCGGTTGGCGGCGGCCTTCGCGGCCGGATCGGCGGCGAGCGGGGTGAGCACGGTGACGGCCTGCACGGCGGGCTTCTCCGCGCCGTTGCTGCGGTACTTCAGGAACGCGTAGGCGCCGAGCAGCGCCCCTTCGGCCACGGCGGCGAAGGAGTCCACGTCGTCCGCGGGCAGCGCGAACGCCACGGACTTGGAGCCGGCGGCGGCGCGTGCGGCGGCGCCGGCAGCGCGGCGCAACGCCTCGCCGTCCCAGCTTCCGCGACCCTTCTCGCCGAGCCCGACCACGATCACAACCGAAGCCTTCAGCGACCCGCCGCCGGGCAGCTTCACGATCTGCTCGGCCTTGCCCTCGCCGCCCAGGGCGGTCAGCGTGGCGGCGAGCTTCACGCCGAGCGCTTCCTGCACCTCCTTGGCGGCGTCGGTCAGCACCGGACCCTTCGGCCCTGCGGCGACACCGACCACGATCGCGTCCGCGCGGACGTCCGAAACGGCGGAGCTGCTCAGCGAGATCGTTGCCACGACCATCCTCACGTTCGTACCTGCGATTGATCGCGAGCCTAGTCGCCTGCACCGGCCTGGGCCCCGCATCCTCGGGCGGCGCGCGGCCCCCTGTCCGCGCACTTGTCTCACCCATCTCCTGTCTGCATGTGGGGCTATCGCGGGGCCTCGATACCCCGACGTGCGGGCAGAGGATGGGCGCGCGGATAGCGTCTGGGCATGAGCTCGGACGCGCCGCTGCGGCATTCCCCTCTTCACGACCGCCACGTCGCCCTCGGCGCGAAGCTCGCCGACTTCGGTGGGTGGCTGATGCCGATCGACTACGGCGGCGCGCCCAGCAGGCTCGGCGTGGTCGCGGAGCACACGGCGGTGCGCACCGACGTCGGCCTCTTCGACGTCTCGCATCTCGGCAAGGCCACGGTCCGCGGACCGGGCGCCGCGGCGTTCGTGGACTCCTGCCTCAGCAACGCGCTCGACCGGATCGAGCCCGGGCAGGCGCAGTACAGCCTGTGCCTCGACGGGTCGGGGGGCATCGTCGACGACCTGATCGTCTACCTCCGCGGCGCCGACGACGTTCTGCTCGTTCCCAACGCGGCGAACACCGCCGAGGTCGTGCGCCGGCTGGCCGCCGCGGCCCCGGCCGGGATCGAGGTCGCCGACGCACACGAGGCGTTCGGGGTGCTCGCGGTGCAGGGTCCGCGGGCCGAGGAGATCCTCGGCAAGCTCGGCCTGCCCGTCGGCCACCCGTACATGAGCTTCCGCGACGCGGACTGGGACTCCCGCCCCGTCGTGGTCTGTCGCAGCGGGTACACCGGCGAGCTCGGCTACGAGCTGTTGCCGCGGTGGGCCGACGCCCCGGCACTGTGGGACGCGATTTCGGGCCTGGGCGTCACGCCCGTCGGCCTCGGCGCCAGGGACACCCTCCGGACCGAGATGGGGTACCCGCTCCACGGCCAGGACATCTCGCTGGACGTCCCGCCGCCGCAGGCGAACCTGAGCTGGGCGATCGGCTGGGACAAGCCCGCGTTCTGGGGCCGCGAGGTGCTGCTCGAGCAGAAGGCCGCCGGCCGCACTCGCCGTCTGGTGGGCCTGCTCGGCGACGCCCGCACCATCCCGCGGGCGCACATGGCCGTGTCCCGCGAGGCCGGCGGCCCGGTGATCGGCGAGGTCACCTCCGGCACGTTCTCGCCCACCCGCAAGCTCGGCATCGGCCTCGCGCTGGTCGAGGCGAGCGTCGTCGACGGAGAGACCCTCGTCGTCGACATCCGCGGCCGCACCGGCAGCTTCGAGGTCGTGCGCCCGCCGTTCGTGGAGTCGAGGGTGCGCTAGGGCCCGAGCAGCGCCGCGCGCTGGTAGGCGAGCACCGCGCCGAGCTCCTCCATCGCGGTCTCCACCTCGCCCACCGCGGCCCGAGTCTCAACCCGAAGCCGCTCGGCGTCCTCGGCGGCGCCGGTCGACAGCCGGCGTGCCTCGTCCCTGCTGGACGCCAGGAGCGCATCGGCCTGCCGGCGGGCCCGTTCCGCCATCTGCAGGGCCTCGTCGCGCATGGCCTGCGCTTCGAGAGTGGCCAGTTCGATCGCGTTGCGTTCGGCGACGGCCTTGGCCTCCAACTCGCGATCCAGCGCCGCGGCCGCGTAGGCGAGCTCCGTTTCGCAGTCGAGCGAGCGCTGCTCCACCCTGGCGTAGACCGCGTCGAGCACGACGGACTCCTCCGCCCGGATGCGCGCGGCCTTCAACGCGCCGTCGCCGGCGATGCGCTCGGCCTCGCGCCGGGCGATGTCGATCAGCCTGTTGCCTTCCAGCTCTGCCGACGCCTCCGCCGCCTGGGCCTGGTGATGCGCGCGCGCGACGGCCTCGGCTGCACTGTGGCGAGCGTTGTCGACGGCCTCGCGATGCTCTTCGACGGAGATTTCCCGTTCGCGGTCCGCGGCGTCGTACGCCTCCTGGAGCATCGACTCGATGCGCTTGCCCAGGCCCGTGCTCTGGGTGTTCGACGACTCGGCTCGCGGCTGCGGAATCGAGCCGGCGGCGAGCATCTTCTCGAGTTCGGCCGCGCGCCTGTCCAGGGCGGCCCGCTCCCGCTTCAGAGCGTCGATCCGGCCCGCAACGGCCTTCCGGTCGTAGCCGCGGACGACCACCTCGAAGTCCGGGTACCGCAGGCCGGTGAACTGGCCGTGGTCGTACGTCGTCGTCATTTTCGCCTCCGGACACCGGTGGAACGAACGTAGCGGCATCGGTAAACGATCAAGGTCAACCGACGCGGGAATCGGCGCGAGTCCTTTTCCGCTAGGCCGTGCTCAGCACCAGGAGCGCGACCGTGGCGGCGACCTCGACGCCCGCGCCGAGGGTGTCGCCGGTGATGCCACCGAAGCGTGCGCGGCAGCGGCGCGCGAGCAGGTCCGCGGCGATCAACGCCAGCACCGCGGCGCACAGCGAACGGAGGACCCCGAAGTCGGCCGCCCAGCCCAGGCCGGTCGTGCCGACGACGATCGCGGCGGCGACCGCCACACCGACGACCGGCCGAACCGTGCCCGCGACCATCGCGCCGAGGCCGTCGGACCTGGCGGCGGGAACGCCTCGCCGGCACGCCCACGGCAGGGTGCCCCGAGAGACCGCGCCGACCAGGGCGCCGGCGAGGATCGCCTGCCCGTCGTCCCACCGCGCCAGCACGCCGGCGAGCGCCACGACCTGCAGCAGCACGACGAACACCAGCGTCAGCACGCCGAACGGCCCGATGTCCGAGGCCTTCATGACGGCCAGCGACCGCTCCCGATCCCGCCCGACCCCGAGCCCGTCGGCGGTGTCCGCCAGGCCGTCCAGGTGCAGACCCCGGCTGGCGAGCGCCAGCAGGGCGACCGCGAGCGCGGCGCACGCCAGCGTGGACAGGTCCAGCTCCGCGAGCAGCACCGCAGCGCCCGTGGCCAGCGCTCCGAGCGCGGCACCCACCGCGGGGGCCCAGAGCATCGCCGCCCCCGCGACGTCCCGATTAATGCGGACGCGCCCGACCGGCAGCACCGTCAACATGCTCAACGCCAGGGCCAGCCCCGCCGACGCCCGGTCGCCCTCCGTGGCGTCCCCGCTCACCGGCCTGCCGCCCCTCCACCCGCGGGGCGGTGCTTTTCGGGGCGTCCGAACACCCGTGACGCCGGCGTCACGGCTCTTCGGACGCCCGGAGCGGTTGTCGGGAGGCGTCCGATCCACCGTGAGCCAGGTGGCACCCTTTTTCGGACGCCGGGGCCGCTCATCGGGGGGCCGCCGGATCCATCAGCGGCAGCAGGCGCCCTGCCACGACGAGCGCAACCTCGTCGCTCGCGGCGGCGAGGGCCACGTTCAGCCGCCCGAGCTCGTCGCGGAAGCGCCGGCCGGCCGGTGTTGCGGGCACAACGCCCATCCCGACCTCGTTGCTCACCCCGATGACGTGGCCCGGTGCCGTACGCCACGCGTCGAGCAGCTCGTCGATTCGTGTCTGCAGCGACGTGCGGGCTCGGCCCGAGTCCCAAGCCTCGTCGTCCCACGCTTCGGCGGCATCCATCGCTCGGGTCAGCCACAGCGCAACGCAATCGAGCAGGAGGACGCCGTTCTCGGAGCGCAGCAGTGGGACCGGGTTGCCGGTCGCGACCGTCCGCCAAGCGGCGGGGCGCCGAGCACGATGCGCGGCGATCCGCTCGACCCATTCGGGATCGTCGGGCCGTTCGGGGGCCGTCGCGACGTACAGAACCGGCCCGCCCGCCACAGCAGCCCGCGCCTCGGCGGCCGCCGACTTCCCGGAGCGGGCTCCGCCGAGTAGAAGTGTGCGCCGCGCCGCGTGCCGTCCGGTCTCGTTCATCTCGACACCAGTTCTATCGGCCTTCCAACCACTGCGCGCTGCAGGCTTGCGAACAGAGAAGCGGTGCAAGCGGCGGCACCGCCCTCCGCGATCGCCCCGGGCGCCCGCTCGCTGCTCGCCGTCCGTCGCATGGCCCGGCCGACAACGCGCCGCCGAGGAGCAGGATGCGCCGTGCGGGAGTCGCGGGGCTAGCCTGCCCGAGACGCAATCGGGCGCATGGAGGGGTGGACGGCGATGGCCTGGAGTTGGCGCTACGAGCGGTCCGACGGCACCGAGGTGCTGCCGGTGGCGGGCACCGTGCCGCAGTTCCCCACACAGGCCGACGCCGAAAGCTGGGTTGGAGAGGTCTGGCGCGAACTGCTCGAGCAGGGCGTGGACGGCGTGAGCCTGCTGGAGAACGGCAACAGGGTGTACGGCCCGATGTCCCTGCACGCGCCGGAGTAGTCCACGCGTCCGAAAAAGGGTGACGCCGGTACCACGGTGGTTCGGACGCCTGGGGCTAGACGGGGCGCGTACCCCGCTTGACCTGCGCCTTCGGGGTCCGCAGGAAGCGGGAGAGCATGCCGCGCATCATCGCGTAGGCGATGTCGCCGCGCTTCTTCGGCTCGTCCGGGAACCGACGCTTCAGCGCGCCGCGCAGCCGGGTCGTCCAGAACAGCGAGTCGACGATGATGAAGACGACCATGAGCATCCAGATGCTCATGGAGGCGGCCTCGGCCTCGCTGCTGCCGAACAGGCCGAGCAGCAGGATCACCACTGCCATCGGCAGGAACAGTTCTGCCGCGGTGAAGCGGCCGTCCACGAAATCGCGGATGAAGCGACGCCGCGGGCCCCGATCGCGGGGCATGAGGTACTGCTCTTCGCCGCGCATCATGCCCTCGGAACGCTGCTTGCGGTCCTCGGCCCGCTTCGTACGCTGCTGCCGTGCCCGCTCCTTGGGGTCGCTCGACCCGCGGGCGCGCTCGCGGCGCTCGCGCTCGGCGTCGGCGCGCTTGGGCGTGGCCCGGCCCTTGCCGGCCGGATTCACCGGGTCCAGGACGCTGGTGGAGTCGTCGGTCTTGCCGCGGCGGGAGAACACGCGCCCAAGGGTAGTCCGATGGGTAGGGTTCGCGGCATGAGCATGATGCAGCGGATGTCGATGATCTTCAAAGCCAAGGCGAGCAAGGCCTTGGACAAGGCCGAGGACCCTCGGGAGATCCTCGACTACAGCTACGAGAAGCAACTGGAGATGCTCACCAAGGTGCGCCGCGGCGTCGCCGAGGTGGCCACCTCCCGCAAGCGCCTCGAGCTCCAGCAGACCCAGTTGCGCCAGCAGGCCGACAAGCTCGGCGAGCAGGCCAAGAAGGCCCTGTCGATCGGTCGGGAGGACCTCGCCCGCGAGGCCCTGACCCGCCGCTCCGGCCTCGAGCAGCAGATCGCGGACCTGCAGCAGCAGCACGCCGACCTCCTCGCGCAGGAGGAGAAGCTCACGCTCGCCTCGCAGCGCCTGCAGGCCAAGGTCGACGCCTTCCGCACCAAGAAGGAGACGATCAAGGCCACCTACACCGCGGCCCAGGCCCAGACGAAGATCAACGAGGCGTTCTCGGGGATCTCGGAGGAGATGGGCGACGTCGGCCTGGCCATCCAGCGCGCCGAGGACAAGACCGCGCAGATGCAGGCTCGCGCCGGCGCGATCGACGAACTCCTGGCCTCCGGCGCACTTGAGGACCCGTCGGGCCTCGGCAAGGACAACCTGACCATGGAGCTCGACCGGCTGTCCGCGGACACCGACGTCGAGTTGGAGATGGCGCGCCTCAAGTCCGAACTCGGTCAGGGCGCGCCCGCTCCGAAGCAATTGGAGGGGAACGCATGATCATCCGCATCCTGGGCGAGGGCCAGTACCGGATCGACGAGTCCCTGCTCGACGAGCTGAACCGGCTCGACGCCGTCGTCGAGGCCGCCATCGCCGCCGACGACGACCCCGCGTTCAAGGCCGGCCTGGCGGCGCTGTTGGACAAGGTGCGGACCGAGGGCAGCACGCTCGAACTCGACGAGCTCGAGTCCTCCGACGTCCTGCTCCCGCACTCGGACACGACCCTGACCGAGGCCCGCGACCTGCTCCGCGACGACGGCCTCATCCCCGGCTAACCCACCGGTCCCGCTACCGGATGACATCCGCTAGCCCTGCTTGTCGCACCACCGACGGTGCGACAAGCGCCCGTACCGGATGTCATCCGCAAACGGGGTTGCCCCACTCGCAACTTGCGCACCAAGTCGGAGGATCGAGCACGTGGCAGCCGAGGAGTTCGACGACACCGCCCTCGACGATCCGGAGGCGCTGAGCGTCGCGGACGACGCGCTGCGCGAACTGGCCGAGGCCGGGGCGCGCGTGCGGTTCGAGGTCAATGCAGCGCACGAGGCCATGGCCTCGCTCGGCGACTTCCCCAAACCACGCGCGGTGGTCGCGGCCGGTGCGGACGCTCGCCTGCTCCGAGCGGTGCTCGAGCCGTGGTGCCCGGTTCCGTTCGTGGCCTGGCCCGGGCCCAGCCTGCCCGGCTGGGCCGGCGCCTTGGACCTCGTCGTGGTCATCGCACCCGGTGCCCACTCGCCCGAGGCCGCCTCCGCCGCCGCCGAAGCAGTGCGTCGCGGCTGCGGGCTGTTGGTGTCGGCCCCGGCGACCTCGCCGCTGGCCGAGGCCTCGGCGTCCCGCTCGACGGTCCTGCTGCCCACCCAGGCCGACGACGTCCTCGCGGTCGCGGTCGTCGCTCTGCAGGCCCTGCACGCGCTCGGCCTGGGCCCGGAGGTGCAGGCCGAAGAGGTCTCGCAGGTGCTGACCGAGGTGGCCGTGCGCTGCGGGCCGCGCAGCGACCTGTCCGCCAACCCCGCCAAGGACCTCGCCGTCGTGCTGGCCGATGCCAATCCGTTGGTGTGGGGCGGCTCGGTGCTCGCGGCCCGCGCCGGGCGCCGCTTCGCCGAGGCGCTGCGCAAGGCGTCCGGCCGCGCCGCCCTGGCCGCCGACGCCCAGCACCTCATGCCGTTGCTGCAGTCCGCGCCGCAGCGGGACATCTTCGCCGACCCGTTCGACGCGCCGCCGGAGCGTCGTCCGGTCCTGTTGACCGTCGACGACGGCACGGAGGACGTGGCGATCCGGATGCGGCGCACCCGCCTGCTCGCCGCCGCGCAGGAGAACGGCGTCCGGCACCGGGAGATCTCCTGGACCGACGGGGGAGCGGTCAGCCGCTACGCCGCGCTGCACGCCACCGGCCAGTACGTGGCGCTCTATTTGGCTCTTGGATTGGGGCGCATTTCCCGCCCTGTCGAGGCTTGACTCGTTCGTAGAACCGCCTCGCCCGACCCGTCTCTACGCTCGCGATCATGGACAACGGGACGGCGCAGAAGGCCGACGAGATCGTTCGAATCCGCCGGCCGTGGTCGGAGGAGTTCGCCTTTCTGGGCGTCATGCTCGTGGGCGCCCTAGTCGTCGTCGGTGCGATGGGCAAGCACAACCTGCTCGGCGTCTATGCGGTCACCGTGCCGCTGTACGTGGTCTACAACCGCCGCATGGGCGTGGACCTCGGGCCGGACGGCATGACGATCCGGCGGCCGTACCGTCGCGCCGTCGTGCTGCGGCGTGCCGAGATCGCGGACGTCTACGTCGCCAAGAATGGCAACGCTCGGTTCGTCGCCGTCCGGGACGTTCGTGGCCGCGTTGCCAAGCTCACGATCATGAACTCCCTGGGCAAGTTCGGTCTCGAACGCGTCGACCGGACGCACCGTCAGATGTGGCGCTGGTGGCGTTCGGCCGAGTCCGCGCCGCAGTTCGCTCAGATGCCGGGCAGCGCCAGCATCTGATCCAGTGCCACGCGCGCCCAGTGCGCAACGTCGGCATCGACCCTGATGACGTTGCGCACCTGGCCTGCGGCCAGGGACTCCAGCGCCCAGGTCAGGTGCGGCAGGTCGATCCGGTTCATCGTCGAGCAGTAGCAGACGGTCTTGTCCAGGAACACGACCTGCTTGTCCGGGTGCATCGCAGCGAGCCGGCGGACCAGGTTCAGTTCGGTCCCGACGGCCCAGGCCGACCCGGCAGGTGCAGCGTCCAGCACGCGCAGGATGTACTCCGTGGACCCGACGTGGTCGGCGGCCTCGACGACCTCGTTCCGGCACTCCGGGTGCACCAGCACGTTGACGCCCGGGATGCGCTCCCGCACGTCCGCGACGTTCTGTTCGGTGAAGCGGCCGTGGACCGAGCAGTGCCCGCGCCACAGCACCACGCGCGCGTCGACGAGCTGACGCTGCGTCAGGCCGCCCCCGGGGCGGTGCGGGTCGTAGACCACGCAGTCGTCCAGGGACAGGCCCAGATCCCGCACGGCGGTGTTGCGGCCCAGGTGCTGATCGGGGAGGAACAGCACCTTCTCGCCCTGCGCAAACGCCCACTCCAGCGCTTGGCGCGCGTTCGACGACGTGCAGATCGTCCCGCCGTTGCGGCCGGTGAACGCCTTGATGGCCGCCGAGGAGTTCATGTACGAGACCGGGATCGTCGCGTCGGCGACGCCGGCGTCGGTCAGCACGTCCCAGGCGTCGTCGACCTGTGCCTCGGTGGCCATGTCAGCCATCGAGCAGCCCGCGGCGAGGTCGGGGAGGATCACCCGCTGGGCGTCCGAGGTCAGGATGTCCGCCGACTCGGCCATGAAGTGCACGCCGCAGAAGACGATGAACTCCGCGTCCGGGCGAGCGGCCGCCTCGCGGGCCAGCTTGAACGAGTCTCCGGTGACGTCGGCGAAGGCGATGACCTCGTCGCGCTGGTAGTGGTGCCCGAGCACGAACACCCGCTCGCCCAACGCCGCCTTCGCGGCTGCGGCGCGGTCGGCCAGCGCCGGGTCGGCCGCTGCGGGCAGGTCGCCGGGGCACTCGACGCCGCGCTCGGAGTACGGGTCGGCCGCGCTGCGGAGAGTCAACGTCAGCGGAACGACGGTGGTGCTCACGGGTTCCCCCAGGCGGTGGGTCTGACCAGTTGTTTCTAGAGTGTCACAGAGTCAACACGCGCCACCTCGGAGTATCTTCCAGCCCGCCCGCCCTGGGCATCTCCAGATGCGGCACAGTGGCGGCGTGCGCGTCCTCATAGCTCCCGACTCCTTCACGGGCACGCTGAGCGCACCCGAAGCCGCCGCCGCCATCGCCGCCGGATGGCGCACCGTCGCCCCGCACGACGACCTCTTCCTCGCACCGCTCTCCGACGGCGGACCGGGCTTCCTCGACGTCGCCGCGCACGCTCTCGGCGGCGACCTGAGCGCCGTCACGGTCACCGGCCCGCTCGGCGATCCGGTGCCCGCCGCCGTGCTGCGGGTCGGCGACGCCGCGTACCTGGAGTCGGCGCAGGCCTGTGGCCTGCACCTGGTCCCGGCCGATCGCCGCGACCCCACCCGCACCACCACCTACGGGGTGGGGGAGTTGATCGGCCACGCGCTGAACGGCGGTGCCACGCGGATCGTCGTCGGGCTCGGCGGATCGGGAACCAACGACGGCGGTGCCGGGGCGCTGGCCGCGCTCGGTGCCGCGCCCGCGGAACTGCTGCGCGCCGGGGGAGCAGCGCTGGGCGAACTCGACGCGCTGGACCTCGCGCCCGCCCGCGAGCGCCTGGCCGGTATCGAGCTCCTGCTGGCCACCGACGTGGACGCCGTGCTGCTCGGGCTGCGCGGCGCGAGCGCCGGATTCGGGCCCCAGAAGGGCGCCGACGCCGACGCCGTCCAGCGCCTCGACGCGGCTCTCGAACACTTCGCCCGTACCGCCCAGCCCGGCGTGGGGCTGAACATGAGCGGTTCGCTGGCCGTCGCGCCCGGCGCGGGCGCCGCGGGCGGGCTCGGCTACGGCCTGATGCTGCTGGGCGCGCAGCGCGTGCCGGGCATCGCCACCGTCGTGGAGATGACCGGCCTGGCCGATCAGATCGCCCGTGCGCACCTCGTCCTCACCGGGGAGGGCTGCCTGGACTGGCAGTCGTTGACCGGGAAGGTCGTCTCCGGGGTGGCGGCCGCAGCCACCGAGTACGGCGTGCCCTGCGTGGTGCTCGCCGGACGGGTCGAGGTGGGCCGGCGGGAGACCGCGGCACTGGGCGTGGCCTCGGCGTATGCCGTCGACGACCTCGTCGGTCCCGCTCCGGGAAACCCCGCGGAGGCCCTGCAGGCCCTGGCTGCACGCGTTGCGACCAACTGGTCACCGTCCGGGTTGTGAGAGTGCGGACACGCGACCTCCACAGCGGGAAGGAATAGTCGACCTTCGGAATGTGTCAGCATGGGTGCCTGGCCGGCGTGCCGGCCCCGATGTAACTGTTGGGCCCTCCCTCGAACGCATGGAGCGAAGCACATGACGGTTTCCCCTGACACCACCACCGGCGTTCTGTTGACCGACGCCGCGGTGACCAAGGTGCGCTACCTGATCGACCAGGAAGGCCGCGACGACCTGCAGCTGCGCATCGCCGTGCAGCCCGGCGGCTGCTCGGGCCTGCGCTACCAGCTCTTCTTCGACGAGCGTTCGCTCGACGGCGACGTCGTCTCGGACTTCAGCGGCGTGAACGTCGTGGTGGACCGCATGAGCGTGCCCTACCTGTCCGGCGCGAGCATCGACTTCGTCGACACCATCGAGAAGCAGGGCTTCACCATCGACAACCCGAACGCCGGCGGATCGTGCGCCTGCGGGGACTCGTTCCACTAAAAACGCGAGAAACCCCCGGCGGCCGCAGGCCGCCGGGGGTTTTGTGCGTTCAGGTCGGGTAGCCGACGCCTTCGGCCAGGGCGGAGACGTCCTCCGGAATGGCGACCTTGGCGGCCTTCCAGGCCTCCGGAGGAAGGGGAAGCGGCCGCGGGAAGTTCACCGCGACCTGCTCGGCGTCGACGCCCAGCTGCTTGAAGCCCGGTGCGGGTGACTCGGCCACGACTGCTCCTGCCTTAAACCTTCGGGACCGTAGGTCCGTTTCCAGCCACGCTAGGCATTACTCGTGGGTCGTTCCAGACGTACCGCGCGGTAGCCTCGGGCGATTCTCGCCACTGAAACGGAGCCCTGAGTTGCGCATCGCCGTCACCGGTTCGATCGCCACCGATCATCTGATGAGCTTCGGGGGCCGGTTCGCCGACTCGCTGGTGCCCGAGGCTCTGGCGAAGATTTCGGTCTCGTTCCTCGTCGACGACCTCGAGGTCCGGCGCGGCGGCGTCGCGGCCAACATCGCCTTCGGCATGGGCTACCTGGGGCTCGCCCCGATCCTCGTCGGCGCGGTCGGCGAGGACTTCGCGCCGTACCGGTCCTGGCTGGAGCGCCACGGCGTGGACACCGCCTCGGTGCTCGTCTCCGAGCTCAAGCACACCGCTCGCTTCGTGTGCACGACCGACCAGGACCAGGCGCAGATCGCCTCCTTCTACCCGGGCGCGATGAGCGAGGCGGGCGCGATCGAGCTCGGCCCGATCGCCGAACGGGTCGGTGGCCTGGACCTCGTGCTGATCGGCGCCAACGACCCGGGCGCGATGGCCCGGCACACCGGCGAGTGCCGCGAGCGCGGCATCCCGTTCGTCGCCGACCCCAGCCAGCAGGTCGCGTGGCTCTCCGGCGAGGACATCTCGAACCTGGTCGAAGGTGCCGCCTACCTGTTCACCAACGAGTACGAGGCGTCCGTCGTCGAGAAGAAGACCGGCTGGAGCGCCGCGGACATCGCGGCCCGGGTGGACGTCCGCGTCACCACCCTCGGTGGCGACGGTGCGCGGATCGAGGCGCGGGGCGCGGAGCCCATCCACATTCCCGTGGCCGCCGTGGACCGGATCGTCGAACCGACCGGCGTCGGCGACGCGTTCCGGGCCGGATTCTTCTCCGCTCGCCACTGGGGCCTCGGCCTGGAGCGCAGCGGTCAGGTCGGCTCCGTGCTCGCCGCGCACGTCATCGAGACCCTGGGCACCCAGGAGTACCTCCTCGAGGCGGGCAGCTTCCTCAAGCGGGTCGCCGGCGCCTACGGCGACGACGCCGCAGCCGAGATCGAACCGCACCTGGCGGTCAAGTCCGTCTAGTGGATCCTCGCCCGGCCCGCTGGCAGTTCCCGTCGACCGAGACGGCCGATCAACACGGCCTGCTCGGCGTGGGCGCGGATCTGGAGCCGGCGACGCTGCTGTCGGCGTACGCGAGCGGGATCTTTCCGATGCCGCTGTCCAAGCGCGGCCGCATCGGCTGGTGGGCGCCGAACCCGCGGGGGATCCTGCCGCTGGAAGCCGTGCACGTCTCGCGGTCCCTGGCTCGGACGCGGCACCGCTTCGAGATCCGCGTGGACACCGCGTTCGACCGGGTCGTCGCCGCGTGCGGGGACCCGCGCCGGCCGCACGGCTGGATCAACGGGGCGATGGCCTCCGCCTACCACCGGCTGCACGTCCTAGGCTGGGCGCACAGCGTCGAGGCCTGGGCGGACGACGAACTGGTCGGGGGAGTGTTCGGCATCTCGATCGGCGGCCTCTTTGCGGGGGAGTCGATGTTCCACCGCCGTACCGACGCCTCCAAGGCGGCCCTGCTCGGCGTGTGCGACCTGCTCCGGGCCGCACCCGGACCGCCCGAACAGCGGCTCTTCGACGTCCAGTGGACGACTCCGCACCTGATCACCCTCGGTGCCGTCGACGTGGACCGGGCCGAGTACGAACGGAGGCTCGCCGCCGCGTTGCCGATGCGGTCGCCGTTCGAGGGGTAGAGGATGTGATCCACATGAGCACCGAGTCGATCCCCTCGCAGACCACGTCCGGCGCGCACCGCGTGCCCGCGGCGCGGGACCGGCGTGGGATCGCGCCCGCCGCGATCACCGCCGGGGGCCTAGCGTGGCGGTGGGTGCTCGCCGGTGGGCTGTTCGTGCTCTACGCGTTCGCGTCGATCCGGCGCCACCTGCGGCTGGAGACCACCGGGTACGACCTGGGCATCTTCGAGCAGGCCGTCCGGTCCTACGCGTCGGGCTCCTGGCCGCGCTCGGAGCTGAAGGGCCCGGACTTCCCGATCCTCGGGGACCACTTCTCCCCGGTCCTCGCGCTGATCGCCCCGCTCTACAAGGTGTTCCCGTCCCCGCTCACTCTCCTAACGGTTCAGGCGGCGCTCTTGGCCGTCGCGGTCGTGCCCATCGCCGCGACCGCCCAGCGCCTGCTCGGCCGCAACGCCGCGATCGTGATCGGCGTGGGGTACGGGCTCTCGTGGCCGATCGCGGCCGCCATCGGCTTCGACTTCCACGAGATCGCCTTCGCGGTCCCGCTGCTCGCCTTCTGCGCGTGTGCGCTGCTGGAGGAGCGCGCGGTCCCGGCGGTGCTCTGGGCCCTGCCGCTGGTCGCGGTCAAGGAAGACCTTGGACTGACCGTGTGCGCGGTCGGCGTGCTGGTCGCGTGGCGTCTGAAGCGGCGCGCGCTCGGCGCGGGCACGGTCGCCGCCGGCCTGCTCGGCTTCGTGGTCGCCGTCCTCGTCGTGCTGCCGGCCAACAACCCCGACGGCACGTTCGCCTACTGGAAGAACCTCACCGGCGGCGGAGGAGGCGACGAGTCCGGCAAGGGCGTCGCCGACCTCGCCGAGCGCGTCAGCGTCGGCCTGGTGAACCCGGAGCCGAAGGCCGTCCTGATCCTGCTGCTCCTGGCTCCGACGGCCTTCGTCGCGCTGCGTTCGCCGCTGCTGCTGCTGGCCGCGCCCACGATGGCGTGGCGGCTGATGTCGCAGCGCTGGGAGTACAGCTCGCTGGACTTCCACTACAGCGCGGTGCTGATGCCGATCCTGTTCGTCGCGTTCGTCGACGGGCTGCGCCGTTGGACGGGCCCGGGCTCGGCCGGGCGCCGCCGCGAGGCGCTGGCGGTGTGCCTCCTCGTGACCGCGGTGATGATTCCGTCGAACGCCTTCGCCGTGCCGTTCCGGCCGAGCAGTTGGGACAACGGTCAGCGCGTCTCCGACGCGCGGGCGCTCCTTTCCGAGATCCCAGACGGTGCCTCCGTCATGGCCTCCAACCGGCTGGCCCCGCAGCTGACCCGCCGTGCCGAGGTGAGCCTGTTCGGTTGGCCGGACGCTCGGCCCAACCCCGAGTGGATCGTCGTGGACAACGGCGAGCCGGTCGGCTTCCCGGTCCAGTCGCGAGAGGTGCAGGACCTTTTGGTCGATACGGCCGAACGCGTCGGATACCAGCGCGTCCTCGAGCGCGGCGACTTCGTGCTGCTGCACCGCGGCCCCGGCGACAGCCGCCAGTTCCCGCCCCCGCCGCAGGAGTAGCCGGCTCAGCTCAGCCGGCGCACCAGGTAGGGCTCGCCCGGGTGCCCGAGGTACTCCTGCCCGCGCATCTCGCACCAGGCCGGGATGTCGAGCGCGGCCGCGGGATCGTCGGCCAGGACACCGACGACCTGCCCGATCTCGACGTCGCGGATGTGCTTCGCGAGTTCGATGATCGGAGCCGGACAGCGGCGGCCGAGGACGTCGAGGACCAGCGCGGGTTCCACCTAGAGCCCCTCGACGCCCGCGGCGGCGCGCAGATCGGCGAGCACCTTCGGCACGACCTCCAGGAAGCGCTCCACCGTGGCCTCCGTGGTGCCGCGGGGGAGCGAGACGCGCACGTTGCCGTGGCTGAGCACCCCCATGGCCGCCAGCACGTGGCTGGGCCGCAGCGTGTCCGCCGTGCAGGACGAACCGGAGTTCACCGCGAACCCGGCCCGGTCCAGCTCCGTCACCAGCGCCTCGCCGCCCACGTACAGGCAGGAGAACGTCACCAGGTGCGGCAGCGAGTTCGCGGGATCGCCCAGCACCGCGACGTCCGGCCAGGCCGCGGCCACGGCCCGAATGCGCGCGGTCAGTGCCGCCAGCCGGGCAGACTCCTGCTCCGCCTCGGCGAGCACCGCCGCGAGCGCGGCCGCCGCGGCGGCGATCGCGGGCACGTTCGGGTAGCCCGGCACCACCCCCGCCGGCCACGCTCCGCCGGGCAGCGGGTTGCGCCAGCGCGCCGCTCGCCGCACCGCGAGCACCCCGACGCCGGCGGGCCCGCCCCACTTGTGGGCGCTGGCGCACAGGGCCGACCAGCCGGCGGGTATCGGCGCCCGGCCCACGGTCTGGGCGGCGTCCACCAGGATCGGCACCTCGCCGGCGGCGGCGACGACCTCCTCCACCGGTTGCACCGTGCCGACCTCGTGGTTCGCGCTCTGCAGGCAGGCCAGCGCCGTGTCCGGCGTCAGCTCCGCGGCGAACCGCTCCAGGTCCACCCGGCCGGTCCGGTCGACCGAAACGAGCTTCACCTCCGCGCCCGCGGCCTCGTACTGCTCGGCGACGTGCAGCAGCGACGAGTGTTCGACGGCCGAGGCGACCAGGCGGTCGCCCACCCGGGATCGACCGCGTAGACACCCGACGACGCCGAGGTACACCGCCTGGCTGCCCGAGGCCGTGAACAGCACGTCCGCCGGCGCACAGCCCAGCACGTCCGCCACGATCTGCCGCGCCTCCTCCAGCCGCATCCGCGCCCGGCGCCCTGCCCGGTACAGCCGCGCGGGGTCCGCCCAGGCGTCCTCCAGCACCGCCCGTGCCGCCGGGTGCAGCGGTTCGGTCGAGGCTGCGTCTAGATACCCGTCCACGGGCCGAACGCTACTTCGATGTGTTCCAGGAGACTCGCCAAAGGGGTGCCCTGGCGAATGGTGGGCGAAGTGCCCGGAGTAGGCTTCGCCCGCACCCAAGAACCGTTCCGTGGCCGCCCGCCCCGGTTCGGGACGTCCTGCCGCACCCCCTGGAAGGCCCGCGTTGGCTCGATACGGCTCGCCCCTCACGAGGCGTCCTCGGCGGATCCTCGGACTGGGCCTCCTGACCCTGTTCGTGCTGCTCACCGGCACGGCCTGCGACACCGAGGAACTGCCGCGTCTGGCGTTCCCGACCCCGGCCACCGAGGAAGCGCCGCGCATCCTGCTGCTCTGGCAGGGCTCCTGGCTCGCCGCGATCATCACCGGCGCAGTCGTCTGGGCGCTGATCATCTGGAGCTGCATCTTCCACCGGAAGAAGTCCGAGGACGAGATCCCGATCCAGTCCCGGTACAACCTCCCGATCGAGGTTCTGTACACGGTCATCCCGTTCATCGCGGTCGTCGTCTTCTTCTACTTCACCGCCCGCGACGAGCACATCCTGCTCGAGACGGACAGGGAGCAGGACCTGACCGTCAACGTGGTCGGACGCCAGTGGAGCTGGTCGTTCAACTACAAGGAGGACAAGGTCTACGACGTCGGCACCCCCGCCGACCTGCCCGTTCTCTGGCTGCCGGTGAACAAGGTCGTCGAGTTCGAGCTGACCTCGCCGGACGTGATCCACTCGTTCTGGATCAACTCGTTCCTGTTCAAGATGGACGTCTTCCCCGGCAAGACGAACCGCTTCGAGCTGACCCCGAACAAGATCGGCCGCTTCCAGGGCAAGTGCGCCGAGCTGTGCGGCACGGACCACTCGCGCATGCTGTTCGAGGTCAACGTGGTCAGCGAGGCCGACTACCGCGCCCACGTCGAGGACCTCAAGCGCATCGGCCAGACCGGCATGGTCTGGCCCGGCATCCTCGACACCGACGCGGATCGCATCCGCGAGTACAACGTCGACCGTTACGACGAGCCGGAAAGCCCGATCGGCAAGCCCAAGGACGCCGAGCACGGCGAGGGGGAGCACTGATGACCACCTACGGGCAGGCTCGCCGCGTCGTAGCCGGCGCAACGCCGCGCAAGCGCACGCTGGGTGCGGCGATCATCGACTGGATGACCACGACCGATCACAAGAAGATCGGTTACCTGTACCTGATGACCTCGTTCGTGTTCTTCCTGCTCGCGGGTCTGATGGCGCTGGTCATGCGAGCCGAGCTGGCCCGTCCGGGTACTCAGCTCGTGAGCAACGACCAGTTCAACCAACTGTTCACGATGCACGGCACGATCATGCTGCTGATGTTCGCAACGCCGCTGTTCGTCGGCTTCACCAACGTGATCATGCCGCTGCAGATCGGCTCCCCGGACGTCGCGTTCCCGCGGCTGAACATGTTCAGCTACTGGCTGTTCCTGTTCGGCGGCTCCATCGCCGTCGCGGGCTTCCTCACCCCGGGCGGTGCCGCCGACTTCGGATGGTTCGCCTACACCCCGCTGTCCGACGGCGTCCGTTCGCCGAACGTCGGCGCGGACATGTGGATCATGGGTCTGGCGCTGTCCGGCTTCGGCACGATCCTCGGTGGCGTCAACTTCATCACCACGATCTGCTGCATGCGCGCGCCCGGCATGACCATGTTCCGGATGCCGATCTTCACCTGGAACGCCCTGGTGACCTCGGTGCTCGTGTTGATGGCCTTCCCGGTGCTGGCCGCCGCACTGCTGGTGCTGGAGGCGGATCGAACGCTCGGGACGCACGTGTTCGACGCGGCCAACGGCGGAGCGCTGCTCTGGCAGCACCTCTTCTGGTTCTTCGGGCACCCAGAGGTCTACATCATCGCCCTGCCGTTCTTCGGCATCATCACCGAGATCCTGCCGGTGTTCAGCCGCAAGCCGATCTTCGGCTACAAGGGCCTCGTCTTCGCGACGCTGTCCATCGCGGCGCTCTCGGTCTCGGTGTGGGCGCACCACATGTACGTGACCGGCGGCGTCCTGCTTCCGTTCTTCGCGTTCATGACGTTCCTGATCGCGGTGCCCACCGGCGTGAAGTTCTTCAACTGGGTCGGCACCATGTGGCGCGGCGCGATCACCTTCGACACCCCGATGCTGTGGTCCGTCGGCTTCCTCGTGACGTTCCTCTTCGGCGGCCTGACCGGCATCATCCTGGCCAGCCCGCCGCTGGACTTCCAGCTGTCCGACTCCTACTTCGTGGTCGCGCACTTCCACTACGTGGTCTTCGGCACCGTCGTGTTCGCGATGTTCGCCGGGTTCTACTACTGGTGGCCGAAGATGACCGGGAAAATGCTCGACGAGCGTCTGGGCAAGCTGCACTTCTGGCTGCTGTTCTTCGGCTTCCACACCACGTTCCTGGTGCAGCACTGGCTCGGCGCCGAGGGCATGCCCCGCCGGTACGCCGACTACCTGTCCGCAGACGGCTTCACCGGCCTGAACATGATCTCGACGATCGGCGCGTTCATGCTCGGCGCCTCGACGCTGCCGTTCCTGTTCAACGTCGTGAAGACGGCGCGCACCGCGCCGATGGTCAACACCGACGACCCGTGGGGCTACGGCCGCTCGCTGGAGTGGGCGACGTCCTGCCCGCCGCCGCGCCACAACTTCGCGTCCATGCCCCGCATCCGCTCGGAGAGCCCGGCGTTCGACCTGCACCACCCGGAGTACGCCAGCGCCCACGACGCCCCGCACAAGCACAACCTGCTCGACGACATCTACGGCGAGCCGGAGCTCAAGGGCCACGAGCATGGGACGACGACCGCGGTCGTCGAGCACGAGCGCAACGAGCACGACAAGGACGGCGGCCACTAGATGAAGACCGAAGGCAACATCTTCGTCGGGATCGGGGTCTTCCTCATCCCGGTCATCCCGGTGTACTGGTTCTGGTCCGAGGACCCGACCGGCACCACCGCGCTGATCGTGACCTGGGGCCTGTGCGCCATGATCGGCACGTACTTCCTCTTCACCGCGAAGCGGATCGACGCCCGTCCCGAGGACGACCCGATGGCCCTCATCGAGGACTCCGCGGGCGAGCTGGGCTTCTACAGCCCGTGGAGCTGGACCCCGCTGGCCCTGGCCGGCACGGGCGCCATCGTCTTCTTGGCCCCCGTCTTCGGTTGGTGGATCCTGAGCATCGCCGTCCCCGCCTTCGCGGTGGCGACCTGGGCCTTCGTTTTCGAGTACTACCGCGGCGAGCACGCCCACTAGCAAGCTTTGATCGAGAGGGGCGGGCGCCCCCCCCTCCGGCCCCCACCCAAGGGTGGGAAAAAAGAGCCGGCACGGGGGGCC
>JBQTKD010000019.1:0-32018 GCA_052386455.1 Sporichthyaceae bacterium
GCCCCGGTGTGGCGCGGGGGGGCGGCCCGGGTCCGGCCCGCCCCGCCCCACCCTGGGGGCGCTAGCGCCCCCACTTCTTCGGACGCAACGCGGTCCAATCTGCCCACCGCGGCCGGACGCTTCCTCGGGCGCACCGCGGAGCTCGCCACATTGGGCGATCTGCTGCCGGTCCACCGGCTGCTGACGCTGTGGGGTCCGGGCGGGGCGGGCAAGACACGACTAGCGCTCGAACTGGCCCGGCGATGCAGCGACGACTTCGTCGACGGGGTGTGGTTCGTTCCGCTCGCGCCGGTCGAGGACCCGGACCAGGTGGCCCGTGCGGCGATGTCCGCCATCGGCATGCTCGGCGCGGACGCCGGAGACGCCCTCTCCACCCTGGTGGGCAATCTGAAGCAGCGTCAGCTCCTCTTGGTGTTGGACAACTGCGAACACCTCCTCGACGGCGCCGCCCGCGTCGCGCACGCCGTTCTGGTCGGGTGCCCGCACGTGGCGATCCTCGCGACGAGCCGCGAGCCGCTGTTGGTGCCCGAGGAATGCGTGTGGCCCGCGCCGTCCCTGTCCCTTCCCCCGGCCCACGCGGACCCCGAGGCGTTGACGGCCTCCGACGCCGGCGCCTTCTTCGCCGACCGGGCTGCATTGGCCTGCCCACAGCTCGAACTGGACGCGGGCGGGGCGGCTCTGGCCGCCGAGATCTGCCGCCGCCTGGAGGGCATTCCCCTGGCGTTGGAGCTGGCGGCAGCCCGCGTCCGGGCGTTGGGCCTGCGCGGGGTCGCCGAACGCCTCGACGACCAGTTCGGTCTGCTCACCGCCGGCCACCGCACCGCGGACACTCGGCATCGGACCATGTGTGCGGCGATCGACTGGAGCGTCGACCTCGCCCCGACCGGCGAGCAGTCGCTGCTGCGGTGCCTGTCCGTCTTCCCCGGCAGCTTCGACCTGGCCGGCGCCGCCGCAGTACGCGACCCGGCCGAGGAAACCGACCGCGCGACCGCGGAGGTACTGGCGGGCCTCGTCGATCGATCACTCGTCCATTCGGTCGCCGATGCGCGCGACGGACGACGATTCCGCCTGCTCGAGCCGATCCGCCAGTACGCGGCCGAACACCTCGAACGGCTCGGTCACGGCGACGCCACCCGGGATCGCCATCTGAACCTCCTCCTCGAAGGCCTTCCCGACGGCATGTCGTGGTTCGACCACTCCCTTGCCTGGCAACAGGCGGGTCGCCACCACGAAAGCATCACCGCCGCATTGGCCTGGGCGATCCGGACCGAGAACCGATCCGCCGCCGTACGGCTCGTCGGACAGCTCTGGCCCCTGTGGGCCTACACCGGCGAATTGCCGGAGAACGTGGAGACGTGGACCGATCGGGCGCTGGCCCTGCCCGGCGACGCGGCTCCCCGCGACGTGGCGATCGCGCTGACCGCGAAGATCTTCCGGATGGGCGATCTCGCCCTGGTTCCCCACGTTCTCCAGCTGATCGAGGGACTCGACGACGCGGCCGAGATCGTCGCGTTCCTGCGCTGGGCGTCCGCGCTTGTGTTGCAGCGGACCGATCCCGTGGGCGCCCGTAAAGCGTTGGAGGATCTCCTCGACCATTCGGCCGCCTTCCGGCCCGGCATGATCCGCAGTGTTCATCACCAGCTGGCGTGGATCGCGGTCGCCGAGGACGACCTGCAACGAGCCCGCCGCCACGTCGGAGCCGCCACCGACATGCTCGACCCCGAGCATCCGTTCTGGGCGCACTACCTCGCGGCCCACGCGACGATCCTCGCGCTGCTGGGCGAGCACGAGGACGCCGAGGCTTTCGTGCAGCAAGCGTTGGCGGTCTCTTCCGGGACCGTGTGGGGCGGACAGTTGGCGCTGGCACTCTCGCAGGCCGCCATGGTCGCCCATCTCGGCGGAAATCCCACCCTCGCCGAAGATCGCCTGCGCGAGCTGATCGTCCTGCTACGGCGGATGTGCACGTCGCGTTGGGTACGCGACGCCGTCCAGACCACCGTGCTCGTCCTCGACGCGTCCGACCGGACCATCCACGTGACGACACTCCTCGACGCCGTGACCGATGCCGGCGCCGTCAACGAAACTCCCGGCGGCACCCTGCCCTTCGTCGCCAGAGCGGTCGAAACGGCGCGGAGGCGTGCACTGAGAGCGAACCCGGCACCGAAACGCGAACGGCCGAGCACCCGCGACGACGTGCTGGCCCTGGCATTGCGGGCCCTCGACGAAGGCCCGCCGTAGTTCACCGCCCCGACGACCCGCTCCCCGCTTCCGGCCCGCGGCCGCTCCGCAGGCTGGGAAGCAGAGAAGAGTCGGCTGTGGCGGCACCCGGCGTGCGGCCGCCTCCGGCAGTTGCTTTGTGCTTTCCGGCCGACGCCGGCCAGGCCTCAGCTCGCAGGACTCTCGGCGGGCACGAGTTCGAGCGGGACCACCCCGGCGATCGCCGGGAAGTGGCGGCGGTCCGAGGTCGCGAGACGGCGGACGCCGAGCTGGCGGCTCAACGCGGCGATGGCTGCGTCGACGAAGCCGAGATCGAGATCCGCGAACTGCATGTTGAGGTCGCGCACCTCGGCGTAGCGTTCCGGATCGAGGTCGACGACGAGGTACACGCCTTCGACGATGTCGGCGTAGAAGGCCTCCCGTGCCGCTCGCCCCACGCGCACGCCCAACAGGTGGTCGACCTCGGGTATCACCGGCGCGGGCAGGACCAGTTCTCCGCTTTCTTCGTCGATGGCCGCGCGCATGGAGGCGTGCCAACGGTCGTCGGCCACGTAGTAGGCGAACACGGCGCCCGTGTCGAGCAGCAGCGTCATTCCACTTCGCCGAAACCGGTCTCGCGGAGCAGTTCGTCGACGCGGTCGGCGGTGTCCGTGCTCCCGCTGGTGAACGCGCCGGCGTGCCGGGAGCGAGAGGGCGGAGCCTGCTCCACCCGCTGCCGCAACGCGTCGCGGATCAGTTCGGCCATCGGCTGGCCCAGGCGGCGAGCCTCGGCCTTGAGCCGCAGTTCCAACTCGGTGTCCAAATAGACCGTCGTACGCTTCATGTGACGTATGTTAGCGTACGCAGGCCAACCGATGTGGCGCCTCGGCGCGAAGATCTCCGCCACCAAGTAGTCCTCGTCGAGCCCGGTGGCCTCGAGCAACGAATCCACCGCAGCGCCGAGTCGGTCAAGGGCGTCGCGCCGGGCCGTCCGATCCTTGGCGATCGTCAACCCTCCGTAGGCCGCGAAGCAGAGAAGAAGCCACCGGGGCGATGTTCGGACCGGCAACCGCCCCGAAGCTTCCTACTCAGCTCACCAGCCGACGCCGACCTGGCGTTACTCCTGGGCCGCCGCCCCGGTGGTGGCGAAGGAGGCGAGGTCGGCGGCGAGGGACTCCAGGACGCGGGCGCGGAGACGGGTGCCGAGCTCGGTGTGCTCCTCGGCGATCACGATGCCGTGCCGATGGACGCGGGCGACCAGGTCGCCGCGGTCGTAGGGCAGGAGCACCTCGACCTCGATCTCCGGGCGGGGCAGCGAAGCGCTGACCGCAGCCAGGAGGTTCTCGATGCCCGCGCCCGTGCGGGCGGAGACCACGATCGCGCTGGACTCGGTGCGGACCAGGCGCTCGAGGGCGTAGGAGTCGGCGGCGTCGGCCTTGTTGACCACCACGATCTCCGGGACGGACTGCACGTCGATCTCGGCGAGCACCTCGCGGACCGCGCGCAACTGGGCGTCGGGGTCCTCGTCCGAGCCGTCGACGACGTGCAGGATCAGATCGGCCTCGCCGATCTCCTCCAGCGTCGAACGGAAGGCCTCGACCAACTGGTGCGGAAGATGGCGCACGAAGCCGACGGTGTCGACCAGCGTGTACGGGCGTCCGTCCGGCGTCGCGGCCTTGCGGACCGTCGGGTCGAGGGTCGCGAACAGCGCGTCCTCGACGAGCACGCCGGCGCCGGTAAGGCGGTTCAGCAGCGAGGACTTTCCCGCGTTGGTGTACCCGACGATCGCCACGGACGGTACCGAGTTGCGGCGCCGTTCGTTCCGCTGGGTCTCCCGCGACGTGCCCATCTCCGCGATCTCGCGACGCAGCTTGGCCATCTTGTTGCGGATACGCCGACGGTCCGTCTCGATCTTGGTTTCACCGGGACCACGACCGCCGATGCCCGCGCCGCCCGCGGCACGACCACCGGCCTGCCGGGACATCGACTCGCCCCAGCCGCGCAGGCGCGGCAGCATGTACTGCATCTGCGCGAGCTCGACCTGCGCCTTGCCCTCGCGGGACTTGGCGTGCTGGGCGAAGATGTCGAGAATCAGCGCCGTCCGGTCGATGACCTTGACCTTGACGACCTTTTCCAGCTGGACCAGCTGACCCGGGGTCAGTTCGCCGTCGCAGATGAGGGTGTCGGCGCCGAGCGCGGCGATCGTGTCGCGCAACTCGGCCGCCTTGCCCGAGCCGACGAAGGTCGCCGGGTCCGGCCGGTCCCGGCGCTGCGAGAACCCGTCGAGAACGACGGCGCCGGCCGTCTCGGACAGCCGCCGCAGCTCCAGCAGCGAATTCGCCGCCTGCTCCGCGGTTCCGGAGGTCCAGACGCCGATGAGGACGACGCGCTCCAGGCGAAGCTGGCGGTACTCGACCTCGGTGACGTCGGTGAGTTCGGTGGAGAGACCGGGGATACGACGCAGCGCATTGCGGTCGGCGAGGTCGAACTGATCGCCGTCGTAGGCATGCGCATCTGACGCCTCGTCATCGAAGGCCTCGGACTGCGCTTCCCACGGTTGCATGCTGCTCGCCATACGTTCCTTCCGTTGCTCTCTGTGCCTTCGAGAGTGCCACGCGCGGGCCGCGCGAGGCGAACGCTTATCTCTGCCCGTTATCGCTCGGGCTCCTCACTCGTCCCTCGCTCGTCGCACTCGCTCGCGTACCACTCGCCCGACGCGACGAAGACGGCAGGCCCGGTCATCAAGACGGTGCCGTCGGCGAGAACCTCGATCTGCAGGCGCCCGCCCGGCACGTCGACGTCCACGACGCCGGGGCCGAGATGCCCGGACAGCTGCGCCGCAACCACCGCCGCGCAGACCCCGGTGCCGCACGAACGCGTCTCGCCGGAACCGCGCTCGTGCACGCGCAACTGCAGGTGAGCCGGATCCAGCACGCGGATGAACTCGACGTTCACGCCCTCGGGGTAGGCCGTCGACGGCTCCACCACCGGCGCCGCCAGGAGGTCGCCCGCGTCGGCCACGTCCTCCACAACCACCACCGCGTGCGGGTTGGGCATGTAGACGGCCGAGGCGGGCCAGGAGCGATCGCCCACTCGGACGGTCACCGGCCCGAGGTCGGGCAGCACCGCGGCGCCCATGTCCACGGTGACCGGGCCGTCGGTGCCGCACTCGACGATCCGGACCCCGCCGCGCGTCGCGATCGGAAAGCGGCCGGGTGCAGCGAGTCCGTAGTCGACGAGGTACCGCGCGAAGACCCGGATGCCGTTGCCGCACATCTCCGCAATGGAGCCGTCGGCGTTGCGGTAGTCCATGAACCACTCGGCCTGCGGGTGGCTCGCAGGCTCGCCGGCCTGCCCGGCCCATTCCGCTGCGTCCGGCTCGTCCGCGGTCCGCACCACGCGCAGGATGCCGTCGGCGCCGATGCCGGCGCGCCGGTCGCAGATCGCCGCGACGTCGGCAGCCTCGAGCTTGAGGCGCCCCTCGACGTCCGGGAGCAGCACGAAGTCGTTCTCGGTCCCGTGGCCCTTCAAGAAGGGAATCCCGCGCTCGCTCATCGACAGCAAGCGTACGTGGCCACGATGCGCTGGGAAGCGCCCATCCGAGGCCCGCTTCACTCGCTGGAGTGCCGCTTCACTCGCTGGAGTGCCGCTTCACTCGCCGCAAAGGGCTGCGCACGACGAGTGAAGCGAGACGCAGACGAGTGAAGCGGGTCCCGGGGCGGGTGGGGTCAGGCCCGGCGGACGATGGCCTCGGCGGTGGCGGGGAGGTCCGGGGTACCGGCTGGGAGCCAGTGGACCCGGGGGTCGCGGCCGAACCAGGTTTGTTGGCGCCGGGCGAACTTGCGGGTTGCCTGAGCCGTGCTTGCGCGGGCGGCGGTCTCGTCGAACTCGCCGTCGAGCTGGGCGATGGCCTGCGCGTAGCCCAACGCCTTGGACGCCGTGCGGCCCTCCCGCAGGCCCAGTGGCAGCAGGCCCCGCACCTCGTCCAGCAGGCCGGACTCCCACATGCGGTCGACTCGGGCGTCGATGCGAGCGTCCAACTCCGGCCGCTCGGCGGCCAGGCCGATCTGCACCGCCGGGCGCACGTACGTCGGCTCGGGGAGTTCCGCGACGAACGGTCCCCCGGTCAGCTCGACGACCTCGAGAGCGCGGACTATCCGTCGGCCGTTGCTCGGGAGGATTCGCTCCGCGGCGGTCGGGTCCACCGCGACGAGGCGCGCGTGCAGCGCCTCCGCGCCCACCGCCGCAAGTTCCTCCTCCAAGCGCGCCCGCAGCGCCGGGTCCGTGCCGGGGAACTCCAGATCGTCCAACACCGCGCGCACGTACAGCCCGGAACCGCCGACGAGGATCGGCACGACCCCGCGCCCGATCAGAGAGTCGACCAGGGACCGCGCCATCCGCTGGTATTCGGCGACGGCGGCCGGCTCGGTGACGTCCCAGACGTCGAGCAGATGATGTGCGATCCCGCCGCGTTCCTCCGTCGTCAGCTTCGCGGTCCCGATGTCCATGCCGCGGTAGAGCTGCATCGAGTCGGCGTTGATCACCTCGCCACCGAGACGCTGCGCCAGGGCTACGCCGAGGTCGGACTTGCCGACGGCAGTCGGCCCGACGACGGCAACGACCGGGAGCTCCACGGTCACAGTCTCCCAAGCCGTCAGGGCAGCGCGCGGAACATGACGTGCAGGTCGACGTAACCCTCCGTCGGGTGTCGAAATCCGCCCGGGATCGTGGCCACGATCTCGAACCCGAGGCTGCGCCACAGGGCGACGGCACGAATGTTCGTGGACACGACGGCGTTGAACTGCATGCCCCGGTATCCCAGTTCCGCCGCGCGGGCGAGGATGCGCTCCCCCAGGGCGCGCCCGACCCCTCGACCGGCGGCGTTCGCCGACACCATGAAGCTCGCGTTGGCGATGTGCGATCCCAGCGCCGGCTGGTTCGGCTTCACGACTGCGGTGCCGACGATGGATCCGTCGACCTCGGCCACCCACACCTCGGCCGGCGACGGAAGCATCCAGAGCGTCCGAGCGGCGGCCTCGGAGGTGTCGGGATCCCACGCGTAGGTGTCCCCGGCACGGACCACCTCGTGCCAGATCGGCCACACGCTCGCCCAGTCGGCGGCCGCGGCCGGGCGCAGTTCCATGCAGAAAGAGTAGGCCGGGAACGTCGTGGCGCCCGGGGGCGTTGGGTCAGACGATTGAGTCCGCGCCTCGCGGGCAGGGGGATGCTTGGAGGTAGCAATGAGCTTTCTGAAGAACGCAGCGGCCAAGGCGGAGAAGCTGGTCGCCGGGAACAGGGGCAAGATCGACAAGGGGCTGGCGAAGGCCGGAGAGCTGGCCGACAAGAAGACCAAGGGCAAGCACCACGACAAGATCGGCAAGGGCCTCGGCGCGGTGTCCAAGGGCTTGGACAAGGTCGGCAGGAAGAACCCGCCGCAGTACTGACGGAGCGTCAGCTCCGGCAGAGCTGCGCGTGCCAGGAGGCCGCGGTGGCGTCGGTGAGCGAGGCGACTTGGTCGACCACCACGCGGCGCCGGGCGAGGTCGTCCGGCGCCGCGACCCAGTCCTCGCGGAACGCGGGCTCGAGGACTTCGGGAGCCCCTGCGTCGAGCGCGTCGACGAGCTCCGCGATCAGCGCTCGCTCGCGCACCTGTACCCCGACCCGCAGCGGTGTACGCATGACGTACCGGTCGGCCAACGCCTTCAGTAGCGCAACCTCGACGACGGTCTCGCGCGGCACGACGAGGTGCGCGTCGTAGCGGGTCAGTACGCCCTCGCCCAGCCCGTCGCGGGTGGCGTGCTCGGCAGCGACGGAGAAGCGACCGATGAGCTCGCTGGTCATGTTCTTCAGCGTGGCCATTCCGGACCGGGTGCGGTCCGGCCGCCGCGGCCACCACGGTTGCGACGTCAAGGCTTCCGCGGCGACGTCGAGTTCCGCGGCGTCGAGGTCCGCCAGGTAGCCCTCGAGCACGACCTCTGCGAGGTCCTTGCGGTCCGTGGCGCTGTCCAGGACGCGTAGGTCGATGTTCCCCGCGTGCGTGCCGTCCTCGACGTCGTGTACCGAGTACGCGACGTCGTCGGCGAAGTCCATGATCTCGGCCTCGAGGCAGCGCTGCCCGTCCGGGCGACCGAACCGCAGCCAGCGGTACACGGCTTCGTCCTCGGCGTAGCAGCCGAACTTCCCCCTCGCCCGATGAGCCGGCCCCGCGCCCCGCGGCCACGGGTACTTCACGGTGGCGTCCAGCGTCGCGCGGGTCAGGTTGAGCCCGGCACTGCGTCCGTCGGCGGCGAGGGTCTTGCCCTCGAGCCGAGTGAGCACCCGCAGCGTCTGCGCGTTCCCCTCGAAGCCGCCGCAGCCGGCCGCGGCGAGGTCGAGCGCGTCCTCGCCGTTGTGGCCGAACGGCGGGTGCCCGAGGTCGTGGGCGAGGCACGCCGTTTCCACCAGGTCCGAATCCGCCCCGAGTCGCTTGGCCAGTTCGCAGCCGATCTGGCCGACCTCGAGGGAGTGTGTGAGGCGGTTGCGCGAGAAGTCGTCCGTGCCGGGCGCGACCACCTGGGTCTTGGCCGCCAGCCGCCGAAACGCGGCGGCGTGCAGGACCCGGGCGCGGTCGCGAGCGAACGCCGTGCGGCCGGGGCGCTTGGGAGGCTCGGGCACCCAACGCTGCACGTCGTCCCGGGTGTACCCGGGTGCCATGGCCTCCTGATCCATCGAGGCAAACCTAGTACCCAGCGGCGACGACAGCGCACAGGCGAGGCCGGTGCGACGCGTGGGACGACTCCCCTTCCCGCCCGGCGAACTCTGGGAGCGATATGCCCGGTTTGGGCCGCACGCAGCGCTGTACAGCGCGACTGGCGACGGTCGGGCGGCAACTGGCGACGGTCGGGCGTGGTTTGCCGGGGGCGGCCTCGGGCAGCCCTTCGGGAGGGTCGTGCACGCCCGCACGCGTCGTGAACGGAGGAATCACATGGGTATCGGAGTCGGCATCTTCTTGGTCGCCGTGGGGGCCATCCTCGCGTTTGCAGTGAACACCACTACGGAAGCCGTGAACCTCGAGACGATCGGGGTCATCCTGATGATCGTCGGCGGCATCGGAATCGGGCTGTCGATGGCGTTCTGGAGCAGTTGGGGCGGCGGCATGGGGCGCCGGCGCACCGAGACCTACGACTCGGCCGAGCCTGGTCGCCGCGTGGTCCGCGAGGAGACGTACAAGGGCTACTGATCGTCCGCCCAGCCCGCAGGCAGGCGAAAGGGGGCGAGCGCCGTGTGGCGCTCGCCCCCTTTCGGCGGTCCTAGCGGCTGTCGCTGCCCGCGGCGCCGGACGCGGCGCGGCCGGCCTCGAGCCGGGCCACCGGCACGCGGAACGGCGAGCAGGACACGTAGTTCAAGCCCACCTCGGCGAAGAAGTGGATCGAGTCCGGGTCGCCACCGTGCTCGCCGCACACGCCGAGCTTGAGGTCCGGCTTGGTCGCCCGACCCTCCTCCGACGCGATGCGGACCAGACGTCCGACGCCCTCGCGGTCGAGGGACTCGAACGGCGAGACGCCGAAGATGCCCTTCTCCAGGTACTCGGTAAAGAACGCGGCCTCGACGTCGTCGCGGGAGAAGCCCCACGTGGTCTGCGTCAGGTCGTTGGTGCCGTAGGAGAAGAAGTCCGCCGCCTCGGCGATCTGACCCGCCGTCACCGCGGCGCGGGGCAGTTCGATCATGGTGCCGATCGGGATGAAGGACAGGTCGACGCCGGTCGCCTTGGACACCTCGGCCAGGACGGTTTCGGCCTCCTCGCGCATGAGCTCGAGCTCCTGCACGGCTCCGACGAGCGGGATCATGACCTCGGGCTGCGGGTCCCCACCGGCGAGCTTGCGCTCGGCCGCCGCTTCGGCGATGGCGCGCACCTGCATGCCGAACAGACCGGCGATGACCACACCGAGCCGCACGCCGCGCAGACCCAGCATCGGGTTCGACTCGTGCAGGCGGTTGACCGCCGACAGGAGCTCCTTGTCGTGGCCCGGGTCCTGACCGAGCGCCTCGGCGACCGCGACCTTGACCGCAAGTTCGGTGAGGTTCGGCAGGAACTCGTGCAGCGGCGGGTCGATCAGACGCACCGTCACGGGCAGGCCGTCCATGGCCTCGAAGATCTCCAGGAAGTCCTGCTTCTGCAGGGGTTCCAGGACGTCGAGCGCGGCCTTACGGCCGGCGGCGTCGGCCGCGAGGATCAGCTTCTCGACCTGGATCGCGCGGTCGCCGAGGAACATGTGCTCGGTGCGGCACAGGCCGATGCCCTGTGCGCCCATGCGCCGCGCGCGCGCGGAGTCCTCGGGGGTGTCGGCGTTGGTGCGGATCTTAAGCCCGCGCACCGCGTCGGCGTGGGTGATGATCCGGTGCACGGCCTTGACCAGGTCGTCCGCGTCCGCGGGGTCGAGGTTGCCCTCGAAGTACTCCACGACCGGGGACGGCTGGACCGGCACCTCGCCGAGGTAGACCGCGCCGGAGGAGCCGTCGATCGAGAGGACGTCGCCCTCGACGATGGTCACGCCGCCGGGGGCCTTGATGGTCTTGGCCTTGGTGTCGACGTCGAGTTCCTCGGCGCCGCAGACGCAGGTCTTGCCCATGCCGCGCGCGACGACGGCGGCGTGCGAGGTCTTGCCGCCGCGGGAGGTGAGGATGCCGGCGGCGGCGATCATCCCGGACAGGTCGTCGGGGTTGGTCTCGCGACGGACGAGGATGACCTTCTCGCCGCGCTCGACCCACGCGACCGCGTCGGCGGAGGAGAACACGGCGCGCCCGACCGCGGCACCGGGCGAGGCGTTCATGCCCCTGGTGACGCGCTTCGGGTTCGACGACGTGTCGAACTTCGGGAACATCAGCTGGGTCAACTGCTCGCCGGTTACCCGCTGCAGCGCCTCGTCCAGGTCGATCAGGCCCTCGTCGACGAGCTGGGTCGCGATGCGGAACGCCGCACCCGCGGTGCGCTTGCCGACGCGGGTCTGCAGCATCCAGAGCTTGCCGCGCTCGACCGTGAACTCGATGTCGCACAGGTCCTTGTAGTGCGTCTCGAGCTGGCTCATGATCGCGATCAGCCTGTCGAACGCGGGCTTGTCGATCTGCTCGAGGTCCTGCAGCGGCCGGGTGTTGCGGATGCCCGCGACGACGTCCTCGCCCTGCGCGTTCTCCAGGTAGTCCCCGTACAGGCCGATCTGCCCCGTACCGGGGTCGCGGGTGAAGCAGACACCGGTGCCGGAGTCCATGCCGAGGTTGCCGAACACCATCGACTGCACGTTCACCGCGGTGCCGAGGTCGGCCGGAATGCGCTCCTGCCGGCGGTAGAGCACCGCGCGGTCGGCGTTCCACGAGTTGAAGACCGCGTAGACGGCCGCGTCGAGCTGCGCGCGCGGGTCCTGCGGGAAGTCCTTCCCGGTCGCGTGCTTGATGATCCCCTTGAACGTCTCCACCAGGCCGCGGAGGTCCTCGGCGTCGAGGTCCAGATCGGCGGTGGTGTTCTTCGCCTTCTTGGCCGCGTCGATCGCGTCCTCGAAGTGCTCGCCCTCGATGTGCAGCACGGTCTTGCCGAACATCTGCAGCAGGCGGCGGTAGGAGTCCCACGCGAAGCGGTCGTTGGACGACTGCTTGGCCAGGCCGGCGACGGACTCGTCGTTCAGGCCGATGTTCAGGACCGTCTCCATCATGCCGGGCATGGAGAACTTGGCGCCGGAGCGCACGGAGACCAGCAGCGGGTCGTCGGCCTGGCCGAGCGCCTTGCCGAACTGGCCCTCGAGCCACGCGAGCTTCTCGGTGACCTGGGCGGAGAGCTCGGCGGGCGCGGAGCCGGTGGCGAGGTAGGCCTTGCACGACTCCGTGGTGATCGTGAACCCGGGAGGTACCGGAAGCCCGAGGTTGGTCATCTCGGCAAGGTTCGCGCCCTTGCCTCCCAGAAGATCCTTCTGGTCTCGGTTGCCTTCGGTGAAGTCGTAGACGAACTTGGGCACGACCCTGCTCCTCCATGTGTTGCGTGGGATTCAGGTCACACCCTATTGGTCGCTAGCGGGTGAACCTCTCCACCTTGGCCTTCTCCAGCCCGCGACCGTCGGCGTCCAGCGCGCGCCGTGGCATGCCCAGGTTGTCGACGAGATGGGCCCACAGGGGGTCGCAGACCTTGTTGAGCATCCCGTAGCTGCCGGAGGTAACCAGCCAGGCGGAGCTGTCGGGCTGGTTCTTCAGATAGCGGGCGACGCCCAGCGCCACCGACTTTGGCGACGTGTCGTTCACGCGCTGCCGGTAGTCGGTCCAGTCGACGACCCGCGGGTTCGTCTGCGCGGGCAGCGTGATCCGGCTGACCTTCTTCTTCAGGATCAGCCGTTCCTCGATGGAGGGTGCGAGCTGGTCCGGGCAGTAGACGATCAGGTCGCCCTTCTTGACCTGCGCGTTCAGGGCGTCGGCCACCACGCCTGCCTGCGTGTGCGGCGTGGTCGCGGCCGTGACTCCGCCGAGGGTGCCGAGGACCAGGAGCGTGGCGAGGGCGCCGGTGCAGGCCCCAGGCGGCAGCTTTCGCAGTCCGAAGGCGAGCAGCACGATCACGCTCGGCACGACAACCGCCGTGTACCGGACGACGATGCCGCCGTCCCCGACGACGGACACGGCCAGGGCCAGCAGCAGAGTGCCGAGCAGGAGCGCGCCGACCACGGCGGTCACGCCGGTGGGCCGCACGGCGAGCAGCAACCGCCCGTCCGCCTGGCGGCGGGAGAACACGGCCAGGGCGAGCAGCACCACGACGACGATCCCTGCGGTGCCGCCGACCGGACCTTCGCCGCCGAACCACTGCATCGGCAGCGCGGCCAGCGAACCGAGATTGGGCGAGGGCGCCCAGGGCGCCCCGGTCCGCTCGGACTGGTAGAGCATCGTGGGCACCCAGGGCAGGTAGGCGACGCCCGCGGCGAGCAGCGCGACGAGCCCGTAGCCGGCGAACGCGCGCTCGGCCGGGCGCCGCCAGGCGGCCAGGCCCAGCAGGCCGGCGACCGTGGCGAGCAGGAACACGCCCCAGTAGTGGGTGTACAGCAGCGCCGCGGCGATCAGCGCGAGCCCCACGGCGGCCGGGATCGCGGGACGACGGCGCAGCCGCAGCAGCGCCAGGCTCGCCAGCAGCACCTCGAAGACGACGAGGGAGTACATCCGGGCCTCGCCGGCGTACCGAATGGCCCACGGGTTCACCGCCAGCAGCGACACGGCGATCGCGGCCGTAACGACGTCCCCGCGCAGCCGCCGCACCAGCAGCCACATCAGCGGCAGCGCGGCGATCGAGAAGGCCATGGACAGCGCGCGCGCCGTCCAGATCCCGTCGCCGAAGATCTGCAGCCACACGTGCAGCAGCGCGTAGTACAGCGGCGGGGCGCCGTCGATCCGCAGGGCGTCGGGCAGCCCGCTCAACGACGTGCGGGCGAAGTGCACCGACTGCGCCTCGTCGAGCCAGTACGGCGAGAACGACCAGAGCCGCAGGCCGACACCGATGGCGACCACCGCCGCGACGACAGCCCCGAGGTGGACTCGGCGGGGCAGCAGAATCCCGGGATCGGTCGCGGGGACCGATCCCGGCCCCGCTCTGACGAGGCTGTCCCGACTGTCGAGCGCGCGCAAGGCGGCAGCCCTCGGTCAGGCGGACACGGAGTCGGGAGCCTCGGCCGGCTTCGGCCGCGCCGGCACGATCGGCGCCGCGCGGCCGGTACCGGCGGCGGGCGTCGAGCCCGAGGAGCCGTTCTTCTCCTCGTGGTACTCCTGCTCGACGTTGACCGCCCACAGGTCGCGCGGGGTGCCGGTCAGGTTGTCGACGGCGTACATCGCGGTGACCATCGAGTGGTCCTGGTTGTTGTACCGGTGCATGCCGTTGCGGCCGACGGGCTGGACGTTGGACGCGTTGGCCTCGAGCCACTCGCGGACGACCTCGACCTTCTCGTCGTAGCCCTCGTCGTAGACCGGGTAGGCCTTGGGGACGCGGACCACGTAGCCGGCCTCGACCTGCGCCGCGTCGGCGAGCTTGAGGTGCGAGATCTCCTTCTTCGCCAGCGCGACGAGCTCTTCGTCGGTGGCGTTCCACATCTCGTCGCCCTCGTTCACGAAGTACTCCAGGCCCAGACAGGTACGGCCGTCCTTGACCAGGTACGGCGACCACGAGCCGTAGTTCTGGACCCGGCCGACCTTCACGCCGGGGGTGTGGATGTAGATCCAGTTGTCCGGGAACCCGGCCGACTCCGGCACGACCAGCGCGACGGTGAGGAAGTCCCGGTAGCCCAGGCCCTCGGCGGCGGCGATGGCCTCGCTGGACGCCTTCGGGTCCATGGCCAGCAGCAGGGTCGACAGCGGCATCGAGGAGATGACGTCCGCGCAGGGAACGCGCTTCTCTTCGCCGTCCTGGAGCACGGTGACGGCCTCGACGCGGTTGCCCTCGCGGTGCAGGGCGAGCACGGGCGTGTCCATGTGGATCGCGCCGCCGCCGTCGATCACGAGGTCGCGGGCCTTCTCCCACATCATTCCGGGGCCGTACTTCGGGTACTGGAACCGGTCGATCAGCGTCGTGATCTCCGTCTGGCCCTTGGGCTGGAAGATCGCGTTCTTGATCGCACCGAACAGCGAGAGGTTCTTGATGCGCTGCGCGGCCCAGTCCGCCTGGATCTGCGTGGCGGGGATGCCCCAGACCTTCTCGGTGTAGGTCTTGAAGAAGATCCGGTACAGGCGCCAGCCGAAGCGGGCGGCCACCCAGGTCTCGAAGTTGTCCTGGGTCTTGGGCGGGTGGATACGCACCCACACGTAGGACAGGACGCAGCGGACGGCCTCGAGGATGCCGAGGCTCTTCAGCGCGTTGCCGGCCTTGAGCGGGTAGTCGAAGAGCTTGCCGTTGTATAGGATCCGGCTCATCCGGGGACGCTGCAGGAAGTCCTCGTCGGGGAGCACCTCGTGCCAGAACTTCTCGACCTCGGGGACCTTGGTGAAGAAGCGGTGGCCGCCGATGTCGAAGCGCCAGCCGTCCTTCATCTCGGTGCGGCTGATGCCACCGATCTGGTCGGTCGCCTCGAGAACGGTGACTGCACGCTCGCGACGCACCAGCTCGAGCGCGGCGGTCAGGCCGGCCGGGCCGGCGCCGATGACCACCACCGGCGGCTCGGACGAGATCTTTTCCGGCTCTTCCATGTTCGTACTCCTCCAGGTCCGGCCACCTGCCCAAAGGCCAGAGGCAATTCTTCCGTCTCTTCCCCGACGAACCTGCTAGCAGGCGTGAGTGATTGGACACACGCAAGCGGCGGTGATCGGACCGTTATCCGCCCGAGACCGCCAGTTCGATCTCCTCGGGCGCGGCTTCGCCCTCCCAGTCGTCTGCGAGCCACCCGTGGGGCAGGATCACGCGGCGCGGGGAGCCGGTCCGGCCGCGCGGGGAGCCGACGGACAGGTCCGGGAACCCCTGATCGAGGTCGAGGAGCCCGAGCAGGTCGTCCAGTTCGGCCAGGGATTCGACGAGCGCGAGCGATCGCCGCAGGTCAGAACCCACGGAGAACCCCTTGAGGTACCAGGCGATGTGCTTGCGGATCTCCCGGCACGCCCAACGCTCGTCCTGCTCGCCCTTCATCAGGTGCGCGTGGCGGCGCAGGGTCGCGGCCACGGTCGCGAGGTCCGGGTGGCCCGGGTCCGGGCGCCCCGCGAGGACCTCGGCGAGGTTGGCGAACAGCCAGGGGCGCCCCAGGCAGCCGCGTCCGACCACGACCCCCGCGCAGCCGGTCCGATCCAGCATCCGAACGGCGTCGGCGGCCTCCCAGATGTCGCCGTTGCCGAGCACCGGGACGCCGTACGGCTCGAGGTGCTCGACGAGCCGCGCGATCGAGTCCCAGTCCGCCTCGCCGGAGTACGCCTGCGCGGCGGTGCGCGCGTGCAGGGCGACCCAGGCGACGCCCTGCTCGGCCGCGATGCGGCCGGCGTCCAGGTACGTCAGGTGGTCGTCGTCGATGCCCTTGCGCATCTTGATCGTCACCGGGACGCGGCCGTCGGCACCCTCCAGCGCCGCGGCGATCACGCGGGCGAACAGTCCACGCTTGTACGGCAGGGCCGCGCCGCCGCCCTTGCGGGTGACCTTGGCGACCGGGCAGCCGAAGTTGAGGTCGATGTGGTCGGCGAGGTCCTCTTCGACGACGCGCCGGGCGGCGGCGCCGATCGAGTACGGGTCGCTGCCGTAGATCTGCAGGCTGCGGGGCCGTTCGTCGGCCTCGTAGTTGATCATCGCCAGCGTCGAGGCGTGGCGTTCGACCAAGCCACGGGCGGTGACCATCTCGTTGACGTAGAGGCCGTCGCGGGCGTGCTCGCGGCACAGCGTCCGGTAGGACCGGTTGGTAACGCCCGCCATCGGCGCGAGCACCACCGGCGGATCGATGCGGTGCTCTCCGAGTCTCAACACCCGACGAGCCGCTCGGCGAGGAAGGCTTCGAGCCGGTCCAGCGAGACCCGCTCCTGCTTCATCGTGTCCCGCTCACGGACGGTGACGCCCCGATCGGTCGCGGTGTCGAAGTCGATCGTGACGCAGAACGGGGTCCCGATCTCGTCCTGGCGCCGGTACCGGCGACCGATGGCCCCGGAGTCGTCGTATTCGACGTTCCAGTGCCGGCGCAGTGCCGTGGCGAGTTCCACGCCGCGCGGGGACAGCTCGGAGTTGCGCGAGAGCGGGAGGATCGCGGCCTTGACCGGTGCGAGCCGCGGGTCGAGCCGCAGGACCGAGCGCGGTTGGGGGACGCCGTTGGCGTCGGCGGCGAAGTCTTCGTGCAGCGCGGCGCAGAGGAAGGCCAGCACGCAACGCGACAGGCCCGCAGTGGGTGCGATGACGTAGGGCGTCCAGCGAGAGTCGGTGGCCTGGTCGAAGTAGCTCAGATCCACCCCGGAGCGGCGGCTGTGGGCGAGCAGGTCCACGTCGGTGCGGTTGGCCAGGCCTTCGAGCTTGCCCCACTCGGCCTCGGGAAAGCGGAACCGGAACTCGATGTCCACGGTGCGCACCGAGCCCGGGCGGCGCGGGTCCGCGACGCGGGTGTGCCGGCGCAGGTCGCCGGCGGCCAGGCCCAGGTCGAGGTACCAGTCCCAGCGCTGCTCGATCCAGTACCGGTGCCACTCGTCGTCCGTACCGGGCGCGGCGAACCAGGCCAGACCCATCTGTTCGAACTCGTGCGTACGGAACAGCGCGTGGCCGGGCTCGGTCTCGTTGCGGAACGAGCGGCCGATCTGGCCGATTCCAAAGGGTGGACGACGGCGGGCAGATCTCATGACGTTCGCGAAGTTGACCAGGATGCCCTGCGTGGGGTCCGGGCGCAGGTGGTGGACGACGCGCTGACCGTCCTCGAAGTCCAGCCAGGCCTGGACCGAGCCGCGTGGCGCCGGTGCGGACAGCGATCCGACCGTGCCGCAGTGTCGGCACGCAATCCTGGCCAGTTGTTTCGCGAACTTCGCGGCTCCCGGCTCCAGCCCGACGACCTCCGTGCGCTGCCTGCAGATCTGACACTGCATCAGCATCTCGGCGGCGTCGCCCCCCGAGGTCTGCCAGACGTCGAAGGGCAGGATCACCGCGGAATCGAGGCCGACGACGTCGTCGCGGCCCTGTACGCAGGCCTTCCACCACTGCCGCTTGACGTTCTCCTTCAGCTCCACGCCCAGCGGGCCGAAGTCCCACGCGGAGCACAGCGCGTCCGCGCCCACACCGTGGTGGTAGATGTCCGCCGAGGGAAAGCCGAAGCCGCGCCGCTTTCCCAGCGCCACGATCTGTTCGACGCGGTCGGGAGACAAGACGAAGCTCCGTGCTGCGAGGCCAGTGGGGAGGAGCCGACAGGCTATCGGTGCCCACGCCGGTTGGAACACCAGCCGGCGAGCCCTTTCAGCAGTCCGCCGGCATGTCGACGATCTCGTAGGTGAGCGCTTCGTGGGGCAGCCGGGACATCAGTGGCATGATCGCCGTCCGCACGGCTCCCGTGGACAGGCCCCGCCGGCCGGTGCCGACGTCTTCCCACTCGCAGGTCAGCACCCAATCGCCGGGCTCGTCGAGCGACCGGCCCAACCGCCCGCGTACCCAGCCGGGGCGGGTGGCCAGCGCCGCGAACGCCGCCGCGGCCTCGGCCGCCAAGACGTCGGGGTCGGCGACGTCGACGAGACGGGCGACCAGCAGCACGCCCCGTATTCTGCCCCGGGCCAGAATGGGCACGTGGCGACCAAGAAGCGACCGACGAAGACCGCCCGCCCGCGTCCGATTCGGCAGAACGTGCCGGACGAGGCGGTCGCCAACCGCGTCGCGGTGGCGACGGCCCCCGCCCTGGCTCGACTGCTGGCGCTGCCGAAGTTCCTGATCCCGGTCCTCTGCGTGGTCGTGCTGTTCGCCGGTCTGGCCATCGGCGGAATCGTGGGCCTGGTGATGCTGCTGAGCCTGGCCGGGCTGCTGGCGTGGTTCCTCGCGGCGTTCTGGCCGGTCACGCCCACGTCCGGACGGATCCTGCGCAGCCTGGTGGTGCTCGGCGTAGCCGCCGCGGGGTTCTTCAACCTGTAGGGCCTAGCGGGCCACGAACACCCATGCGGCGGGCGAACGGTCGACGTTCCCGGCCGGGTCGATGGCCCGCGCCCACACCACGTGGCGGCCGGCGCCGACGCGGAAGGAGAACTCGGGGAGGCACTTCGCCCAGGCGCCCTTGTCGTGGCGGCACTGGTACCGGACCCCGGGCTCGTCCGAACCGAGCACGAAGCGGAGCAGGCCGGCTCGCACGAGTCCGCTGGGTCCCTCGACGAACAGCGTGTCCGGGGCGGCGTGGTCGGGAGCCAGGCGGGCGCCGTCGCGCGGGTACCGCGCGCCGGACCGGTCCACCGCGAAGACGTCGTCCGCGTGGTTGTTGTCGGTGGCCACCAGGTTTTCGGCACCCGCCCCGAACACCACGTGCGCGGCGTCCGGGGTGAGCACGGCTCCGTAGCTCGACCCGTTGGGCGCGACTGCAAGCCTCTCCGTACGCCCGGAGCGCAGGTCCCGCACGTAGGCGTCCTGTTCGCGGGTCGAGTCGACGGGCAGCAGGTCGGTGGCGAACGAGCTGAACGCGATCCAGCGGCCTTCGTGGTCCAGCGACGGCCCGTAGCTCGCGCCCCGCTCGGCGAGCGCCGGGACGCCCGTGGCCGGGACGCTTGCAAGGGTCGTTCGCCGCTTGGCGAGGTCGCGGACGTAGACGTCGGCCGCCCAGTCCCGGTCCTCGCGTGTCATCGGCCACGAGGTGCTGAAGGCGATGTGGCGGCCGTTGCCGCTGATTGCCACGTCGGAGAACCGGCCGCAGCCGTCGCCGGCCGAGACGAGGGTGAGCGCCCCGCCACCGAGGTTGCGGGCGTACACGTCCTCGCAGTCGCCGCCGCGGGTGCCGGCGACGACGAACGCGACGCGCCGCCCGTCGGCGGAGATCGCGGGTGCGGCGGCGCCGCCGGGCAGATCGGCGCCCGCGGCGTCGCGGCTGACGCGCTCGAGGCCGGCGGCGCGGGTCCACACGAACACGTCGGAGTGCCCGTTGCCGTCGCCCGGCACGAGGTTCGAGGCGCGCGACTCGAATGCGACCCGCGTGCCGGTCGCGTCGATGGCCGGGACGGCGCTGTCGCCGTTCGCCCGCCCCTCGCTCGGAACGGAGAGCAGCGTGGTTCGCGCCGTATGCAGATTGCGCAGGAAGACTCCGGAGCCGCCCTTGGTCAGGCGGTTGGGGCCGGCGACGAGGTTGGGCGCCCAGGATTCGAAGGCGACCCAGCGTCCGTCCGCGGACAGCACGGGGCCGGTGCTCTCGCCGGCGCCGCTGCGTCCGGCCGGAGTCGCGCTGACCAGCGTGGTGGTGCCGGTCAGTCGGTCGCGCACGAACACGTCGGCGTGGTCGTTGCGGTCGCCGGGCACGAGGTTACTGGCCAGCGAGGCGAAGGCCACCCATCGGCCGTTTGCGCTGACGCTCGGCCTGCCGACGAGCGAGTCGTTGCCCTGGCGGGCGCCGCTGCCGAGGTTCACCCGGGAGATCTGTCCGTGGGGGATCAGGGGCACGGCGGCGCGCGCAGGATCGGCGGGCTTGCCGCCGTGGCGGGCCGTGCCGGGAGCGGAGGTCTTCGCGTGCTCGGCGCGCTCGGGCTTGATGCGGGTCGTCTCGGTTGCGTCGGACTCCGCCACCGCGGCGATGTCGCGCACCGGTTCCGCCTCGTGCAGGACGGCCGCGAGGCCGCCCGCAACGACGGCAACCGCCAGTCCGCCGATCGTCACCCGAAGGTGGCAGCGCTCGATCATGTGACCCTCCCCTGTTGATCCAGGAGGTTCCGCTCGATTCGCGTCGCCGGTGTTTCCTACGCGCCGTTCTCAGGAGTTGTTTCGCTCGATCTCAGGCCTGACTCAGGTCTGAGCGTGGCCGGGTTTCGTCTGATGGCGCGTCAGGTTACGGGCGGTGGATTCGGGACTGCGCCGCCGTATCGGCGGTCCCGGGCGGCGTACAGCTCGATGGCGTGCCAGAGGTGGCGGCGGTCGAAGTCCGGCCAGAGGGTGTCGAGGAAGACCATTTCCGCATAGGCGCTCTGCCACAGCAGGAAGTTCGACGTGCGCTGCTCGCCGGAGCTGCGCACGAACAGGTCGACGTCGGGCAGGTCCGGCTCGTCGAGGTAGCGGGCAAAGCGCCTCTCGTCCAGCTTGGCCGGATCGACCCGTCCGGCGGCGACGTCCTCGGCGAGCCTGCGGGCGGCGTCGACGATCTCGGCGCGGCCGCCGTAGTTCACGCAGAACTGCAGATCGACGACGTCGTTGTCCTTGGTGCGCTGCTCGGCGTCCTCGAGCTCCGAGATGACGCTGCGCCAGAGCTTGGGGCGGCGGCCCGCCCAGCGAACCCGCACGCCGACCGCATCCAGTTCGTCGCGGCGGCGGTGGATGACGTCGCGGTTGAAGCCCATCAGGAACCGGACCTCCTCCGGCGAGCGCTTCCAGTTCTCGGTGGAGAAGGCGTAGGCGGACACGCACGTCACGCCGATCTCGATCGCGCCGTAGATCACGTCGAGAAGCGCGGCCTCGCCGGCCTCGTGGCCAACTGTGCGGGGCTGGTTGCGCTGCTTGGCCCAGCGGCCGTTGCCGTCCATGACGATCGCGACGTGACGCGGGATCAGTTCCTTCGGAAGCTGCGGTGGGCGCGCGCCGGAGGGATGCGGCGGCGGAGCCGCGTACTGCTTCCTCTTCACGCCTGCACGCCGACTCGGCCGGCAGCGTGTCGATCCGACGGACGCACTATGTCCGCCGGATCGACACGCTCGGCCAAAGAAGGCTCCGCGCGGTCCACGTGCCGCAGCGAACGCAGCCCCCGCTCCAGGTGCCACTGCAGGTAGGCGGCGACCAGGCCGCTGCCCTCGCGCCGGGCGCGGGGGGCGGCGGCCTCGGCGGTTTCCCAGTCCCCCGTGCGCAGCGCGTCGAGCAGGGTCAGGGTCTCCGCGCCGGGCGCCGCGGCACCGGGCGGACGACACTCCGAGCAGACGGCCCCGCCGCCGGGGACGGTGAAGAACCGGTGCGGGCCGGGGAGGGCGCAGGAGGCGCACTCGGCGAAGCTCGGGGCGTACCCGCCGATCTCGAGCGAGCGCACCAGGTACGCGTCGAGCACGAGGCTGGGGTCCCGGCCCGTCTCGGCCAGCGCCCGCAGGCCGCCGACCAGCAGCAGGTACTGCCGCAGGGCGGGGTCCCCCTCGTTCTCGGTGAAGCGCTCGGCCGCCTCGAGCATCGCCGTGCCGGCCGTCCACCGGGCGTAGTCCCGGGAGAGCTTCCCGCCGAACGGGTCGATCGTGACCACCTGGGTGGCGATGTCCAGGGTGCGGCCGTTCGCGCACTGCAGGTCCACGTGGCTGAACGGCTCGAGCCGGGCGCCGAAGCGGGAGGAGGTGCGCCGCACCCCCTTGGCCGCGACCCGGATCCGGCCGTGCCGGCGCGTCAGCAGCGTGACGATCCGGTCCGCCTCGCCCAGCTTGTGCGTGCGGAGCACGACGCCGGCGTCCCGGTAGTAGCCCACGCGCCCATTGTGGACCGCACCGGGGACAAAACCGCTCCGTGGCGCGCGTAGGCGGCGAAGCAGAGAAGCCGCAGGTGAGGCGCCGTTCGAGCCCGCGAACGCCCCGGAGATCGCTTCTGGGCTCGCGGACCGCCTAGGGACGGGCCGCCGATCGCTCCAGTGCCTCGGCGATCGCCGCGAACTCGGCGAGTGCCGCCTGCAGATCCTCGACGATCTCGCGGGCGATGACCTCGGGCGCCGGGAGGTTGTCGGCGTCGGACAGCGATTCGTCCCGTAGCCAGACGATGTCGAGGTTGACCTTGTCTCTAGCGAGCAGTTCGTCGTAGCCGAACGAGCGGAAGCGTTCGCCTTCTACACGTTCGGAGCGCGGCCGGTCCGGCGCGAAGCACTCCACGAAGTCGTCGAGGTCGCTGGCCCGCAACTGCTTCTGCTTGAGCGTGAAGTGCTGGTTGGTACGGAAGTCGTAGACCCACAGCCGTTCGGTCCAGGGCCGGTCTGGGTTGGCGGGTCGCTTGTCGAAGAACAGAACGTTCGCCTTGACCCCGCCCGCGTAGAAGATCCCCGTCGGCAGCCGCAGCAGCGTGTGGACGTCGAACTCCTTGAGCAGCCGACGCCGCACCGTCTCGCCCGCACCGCCTTCGAACAGCACGTTGTCCGGCAGCACCACGGCGGCGCGGCCGTTGATGCTCAGAATCGTCTTGATGTGCTGGACGAAGTTGAGTTGCTTGTTGGAGGTCGTGACCCAGAAGTCGTCGCGGACGATCTCAAGGTCTTCGCGCTGCTCGCGGCCGTCGGCGCCGATCATCGTGACCGAGGACTTGCGCCCGAAGGGCGGGTTGGCGAGGACGACGGAGTAGTGCTGGTCGTCCTTGGCGATCAGGGCGTCGCGAACGTCGATCAGGCTCTCGCCGCCGGGCGTGCCGATGCCGTGCAGCAGCAGGTTCATCGCCGCCAATCGAGCCGTGCCGTCGACGAGTTCCACACCGCGCACGTAGGCGTCCTGCAGTTTGGCGCGCTGCCCCGGCGTCAGGTCGGCCGCGTTCTGCGCGGCGAATGCGTGCGCCTGGAGCAGGAAGCCGCCTGTGCCGCACGCCGGATCGCAGACGACGTCGTCCGCGGTGGGGCGCACGCAGCGCACCATCGCGTCGATCAGCGGGCGCGGCGTGAAGTACTGCCCGGCCCCGCTCTTGACGTCCTCGGCGCCCTTGGCCAGCAGCGACTCGTACGCGTCGCCCTTGATGTCCACGCCTGCGGACGACCAGTGCTCGCGGTCAATGAGGTCGACGACGAGCCGTTTGAGTTTGGCCGGGTCCTGGATCTTGTTCTGCGCCTTGCGGAACACCACGCCGAGCGTGCCCGGTTGGCGCCCCAGGTCGACGAGGATCTGCCGGTACACGACCTCGAGGTCGTCTCCGTCGGCGTCGAGCAGTCGCTGCCACGAACACTCGTCCGGGACGGTTCGTTCGGGCTCGATCCGCCGCGTCGCCCGCTCGTGCGCCATCTTGAGGAACAGCAGGTAGGTCAACTGCTCGACGTAGTCGATCGTGGAGACCCCGTCGTCGCGCAGGACGTTGCAGTAGGACCACAGCTTGTCCACCAGCCGCCTGGCGTCGCTCACCTGCATCGCCCCCTCGCTCGCCCGCCGATTATGTCGGTGGCGGTTGATAGGACTTCGGCATGCCTCCCTCGCCGGCCCTCCAGCGCCGTACGCTGCCGCCCATGACCGTTCCCGTGCACGACGTCGCGGCTGCGCTGCGGCAGCGGCTCCCCGGTTTGCCGATCAAGAAGCTGCACAAGCTCCTGTACTACTGCCAGGGCCACCACCTCGCGGCCTTCGGCGAACCGCTCTTCCCCGAGCCGATCTCCGCGTGGGACATGGGGCCGGTGGTCGGACCGCTGTGGTCGATGGAGCGCAAGCAGCTCGCGCCCAAGCACCACGCCGAGCTGGGCGAAGCCGAGCTGAACACCGTCGGCTACGTGGCGAGTCACTACGGCTCGCTCACCGGCAACGAGTTGGAGCGGCTCAGCCATACCGAAGACCCGTGGCGCCTGGCGAACGCAGGTCGCGGCCAGGGGCAGACGGCGCGTATCGAGATTGCCTGGATCTCGGCCTGGTTCGGCGGGCCGGGAGCGGTTCAGGACGACGACGAGATCGTTCTCGACGCCGGCGAGGTGAGAGCCTGGCTGGCCGGCGCCGAGGAACGCCTCCTCGAGGAGGCACTCCCCGACGACCCGGACGAACTCCGGCGTCGGTTCGCGCCGCAGTCGTGAGCAATCGGGCGTCTGCGTGGAACCTGATCCACTTCGACCGCCGCATGGACGAGTGGATCGCGCGCGAAGCGCCGGACGAGGACCGCCGGTTCGCGGTCGGGCACTGGATCCTGGGCGTCATGGACGACCCCTATCCCGGCATGCGCCGGCAGGCGGGCTTCGACAACCTGTGGTTCGGTGCGGTGCCCGGCACGCGGCGCTCGGACGATACGGCGGTCGCGTGCGGCTATTGGGTCGTCGAGCGCACCCGCTCGGTCCGCTGCGAATCCTTCGCCACGCTCGGGCTGCCGCTGTAGATCCTGCATCCTCCGACAGGCCGACGAGGTGCTCCGCCGAACGGTCAAGAACGAGATCCTCCGTTCGGTGGAACCGATTCGTCCGTTACGCCCTCTAACCGCTCACCGGGCCGGATTTGCCCGGTTTGGGACTCACTCAGGGGATGCCATGACGGGGATGCGCACGAAGGTCGCGGCGGTGGCGGGGAGCGCGGCACTCGCGTTCGGCGCGATGGTGGGTACGGGTCAGGCGGCGGCTGCGGCCTCGGCGAACGCCTCGGACCTGGACGCCAAGGGCGCGGTCACGGAGATCAACCGCCTGCTGCTGGAGCCGAGCCGAGTCGGGCTGGTCCCGGCCACCGGACGACTGGTTCACCCGGACGGCGCGGTCAAGGCGGTCACCGAGGTCGTGGACGCGGCCACCGGCACGCTGCTCGGCACCCGGCGCTCCGACTTCGCCGCCGACGCCTCGGGCGGTGCGAGCAAGCTACGGGAGTGCGTCAAGAACGGGCGCTCGAAGAACGTGACGGTCTTTCCGGTGGAGAACCGGGAGCTGAAGGGCAAGGCCGGCGTCGTGCACTTCCAGTACCACCCGTACATGCTGCGCAACGCCCGGACGAACGGCGAAGGAGATTCCACGACGCAGTTCGAGGTCTGCACCACCGGCGGCGGGGACCTGCAGGACGGCTGGCGGCTGCACAAGGCGGGCACCGGCATGACGATCGCCGACAAGAGCCAGTTCCTGAAGATCGGCCAGGAGTGGAAGACCGGCAAGACCCCGGAGGACTACACGCTCAGCCTCGGTTTCACCGTCCCGGCCGGCAAGTCTGGCGCCGAGATCAGCGGAGGCATCGAACAGAACCCGTCGGACAAGCTCATGGGCTCGATCGTCGCGCCGTACAAGCACTGGATGAACGACTACTCCCGCAACGCCGTGCACGCCTGGTGGCAGGACTCCTGCGTCGGCAAGTTCTACGGCTGCTACAAGTGGGACGGCTCCAGCAACTTCCAGGGCGCCGTCGCGCACGGCCTGTGGGAGTACCAGAGCGCCGCGGTGCCGCCGGTGGTCTACTTCTACTTCGAGCCCCACGCCGAGTGGGCCTGCCACGGAGCCGTCAAGTGCGGATGACCCGAACTGCCTCGACCGGCATGCTCCTTGCCGCCGCGCTGACGTTGACCGGCTGCGGAGGCGGTACGGAGGCTGCCGCACCGCCCTCGCGAATCCCTGCCAGCACCGGAAGCCTGGACTTCGACGCATACGCGGTCGGCAGCGAGCAGGGCCAGGAAAACTCTGCCGACCTCTACGGCCTGCGGTTCAACCCGCTGCGAGTCTTCCGCATCACCACCGACAAGCGCGTCTCGACGATGGCCGCCTCGACCGAGCAGGTCGTAGTCGCCGCCGCGGACGAACAGATCGACCGACTGGGCGTCGTTGCACCCGACGGGTCGATCGGCCCCGTGCCCGGGCTGGGCAGACCGCACGCCTTCAGCCCCGAGGTCCTACCGAACGAGGTCATTCGATTCGAGGACAGCGAGGGCACCGGCACAAACGAGGCCCGGTACCTCGAGTGGAACCCTGCCGCAAGCAAGCAGTCGGTCGTCCGGACGGCTCCCGCCGGCAGCTACGGAGGGTTCGGGTCCGGGCTGGAGGGCACGATCTATCGGGCCTTCGACGATTCGACCGGGCAGCGCAAGGTCACCTTGTTAGGCGGCGAGCGTGAACGCACCTTCGCGTTGCCGCCGCTCGCAGGGGCGGTCCGATGGGGCAAGACCTTCCTGGCGGTGACGGTAAGAGAGCCGAACAGCGCCGGCCCGCCCGCTCTCGTCGGCTTTCTCCTACTCGATCCCAAGTCCGGCAAGCGCATAACGGTGGACGGGTGGTCGCCCGTCTCTTGGTCGCCCGAGGGCACGGCGCTTTGGGTCGTTCGCACCGGCGGCGCGGCTGAGCAGCCCACGGAACTGGGCGTGCTGGAGGAGAGCAACCCGACCGCCGTCCGCTCGATCGGCACCATCCCCTATCTGGGGATCTACGGCGGCTCCTGGGTCAAGGGCACGCCCGCGAGCTGAGCGGCGTTCCCGTACCGCGCGAACGCATCGGCACACGTGGCCGCGAACTCGATCGCGGGCCCGCCGACAACCACGTCTTCGAAGGGACTTCCCATGAACGATCGAGCATCCGCAGAGTGGTCTGCGGCGCAGCAGCAGTGGCCGCCGCACGGCGCGCCGTACCCGAATGCACCCGCGCCGCGCACCTCGCTGCAGTCGATCGCGGTGCTGGTACTCGGGGTCGCCTCGCTCACCGTGTTCTGGGGCGTCGCCGGGATCGTAGCGCTGATCCTGGCCCCGGGGGCGAAGCGCGAGATTGCCGTATCCGGCGGCGCCGTGGGCGGGGCCGGTCTGGTCCGCGCCGGGGTGATCTGCAGTTGGATCTCCATCGCACTGACGGTCCTCGCGCTCGCCGTGATCGCGCTGTTCCTGTTCGCCTTCGGCACCACGAGTCAGACGTTCACCACGCCGAGCGGTACCGGCGTCGCCCTGCTCGTCCCGGCGCAATAGCGCACCGGCATCTACCGGATCGAGTGGCTTCGGAGCCACCCGGCGTCGCGAACACTTCATCCCTGCAACGTCCGACGAACCGAGGCTCACCGGACGCTATTCGTCGGACGTTACGGAGTGGCGGAGCTGGGTCGGCGAGCGCCACGTTTCCGCGGGAACGTCTGCTGCTCGCCGGCGATGCGGTTGAGCAGCACCTCCGCCGGCTCGTCCTCGCGGTCCTGCGGCACCAGGCGCCCGGAGAACGCGGCGTCGAGAAGGGAGCGGCGCAGCGAGGTCGCCCTCGCTGCACTCATCTCGACCGTGCGATTGAGGCGTTCGGTCGAATCGTTCGCTGCGGCAATCCGCCCCAGAATCTCGGATTGAACTGGGGGCGGCGGCAGCGGAATCTCCAGCGCACGCAGGTTGGCGAGGTTGAGGTTGTACTGGCCAGCGCTGGAAGCCGCTGCCGCCTCGATGCGGGAGCGCCAGGGGCCGGCTGCCAGGACGGCCGAAACCCAATCCGGGCGCACTCGGTCAGGATCGAGTCGAAAGCGAATGAGGTAAGACGCGAACGCCGCTGCTGGCGATTCGAGCACTGGTGCGCATCGGCCGATGAGGTCTCGGCTGCCGTTGGTGCGGACGATCAAGAGATCCCCAGGCGCCAGTTGGTACCGCGACAAGTCCGTACTCGCGGCAACGGCGTACTTCAAGTCGTCGAGGTCGATTCGGCCACCGACGACATTCGGGATGCGCAGGACGGCCCCGCCTGCCCCGTCGTAGGCGCACTTTGCCGACGTGCCGTAGCCCGCGTCCCAACACAGGTCGCCCAGCGGTACCGACTGCGAGCGTTCCGCAGCCACCTCTTCGAACAGTGTTGCGCTCGCGAGCACGTTGAGCTGGCGTTCGACACGAAGCAACGAATCTCGGGCGGCGTCGAGGCGGGAGAGGTGGGCGTCGAGGGCGTCGGCGATGCGGCGCTGCTCGGCGGTAGGTGGAACCGGAAACTCGACCTCGCGGAGGCGATTGAGGGACAGGTGAGCGATGTTCGTGGTGATTCGCGATTCTTTGGCGAACCGGCCCGAGTGCATGTGTCTGCGAAAAACCGCCAGCGCCCAGCGCGGGTCGATGCCCTCCGCGGCTTGGAAGCGGATCAGGGAGTTGGTGAAGCAGACCTCGGGAGGGGTGCCTTGGTAGATGGCCGGGCGCCCGAGGAACTCGGGGCTCTGGCCTTCGTTCAACAGCACGTCTCCCTGGTGCAGCTTGAACCGCTCGAACTCGGCCGGTTCGAAGTTCATCTCCTTGACGTCGGAAACGTCGATGCGGTCCTCGAAGACGTTGGCGACCCGTAGATACGGCCGCATGTACGGGCCCAGGTGATGCATCGGGGCGCGTTGCCGACCCAACTGGAGACGCCCAACTTCACCGGTCGTCGCCCACACCCACCCTGGTGGCAGATCTGTCACGCCGTCAGTTCCCGGTCGAGGTCTTCGACGATGTCGGCGATGTCGTCGCCGAAGGCGGCCAGGGCGCCGTCGACGCCGCCGCGGCGGGTGAAGGGTTCCCGGTCCAGCGCGGCGGTCTCGAAGCCCGCGGACTGGACGATGGCGTCGCGGATGGCGTCGAGCCACCAGCGTTGATCCGCGGTGAACTCGACGCCGGCCTGGGCCTGGCGGGCGAGCCAGTTGGTGTACCGGGACTCGACGACCTCGCGGTAGGGGACGAGTTCGGCGTCGTAATCGAGTTCGTAGGCGATCAGGCGGATCAGGTCGGTGGCGGTGTGGCGGTCGGAGCGGTGGACCTTGGCGGCGTCGAGGGTTTCGTAGGCGCGCCAGAGCAGGTCGGGGGTCCAGTTGTGCGGTGGGCGCGCGATGCGGTCGGCCAGCGCGGAGAGGTCGGCGTAGGTGACGCGTCCGCGGGGCTTGGAGTAGAGGATCTGCAGCGCAACGATCTCGTCGCGATGCTCGGCCATGAACTTCCGCCAGCAGTCGACGATCTGGCGAGCCTTCTGCGCGTCCGGCACTCCCTTCGCGTCGATCAGCACGTCTGCGCTGGACTCGTCGATCACGATGTCGCGGCTCCTGCGGATCTCGACGAGGCGGGCGCGCAGGTCGGGGTTCGCGGCGAGCGGCCGCAGCGCTTCGTGCAGCAGGGCGTCGCGTACGGCGACAACGTTGGCGCCGGGGCCCGCCGCCTCGATGGCTTCGGCCTGGCGGTCGGGGTCGATGGCGGCCACGAGGCCGCGGACGATCTCGGCGATGGCGCAGCCGGCGAGCGCCGCCAGCTCGGACTGCTCGGCCCACGAAAGCAGCAGATCCAGCCGCGCCAGGCGAGAGGCCAGCGTCGCGACCTCGTCCTCGGTTGCGGTCAGCGTCGCGGCCCGGTCGAGCAACTGCACGAGCGTGGCCGCCCGCACGCGGTTGAGCGGCGAGGCCTGCACGTAGGGGTGTTCGGTGACCCCGACGGCGTCGACGAGCACGAACCGCGTCTTGGACTGGGCGTCCGGAGTGACGGCCTGGAAGTCGTCGTCGCCGAGGGTTCGGGCGCCGCGGCCCTTCATCTGCTCGAAGTAGCTCGCGGTGCGCACGTCGCGCATGAAGAACACGCACTCCAACGGCTTTACGTCGGTTCCCGTCGCGATCAGGTCCACGGTGACGGCGATTCGCAGGGTGGGCGAATTGGAGAACGCCTTGATCAACTGGTCGGGCCGGTGCGCGGAATAGGTGATCTTGGCTGCGAAGTCGTTGCCCTTGCCGAACACCTCGCGTACGGCCGTGACCACTTCCTCGGCGTGATTGTCGTTCTTGCAGAAGATCAGCGTCTTCGGCACGACCGTGCGGCCCGGAAAGATCTCGGTGAACAGTCGGTCCTTGAAGGTCTCCAACACCAGGCGAATCTGACCTCGGGAGGTGACGAGGTGGTCCAGTTCGCCGGGGGTGTAGTCCAAGTCGTCGTCGAGCGCTTCGTAACGTTCGCGGCGGGTGCGAACGTCCAGCTTGGGTACGACCGAGCCGGCGTCGAGGAGGCCGCCTCGTTCGGAAATCTCCGTCCGGATGCGGTACACGTCGAAGTCGACGTTGACCCCGTCTGCGACGGCTTGGGCATAGGTGTACGCCGACACCAGGTTCTGCCCGAAAAATCCGAAGGTCTGCCTGACCGGTGTGGCGGTCAAGCCGATGACGTGAGCGTCGAAGTACTCCACGACCGCCCGCCAGTTGCCGTAGATGGAGCGGTGGCATTCGTCCACGATCACCAGGTCGAAGAACTCCGGCGGCAGTTCCGCGCAGTAGTCGACGTCGACGGGTACCGCGACGTCGTAGGAGTCGAGCTCCGGGTCGTCGGAGTCGACTATCTCCCGGCCGCGCAGCACGCCGTGGACGCGTTGGATCGTCGAGATCACCACCTGGGAGGAGGCGAGCACTCCTCCTGCGCCCAGCTTCACGACCGGGTAGAGCTCGGTGAACTTGCGGCCGTCGTCGGGAGTGACGAATCCGTGGAACTCCCCCAGCGCCTGGGTGCCCAGGTTGTTGCGGTCCACCAGGAACAGCACGCGTTGAAATCCGCCGTACTTGAGTAGGCGGTAGCACTGGGTCACCGCCGCGAATGTCTTGCCGGCGCCAGTGGCCATCTGCACGAGCGAGCGACCGTGGTGCCCGCCGGCGAGCGAGCGCTCGATGCCGTTGAGCGCCTCGATCTGGGCGGATCGTAGGGGCGTCGTTGCCAAGTCCGGCAGCGCCCGGACCTTCGCCCGCCAGGTCGGCCGCTCGGGGTCCGCGGATGCGTCGCGGATCAGGCGGGCGAGCGAATCCGGGCGAGGGAAGCTGAAGATTCGACGCGATCTCGGCTCGGGGTCGTAGCCGTTGGTGAACTTGGTCTCCGACCCGCTGGCCTCGAACGCGAACGGAAGGCGGCCGGCGTGCACGTGCGCCCGCTTGGCGTGGCGCTCCGGCAGCCCGGTGGCGTACATCGCGGACTGCCATTCGACGCCGGACAGCGGCGTGCCCTCGGGTTTGGCCTCGACGACGCCGACGACGCGGGTGTCGACGTAGAGCAGGTAGTCGACGCGGCCGTGGCCGGATTTCATGACGCGCTCGCGGACGGCGACGCCGGGTCCGGCGAAGAGATTGAGGTCCTTGCCGTCGACGACGGTCCAGCCGGCGCGGGCGAGTTGGCGGTCGATCTGGACGCGGGCGCGCTGCTCTGCCGGGAGATACTCCTCGGTCATTGCAGCCGCCCAGAGTTCGCCGGATCGAACGCCGGCAACCCTACCGAGGCGGCTACACGCCGCAGAGCATCCGGGCGGTCACGCCGGCGCCGACGGCGGTGGAGAGGGTGGAAACGGCGAGCACCAGGTCGGCGCGGTGGCGGACCAGGAAGCGGCCGGGGGCTGCGGGAGCGGGCAGCGCGACGTCGATGCCCTCGTTCGGCGGAATCGCCCAATTTGTCGGGGACCTTCCGCCCGAAATGGTCCAGAACGGGTCAAGAAACTGCCTCCGGAGCTCGCGACCGCGCGAGCTCGCGCGCGGGTGATCGACGTCGGACGGAGACCACGTCGCTACCGGGTTAACCATCGTGACGAGGACGAGCATCCCCGCCGGCGCCGCCACTCAGAGCGCGTCCGAGCGGCGGTGGGTGCGCGCGCACCCCTCAGTCCGGCAGCACCGCGACCCGGCCCGGGCCGAGGATGCGCAGGGCCAGTTCGACGTCGAGG
>JBQTKD010000020.1:0-42128 GCA_052386455.1 Sporichthyaceae bacterium
CTGGCCACGCGCCGCTTCCGGCCGGCGGACTACCGCTTGGGCGGAGCCGTGCCGGCAGCGGCCGAACCCGCAGAGCTCGTCGGCGCCGGCTGAGCCGTCGAACTTGGCCGCGCCGTCGAACTTGGCCGCGCCGTCGAGCTTGGCCGTGCCGACGAGGTCGGCTGTGCCGACGGCGTCGGGGTGGACTCGGGCGTGGGGACCGGGGACGTCGTCGAACGTGCCGTCGGCGCGGCCGGGTCCTCGGTGGGTGCCGGCGTCGGTTCGACCTTCGGCTCGGTGACCTCGACCTCGTCCTCGCGGGAGACGCTGGCCGCGCGGGTGTCCTGCCCGGCGAAGGACAGCCGCCAGGTGCCGGCCTTCTCCGCCGTCGCCTCGACACCGCTCACGCGGCCGTCGTCGTCGGTGACCCCGGTGTCCACCACCCGGAAGGACTTGCCGCCGTCTGGCCGGAACTGCACCGCCACCTCGCGGTCGGCGTACGGCACCCAGCCCGCCTTGCCGCCCCAGCGCTGCAGGAGTCCCCGCACCTTGACCGGGGATCCCGCTTCGACCGGCTCGGCCACGTCGAATTCGATCAGCCGGGTGGGGCTCTGCACCTGGTAGGTCGCGTAGACCTGCGAGGGGTTGCTGGTGCGCTGTTCGGTGTCCGTGGCGAAGGCCTGCACTGTCCACGTGCCGACGGGACGCTTTCCGTTCAGCGTGAACCGGGCCGTCCAGGTGCCGGACTTCGCCGAGCCGCCGGTGCGCTTGGCGCGAACGGCGATGCCCTTCCGGGCTCCCGGTGGGTACACGCCCGCGACGACGGTGTCGACGCCGTCGGGGTCGGCCACCTTCAGGACGATCGACACGGCGGTCGTGGCCTTCGCGCCGATCGCGGCCGGCAGCACGACCTTCTCCGGACGGACGAGGACCTCGCGGATCGTCGGCGGCGCCGCGTCCGAGGCGGCACCGGCGGGGACCGTTCCCGCAGCGGCCAGCAGCGGGAGGCACGCGGCAGTCGCCACCGCCCGCGACGGCACACCGGACATCGATCCTCCCCCAGGCCTCTCCAGCCCCACCGAACACTGTGCCATCGAGTTCGAGGGGTTCGGCGTTGCGCCGCGCGCCCAACTCGCCACACCCGGGTGCGACCGAAACAATGACGTCCGTGCCCGACACGCCGTCCCGCCTCGCCGACCGCTACCGGCTGACCGAGACCCTCGGTCGCGGTGGCATGGGCGAGGTCTGGCGCGCCTACGACGAGCGGCTCAACCGGTACTGCGCAGTCAAGGTGCTGCGCCAGACCACCGACCCGGGCACCGTCGAGCGCTTCTCGCGCGAGGCCCGCACGCTCGCGTCACTGCGCCACCCCGGCGTCGTCACCGTCTACGACTACGGCGTCGACGACGGCCGCCCGTACCTGGTGATGGAGCTCCTGCCGGGGCCGTCGCTCGCACAGCTGCTGGGGGACTCCGGCCCGCTCAGCATCGAGCTCGTCCGGCGCTACGGGGCGCAGGCCGCGAGCGCGCTGCAGGCCGTGCACGACGCGGCGGTCGTGCACCGCGACATCAAGCCCGCCAACCTGGTCCTGGACAGCACCGGCGCGGTACGCCTCGTGGACTTCGGCATCGCGCTCGGCTCCACGCTCGAGGCGGGGCTCACCGAACACGGGGCCATCGTCGGCAGCGCCGCCTATCTGGCCCCCGAGCAGGCCACCGGCGGGCGGGCCAACGCGCGCTCGGACCTGTACAGCTTCGGCTGCCTGCTCACCTCGCTGCTGACCGGCAAGCCGCCGTTCGTCGACGACGCTCCGGTCGAGGTGCTCGGCCGGCACCTGTCCGACGCTCCGCCGCGCCCCTCGTCGCGCCGCGCCGAGATCCCGGCGGAGCTCGATCTGCTCGTGCTCGAGCTCCTGGCCAAGGACCCGGCCGACCGTCCCCGCGACGCGGCCGAGATCGCCCGGCGGCGGTCCGGGGGAAAGGCGTCGCGCCAGGGCCCGGGCCCGGTGCCGATGCCGGTGCGCACCTTCGGCGGCCTGACCCCGCCGCCGCCCGACGAGCCCGACGCCGGCGCCACCTCGATCCTCGCGCCACCTCCCCCGCCCGCCGGCCACGGCGGCGGTCGCAACCGCGCCGTCGTCGCCACCGCGGTGGCCGCGGCGATCGTGATCGCGCTGGGAGCGGTCGCGTTTGCGCTCGTTCGCTCCGGCGACAGCGCCGAGCCCGCGCCGCCGCCGACCGTCCCGGTGACGACTCCGACCCCGAGTGCCACTCCCACGCCGAGCGCCACCCCGACGCTCGGCACCGCCCCGACGGCCACGAGCGGCCCCAACGTCACGCCCCCGCCGCCGCTGCCCCTGCCCAGCAAGACCGCGACGCCGACCCCGACGTCGAACGTCTGCATCGTGCTGCCCGCCCTCTGCCCGACACCGATCCCGACAACGACACCGCCGCCTCCCACGCCGAGTCCAACCGCCTCGTAGCGCCCGATCCGGGAATGGATAGGGTCGCAGTGTGTGTGTTAGGTACATCACACACACGTGCGGGTAGACCTCAACGAGGAGGGTGTGAATGAGCTGGCTACGTGTAGTCACGTATCAACTCCCAGACCAGGGAGCCGCGGAAGCCATCGAGGCGATCAAGGCGGGCACGGAGGAGATCTCCCGGGTACTGGAAGAGCTGCCCGGCTACGGCGGCGGGTACTGGGGCGAGTCCCCCGAGGACAACACCGTGTCCGGCGTGACGCACTGGAGCAGCCTCGAGGCCATTCAGGCCGCCGAGGGCGAACTCCGGAAGATCCAGCAGACCCGCGACGTGGCGCACGGCGCCAAGCTCCTCGAGGTGCACAACGTCGGGCTGTTCGCCGTTCCGGCGATCTCGGGCTGGCTGAACGACGACGACAACGAGCCGGAGGCGGACAAGTTCCACTCGGCGTTCCCGAAGCGCCTCGCGCGCTGGCGCCGTTGAGCCGCGCGTCCCGTCTGCCCAACCGCCTCTCTTCGTTAGGAGCTAGCCCATGGCCACGCAGGAAACCTGGCTGCGCGTCGTGATCTACAAGTCCGAGACCGGCAACGCCGCCGAGCAGGCCGAGTACCTGAAGTCGAGCACCCAGAAGACGCTGCGCATGCTGGAGAAGCAGCCCGGATTCAAGCTCGGGTACTGGGGCCACAACCCGGTGGCGGACGAGATGTCCGCGGTGACCTACTGGGACAGCCTCGACGCGATCAAGTCGGCCGACTCCGTCCTGACCGACCTGCATCGCGAACGCAGGGAACACGGCATCGCCGTCGCCAGCGCGCGCAACATCAAGCTGATCGCCATGCCGGCGGGCGGCGCCTGGCAGCCTGCTGCCGAAGCATGACGGCACGCCTCGCGTAGCGTCCGACCATCCGGGGCCCATGGGCCTCGCTTGGTCGGACGCTACGCGTAGGCGGGGACGTCGGGGGCGGCGAGGTCGCCGGCGCGGGTGTCGCGCAGCGCCAGGACGCACGTCGCGCTGAGGGCGCACAGGCCCGCAAGGCAGGCGCCGAGGACGAAGCTGTTGGCGCGCTGGAGGATCTCGTGGGCGATCAGGATCGGCACCGCCCCGCCGAGCACCCCGCCGAGGTTGAAGCCCAGTCCCGCGGCGGTGTAGCGGTAGCGGGTGTCGAACAGTTCGGGCAGGTAGGCGGCCAACGGTCCGGTCGCGACGCCGACGCACGCCAACATCAGGTGCAGCCCGATCGCGTACCCAGTGCGGCCGTGCCCCTCGACGATCGGGAACAGCACCAGGCACAGCACGACGCCGGCAAGGTTCGCGGCGAGCACGAGGCGGCGTCGGCCGAAGCGGTCGGACAGCAGCGCCGAGGCGACGACGCAGCCCGCGCCGACGCCCGCGCCGAGGACGTGCACGGTCAAGATCGTCGGGGTGGACAGGCCCAGCACGCCGGGCGGCACGCCCCCGGGGTTGCTCCCGGCGTATCCGGTGAGGAACACGGTGCCGACGTAGAAGACCCCGAACATCCCGGCCAGGCTCCCGCCGACGAGAAGGATCTGGCGCCACTGAGCCGCGAAGGCCTCGCGCACCGGCACCCGCACGGGCGCGGCGCGGTCCAGCGCGGCCGCGAACACCGGGGTCTCCTCGATGGACAGCCGGATCCACAGGCCCAGTGCCACCAGGACGATCGAGAACAGGAACGGAAGGCGCCACCCCCAGTCCTGAAACGCCGTGTTCCTGGTCGGGTCGCCGGTCGCGTTGAACACGATCAGGAAGGTCAACGCCGCGGCGCCGAAGGCCACCGGCGCGCCCAGCTGCGGGAACATCGAATAGAGCCCGCGCCGTCGCGGCGGGGCGTACTCGGCCGCCAGCAGCGCGGCACCGGCCCACTCCCCGCCGACCGCCAGCCCCTGCAGGAAGCGCAGGCAGACCAGCAGGATCGGGGCGGCGACGCCGATCGTGGCGTAGTTCGGGATCAGACCGATCGCGAAGGTGGACAGGCCCATCAGCAGCAGGGTGGACACCAGCGTGCGCTTGCGCCCGATCCGGTCCCCGACGTGCCCGAACAGGACCGACCCGATCGGCCGCGCGAGGAACGCCACGGCGTAGGTGGCGCCCAGGGCGAGGGTGCCGCGGGCGCCGCCGAACGCGGCGAAGAACTGGCTGCCGAAAACCAGCGCCGTGGCGGTGCCGAAGATGAAGAAGTCGTAGAACTCGATCGCCGTCCCGACGAACGCGGCCCCGGCCACGCGGCCCATCGGCGGCTGTGCGTCGCTCACGGTCGTCGACCCCAGGCCGCGAGCAGCGCGCAGCCGCAGAACCACTCGCCGGGTCGGTCCAGTACGGCGTCCCATTCGTCGAGGTCCCGCGCGGTGGCGCCGGCGGCGAGCAGCTCGGCGCGGATCTGACGCTGCGACAGTTGAATCAGCTCGGCTCCGACGGATCCGCCGGCCGACAGCGGCACCTCGGTCTCCGCGCCGACGGCGACCAGCCCGGCCTCGTGCAGCAGGCGGGGCAGCTCGCGCGCCCACGCGCCGTCGAAGCCCGCGTCGGCGATGGCCGTTGAGAGCCGGCGCAGCATCGCCTCGTGCAGGCCTGAAGCGAGCGCGAAGGACGCGGCCCAGTACGGCTCCTCGACGAGCAGCCGCCCGCCGGGCGCGAGCGCGGCAACGAGCTTGCCCAGGACCGCCGCGCGTTCGGGCAGGTGTGCGAGGACCGCCCGGACGTGCACCAAGTCGAAGGCGTCGCGCGGTAGCTCCTCGGCGACGACGTCGAGGGGCGCTACGTCGAGGTTCGCGGCGCGGAGGTCGGCGACGAACCGGGTGTCGAGGTCCACCGCGAGGACCCGGCCGGTCGGTTGGACCCGCGAGCACAGCCACCGGGCGATCGACCCGCCGCCGGCGCCCACCTCCAGGCAGCGCCAGCCGGCGCCGACCTCCAACGCGTCCAGCCGGCGGGTGGTGCCCGCGTCGTAGACGCGTTCCAAGGAGCGCAAGCGGCGCTGGGCGTGCTCCCAGCCGTTGCCGAACAGGTAGCCGGTGGGGGCCTGGGTGGGCATCGCGTGTCCTCTCGTCTCCCGGTGCGGATCGGCCGGGGGGACCACGGTGGAGCGCGCCGATCGCAGCCCGATGACTGGGCGATGACAACCCCTGGGAGGCGCCGTCTCCGGCCCCTACGCTCGGCACGCGAACGGAGGTGCAGCGTGGAGTGCCTGGTGCTGGGGACGGTGGGGGTCGTCGTCGACGGCCGGAGGCTGCCGGTCGGCGGGGCGCGGGAGCAGGCGGTGCTGGCCCGGCTGTCGATCGCCCGGGGCCAGGTCGTCGCGCGGGACGCGCTGATCGCCGACCTGTGGCCCGACGGCCCGCCCGAAGGCGGCGGGACCTCCGCTGTGGCGGCCTACGTCTACCGGCTGCGCAAGGCGCTCGCGCGCGGCGGGGCGGAGGATCTGCTGCGCACCCGAGCGCCCGGGTACCTGCTGGCGATCGACGCGGACGCCCTGGACGCGGCGCGGTTCGAGGCGCTGGCACGCGCGGCGCAGCGCCGCGACGATCCGCACGAGCGGGCCGACGGCTACGCCGAGGCGTTGGCGCTGTGGCGCGGCCCGGCCTACCAGGGTCTGGACGACCTGCCGTTTGCCGCCGCCGAGGCCGACCGGTTGGCCGAGGCCCGCCTGTCCGCGATGGAAGCGCGGATCGAGGCCGACCTGGCCTGCGGCCGGGGCAGGGAGTTGGTCGGCGAGCTGGCCGCGCTGACCGCCGCGCACCCGTTGCGGGAGGGGCTGTGGGCGGCGCGGATGACCGCGCTGTACCGGGCGGGCCGCCAGGCCGAGGCGCTGCACGCCTACCGGGACCTGCGCGCCACGCTCGACGAGGAACTGGGCCTGGAGCCGTCGGTTCGGCTGCGCGATCTGGAGGGCGCGATCCTGCGCCAGGACCTCGCCGTGCCGGACCCGCCGGCGTCCGTTGCGCCGAGGTCCGCCCCGCCGCCGACGCCGCGGCCGAGGGCCGAGGTGCCACACGCCGCGCCGGCGCTCGCGCTGCCGGGGGCGTTGGCGATGCACGACTCGCCGTTCGTGCGGCCCGAGGCGGACATGGCGCGGCTGGAGGCGGCGTGGTCGGCGGCCCGGTCCGGGCGGCGGCAGGTGGTGCTGCTCGGCGGGGAACCGGGGATCGGCAAGACCCGACGCTGCGCGGAACTGGCTCGGGCGGCGCACGGGACCGGCGCGACCGTGCTGCACGGACGCTGCGAGGAGGGCCTCAACCTCCCGTACCAGCCATTCGTCGAGGCCCTGGACTGGTACGTGCGCACGGCGGAGCGACCGGTGTTGGGCCGCCTCGACGGGGAACTTGCCCGACTGGTCCCGGAACTGACGTTGCGTCATCCCGAGCTGCCCGATCCGCTCGGTGCCGATCCGGAGACCGAACGGCATCGGCTCTACGACGCGGTGGCGGCCTGGCTGGCCGCGCTCGCGATCGAGGCGCCCACGGTGTTGGTGGTCGAGGACCTGCACTGGGCCAGCGCCCCGACCCTGGGCATGCTCGCCCACCTCGTCCGCTCCGGCGAACCCGGCCGACTGCTCGTCGTCGCCAACCACCGCGACACCGCCATCGACCTCACGCCGGCGTTGAGCGCCGCGATCGTCGACATGGTCCGCCAACCCGACGTCGAACGGTGCAGCCTCGCCGGGCTGGACCGCGCCGGAGTCGAGGCGTTCGTCGCGACCCGGATGGCCGAGCCGCCGACGGACGGCGAGCGGGTGATCGGTCTACTGCACGCCGAGACCGCCGGGAACCCCTTCTACCTCGGCGAACTGGTCCGCCACCTCGACGAGACCGCCGGCCTGAGCGACCAGATTGTTCCGGCCAACGTCCGCGACGTCGTCGCCCAGCGACTGGGTCGGCTGCCGCGCGACACCCGCGATGTCCTTGCCCTGGCGGCAATCCAGGGCGACGCCTTCGACGCCGGCGTGATCGCCCGCGCTTCGGGTCGGGCCTACGTCGACGTGCTTCGCGGGCTGGAGCCGGTCCTCGCCGCCCGACTCGTCGGCGAGTCTGGCACCGGGTACCGCTTCGTGCACGCGCTGGTGCGGCACAGCGTCGTGGACGCGCTCGGCGCCGCGACGCGCATGGACCTGCATCGGGCCACCGGCGAGGCCATAGCCGCGACCGTCGGCGAGCAGTGGCGAGAACACGCCGCCGACCTCGCCCGGCACGCCCTGGCCGCCACTCCCCCGGTGGGTGGCGGACCCGATGAGTTGGCCCGCACGCTGGACTACGCCGAGGCCGCCGCCGCCCGCGCGGCCGGCGCCCTGGCGCACGAGGAGGCGGCGGCGCTGCTGGCACGGGCGCTGCCGTTGACCCTCGGGCTGCCCGACGCGGCGCGCCGCGCCCGGTTGCTTGCCGCGCTCGGCGAGGCCCAGCACCGCGCCGGGGACGCCGCGCACCGCGCGACCCTGCGCGACGCCGTGGCCGCCGCGTTGGCGCTGGGTGACGGGGAGTTGGCGGCGCGGGCCGCGTTGGCCAATCAGCGGCCGGTGAGCGTGCTGGCAGACGTCGACACCGAACACGTCGCGCTGCTCGAATCGATCCTGAACGCCCTCGGGGCCGAGCCCACCCCGACCAGGGCCCGGGTGCTGGCAGCGTTGGGCTCCGGCCTGCACCACGGCACCGACCCGCGCCGGCACGCGCTGGTGCGCGAGGCGCTGACCGTTGCCCGAGCCCTCGACGACCCCCTCTGCCTGGCTCACGTCCTGGCCGTCGCCGGGTACGCCCTGTGGCAGCCGGACACCCTGGCCGAGCGTCGGGAGATCGCCGAGGAGCTTGCCGCCCTGGCCGAACCGTTGGGTGATCCGGTGGTCGAGATCGACGCGGGCCTGGCCCGCTGGTATGCCGGCGCCGAGGCCGCAGACTTCGTGCGCGCCCGAGCCGGGCTGGCCCGGGCCGGCGCCCTGGCCGCCGAACTCGGCCAACCGGCGCTCCGGGTCCGCACGCTCTACGCGCAGCAGAACTGCGCCCTCCTCGACGGGCGCGCGGCAGACTTCCGGCGCCTTTCGGCCCAGGCGACCCACCTCGGGGCGATGCTCGGCAACCGCGACGCCCGGATCATCGCGCAGGGCGACGGCGCCAAGCTGCACCTGATGCTCGGCCGACTGGATGAGGCCACGGCCGGGCTGGCGGCATTCGCCGAGTGGCGGCTTCCCGTCTGGTTGACGCACCCGTTCCTGGCTTGGGTGCACGCAGAGTCCGGACGGCCCGAGCAGGCGCGCGACCTGCTCGCCGAGCTCGGCTGCCCGTCGCCGGCCGGGCTCCCGGTCGCCTATCCCCGCCTGGCCCTGCTGGCCGCGTTGGCGGCGCCGTGCACCGCGTTGGCCGACCGGGACCTGGCCGCCGCGCTCTACCCCGAACTGCTGCCCTACCGGGAGCACGTCGCGATCGCGCAGATCACCGCGCTCGGCCCCGTGGCGCACTTCCTCGGCGGCCTGGCCGCGGTGCTCGGCCGCCTCGACGAGGCACATGACCACTTCGCGTTCGCCGTAGCGCTCGCGCAGCGCACCGGTGCGCGCGGCATGTCGATCCGCACGCACCTGCAGTGGGCAGAGGTGCTTGCCGCTCGCGGCGAGCACGCCGCCGCTCGAGAGTCGTTGACCGCGGCACTCATGCTCGCCGAAGAACTCGACGCGCCAAGCCTGGGACAACGCGCCGCCGAACTGCTTGCGCGAGGATGATTCCGCCACGTTGACTTTCCAGTCCGGATCCACGACATATCCCTCCGGCTGTGCCCAAGCGTCTGATCGAGGTCGACGACGAGAAACTGGAGGCGGTTCGCCGCCTCCTCGGCACGCGCACGCTGAAGGAGACGGTCGACGGCTCCTTCGACGAGGTGCTCGCGTTGCAGCGCCGACGCGAGACGCTGCTGGCCGAGCACCGCGTGGCAAGCGAGGATCTGGCCGATCCCGACGTGCGCCGCGCCGCATGGGACTGAAGCCCTACTACCTCCGCGACACGTCCGCCCTGGGAACCCGATCGTCGAGTCGGAGCCGCCCCGATCTGTCGGGGTGCCCGCCTACACTCACAAGCATGAGCCCGGAGCGCGAAGAGCTGTTGCGACTGGTCGAAGAGATTCCCGACCAGGAGGTTCCGGCCGTTCTGGCCGCGGTGCGCCGTCGCCTGGCGCCGGCACCAGTCGGCTCGTCGAGTTGGCCGCCGGCTTGGTTCGGCATTGCCGAGGGCGACGGCACAGCCTTCGGTCGGCGCAGCGAGGAACTGCTCGACGACGGCTTCGGTCGCTGACGGTGCTCGTCTGCGATACCGGCGCGCTGGTTGCGGCGGCGTTCGCCCGAGACCCCGATCACCGGGCCTGTGTGGATCTGTTCACCGGCACGCGTCTCGCGCAGCGTGCGCTCTTCGTGCCAGCACCGGTCGTCGCCGAGGTCGGCTACTTGCTTTCCAAGTACGCCGGCACCCGAGGCGAGGCCGCATTCCTACGGTCCTTGGCCGCCGGGGACTTCCGGGCTGAGCTGCCTACGGACGCCGACTTCGCGCGGGCCGCGGATCTGGTCGAGCAGTACGCCGACCTTCCGCTCGGAACGACCGACGCGATAGTCATATCCACCGCGGAGCGGCTCGGCTGCACCGAGATCGCAACCCTTGATCGGCGCGACTTCAGCGTGGTGCGTCCGCGTCACATAGACGCATTTACTCTGCTTCCCTGACGAAGCGTCAGCGAACGGACGGACGCAGCAATATCCCTGGAATGTCTGCGTGCGGGCGGGGGATCACGTGGGCCGACACGACTCGGCCGACTCGGTTCCCCGCCACCGTCCCGGCGTCCACCGCAGCCTTGACCGCGCCGACGTCCCCGGCGACGAGGATGCAGATCAACCCGCCGCCCACCTGCTGCTTCGAGATCAACTCGACGTTCGCAGCCTTCGTCATCGCGTCGGCGGCCTCGGTGCCGGCAACCAGGCCCATCGTCTCGACCAGACCGAGCGCGCGCCCCTTCAGGTCCGGAACCGCCGGGTAGAACTGTGCAGTCATTCGCTCGGGCTCCTCACTCGTCCCTCGCTCGTCGCGCTCGCGAGCTAGCCATGGTTTACCTCCGACTTCCCGCACGCGGCCTGTGCCGCGAGCAGCCGTAGTTCCTCCGCGCCCCCACCTGCGCTGGTGAACGTGCGTGCCCCGAGCCGGTACAGGTCTCCGGCGATGTTCGCCGCAGACGCACCCGACAGGTCGATTCCCACCCTGCCGCCGCCGTCTTCCGAGAACAACTCCTTCAGCAGGTAGCGGACGAGCGGGTTCAGCGCGGTGCCCGGCGGCACCTCGCCGATCGCTCCCCCGGCGGTGAGCTCGGAGATCGTGAACATGAGCTCTTCCGGGTACCCGTGTGCAGCACGGGTCAGCTCGTGCAGGTCGACCCAGAGCGTACGGTCCGCGCCCACGAGCTGCTCCGGAGCGAACAGCACCGTCGGGTTGCCAAGCACCGCGCCGGCCTGCAGGCACGAATGCGCTCCGACGAGGTCGACGAAGGCGTCGATCTCCGCGGGGTTGGTGACGCCGCCGAGCAGCACCGTGGTGTCCCGATGCCCCGAGTCCTCGACCGCGCGGGCGATCGCCGCGAGCCAGGCGATCAGGAGCCTGCCGGTACCCAGCGGTAGCAAGAGGTGCGGAGCGAGGCTGGCCCACTCGTTGATGAGCCGGCGCGCCCGGGGCGAGGTCAGCACCGGCAGGCGCAGGTCCACCGGCAGTCCGCCGCTGGAGGCGAGCAGGCCGCGCACCGCCGTGTAGACGTCCTCGGAAATGAGGTCTTCGACTCGCGCGCTCGGCGCGCTCGCGTCGGTGCTCAGCGCGTCGATGGCGGCTACCATCCGCGCGACCGCCTCCGGAATCCCGTTCAGCAGGTCGGTCAACCCGACGACGCCAATGCCGGTCGCGCCGCGCGAGGCGAGGTCGCTCGCCGCGCCGCCGCTGGAGGCCGGCAGCCAGACGGCGGCACCGGAGATCTCGTCGGCCAGTTCGAGCAGCGCGCCCAGGTCGGCGGCTGCGGCCTGCGGCACGCTGCGCGGAAGGACGCCCGCGAAGACCTCGCCGGTGCCGCCGTCGACGGAGACCTCGGTGCCCTCGGGGTAGGACGTGCCGCCGACGACGAAGACCCTCTCGTCGGGCCGGACCTCCACGGCCTTGGCACCGACGACGCACGGCTTGTCCAGCGCGCGCGAGACGACGGCCGCGTGGCTGGTCGCGCCGCCGCGGGCGGTGACGACGGCGGTGGCGGCGAGCATGCCGCGCAGGTCCTGCGGACTGGTGGTCGGCCGCAGCAGGACGACGTCGGTGCCCTCGGCGGTGAGGTCGGCGGCGCGGTCCGCGTCGAGCACGGCGACGCCGCTGCCGTGGCCGGGCGAGGCGGGGATGCCGACGAGCAGCAGGCGCCCGGCGTCCTTGGCCTCCTCGACCGCGCTCGCGTCGAACTGCGGCGAAACGAGGCGGCGAACCTGCTCGGCCGTCACGCGACCCATCGCGTCGACGGGGGTGATGAGGCCCTCGCGTACCAGGTCCACGGCAATGCGGACCGCGGCCGCGGCGGTCCGCTTGGCCGGGCGCACCTGCAGCATGTAGAGCTTGCCGGACTCGACGGTGAACTCGATGTCGAGCGCATCGCGGTACTCGGCCTCCAGCACGGTGCCGTGCGCCTCGAGCTCCGCGCGCAGCCCCGCCCACGCATCGGCCTCGGCCGCCAGGTCGATCGGCGTCCGGGTGCCGGCGACGACCTCTTCGCCCTGACCCTGCGGCAGGTACTCGCCGTAGAGCTCGTTCGCGCCGGTCTTGGGGTCGCGGCTGAAGGCTACGCCGCTGCCGGAGTCCGCGTCGAGGTTGCCGAAGACCATGGCCTGCACGGTGACGGCGGTGCCCAGGTCGTGCGGGATGCCGTGGTGGTCTCGGTAGGTACGGGCACGGCGCGAGTCCCAGGACTTGAAGACCGCCCGGATCGCGCCGTCGAGCTGTTCGCGTGGACTCGTTGGGGCGTCGACGCCTTCGGAGTCCAGGAACGCGACGATCGCGTCCTCCAGCTCCGCGGCCGTCTGCGGCGTCAGCGCGGCGGCGGCTGCGGCGCGCCGGTCCTCGACGTTCTCCCGGAGGAGTTCCGGGTCCACGTCGAGAACAATGTCGGCGTACATGGCCCAGAAGCGCAGCCAGCAGTCGACGGCGAAGCTGTCGGACTTGCACGCCTCCGCCAGCCGAAGAACGCTCGTGCGGTCCAGCCCGAGGTTGAGGATCGTGTCCATCATCCCCGGCATGGAGACCTTCGCGCCGGAGCGCACGGAGAGCAGCAACGGCGCGCCCTCGGTTCCGGCGAAGGCGCGCCCCACGGTGTTCTGCAGCGCGGCGAGCGCCGCGGAGACCTGGCCGGCGAGCTCTTCGGGGAGCTTCCCACCGCGCTCGCCGGTGGCCCGGCAGGCGTCGGTGTCGATGACGAAGGCCGGGGGAACCGGCAGCCCGAGCGCGGTCATCCGCGCGAGGCCGGTGGCCTTGCCTCCGAAGCGTGCGGTGTCGCCGGGGTCGATCCCGACGACGTCGTGGACGTAGCTCATTAGTCCGCTTCGGCGTCCAGCCGAGGCCGGCCGAGCAGGGTCAGGACGTCCTCGTGGAACTCGAACCAGATGTTGTGCAGGGAGTCCACGGACAGCGAGGTGACGTACTCGGAGTTGCCGCCCTCGACGATGTCCAGGGACTTCGCGAAGCGTTCGGAGTATTTGGCGTAGCGCGGGATCGTGCCGCTGATGCTGTCCAGGGCGCGTATCTGACGGCTGATCAGCTTGAGCACCTTGTCCAGGGCGCCCTCGTCCTCGCCGCTGGTCTGCCAGCCGCTGATGACGGTGAGGAACTGGGAGTTCAGGGTCTCGAACCGCTGGTACCAGGTCTCGACCTCGTCGTCCTCGCGGAGCTTGGCGTAGCGCTCCTCGTATCCGGCGAGCGTCGCCTGCGTGCCGTCGTCGTTGAGCATGAACTGCCCGCCGAGGTCTTCGACGAGCCCCTGCTCGCCGAGTGCGGCCAGCGTGGCACGGACCTCGTCCGGCGGACGCATGGCCACGACGGCCACGTGCTCGGCAGTGGCGATCTTGCGCAGGTACACGGCGTTCAACACCTCGAACTCGACGTCGTCCACGGCGGCGTTTTCCCCTCAAGGCTGCTCAGTACTGACCGCTGATGAGCTTTCGTGTCCGGCTTGTACGGGTTTGCGTTGACGAGCGGTCAGTACTGAGCGCTCGTCAACGCGTCCCGCCGACGGACTAAATCCAGGCGTACTTGCTGAAGCGGATGTCCGCCTGGTCGGAGAAGGGCAGGTAGCCCTCGCCGGAGAAGATCTTCTGCGGGACCGTCACCTGGACGAAGTTCCGCTTGGTTATCTCGTAGTAGTAGTTCGCGACGCGCTGGTCGAGCTCCCAGAAGTCGTACTTCGGCGAGCAGACCTCCTCGTAGATGCCGGCCTTGCGCAGGTACGGGAGCAGCATGTCGATGTAGTACGACCAGATGCCGTTCTGGCACAGCTCGCGGCGCGGCATGCGGATGGTCTTGTCGTACATCTTGACCGTCGCGGTCCGGATCTTCTCCAGGTGCGGCTCGAGCTCGGTGAGCTTGAGCGGGTACACCTCGCCCATGGGGGTGTCCCACTCCTGGCGGACGAAGATCGCACCACCGGTGATGCCGGGGATGTAGTTCTTCGGCACCGTGAAGGTGGTGGAGATGTCGTTGACGCGGATCTCCTCCAGGCCGAACTTCTCCGGGTCGATGATCACGGCGAGGGTGTAGCAGTGCGGCAGGTCGTCGCAGACGTCGGACCAGTGGTAGACCGGCTCGTTGGTGAACAGGTCGCGGATGATCAGCAGGCGGCCGTCGGGCAGCGGGTACGGGCCCGTGTCGCCGAGGCCGAGGCGGCAGTCGTAGTGGTCGAAGAACGACAGCAGTTCCGCGGTGGCGTTGAACTTCGTGAAGCGCTCGAAGTCCTCGCTGCCCTCTTCGAAGTCCTGGCACTGCGAGAGAACCTGGTCGATGATCGACTGGTCGTGGATCTGGCAGCGGTACCGGTCCTGGGAGTTCAGGATCAGACCGTCCTGGCGCTTGCCCCACAGCACGCGCTGCATGAACTTGAGGATGATGTTCGACTCTTCGACGTAGTCGTCCGGGCCGATGGCCTCCAGCGCCAGCAGGCCGCAGCGGCCCATGCCGAACGCCACGGCGCCCAGGCACCAGTCGTGCACGCAGTTGATCTTGGTGCCGATCTCCTTGCGGGCAGAGGCGCCGATGTCGATGACGCCCTGGGCACCGATGGTGTCCGTCATCATCCGCATGAACTGCGGGTACCGGTAGAACTCCTGCATGAACGCGAGGATTTCGTATTCCTGACGGGGGATCATGCCCGAGACGCCCTCGGTGGCGCGCATGACCAGCACGTCCCAGATGTTCCACGCGAGGTAGTTGTTCAGGTCGTTCATCTCGTCGATCGTGAACTCGTCCTTGAGGACGTCGGCGTGGCTGACCTTCTCCAGCACGCCGCTCTTGGCGCGCTCCCGCATCATGCGGTCGCCCTTGATGCCGTCGGGCACGCCGGGCATGCCCTTGAAGTTGCCGATGTACTCGAGGTTCTGGAACCGCAGGCCGTCGTCGTCCGCGTCGTTCCACCGCTTCAGGTACTCGCTCATGACACCTCTCTCGATGAATGGATGTGGTGGAACCTCAGCCGTTGAGGACGACCTTGCCGATGGCGCTGTCGGAGCAGTCGAGCGTGACGTTCTTGCCCTCGAGTTCGGCGATGATCTCGGCGAAGTGCTCGGTGCCGGCGTCGCCGACGACGTAACGGGACTGACTGGCCGTCAGGTACGTGGTCATCACGCAGGGGATCTGGAACTCGCGGGACAGGATGCCCAGGTGGGACTCGGGCGCGCCCGACATGGTGATGACGCCGATGGCGCCCATGGTGAGGGCCGGCGCGAGGAACGTTGTGGTGCCACCGCGGACGAGCAGGATGTGCTCGCCGAGCTTGCCGCTCTTGATCAGGCCCATCACCGACGCCGGGTCCTTCAGGTACTTGATGGTGCCGGTGGCGGTCTTGTTGGTTTCGAAGGCGTTGTAGCCCTCGGCGATAACGGTCATGTACGTCCGACCTCCTTGGCGGATCTGAACTTCGGGTGTTTTCGTTGAGCCGCCACAGGACTTACGGCGGTTGTGCGATCAGCGATAGCGCGTAGCGCAGGTAAGGGTCAGGGGCAGACTTCGTGGCGCACGGGATGCCGATGTCGCAGCGGCACTCGCTCGCCGCAACCTTGGGGGCGGAACGCCGAGACCGGCGCAGCGCACCGGCCGCGACGGCGGCAGAGCGCACGTCGCGGGCCGGTGCACCGATAGGTGGCGGTGCGCTCACCCCGCAGGAGAGGCATTCGCAACCGCCCGGGGTGCAGCTGCCGTCGGGCAACAGCCGCGCCACGAGCTCCTGGGGCCAGAGGGCGACGAACTCCGCTCCGGCGTCGAGCAGGTCCCGCTCGCTGTGCATCCCCCAGGCCACGCCGATCACACGCACGCCGGCGGCGCGCCCCTCGTGGACGTCGCCCACGGTGTCGGTCACCAGCACGACCTCCTCGGCGGTGGCGCGCGACGGGAGTACGCCCTCTTCGAGGTAGTCCGGAGCACAACGGCGGACGGTGTTGTACGACGGGTCGGCAAGGATCCGCCGCAGGCTGACCTGCTTCTCGTTCTCCACGTCCCCGGAGAAAACGTGCGCGAAGCACTGCGCGACGCCCGAGTGGTCCAGCGTCCGCCGGATCGCGTGCATCGCGTTGGAGGACATGACGGCGAGGGAGTAGTGCCCCGCCAGCGCGTGGATCACGTCGGTCATGCCGGGAATGAGCTCCGGGGTGTAGCGCTCGCGCAGTGCGGTGAGGAAGTGCTCCCCCACCGCGTCGGCCTGCGGGCCGGCCATCTCGCGCAGCGACTTGAAGAAGTTGCCGCGGAAGAGGTCGAAGAACTCCTGCCGACCGGAGATCGGGAGGTTGAACGTCGCGACCGTGTCCTCGAAAACGTCCCACGCGGCCGCCCGCGCCTGGACGAGCGTGCCGTCCATGTCGAAGACGATCGCGCGGGGTGCAGGCATCGGGTGGTCAGCCCGCTCGTCGTGCGGCGTGCACCGCGGTGAGCTGCGGGATCTCGTAGAAGTCCATGACCTCGCCCCAACCGGTCTGGCCGGGAGCCTGGTCCGACGTCCACTGGTTCAGCGGGTTGAAGCCCATCATGTTCGGCCAGCACTGCCACGAGAACTTCGTGGTCGGGACGCCGTGGATCACGTGCGTGGTGTCCCGGATGTCGGTGACCTCCAGCGAGATGTCGGTGGGGAAGAGGTCGTCGTCTCGCTTGGTCGTCCCGTGGCCGGCCTTGAGCCCGTAGAGCTTGCCCTTGTCCACCGCGTACCCGTGAGAGAGCGTCAGTTCGGTACCGCCGCCGGGCGCATTCTGGTCGAAGGTGAAGATCGCGTGGACCGCGTAGTCCTTCGAGAAGTGCGCGTGCAGCCAGCTCATGTTCGGAGCGCCGCGCTCCGGACGCGGGCCCCAGCTGTGGTCCATCGTCGAGACGCAGTCGATCGGCGTGCGCTTGCCGCGGATCTCGACCCAGCCTTCGGCGTGGCCGGTGAGGTCGAAATGCCCGTTGTACGCGGTGCCCCAGGCGAAGTCCGCGGCAGCGAGCTGCTGGGCCTTCATCGGGTCCATCTCCGGGTCCTGGATGTCGAACGGGTCGTGTAGCCCGGTCCAGAGGATGTCGAAGCTGACGCCCTTGCCGTCGTCGTAGCTGACCTGCCAGTCGCGGTTCGGCGTGATCGTGCGAACCGTCAGCCCGGAATCGAGGGAGTAGTTGGCCAGCGAGCGCGGCTCGGGAATCGGACAGTGGCCGCGGTAGTCCGCGTAGTCCGCCTTCCACGGCTGCAGCGCGTCGGGCTGGCTGTTCATGCAGACCGTGGTCTGCACGACGCCCAGGTTCGGCCGGAACAGGGCGTAGGCGCCGACGTTCAGGCGCTCTTCGGCGTTGTAGAAGCCGAAGTAGTTGGTCTCGGCCCAGTTCGGCTGGTCTGGGTCGGTGGCGTGGAACTCGACATCCTCGTCGCGAATCATGTGACCCACCCCACCATCGGCGGACGGAATCTCGTAGGGCATCACCGGCAATCCAGCGGACACATCGTTATCTCCGAGCGACAACGCCCCGGGTTGCCCCGGTGCGTAGCGTCGACCCCCGCAGTGTTCGATCGAGGTGGGCCGTGGAGGTGCTGTGGAGCTCGGACGCATCGCCGGTCAGGTCGTTTCGACGGTCAAGCAGTCCGGCCTGTCCGGATACAAGCTGCTGCTCGTCGAGGTGGTCGACCCCGCAAGCGGGAACACCTCCACGCAGACCCCGTACGTAGCCGTGGACCTGTGCGGCGCCGGCCCCGGCGAGGTGGTCGTGGTGGCCCGTGGGAGCGCTGCGCGCATCTCCGACGGGACCGCGGACGTCCCCACCGACGCCGCGGTAGTGGCCATCGTCGACTCGGTCGTCGTCGAGGGCTCCATGACCTTCAGTACGTCCGCCTAGCCCGCCCCATCCCCGACATCGCTGCGGAGCGCACATGCCAGTCAACAGCTCGATTCCCACCACGGCGCTCGGCCTCGTCGAGACCCGTGGCCTGGTCGGCGCCATCGAGGCGGCCGACGCGATGGTCAAGGCGGCCAACGTCGTCCTGATCGGCCGCGAGCAGATCGGCGGCGGCCTCGTCACGGTGATGGTTCGTGGCGACGTCGGTGCGGTGAAGGCCGCCACCGACGCCGGTGCGGTGGCCGCGGCCAAGGTCGGCGAGGTCGTATCCGTGCACGTCATCCCGCGCCCGCACGACGAGGTCGAGGCCATCCTCGGCAAGCCTGTGGTGGCGCCGGCCGGCAAGTAGCCGGATAAGGACAGCGCACCATGACCATCGCAGAGTCTTCGACGTTTGGGCTGGACGCAGATCTGGCGGCGTTGGCCGAGGCGCGCGATGCCGCCCGTCGGGCGAAGGTCGCCTTCGACGCGTTCGCCGGCGCGACCCAGGAGGATCTGGACCGCATCGTGGCCGCCATGGCCAAGGCTGCGGCCGACGCTGCGCCGGAGCTGGCGCGGCTCGCCGTGGACGAGACGGGGTACGGGGTCTACGAGGACAAGATCCTCAAGAACCTCTACAACGCCGACTTCTGCGCGAAGTCCATGGTCGGCATGCGGACCAAGGGCGTGCTCTGGGTCGACGAGCCGGGGCGGATGACGTGCATCGGCGCGCCCGTCGGCGTGATCGCCGCGATCATCCCGGTCACCAACCCCACCTCGACGGTCATCTTCAAGTGCCTCGCGGCGGTGAAGGCGGGCAACACCGTCGTCCACGCGCCGCACCCGCGCGCGGTGAAGTGCTGCTCGCGGACGGCGCAGATCATGGGCGACGCGGCGGTGCGCGCAGGCGCTCCTCGCGATGTCATCCAGTGCCTGACCCGCGCGTCGATCGACGCCACGGCCGAGCTGATGCGCCACCCGGACACCGCGATGATCATGGCAACCGGTGGCGCCGGGATGGTCCGCGCGGCGTACCAGGCGGGCAAGCCGTGTCTGGCCGTCGGCGCGGGCAACGTGCCGGTCTACGTGCACTCCTCGGTGCCGGACCTCGCCGAGGCCGCGCTGATGATCGTGACGTCGAAGTCGTTCGACAACGGCACCGCGTGCGTCGCCGAGCAGACCGTCGTGCTCGACGCGTCCATCTACGCCGCGGGCGTCGAGGCGTTCAAGCGCTGCGGCACCGCGTTCCTCAACGCCGACGAGCAGCAGCGCCTCGCCAACGTGATCTTCGACGAGCGCGGCGGGCTACGGGCGGACAACGTCGGGCAGTCTGCCAATACGCTTGCGTCGCGGGCCGGGATCGCGGTGCCGGACAACACGCGCGTGTTGGGTGCCGAACTGAACGTCGTCGGGCGCTCCAACATGCTGTCGGCGGAGATCCTCGGCCCGGTGCTGTCCTTCTATCGCGCCGAGTCGTTCGAGCAGGGCTACGACTGGTGCCGCCAGATCCTCGCCTTCGGCGGCGAGGGCCACACCCTCGGCATCCACGCCGGGGACCCGGAGGTCGTCGCGCGGCTCTCGGAGCTTCCCGCCTCGCGCATTCCGGTGAACACTCCGTCGCTGTTCGGCGGCATGGGCTACTCCACCGAGATCGGGCCTTCGTTCATGCTCGGAACGGGGACGTGGAGCGGCTCGATCGTCTCGGACAACGTCAGCCCCCTGCACCTGATCAACATCAAGCGCGTCGCGTACGAGTCCCGGCCGTGGCGCGGCCTGTACGGCGACAACGTGCCCGAGCACCTGCGGCGCGCCCCGTGAGCACCCAACTTCTGACCGCGAGTGGGGCCATCGACGTCGCGCGATACCCCGCCTCGCGGGCGGAAGATGTACCAGCTCCCGGCGCGGCCCCCACGCCCGGTAACCGTCCTCTGCCCGCGAGCTGGGGTATCGGCGGCGCGGGACACCCCCACACGCAGGCAGAAGTTGCGGAGTACCTGGTCGCGGCGGCGGGGACGCTTGGGGCGCCGGCAGCCGAGTGGGTCGGGCCGCTGCGGGTCGGGATCGACCTCGGGACCGCGACGATCGTCATCGCGGTAGTGGACGCCGCGGGTGCGCCGGTGTACCTGGACTTCCGGCGCGAGGAGGCCGTGCGCGACGGGGTGGTCGTGGACTTCCATGCCGCGTCGGCCGCGACCGCCGCGCTGAAGGATTCCGCGGAGGCGGCAATCGGGGTCTCGCTGTCCGAGGCTGCTGCCGCGTATCCGCCGGGTGTGCCGGAGGCCGACGCGCGCGCGTGCCGGTTCGTTCTGGAGCGCGCCGGGTTCGAGTGCGTGAACCTGATCGACGAAGTGACGGCGGCTCAGGCGCTGCTGCGCATCTCCGACGGCGCCATCGCCGACGTCGGCGGCGGCTCGACCGGCGTGGGCATGTACCGCGACGGCGAGCTCGTCTCGCTCGCCGACCTGCCCGGCGGCGGCCACCACCTGAACCTGATCCTGGCCGGGCACCTCAAGGTCGCCCTGGAAGAGGCCGAGCGCCTCAAGCGCGAAACTCCCCCCAATGGCTCCCTCGCTTCGCTCGGGAGCACGACCGAGCTGCTGCCCGTGCTGCGGCCGGGCATCGAGCGGGTTGCGCACAACATCGACCGTCTACTGCCCACGCGTCCCGCAGGCCCGATCCACCTGGTCGGCGGAGCGCTCATGGTGCCGGGAGCGGGCGCGGTGGTCGAGCGGTACATCGGGCACGAGGTGCGCGAGTACCCGCACGCCCTGCTGATCACCCCCTTCGGCATCGCACTATCAATTGACGCACCCTCAGGAGCCTTGTAATGGCAGAGTTTACGCTCCGTACGTGGGCGTTCATCGACCGGATGCAGCCGCAGGCCGCCGCGCACGTGGCAGCGACCAGCCCCGGCGACGTTCCCGTGGCGGGCATGTCCGAACTCTTCATCGAAGTCGCGCCCGGCAACGAGATCTTTCGCGTCGCGGACGTCGCGCTGAAGGCCGCCGACGTGCGCCCCGCCCTGCAGATCGTCGAGCGCGAGTTCGGCCTCCTGGAGATCCACTCGGCGCAGCAGGCCGAGGTGATCGCCGCCGGCGACGCGGTCCTGTCCTACCTCGGGCTCGCCGAGGCGGACCGGGTCAAGCCCAAGGTGTCCTCCTCGCAGTTCATCACCAACGTCAGCCCGTACCAGGCGCAGCTGCTGAACAAGTGGCGCAAGGGCTCGCTGCTCATCCCCGGCGAGAGCCTGTTCATCCTCGAGGTCGCGCCGGCGGCGTACGTCTCGCTTGCCGCGAACGAGGCCGAGAAGGCCGCGAACATCAAGCTCGTCGAGAACCGCGCCGTCGGCCGGTACGGCCGCATGTTCATCTCCGGCTCGGAGTCGGAGGTCAAGGCCGCCAGCCAGGCCGCGATCGCCGCCCTGGAGCAACTGACCGGCCGGGACAGCTGAGGTCCCGTCATGACCCCGCCTTCCGACGCGCGCCAAATCTGCGCCGATAGCGCACTTCGGGTACGCGAAACAGCGGTTTTGCGTACCCCAACTGCACTATCGGGGATAGTCGTGCACGCGTCCGAGGGCCGACTCGCGGGAGGTGAGTCTCCGTGGCGGTGATTGGGGCGGAGCAGGTCGACGCGGCGAAGAAGTCCGGCGGCGTCCTGACGGTCAAGCGCGGGGATCTCGTGACCCCGTTGGCCCGCGAGCGGGCATTCGAGGTGGGCGTGCGGATCGACCAGGAGGCGCCCGCGCCGCCGAAGCGCGTGCCGGACCCCGTCGTCCCGCCGAACAAGTTCGCCGGCACCGGCGTGACGAAGGGCCGCCAGCCCTCGACGCAGGCACAGGGTCCTTCGGCCAAGGCCGCGCCGACTGCTCCCGCGCCTGCCAAGCTCGCGGGCCCCGCGCCGTCGATGGCCGGGCCGGCCAAGCCCGACGCCGCGACGACGAATCACCTGTACCGCCGCGGCGCCCCCGCACCTTCGTTGCCGAAGCTCGGCGGCGGCGGTTCGCGTACCGGTCGTCCGCGCGCCGCGGTGGTCGGCGCCGGGCACGTCGGTGCCGTTGCTGCAATGCGGCTGGCGGAGTCGGACCTGTTCGAAGAGGTCGTGCTCACCGACATCGTCGAAGGCCTGGCCGCGGGCATCGCTTTGGATCTCTGGCACGGAATCGGGCTCTGCGGCTCGTCGACTCGGGTGACCGGTGCGGACTCCGTCGATTCGGTTGCGGGTTGCGACTACGTCATCGTCACGGCCGGCAAGCCTCGCAAGCCCGGCATGAGCCGCACCGACCTCACGAACGTGAACGCCGAGATCGTGTCGTCGGTCTGCGAGCGCATCAAGGCCGTCGCGCCCAACGCCGTCGTCGTGGTCGTGTCCAACCCTCTGGAGGAGATGACGCACGTCGCGCGACTGAAGACCGGCTTCCCCGCCGAGCGCGTGCTCGGCATGGCCGGCGTGCTGGACACCGCGCGGTTCTGCTCGCTGGTCGGCCTGACCGGCAAGGCCCGCCCGGACGAGGTCGTCGCATACGCGCTCGGCTCGCACGGGCCGGAGATGGTGGTGCCGCTCTCGCTCGCGACGGCCGGCGGCAAACCGATCCGTTCGGTGCTCGACGCGGCGACGCTCGACGGCATTGTGCAGCGCACCCGCGACGCCGGGGCGGAGGTCGTCGCACTGCTCAAGACCGGATCTGCCTACTTCTCCCCCGGCCAGTCCGCGGCCCTGATGGTCATCACCATGGCCAAGGACGACACCTCGCAGATCCTCGCGTGCGCCGTCGAGCCCAACGGCAGGTACGGCTTGAAGAACACCCGCGTGGGTCTGCCGGTTCGCCTGGGCAAGCGCGGCCTGGTGGAGATCGTCGAACTCGCCATGGAGCCTGCGGAACTCGAGGCGCTGGGCAAGGCCGCGGCCGCGCTCGGCGAGCGGATTCAAGCGGTCTCCTGATGCGGGACACGCAACTTCTGCACGTGTTCGCGCCCTTTCGCAGCCGGGAAGGGCGCATAAGCGCGCACAAGATGGGTTTCGGCGGCACGGCCCACCACGCATCTTCTGCGCGGTTTCGCGCCCTTCCGCCGCAAGGAGGGGCGCATACGCGTGCAGAAGATGGGTGTCCTGGGCGCGAGCGGCGGATGGTCCGCTGATGCGCGCGGTCGTATGGACGGGGCCGGATCGCGTCGAAGTGGCCGACGTGCCGGAGCCCTCGCTGCTGGCCGACACCGACGCGATCGTCGCGGTGCGGCTCGCTGGGGTGTGCGGCACGGATCTCCACGTCGCCAGCGGACACGCGCCGGGCATGCGGCCGGGCACGCAGCTGGGGCACGAGTTCGTCGGGACCGTCGTGGCGGCCGGGGCCGGGGTGCGTCGGGCCGTTGTCGGGACCGAGGTCATGGGCTCGGACTACACCGCGTGCGGCGCGTGCTGGTGGTGCGACCGCGGCGAGCACTGGCACTGTACGCAGCGTCAGTTCTTCGGTACCGGAGGGGTTTTCGGCCCCGAACTCGCCGGCGCCCAGGCCGAACTGGTCCGAGTCCCGTTCGCCGACACCGTGCTTGCTCCCCTACCGCCGGGCATCGACGAGGCGGCCGCGCTGCTCGTCGGCGACAACCTCGCGACCGGGTGGGTCTCCTGCGAACGCGGCGGCCTGCGGCCCGGCGACGTCCTCGCCGTCGTCGGCGGCGGACCGGTCGGACAGCTCACCGCCCTGTGCGCGCAGACCATGGGCGCAGCCGCAGTTGTCATTGCCGACCCGGTCGCCGAGCGCCGCGACCTGGCCAAGTCCCAGGGCAGCCTGGGCGTCGCCCCCGAAGAACTCGCCGCGGTCTGTCGTGAACTCACCGACGGCCGCGGCGCAGACGTTGTCGTCGAGGCGGTGGGCCAGCCGTTCGGGCTCGAGGCCGCGCTGGCCGCCGTCCGCACCCGCGGCACCGTCGTCTCCGCGGGCGCCCACACCGAACCGTCCTGGGCGATGCCCCTCGCGGCGACGTTCGCGAACGAACTCACGCTGAGCTTCGTCATCGGCGATCCGATGCGCGCCCGCCGCGCGCTGCTTCCACTGCTCGCGGCGGGCGTGCTCGACCCGACCTTCGTGATCTCCGGAATCGTCGACCACGAAGACGCCGTCGACGCCTACGCCCGCCTGCGCGATCGCTCGGCCATGAAGCTCCTCCTCGACCTGCGCTGAACATCCCGAGATTTCCGCGGACACGTCGTGCTAATCTAGTCTGTCTAGACAGACTGGGAGGCTTTATGAGCTGGCAGCTACAAGAAGCCAAGCAGCGGTTCAGCGAGGTCGTCCGCAAGGCCGAGGAGGAGGGACCGCAGGTCGTTACCCGACACGGCGAGGAGGTGGCGGTCGTAGTGTCAATGGCCGAGTGGCGCGAGCGCATTCCTCCGAAGCGCGACTTGATCGACGTCCTGTTGAACGGCCCGACGGCAGATCTCGACATCCCGCCTCGCACGATCGACACGTCCCGCGACGTCGACTTCTCCGAGTGAGTTTCCTTCTGGACACGAACGTGGTGTCCGAACTGCGTAAGCCGAGGTGTGATGAGAACGTTCGACGCTGGATAGCGGGCGCCGATCGAAACGGCCTCTACACCAGCGTGATCGTCGGCGGCGAGCTCCGCACGGGCGTCGAGCGCCTGCGCTGGCACGACCCGGTTCAGGCCGACCGTCTGGACCGGTGGCTAGTCGAAGTGCTCGACGGCTTCGGACCGCGAGTCCTGCAGATCGACGAAGAGGTCGCCGATCGGTGGGGACGCCTCAACGGAACTCTGGGCCCGTTCTCTCATACCGACGGCCTCATCGCTGCGACCGCCGCCGTCCACGGCCTCACCGTCGTCACCCGCAACGTTGCGCACTTCGAGCGAACCGGCGTACCGGTGGTCGATCCGTGGCTCGGGCCCTAGGACGGGTAGTCCCCGCGCCGGAGCCGTTCCCGCGAGCACTGCTCTCGATTACCGTGGGCCCATCGCAACGGCGCGAGGAGTCCCCCTGATCGAGCACCCCACCCCGGACGAGGTCGCGGTCCAGCAGGCCGCGGCTCGGGTCGCGGCGGCCGTGACCGCAGGCCCCGCGGCCGTCATGGACGCACTCCAGGCGGCCACCGACCAGTTCGGGCTGCGGCCCTCCGGCGGCGGCGCGGACATCCGGGCCATGCGCACCGTTGCCGCCCGCGTGCTGGCGGCCAAGGAGCTCGACGAGGGCCTGTTCGCCGTCACCCACGAGGCGCTGGCCCTACTCGGCGCGGACATCGCCGGCGTTCTTTTGGTGGACGGCGACGAGCTCGTCATGCGCGCGTGCACGGGCCATCGGGAGCTGACCACGGCGAAGCTGCGGATGCGGCGCGGGCAGGGTCTGGCCGGCCACGTGTTCGCCACCGGGCAGGCCGCAAAGGTCGACGACTACCTGCACAACGACGTCATCTCCGACCACTTCCACGCCCTGGCGATCGCCGAGGCCACCCGCTCCGCGCTGTGTGCTCCGCTGACGCTCGACGGCGAGGTCATCGGCGTCCTCGAGGTCTGGCGGCGCCGGGAGTCCACGTTCACCGAGCGGGAGATCGACCGGCTCGTCGGCCTCGCGGAGCTCGCGGCGATCGCCCTGCACCACAACCGGCTCTACGACGAACGCGAGGTCCACCTGCGCGAGGTCGAGGTCTCGCACCGAGTGCTGGAGAGCCAGTTCCGCAAGGTCACCCACGCGCTGTCGCTGCAGCAGGAACTTGTCCAGTCCCTGCTCGACGGCGAGCGGCTCTCCGGCGTGCTGCGCCTGGTGGCCGCGCGCACCGAGGCCGCGGTGGTCCTGTTCGACACCGACTTCGAGGTCCGTGCGGCCTACCCGCCGAACATCGACGTGGACACGCTCGTCCCGGCGGTTCGAGGCGCGCTGCGGGGTGAAACGCCCACCGGCAAGGGCACCGTCTGGACGAAGCTGGACCAGCAGAGCGTGGCGCTGCGGGCGGTGCACGTCGGCGGCGACGTGCTCGGCTGGCTGTGCATGGTCACCGGGGCGTGCGGTCCCGAGGACGGCGTCGAGCTGTCGCTGACCCAGGCGAGCCTCGCGTGCGCGCTGCAGCACCTCGAGGAACAGGCCGCGGCCCGAGTGCGCGCGGCCCTGCGCGACGAGGTGCTGTTGGGTCTGCTCGCCGGCAGCACCGAGGAGCGCCGCGTCGCGATCTCCCGCGCCAAGCACGTCAACGTCGATCTGCGTGGCGAGCTGCGGGTCTGCGTTGCCACGTTCGCCCGCCTCGGGGAGATGGGCGACGAGGAGGGCTGGACCGGAGCCCACGCCGAACGCGTGCGCCGCCGCCTGCTCGCCGTCTGCGAAGCCAGCCTCCAGGACGCCGGCTGGCTGCGGCTCGCCGCGCGCCACGGAGACACCGTGGTCGCCCTCGTCCGCGCCGTTGCCCCCGAGGATCTGCGCGCCGTGCTGCAGCAGTGCGTCGACGTCCTCGAGAAGGAGGCGCCGGGCATCGGCGCCGGGTGGGGCGTCGGCACCCCACGGTCCAGCCCGCTGGAGCTCGCCGCGGCCTGGGCCGAGGCCTGCACCGCCACCCGCGCGCTCGGCGTCGGCTCCACCCGCCAGGTCTCGCTGCACGAGGAACTCGGCATCCTCGGTCTCCTGCTCGCCGGGCCCGGCAGCCTCGAACTCCCCCGCTTCGTCGCCGAGACCCTCGGCCCGGCCATCGCCTACGACGAGTCGCACGGCACCAACCTCGTCGAGACCCTGCGCGCCTACCTCGACGCCGACTGCTCCCAGCAGGACACCGCCGCCCGCCTGTTCGTCCACCAGAAGACGGTGAAGTACCGCCTCGGCCAGCTGCAGAAGCTGACCGGCCTGGATCTGAGGCACCATCACGACCGCATGCGCGCCGACATCGCCGTCCGCGCTGCCGACCTCGGCTGATCTCGCTGTACGACACGGCGCGCGCCGCCTACAACGGGCTCCTGCGCACGCACGTCGGTCCGGGGTTGCGAGCGCGCGGCCTCAAGGGGTCCATGGGGCGGTGGGAGTTGCCGGACCCCGTCGACTGGTTGCTTCTCGGATTCGCCATTCGGCAGATGGTCCCCGAGGACCGACTCGAGTTCGCCATTCACCTCTCGGCGATCTCGCGAAAGGACTGGAGCGATTTCGGATTGCCCGGTAAACCGTCGCCGCACACGGACTACTGGCAGGGGATGCGGGCGAGGGATTTGTCGGCAGCAGCCGACGGAACCTCGTGGTCGCTCGTCCGTGGCCAAGCGCTGGAGCCAGTCGCAGCCAAAGTCCTCGCCGCCGTCGACCGAGACGGCCAGCCGTGGTTGCGCCAAGGCTCCGCCGGCCGCCACCCGCCTTGTTGACTGGCGGAACTCAGAGACAGCGAGAGCCAGCGCCTAAGCTGTCGATATGGCGATCGAGAAGGTGGTCCGCAAGGTCGGGCTGCACGACCCGGATCCCGACCGGTTCTATTGGCGCTCTCGACCGGTGGCCGAAAGGTTGGCGCATGTCCGGGAACTCCGAGCCGACAGCTTCGGATGGCGCGATGGAACTGGACCGCGACTTCTTCGAGTTTCTCGAATGCTGCGTCGCCCGTGACGTACGTTTCCTGGTCGTCGGCGGATGGGCGATGGCTGCGCACGGCCATCCACGCGCGACGGGCGACTTCGACGTCTGGATCTGGATGGATCCTGCAAACGCCTCACGCATGGTCGAAGCTTTGGCAGATTTCGGATTCGGCTCGAGTGGAACGACCGTTGCGGATCTCCTCGATCCGAGCCTCGTTCTCGTGCTCGGGCGACGGCCCATGCGCATCGACGTGCTGACCACCGTCGACGGCGTCGAGTTCGACCAGGGCTGGCCGAATCGGATGCCCGTCTCGCTCGGCTCGCTCGTCGTACCGTTCATCGGAAGATCGGACTTTCGCCAACAAGCAGGCGTCGGGCCGGCCACGCGACATCGCAGACGTGGCCGAGCTGCTCGACGAGTAGGCCAGCCGAGGCCGATCGGGCAAGATCTGCGCCCATGGCGATCTACGTGTACACCGGTGCGGCCGACGACGTGGAGCGCGTGTACCTGTCCGACCTGCCGTACCTGCAGAGCCACTGCAAGGCGACTGGGTCGACGGTCACGGTGTCCGGGGTCTATCGGTATCCGCCCGACGTCCCGGACTCGCCGGACCGGGTCGCGGTGGTGCTCACCGAGGCCGACGACGTCGAGTTCAACCGGCGCTGGTTCCCGGGGCTCGGGCAGCTGAAGTTCGACGGGCTGCTCAAGGTGTGTCAGGGCCGGGACGCCATTGGGGTGCCGCTGCGGTACGTGCCGTGCTCGCAGCCGCAGGTGGCCGATCTCCCCTGGCGGATCGGGCAGCCGGGGCCGCCGGCGGACCCGGACGAGCTCCACGGGTACGCCCGAATCGGGGGCCGCAGCAATCGCACGTGGCTGACCCGGGTGGCGATCGGGCTGGCGTTGGCCGTGCTGCTGGCCACGGTGATCGCCGTTGCCACCCGCCCGTGGGCGCTCGCGGGTGTGCTGCCCGCGCTGGCGATCATGTTCTACCTCGACCGCAAGGACCGCGCCCGGCCGGAGTCGCGACGAGCGTTGCGGGCCGCGACGCTCATGGGCGTGCTCAGCACCGTTCCGGCGGTCGCGCTCGGCATGGCGATCGTCGCGATCTCGCCCGACGAGTCGACGGTCGCCGGCGCGCTCTTCGCCGCGTTCATCCTGGCCGGCCTGTTCGAGGAGTCGATGAAGGCCGCACTCCTGAATCGTTTCGTCATCGGCCACCCCGGCTTCGACGAGCGGTACGACGGCATCGTCTACGGCGCCCGGATCGGGCTCGGGTTCGCACTGCTGGAGAACGTCCTCTACCTGTCTGCGGCGACAGGCTCGGACGAGTTCGTTGCCGTGTTCGTCTTCCGCGCGATCCTCGCCGTTCCCGGCCACGCGATCTGGACCGCGCTCATCGGCTACCACGCGGCGCGGCACCGCCTCGACGGCACGGGCAAGGGCCTCGGCGGCGGGCTCGCCCTCGCGGTGCTGCTGCACGGCGCCTACGACGCGGCCCTCATGGTCCCGGTCGCGCTCTACTCACAGGACCAGGTCGACGAGGCCGCCACAGCAGGCGGCATCGGCTTCCTCGTCGCGATCTGCATCGCCGTGACAGGTTTCGTGCTGTTCCGCCGCGCCAGCAAGACCGCCCTCGCCCTCGACGCCTACCCGGCTCCGCTGCCGGAGACGCCAAGCCGCCCGTGGCCGGTGGCCGCCGTGTTCGCCGCCTACGTGCTGGTGATCGGAGTCCCGGCCGCGGTCGTCGGCCTGGCCTAGCCGAGGGCATCCCAGCCGACGACGCCGGCGGAGAGGTCGCGGACGCCAGCCAGCAGGCCGAGGCGATTGGCCTTCACGGCCGGGTCCTCTGCCATGACCATCACCGCGTCGAAGAATGCGTTGATCGGGCCGACGAGGCCCACGCCGACCGCGGCGAAGCGGTCGAGATCCGCCGGGGCAGTGTCTGGCCGGCTGCGGCCCTCGCCGGCTGCGCCGAGCTCGGCGCGGGCCTTGGCGACCGCGTCGGCCAGCGCACCTTCTGCAGGCTCGGCGAACAGGCTTGCGTCGACGCCCGTCCCGGCGTCGGCGGGGACGATGCGGCGCACGCGCAGTATGGCCTCGACCAGCGACGCGAACTCGGGTTGGCCGACGAGGCCACCGAGCGAGGCGAGGGTCGCGTCGGCGATCGTCGGGCGGTCGGCCAGCGGAAGAACGGCCTGCACGAGCCTGTGGGGGTAACCCGCGTCGAGCAGGGACTGCTCGAGCCGGCCGGCGACGAACTTCTCGGCGGTGGCCAGCTGCTCCGCGGTGACCTCGACGGGCTGCCGCTTCGCCGCGGCCGCCAGCCCGGCGGACACCGAGATGCCCGCGAGCTGCGGGTGCGTGCGGAGCACGGCGAGCATGCCGAGTGCCGCGCGCCGCAGCGCGAACGGGTCCGAGGACCCCTTGGGCTCCGCGCCGATGCCGAACAGACCGGCGAGGAGATCGAAGCGGTCGGCGACCGAGAGCAGCGCACCGGGCAGCGACTTGGGCAGCGCGGCGCCGGCCGAGCGCGGCATCTCCATCTCGTGCAGCGCGACGGCGACCTCGGCGGTCTCCCCCGCGCGCACCGCGTACTCACGGGCCATGACACCGGCGAGCTTGGACAGTTCGACGACCATCTCGGTGGCGAGGTCGAACTTGGCGAGCTCGCCGGCGCGGGCCAGCGTGCTCTTCTCGGCGGAGGAGAGTTCCACCAGGCCGGCGAGGTCCGTGGCGGTGGCCGCGATGCGCGAGGCGCGGTCGTCCATCGAGCCGAGCTTGTCGGCGAAGGTCAGCTTGTCCAGCCGGCCGCGGAAGTCGGCGAGCGGGACCTGCAGGTCCGCGCGCCAGAAGAACGCGGCGTCTTCGTATCGGGCGCGCAGCACGGCCTCGTTGCCGGCGCGCACCGCGTCGTGGTCGCAGGCGCCGTTGGCGACGGCGACGAAGTGCGCCTTCAGTTCGCCGGACGCCGAGCGCACCGGCAGGTAGCGCTGGTGCTTGCGCATGACCGTCACGAGGATGTCCGACGGCAGCTCGAGGTACCGCTCCGCGAACGACCCCAGGATCGGGTTCGGAGACTCGACGAGGTTCGTGACCTCGTCGACGACGTCCGCCTCGCCCTCGATGTCCACGGTGGCGCCAACCGACGCGGCCAGTTCCTGAGCCCCCGTCACAATGCCCGCGCGGCGGGCGGCGGTGTCCAGCACGATGTCCGCGCCGGCAATGACCGAGGCGTACTCGGCGGCCGAGGGCACCGAGAGGATCGGCGCGTCCGCGTTGCGGTGCACCCACGTTTCGCGACCGCTGGACAGGTTCGAGACCTGGAACGGCACGACGGCCTCGCCGAGCAGCGCGAGGATCCAGCGGACCGGGCGGGTGAACGACAGGCCCGGCGCGTTCCAGCGCATGTTCTTCTCCGAGCGCAGCCCGGAGACGATGCTCGGCAGGATCTCGGCGAGCACCTCGATCGCGGAGCGGCCGACGACCTCGACGCTGACTCCGACGTACTCGACGCCGTCGAGCGTCATGCGCTCCAGCGCAGCAGGGTCGACACCCTGCCCACGGGCGAATCCCTGCGCGGCCTTGGTGAGGTTTCCGTCGGCGTCGTAGGCGGCGGAGACCTTCGGGCCCTTCGTGGTCTTGCGGGTGTCCTCCTCGCGCGCCGCGACGTCCGCGACGGTGGCGACCACGCGGCGCGGAGTCGCGTCCACGGTGATCGCACCGTAGGCCAGCCCGGTTCCGGCGAGGGCCGCGCTCAGCACGTCCCGAACGGCGGTCACGGTGTTGCCGCACTCGTGCGGCGGCATCTCCTCGACGCCGATCTCGAACACGAGCGGCGCGGGCCCGGTGGGCACGTTCCCCGCCTCGGCCAGGGGCGGGGGCTCGGAAACACTCGGCAGGCCAAGCGGGTGCCCCAGCTCGGCACGCTTTTCGATCCACAGCTCGGAGACGTCGCGGGCGAGGCGCTGCATGACGCGGAAGGCGGCGGCGCGGTCGGTCGTGGAGACGGCGCCGCGGGCGTCCATGACGTTGAAGGCGTGGCTGCACTTGAGCACGTAGGACTGCGCGGGCACCGGCAGCTTCGCGTCGAGCATGCGCCGGGCCTCGCCCGCGTAGAGCTCGAACAGGGAACGGTTGGTGGCGACGTCCGCGTCGTCGAGGTAGTAGCGCGACATCTCGTACTCGGCCTGGCCGAACGCCTCGCCGTAGGAGATGCCGGGGGCGTAGGCGATCTCCTTGAAGTGCCCAACGCCCTGAAGGGCCATCAGAATGCGCTCCATGCCGTAGGTGAGCTCGACGGGGATCGGGTCCAGCGTCTGCCCGCCGACGGCCTGGAAGTACGTGAACTGGGTGATCTCCATGCCGTCCAGCCACACCTCCCAGCCCAGGCCCCAGGCGCCGATGGCCGGCTGCGCCCAGTTGTCCTCGACGAAGCGGACGTCGTGCGCGCGCAGGTCGACGCCGAGGGCCGCGAGCGAGCCGAGGTAGAGCTGCTGCGGGTCGCCGGGCTCGGGCTTGAGGATCACCTGGTACTGCGTGTGGCACTGGATCCGGTTCGGGTTCTCGCCGTATCGGGCATCGTCGGGGCGGACCGACGGCTCGACGTAGGCGACCTTCCACGGCTCGGGACCGAGCACCCGCAACATCGTCGCGGGGTTCGCGGTGCCGGCGCCGACCTCGGTGTTCATCGGCTGGACGATCATCGCGCCGCGCGCGGTCCAGTACTCGGTGAGCGCGAGGAGGGCGTCCTGCATGGTCAACACTGGCCGTCACGTCCCGTGGGTCAAGGTGTCAGCGGGCCGCCCCCGCCGGCGCTCCGAAGTCTAGTGAGAGAGCGATCGAAGACCGCTCTCGTACGATGTCCCGCGGCTGGTCCCGGCCGGAGAAGGTGGAGAAGCCCTGATGAAGACCACGCGCAGCCTCGCCGCAGTTGCGGCGGGCGGCCTGCTCCTCGCCGGCTGCGGCGGTGGCGACAAGCCGGCGGCGACCACGGCGGCCATCACCGCGCAGACGGACGGCGCCAAGGTCTTCGGCGGGTCGTTCGCGAACGTGAAGGGCGCGCCGCCGAACTCCCCTGCGGTGGTCGGTACCGCCGAGATGATCGTCGCCCAGGGCAAGACTCGGGTCACCATCCTGGTGACCGGCCTGGACAACAAGGCCGCCTACATCGCCCACGTCCACGACGACGTGTGCTCTGCGCCGGATCCCGGTGGCGCGCACTTCAAGTTCGACCCGAACGGCGGGGACCAGCCGCCGAACGAGATCCACCTGAACATCCAGTTCGAGGTGAACCGCCAGGGCGACAAGCTCGCCGCGATCACCTCGGACGTCACGGTCGAGGGCGCGGCCGGCGAGAGCGCGAAGTCCGTGGTCATCCACCTCAAGCGCGCCCGCGGCGCCGGGCTGGACGCCGCCAAGCCGCCGAAGCTCGCCTGCGCCGACCTCAAGGCGACCTAACTACTCGCAGACGGTCCCGTCGCCGTCGGCGTCGCGGTACCAGCCGTACTCGGCGTCCGTGCCGGAAACGTACGGCCCGTAGCCGGCGGCGATGGCGTCCTTGCAGTACGGGAAGCGCGGGTCGGTTCCCGCCGCCTGCGGCTGCGGCTCCGGCTGCGGAGCCGGGGCGGATGCCGCCCCTCGGCCGGGCGGCGGCAGGGTCAGCGGGCCGGCGTCGAGCGCGGCCTGGTCCGGACATCCGGCGAGCACTCGCCCCATGGCGTCCTTCTCCGCCGGCGTCACCCACAGCTCGTACTTGGCCTTCACGGCGACCTGCCGGGCGACGTAGGCGCAGCGGTAGGACTTCTGGGCGGGCAGCCACGTCGCAGCGTCGCCGGCACCCTTCTGCCGGTTCGCGCTCGAGTCGACGGCCAGCAGATTGGCCGGGTCGTTCCCGAAGGCGATCCGCTTGGGCTCGTCCCAGAACTGGGCGCCGGTGACCCAGGAGTTCGCGAGCGCGACGACGTGGTCGATGTCGACCTCGTTCGCGCCGCCGCGTTCGAAGGGGATGTCGGTTCCCGTGTAGGGGTCCGGCGCGAGGCGGCCGGTGAGCACGACGCAGTCGCGGGTACCGGGCTTGTAGACGACCTCGCGCAGGTCGCGGGTCAGCATGTCGTTGCGGGTGTCGCAGCCGTTGCGGTCCACGTCGGCCCAGGCTTGACCGAACCGATCCCGGTCGTAGCCGGTCTGCGGCGCGCGGCCCTTCACCGCGAGCGTCGCCAGTTGCGCCAGCGCACCCGCTTCCGGGCGCGGGCCTGCCGAGGAGGTAGGGGCCGCGGTCGGGGTCAACTCCTCGACGGAACCGACGACACCGGACGGCGGCTGCCCCACCGCCACCGGATCCAGGTCCGGCGCGCTGGATGCGGGGATCGGCTCCAGCCGAGCGCTCGGTTCCTCGTCCTTCGCGCAGCCCGTCAGGACCGTCGCCACCAGAAGCGCTCCGAGCAGCGCCTCGTATCGTCCACCCACCCGACCATCCTGACGTGGCGGTCCGGCGAACACCTCCTCCGAAGGGCCCGTGTCGGCCGGCCGATTGGCCCGGACCAGCCCACGTGGTCTAGGCTGACGCGTCGCTCTCTTGTGGAGTGGACGCAGGCTGCTCGAACGCAGGGCGCCTTGGGAGTGCAGCACGACGGACTCGAGCCGTCGGAGGTTCCCCGACAATCCGCCTCGGCGGACCGGGAAAACCGTCGCTGCACTTTTAGTGTTGCCCGACCAGCATCGACGACGGAAGTAGTAGACGTGGCAAACCAGTCCCGGCCGAAGGCCAAGCTGTCCCGCGCCCTGGGCATCCCGCTGACTCCGAAGTGCGTGAAGTACTTCGAGGCGCGGCCGTACCCGCCGGGCATGCACGGCCGTGGCCGCAAGCAGACCTCGGACTACAAGACCCGCCTGCTGGAGAAGCAGCGCCTGCGCGCGCAGTACGACATCTCCGAGACCCAGCTGCGTCGGGCCTTCGAGCACGCCCACGCGCACACCGGCAAGACCGGCGAGGTTCTCATCACCGACCTCGAAACCCGTCTCGACGCGCTGGTGCTGCGTTCGGGCCTGGCGCGCACCATCTACCAGGCGCGCCAGATGGTCACCCACCAGCACCTCGAGGTGAACGGCGCCCGCGTGGACCGCCCCTCCTACCGCGTGCAGCCGGGCGACGTCGTGGCCGTGGCCGACCGCAGCAAGGCGAAGAAGAACTTCCAGGTGGCCGCCGCCGGCGCGAACGCCGCCGCGGTCATCCCGCCGTACCTGCAGGTCAACCACGGCGACCTGAAGTTCAAGCTGGAGCGCCCGCCGGTCCGCAGCGAGGTCCCGATCGTGTGCGACGAGCAACTCGTCGTCGAGTACTACTCGCGCTAGGCCCCAGAATGCACGAGGCGCCCCGGTCCACTCACTGGACCGGGGCGCTTCGCGTTTCGCCTACGACGCGATGGGTTCGCGTACCTTGCCGCGACCGAAAATGAACTTCCGGCCGACGAGCTTGCGGATCAGACTCGGGCTGAACATGGCGGTCGGCGCGGCCATGCCCCACTGCACGCGCAGCAGGTTCTGCACGACCTCGGCGTCGGTCTCGGCGACCGTGAGGATCTTGTGCAGCAGCTTGTCCGTCTTGGCCAGGGCCTCCTGGTCGTCGCCGGGCATGGCGCAGAGCCGGTCGACGCCGGAGGTCAGCTGCCACTCTCGCGAGATCAGCTCGCCCGACGCCCGGTACCACCGCAGCGCCAGGTCGCCGTTGCCCTGCTCCAGACACTCGCGCAGCGCCACGGCCTGCCGGGCGGCGAGCTTCATGCCGTTGCTGTGCACGGGGTTCATTCGGCACAGGCCGTCGCCGACCGTCAGCAGCCCGTCCGGCGGGCATTCGAGCATGTCGTAGCGACGCCACACGCTCGCCGGGAAGTCGAACGGGACCGGAGTCGCCCACTGCGCGGCCTCGAGCATGCGCACCCACGCGGTGGGCAGCATCGGCGCGACGTACTCGGTCAGGGCGGCGCGGTCGCCGCGTGGGTGGTTGCCCCGGAACCCGAGGGCCATGAGCTGCCAGCGGCCGCCCTCGATCTGGGTCACCGCCACGCCGCGCGGGCGGGTGAAGTCCGGCCCGTTGATCAGCAGCGGGGCGACCTCGGCCGGGACGTCCCGCGGCACGAACTCGACGGTGTACTGGCGGACGTCGACCTCGACGCGGTCGGAGTCCGGCAGCCCGAGACCGGTGAACGGCTGCAGCGCGCCGGCGGTGGCGTCGACGACCAGATCGGCCCGCAGGATCTCCGCCCCGTCGGCCTTGGCGAGCACGATCCCGGTGACCCGGTCGTCGTCGACCAGCAGGTCCAGCGCCTTGACCCCGGGACGGACCAGTACGCGCCGGGACGTCTGCGCCCGCAGGTGGGTCTCCAGCATCGGCCGACTGACCAGGTGCAGCGGCGCCGGAAGCGGACCGTCCTGGCAGAGCCGGTGGCCGGACACCTCCAGGTACGCCTGCGAAAGGTGGGTGATCACCGGAGCGCCGGCGGCCGCGAGGTCGGCCAGCAGGCCGTGAAACAGGTCCTCCATGACCCCCGCGGCGGACGGCATCAGCAGGTGCCACTGCGCGTCCTGTGGCGTACCCGCTCGGTGTGCGCCCCGGCGCGGGAACTCGTCGCGTTCCACGACGGTCACGTGCTCGTAGAAATCCGCCAGTACCCGAGCCGCCAGCAGGCCGGAAATGCCCGCTCCCACGACGACTGCATGTGCTCTTGCCATAGTGGCCTCCCTCTTCAGACCACTCCCCACGCTCCCCTGCGGCCGCCTAGAGCGGTAAGTGCCGTTCGTCATCGGGCCCGGCGAACTTGATCAAGGTTTCCCCCCAATTCGGTTCGGCTTCCCGGCGATAGTCTCCGGGCGTGACGACGCTGCGGATCTCCCAGGTACTTGGCGGCGCTGCCGCCGTCGGCGACACCGTGACCATCCAGGGCTGGGTCAGGACTCGGCGGGACGCGAAGGCGGGGCTGTCGTTCCTCGCCGTGCACGACGGGTCGTGCTTCGCGACGCTCCAAGTCGTCGCTCGGCCGGAGCTGGCGAACTACGCCGACGAGATCGCGAAGACCACCACCGGGTGTTCGGTGATCGTCACCGGCACCGTCGTGGAGTCCAAGGGCAAGGGCCAGACCGTCGAGATCGACGCCACCCGGGTCGAGGTGCTCGGCTGGGTCGAGGACCCGGACACCTACCCCGCCGCCGCCAAGCAGCACACGTTCGAGTACCTGCGCGAGGTCGCGCACCTACGCCCGCGAACCAACACCTTCGGCGCGGTCACCCGGGTGCGGCACTGCCTGTCGATGGCGGTGCACCGGTTCTTCGACGAGCACGGCTTCTGCTGGATCCACACCCCGATCATCACCGCGAACGACGCCGAGGGCGCCGGGGCGATGTTTCGGGTGTCCACGCTGGACCTGGCGAACCTGCCGCGCACCCCGGACGGCAACGTCGACTTCGCCGAGGACTTCTTCGGCCGCGAGGCGCACCTGACGGTGTCCGGCCAGTTGAACGTCGAGACGTACTGCATGGCGATGGGCCGCGTGTACACGTTCGGCCCGACCTTCCGCGCGGAGAACTCCAACACCGCCCGGCACCTCGCCGAGTTCTGGATGATCGAGCCGGAGATCGCCTTCGCGGACCTGGCGGCGGACGCCGACCTCGCCGAGGAGTTCCTCAAGTACCTGTTCCGCGCGGTGCTGAACGAGCGCGGGGACGACCTCGCGTTCTTCGCCGAGCGGATCGACCCGACGTGCATCCAACGGCTGGAGTCCTTCGTCGAGTCCAGCTTCGAGCGGATGACCTACACCGACGCGATCGCGGCGTTGGAGAAGGCCGCCGAAAACGGTCGGCGGTTCGAGTTTCCGATGTCCTGGGGCGCGGACCTGCAGTCCGAGCACGAGCGCTACCTGACCGAGGAACTCGTCGGCCGGCCGGTCGTGCTGATGAACTACCCGAAGGACATCAAGGCGTTCTACATGCGCGCCAACGACGACGGCCGCACGGTCGCCGCGATGGACGTGCTCGCGCCGGGCATCGGGGAGATCATCGGCGGTTCGCAGCGCGAGGAACGCCTCGACGTACTCGACGCGAGGCTGGACGAGATGGGCCTGAACCGCGACGACTACTGGTGGTACCGGGACCTGCGCAAGTACGGCACCGTGCCGCACGCCGGGTTCGGCCTCGGGTTCGAGCGGACGATCGTCTACGCCACGGGCATGGGCAACGTGCGCGACGTGATCCCGTTCCCCAGAACGCCGCGCAACGCAGACTTCTGAGGCGAAGCCGAAGAAGCGACGGCACAGTTGAGCGAAGCGAAGAAGCAGTGGCAGAGCTGACGCAGCGTTAGACCGTGGCGAAGGACCGGGTGGCCCAGTGCTCCTGACGGTTCCGCGCCTCTTCGGCGGCGTGCGGGAACTCGAGCTCCAGCCGCTCGCGGTGCCCGCCGGCGTCGGTGGAGGCGAAGAGCCAGCCGAGCCCGGTCGGGGTCGGGCCGCACTGGTGGTGGCCGTTCAGCGCCCAGTTCACGAAGTGCTCGCAGTTGTTCTCGAACCGGTGGTACCGGCCCTCCCCCAGCCGCAGCCGGGCACGGGAGACGGCCTCGGCGCCGCCGAACAGCGCGGGGCGGTAGAGGTCGCGATCGCCGCCGACCCGGTACGGGTCCCGGCCGACGCTCTGGGCGAGCGAGCAGATCCGCACGCCGTCGGAGTCGTTCTCGACGACCAGGCCCTCGCCGAGGTACAGGGCGTGGTGCAGATAGACCTCGCGGTCGACGACGAGATGTGCCCCCACCGTGAGGCGCTCGATCTGCGACACGCGCTGCCTCGGGATGTCTGCAGCCCGCTCCATTGCGGTCATGACGGCCCCCTGCCTGTGCACTCCTGGTCAGTGTGGGGCGCATGTGACGAAGATCGTGGGATGCGCGGCCGGAATCATCCGTTGGTGCCATCCGCCGGCGCCGATCGTCCGAGGGACAGAGCCACCGGTACGGGTGCCACGTGCGCATTCTGCTGAGGCGGCGCGACGTCGGCGTCGTCGAGGCGGTGGCCGCAGAACCAACCGCTCACGTGCCGGCGAATCCGACTTAGCGATCTTGTCGGCATATAGCTCCGCCAATCGGACGGGGTGCGCATCGTTCGTTCGGACGGTTCGTGCGCAATCCCCGGCGGGCGCGTGAACCGATCCCCTACAACTTGGAGATCAGGGGGACACTCCGCGGACTCGGCGGCAGTGTGCAGAGCGCCGGGGGGCACTGTTTTGGACACGAAGGAGCTACGTCGCGCGTACGCGACGCTGGGGTTGGACGACCGCGCATCGCTGGCCGAGGCGCGCGTCGCGTACCTGACGTGGGTCGCTCTCATGGCGGAGCCGATCGTGTCCGGCGAGGACGACCAGGACGACGTCGACGCCCCGATCGACCTGCTCCACCACGAGCTGGACCTCGCCTGGCACGCGATCGAGCAGGCCCACAAGGCGGGTGTTCTGTTCCCGCGTCAGCAGCGCGGCTGCCAGGGCTGCGGCGCTTCGCCCGCGGTGCGGGTCACCACCCACTTCGTCGGCCCCGGACGATTCCGCAAGCCCATCCTCACCGAGTCCGCCGTACTGTGCCGCGAGTGCGGTCTGCGCGTCGCTCGCGCCGCCCGCCGCACCGCCCGCTCCGGCTGGCGCGGCATCCTGCGCCCCGTGGGCACCGGAAAGGCGTGGACCCGCAACAGCACCGAGATCGCGTTCCTGCGCCGCCTCAAGTCCGGCAGGCCCGCTCCCAAGCTCGCCGTCGAGCCGACGTCGCAGACGGGCGTGCCCGGCCTCGTCGGTCATCGCGCGGTTGCCGTGCTGGCGAGCATCGCGGCCGTCGCCCTGATGGTCGGCATCGCCCTGCCGACCGGCTCCGGCGCCAGCCAGGAGCCCACCGCTCCGACGACGTCGCAGGCGAACAGCCTCGGTCACGCCAAGGGCTGACGCCCCGTCACCTGCCCGCAGGCTCGGCCGAGCCTTCGGCAGGCTCGGCCGAGGTCAGGCGTTGCTGTCGGTGTAGAACGCGTCGAGCACGTCGGCGTACTTCGTCTCCACGAAGCTGCGGCGAACCTTCATGCTCGCCGTCAGCTCGCCGGCGTCCACGGTGAAGTCGGTGGCGATCACGGCGAAGTCCTTGATGGTGGAGAAGCTCGGCAGCTCAGCGTTGACCTCGGCGACGCCCTTGGCGATTTCGGCGCGCAGCGTCGGGTCCTGGGCCAGAGCGGCGAGGTCCTCGGTCTTGCCGTTGGCCTTGGCCCAGCCGCGGGACACGTCCGGCTCGAGAGTCACCAGCGCGACGCAGAAGTTGCGCAGGTCCCCGTGCACGACGACGTTCGCGACGTAGGGGCAGGCGGCCTTGAGCTTGCTCTCGATCGGCGCCGGTGCGACGTACTTGCCGCCGGAGGTCTTGATGAGCTCCTTCTTGCGGCCGGTGATGCGCAGGCGCCCGACCTCGTCGAGCTCGCCGAGGTCGCCGGAGGCGAGCCAGCCGCCCGGCAGCAGCGTCGCGGCGGTTTCCTCGGGCAGGCCGTGGTATCCGCGCATGATGCCGCGGCTGCGGAACTGCACCTCGCCGTCTTCGGCGATGCGGACCTCGGTGCCGGGCATCGGCGCCCCGACGGTGCCGAAGCGCGGAGACCCGGGGCGGTTGACGAAGCTCGCGGCGGCGGACTCGGTGAGTCCGTAGCCCTCGTAGATCGGCAGGCCGGCGCCGTCGAAGAATTCGGCGATGGCCGGGGACAGGGGGGCGGCGCCGGAGATGAAGGCGCGGATGCGTCCGCCGAAGCGGCCGCGGATCTTCGCGAACACGATCTTGTCCGCGACGACGAGCTGCGCGGCGACGATCGGCGAGGGGGACTTCCCCTGCTGCCGAGCGCGACTCGCGGCCAGGCCCACCCCGCGGGCCCAGCCGAACAGCTTGGCCTTGACCCCGCCCTCGTTGCGCACCGTCGAGACGATCGTGTTGTGGATCTTCTCGAAGACGCGAGGCGCGGCGGCGACGACGGTGGGCTTCACCTCGGCGAGATTGGCCGCGATCTTCTCGAGGTTGCCGTCGATGACCGTCGGAGTGCCGTTGGCGATCATGATGACCTCGAGGGCCTTGCCGAACGAGTGCGCCATCGGCAGGAACAGGAAGTGCAGGTCGTCCGGCCGCGCAAGGTCCAGTGCGCGGGAGGCCTCGGCGACGTAGACCCAGTTGTCGTGGGTGAGCTCGACGCCCTTCGGGACGCCGGTGGTACCGGAGGTGTAGATCAGGGTGGCCAGGCGGTCCGCACCGATCCCGGCGACGCGCGCGGCGTACGCGGCCGGGTCCGCTTCCCCGCTCGCCTTGCCGTTCGCCAGCACCTGATCCAGCGTCAGGACCCAATCCCCGTCCCCACCGTGCTCATTCCCGGTGGCGTCGACGACGAGCACGTGCCGAACCGACGGGATCTTGTCGCGGACGGAGCGCAGCTTCTCCACCTGCGCGGCGTTCTCCGCGACGACGATCTGCGAGCCGGAGTCTGCAATGACGTACGCGCACTCGTCTGCGGTGTTCGACGGGTAGATCGTCGTGGTCGCACCGCCGGCGGCGAGGATCGCCAGATCGGCCAGGATCCACTCCCAGCGGGTGCCGGACAGGATCGCGACCCGGGTCTCGACGCCGACGCCCAACTCGATCAGCCCCGCCGCGGCCGCGCGCACCTGTGCCTCGGCCTGGGCCCAAGTCAGCTTCGCCCATCCGTCGCCGGTGCGGTACTGGAACGCGAGGCCGTCTGGCGAGGCGGCGGCGCGCTGCGCGAACAGCGCCGGGATCGATGCGACAGTGTCTGGTCGGCTGCGGCCCTCGCCGACCGCGTCCGTGCTCGGCGCCATGCCGTGTCCTCCCGATTCGAGCCACCCCGCCTGCCGCCCCAACCCTATGACGCGCGTCGCCCCCGCGCGGAGGTGCGCACGCGTGCGAACTTCGCGGTACGGGGTAGGTGCAGGCCATGACCCATGCAACCGAAACCCGCCCCGACCAGACGACTCAGACAGACCGCCCGGATCCGGCAGACCTGAGTACCGGCGAACTGTTCGCCGAACTGTCCCGCACCACCTCGGACCTCGTTCGCGACGAGATCCGCCTGGCCACGGCCGAACTGAAGGACAAGGGCAAGCACGCCAGCGTCGGCATCGGCATGTTCGGCGCCGCGGGCGTCGTTGCCCTGTTCGGCGGCGGAGCGCTCGTCGCCACCGCGATCGCCGGGCTCGCCACAGCGATGGACACGTGGCTCGCCGCGCTCGTCGTCACTGTCGCGCTGTTCGCCGTCGCCGGCGTGCTCGCCCTCGCAGGCAAGAAGCAGGTCTCCGAGGCCACGCCGCCGAAGCCGGAGCAGGCGATGGCGGGCGTGAAGGCGGACGTCGAGACCGTGAAGGAGCACCTGCACAGATGAGACACCCTCTGTCAACCACCCCCTTAGGCGGCTCGCCCGAGGGCGCGGTTTCGGTTGGCGACGTGGGTCGCTTCGTCGTAGTGCATGCCTTTGACCAGGCAGTGCCACAGGATTTCGAGCC
>JBQTKD010000021.1:0-61992 GCA_052386455.1 Sporichthyaceae bacterium
TGTGGCTCGGGAACATGTACGGGTCCTGCCACTCGGTCTGGGAGTAGGCCCAGGCGCCGATGTAGGGCAGCTTGTTCTGCTTCAGGTCGTCGTGGATCGAGGCCGTGGCCCAGTCGATGCCGGTGACGAGGGAGAAGATCTTGTCCTGGGCGACCATCTTCTTGATGCACGCCTTCGCGCGGGAGACCTCGCCGGGGCCGTCGTCGCAGTCCGTGATCGTCATGCGGCGCCCGAGGATGCCGCCGCGGTCGTTGAGCGCGGAGATCGTCGCGAGGTTGCCGCGGACGGTCGGGGCGGTGATCAGGTTGCCCAGCGCCATGCCGTGCATGTTGATCGAGCCGAGCTTGATCGAGTCCTTGGTGACGCCGATGTCGGTGGCGCCGTTCTTCTCGTCGTAGATCTTCTGGTTCGCAGCCTGCGCCTCGGCCGACTCCGTGCTCTTCACCTCGGTGCCCGCGGGGGCGCTCGCGGCGGCCGGCTTCGCGGCCGCGGCCTTCTTCGGTGCAACCGCCTCGGCCTTCGCGGCCTTCGCCGCCTTCTCGGTCTTGGGCGTCTTGGCGGTGGACTTCTCGACGGCGTCCACGGCCTTGGCGACCGGCGCCTCCTCCGCGGCCGGAGCCTCGGCGGCGCTCTCGGGTGCGGCCGCTTCCTCGGCGAGGGGAGCGGCGGCTGCGGCCTCGGGCTGCTGCTGGGTCGCAGTGGCCTGATCGTCGTTGCTGCTGCCGCAGGCCGCGAGCACCAGCGCCGCGCTCACCGCCAACGGAGCTGCGGTGGCAAGTCTTCGGGTCAAGCTCATGGGTTCTCCTCGAGTGTCGACGTTGGCACTCCGGGCGTTGAGGCACGCGCCGTCGCAGACGACCAGCGTGCCCTGCGTCACTCCGGCCCGGTATGGAGGCGCCCACAACTTCCGGGCCGCCGGGGTTGTAGGGCCCTCCATGGCCGGGGCGGGCCGGACCGTCGTCGAATTCGGTCAACGTTCCAGCAGCGAATCGAGCCATGCGATGACCAACCTGGCGTACAACCTGGTCGAGGCGGCGGCCATGTATCCCGACCGGCCCGCACTTCGCCTGGACGACCACGTGGTCGCCTACGGACCGCTGCTTTCCGCTGCTGGGTCCGTTGCCGAGATGCTTCGTGCGCGCGGCATCGCACCGGGCGACCGGGTGGGCCTGGTGGCGCCGAACGTGCCGGCGTTTCCCGTCCTGTTCTACGGAACGCTGCTGGCCGGCGGCGTCGTCGTGCCGATGAACCCGCTGTCGACGGCGCGCGAGGTCGAGTACCTCCTGGCCGACTCCGGCGCCCGCGTGCTGTTCGCGTGCGGGTCGCCGGAGGCGGCGCGCGGAGCGGAAGCGCTCGGCGTGCCCGCGCTCGAGATCGGGATCACCGGTCCCACCGATCTGGAACCGCCGATCGCCACCGCCGTCTCGGCGTTCGAGCGTGCAGACGACGACGACGCGGTGATCCTCTACACCGCGGGCACGACGGGCCGGCCGAAGGGTGCCCGACTGACCCACGCGAACCTGCGCAGCAACGCGGCGGTCACCGCCAGCACTCTGCTCCTGACCCAGCCCGACGACGTGCTGCTGGCCTGCCTGCCGCTCTTCGACGTCTTCGGACTGACCTGCGGGTTGAACACCGCGGTGGCTTCGGGCGCCTGCCTGACGCTGGTCCCGAGATTCGATCCGGGCAAAGCTCTGGAGGTCATCGCCCGTGACGGGGTCACGATTTTCCAAGGCGTGCCCACCATGTTCGCCGCGATGCTCGACCACCGCGATCGCCACTCCCACGACACCGCCAGCCTGCGGACCTGCGTGTCGGGCGGTGCGCCGATGCCCGTCGAGATCGTGCACGGTTTCGAAAGCGCCTTGGGCTGCCTCGTGCTCGAGGGCTACGGGCTTTCGGAGAGTTCGCCCGTCGCGTCCTTCAACCACCCCGGCCGCCCCCGCAGGGCCGGCTCGATCGGCCAACCGGTGTCCGGCGTCCGGATGCGCGTCCTGGACGACTCGGGCCACGATGTGCCCGCGGGCGAGGTTGGCGAGATCGCCATTCAAGGGCCCAACGTGATGAAGGGCTACTGGAACGACGACGTCGCCACCGGCGAGGCGATTCCCGACGGATGGCTGCGCACCGGCGACGTGGCGAGGCAGGACGAGGACGGCTACTTCTACGTCGTCGACCGCAAGACGAGCCCGAGGCTTCCCGAGGGAGCGGCGGGCCAGTCCGTTGCGTGAAGCTACGACCAGCGAGTAGCGTGACACTATGCATTGGAGGGAGGAGCTCGGAACGGACCATCCAGTGTTCCGACGGTTCATCAGGACGTGCGCGAGCGAGAGGGACCGGCACGTGGCGAACTTCTCGTCCAAGCCGTGACGCCATCGTCAGCAAGTTGCTTCACCCTACTGACTAGAACGTCGGTAGGCAATAGCTCCGACCTGCAGCAAAGGATCCGGTTCAGGCGAGCAGTTCGCGGATGCTGGCGATCTTGAGGACCAGGCGGTGGGGGTTGTCCTTCACCGGGGCGAAGTCGTGATGTCGGTAGAAGGCGGCCGCGGCCTCGCCAAGGGCGTCGACGACGACCAGGCGGCCGCCGCCGGTCTCGGCGGCGCGGGCAGCGCGAGTGAGGGCGTCGACGAGCACCTGCGTGCCGTAGCCCTGCCCGCGAAGATCGACGTGGACGGCCAGGCGGGCCAGCAGATAACCGGGAACGGTGCTGTACCCCGACGACTGGCCGCGGGACAGGGTGCGCCGGGCCACCTCGGTCGGGGCCAGCGAGAAGTACGCCCAGACCTGGTCGGGTGCCTCGGGCCTGACCCACACGAACGTGCGAGCCGTCCCCGAATGCTGGGCGCGAAGCGCTTGCTGCCCGAGCCAGATGTTCAGCTCCTCTACCCCGCAGTCGAATCCGGCCGCCTCGTGGCGGTCGGCGAGCGGGACGGAGGTGAACTCCGCGCTCAACCCTCCACGAACCGTCGCCGTTTCGCGAACGCCCGAGCGAGGATCGGGGTGTCGTCGGCGGCGTCGAGCGACGCCAGCAGCGCGTCGAACTGCGCGGCCGGCATCAGCGTGCGCTCGGCCCGTGCCCGAACGTGCGCGACGCGGTCGAGCACCGCGTCGCGCACGAAGTCGGTGGCGGTCACCTGCTCCAGGGCCGCCGCCGCCGCGATCGCGGCCTTGTCGTCGGGGGAGACGCGCAACTCGATCCGTTCGCTCCTGCTCATGCGGCCAGTGTACGACAACTGTCCGTACAGAGAAGGTCCACCGGTCCGAATCCGACGCCGCGTCAGCGGCGGCCTGACGATGAGCGGCTGACCACGGCCGCCGGCACTGCGGGGGCGTACTCCGGGCGCCAGATCAAGACGTCGGGGAGTGTCGGGTCTGGACGGGCTCTCAGGGAGCCAGGGCGGCGCCCCACCGTCCGTCGGGGAGAGTGGCGATCACGTCGATCGAGCGTCGTGTAGGTGACCTCCGAGGCCACCGACCTCGCGAGCGCAGCGATGAACTGCTTGACCACCTCGGGTGCGTGCCGGATATCGGCGATGCGATGAATGTCGGCACGGGCGACGTCGTCGATGCGCAGAGCGCCGATGGGCTAGAGGGGCCCGTGTCGCCAAGCGATAATGCTATTGTTATCACATGCCGTGGGCGGTGAAATTCCATCCGCTGTGCGAGGAGTGGGCAGGCAGTCTCGGCCAGGCAGACGCGGAGGCGCTGCTGGCGGCCGTCAGGGTGCTCCGCGACGTGGGGCCGGGGTTGGGTCGGCCTCTGGTCGACACCGTCCTCGCGAGTCGTCACAAGAACATGAAGGAACTGCGTCCAGGCTCGACGGGGCGCACGGAGGTGCGCGTCCTGTTTGCCTTCGACCGTTCGCGCAAGGCGATCCTGCTGCTGGGCGGGGACAAGAGCGAAGACTGGAAAGGCTGGTACGTCCGCAACATTCCGATCGCGGACGACCGGTTAGACGAGCACCAGACGAGGCTGACCGCAGAGCGGGCGGGCCGGGTCGACCGGAAGAAGGGGAAGCGACCGTGACCGACATCGAGCACTGGGAACAGAAGGTCCTCGCGGCACCCGGCGCCGAGGGGCGGATCGCGGAGATCGAAGAGGAGTTGCGACTTGCCGTGGGATTGACCGCGCTGCGAGAGCAGGCGGGTCTGTCGCAGCGCGAACTGGCGAAGCTGATCGGGGTGAGCCAACCTCGGATCGCTGCTATCGAGCGCGCTCGCAACGTAACCATCGATGTGCTCGAGCAGTACATCAGCGCCCTAGGCGGCCGTCTCCAGCTGAACGTCGTCAAGGGCGACCGGGTCATCGCCCTGATGGGAGCTGCCCCTGCGCGAGGATCGCGCAGACGGACGGCGGCCGGGTCGGCTCGCAAGTCCGCACACTCGACTCGATCGGCATCGGTGGCAGCCAAGTAATTGCCGGGCACGCTGGTGCCCGGGGCGACGGAGATGGGGCACTACCCGCCGGAGAAGATCGCCCTCCACATGCGCACTCCGGCCTGGTGCCGCACCCGCCGCGCCGAGATCGGCCCCGCCACCGTCACGGTCGTCGCCGAGCTGCTGAGCGTGACTCGCGCCCCGCCGCTCCGATGCCGCTGGCTGATCGCGAGCTGCCGGCCCGTCGGGTTGCCCGAGCGTGGCTGCGCAAACGACTTACGTGTAGGACTTCGGGTGGTGAGTGCTGGGTCTTCGCGCTCGCCTGATTCTCCGGGCGAGATCCCAGCGGGCCGTCGGCGTCGGGACGCGCTGGCGGTGGCCGCAGAGGCGGGGTGCGGGACCACACCGCACCCCGCCTCATTCACCCCTTCGGGCCCGCTGTTCGTACCCCACCCGGTTCACTTCCCGGTGTAGATGACGAACTGTTCGGGGTCGGGCGTCCAGCCCTGCGGGCTCCCGTCCGGGTTGGAGGCCGTGTTGGTGCCGTCCAGCGGAAGATGAACTCTCGGCCCTGGCCGAGGTTGCGGTCCCAGTTCGCGCCGGATCGTTCGGTGGCGACGTAGCTGAAACGCTGGTCCAGTGAGGCGTCGGACTTCCACACGGTGCCGTTGCCGAGTTCGGCCATGAGCCGGTCCCGGGTCAGATTTGGCCCGACGCGTCGACCGGCCTCGGCGAAGATGTTGACGGCGACGTATCCGGCCTGCACGACGTGGTGGTTGGCGCCGCGGTTCGCGCGGGCGTACTTGTTCATGGTGGCCATGAACTCCGGTCCCCATAGCCGGTAGGTGGTGTTGGTCCAGTAGCGTCCGACCGCCCACTTGCCGAACAGGGATCCGATGAGCTCGCTGGCGAGATGGTTGCCGGAGATACCTTTGGGCGGGTAGTAGCCCTGCTGCTGGGACTCCACCATGAACTTGCCCATGGTCGCGGGGTTGATCACGTAGTGCACGATGTGCTCGGGATTCGCGGCGCGCATCGCGAGCACGTATGCCGACATCGACGTCTCCGAGATCGACACGTCCGCCTTCTTGACCAACTTCGCCCCGGACGCGTCGAGAATTGCACGCACCGAGTTGCAGGCCAACTGCATCTCGGGGCTGGTGAGGCAGATCAGGCGGTAGGTCTTGGGCTTGACGACGTTCTTCACCCAGTGTGCGCCCGCCAGGGCCTCGTGGATCATCGACATGTGGGCGGGGAACATGTACGGGTCCTGCCACTCGGTCTGGCTGTACGCCCATGAACCGACGTAGGGAAGCCCGTGCTGCTTGAGGTCGTCGTGGATCGAGGCCGTAGCCCAGTCGACGCCGGTGACGACGGTGAAGATCTTGTCCTGGACGGCGAGCTTCTTGATGCACGCCTTGGCGCGGGAAACCTCGCCGGGGCCGTCGTCGCAGTCCACGATCGACAGGCGCCGTCCCAGCACGCCGCCGCGGTCGTTGATCGCCGACGCAGTGGCCAGGTTCCCGCGGACTTGTGGGGCGGTGATCAGGTTGCCTAGCGCCATGCCGTGCATGTTGATCGACCCGAGCCTGATCGAGTCCTTGGCGATGCCGACATCCGTGGCGCCGGCCGCTTCGTCGTAGATCTTCTGGTTGGCGGTCGCGGTGTCGGACTTCGCGACGGCTTCGGGCTCGATCGCGGAGTTCCTGTTGGCCGCAGCGAGGGCGGCTCTGCCCGATTTCGCCCGCGGGGCCTGGGCGGACTTGGCAGCTGCGGGGGCCGCGTGGTCGCTGCCTCGGCCGTGCGCGCAGTGGGGACGTCTGCATCGACGACAGGAGCCCTGGCGGCACTGGCCGGAGCAGCCGCGATCGTGCCCTCGTGTTCACTGGGCTCTCCTGGTTCGTCGCACGTTGCCGCCTCTCAGCTGCCGAGGTGGTGGAGGAAGTGGTCGCGCGCCGCAGCCGCGCACTTCTCGAAGCCGGGACCGGTGTAGGCGTCGAAATGACCGCCCGGGAGGAGCAGCAGCTGCTTCGGCTCGCGTGCGCGCTCGTAGGCATCCAGGGCGAACGTCGCCGAGGCCACCGCGTCGTCGGCCGCCACGATCATCAAGAGCGGGGTCGGTGAGATGCGCCCGATGTAGCTGCCGGGCTCGTATTCGGTGACCATCTCCAGGCTGCGCACCGTCAGTTCGTTCTTCCAATTGGGCGCCCGGTCCGCCGCGGTCTTGCCGAACCACTCGTAGGCATCGGCCTGGGGCATGGCGACCTGGGCAGTGGGGTCGGCGTCGACGATCCCGAACACGGTGGGGTCTCCACCGTTGAACCGGTGCAGCCGGTCGGCGTCCAGTCCCGCACGAGTGTGGGCGACGAAGTCGGGCCGGATGGCCTGGCTCAGCATGCCCGACCCCGATATGAACGGCACCTGCGACACCACCGCTTTCACCCGCTTGTCGATCGCCGCAACAGTCAGTGCGTGACCGCCGGAGAAGCTCGATCCCCAGATGCCGACCTTCGATTCATCGACCTCCGGCCGGGTCCGGGCATAGGTGATTGCGTTGCGGATGTCGCGGTACTGCAGGACGGGGTCGATCTCCTGGCGCGGCGAGCCGTCGCTGTCGCCGAAGTTCCGGTGGTCGTACACCACAACGTTGAGCCCGGCTGTCGCGAAGTACTCCGCATAGTCGGCCAGGTGCATCTCCTTGACGGCGGACGCACCGTGCGTCATTACGACGACCGGAGCAGGCAGAGTGGTGCCCCGTGCCGGATAGAACCAGCCGCGAAGCGTGACGCCCTGTTCTCCCGAGAACTCGATGTCCTGACGGATCATCACTTCTCCTGAAGTTCGGCGGCGACGAACGGCGAGCTGTGGTTGTCCTTGGCCCACTGGCGCTCGGCGTCGGACCACGGCGGCGGCGGCGACATCCCGTCGATGCGCCACAGTTCACGGTCGGACTGCTGAACGAACAACTCCAGTTCGTACCCGCGGTCCGCGATGAACGGGTCGAGCACCTCGTGGGCCATCTTCATGAAGGCTTCGTTCAGGTCTTGCAGTCCGATTCCCAGGTATTCGGCGACCTGCTCGTGGCTTCGGGCGATGTGGAGGATGGAGACCTGGGCGTAATTTTCGCGAGTCTCGCCGCCGATCACGAAGGCGCCCGGCTTGTGCTCGTGGAAGTACACGGTCGTGTAGAACCTGGGCATGTTCAGGTCGAAGTTCTCCGAGTAGATGGCCGTAGCCCGCTTGCCGATCTCGAGCTTGTCTTCGGAGCTGAGGGCGTTCTCGGGGATGAAGATCTGCCATGCGGGCATGGTTGGCTCCCTGTCTGATGGGTGTGGTGCCTGCGTGCGAGGGGGACAGGACCAACGTAGGAATGTGTTCCGCCGAGCCCATAGAACGGATGCGCCCGGCGCCGGTATCGGAGCGACTGAGTGCTAGGCGGGGGGCTGCGGGGCGCTGCCGGTCGCGCCGGCCGAGCCGCGCAGTTCGGAGGGCGATGCCCCGAACCACCGCCGCACCGCGCGGGTGAGGCTCGACTGCTCGCGCAGGCCGACCTGGACGGCGATCTGCGAAAAGGACAGACCGGTGGTGGTGATCAGATTCAGGGTCTGCTCGCGTCGAGCGCGGTCGACCAGGTCCTTGAAGCCTAGGCCTTCGCCAGCCAGCAATCGCTGCAGAGATCGCGGGTGGAGGTTGAGCAGCCGCGCGACCTTCGCGAGGTCGGGTCGGTGCGGGCCCAACTGGCCCTGGAGGATCAGGTAGACGAGGTCGGCGACCGGGACGTCGCGGCGGCTGAAGTGCGCTTCGAGAAAATCCATGGCGATGTCGCGCAGGAGGTCGTTGCCTCCGCTGATCTCGACGTCCACCAGTTGGCGGGGGACCCGCAGCGCGGCCTGCGGACAGTCGAACTCGACATCGGCGCCGAAGTAGTCCCGGTAGACCACGGCGGGGGCAAGGCGCGGATGGGGCAACTGCACGGAACGAAGCCCGTAGGGAATCCCTCCGTTGAGGAGAGTCAGAATGCGGTGGTTGATGCCGAGGCCGTAGTCGATCGCCTGCGGAGATGCGGTACCGGTGGTGCTGGCGTGGCGGACCGCGAGGACCGCTGGCTGCTCCAACGGGTCCGGCAACACCGCTAGGGAGAGGGCCGGGCTCAGCACGACCATGAAGCGGTTCGCGCATTCCAGGGATTCGCCGATCGTGCGGGCGTTCTCCATCGCGATCGCCAGCGGACCGAGCATGTGCAGGTCCTGCTGCGAGGCCATCCGCAACCCGAAGTTCGGGGCTCTGAATTCGCGTGCGGCGTCCTCGAGAAGTTGCTCGGTCGTTCGAAGGCTGACGTAGGCGTCGTTCCGCGCCACCCGTCCCTGGTCGATGCCGTAGCGGGCCAGAAACTCCTCGCCGGAGCCTCCGAGGTCGTCGATCAGCTCCGGCAGGCCGCGTAGAACCGAGGCCCGAATGGGCAGATCCGTGTCGCGCAAACTCAAATCCTTGTCGTGTGAGGGCAAGTATCCGACGGGGTCCAGCAGCAAACTACAGATCGTCGGCGGAGTCGAGGCTTCCGCGAAGGACCCGGCTCGCTACGTCCCCAGCACCCACCGACAGCGGCAGGAGCACGCCAGTGATCGTGACCCAGCACATCCCCCGACCCGAGAGCGATCCGTCGGTAGAGGAGCTCGACTTCCGCTGGCGCGCCGCCGTGCGGCATCGCCTCGCCAACATGCAGCTTCGGCCCACGGGCCGCTTCCAGTGTTTCGGGTCCGTCGACGAGCGAGACCTCGGTGACCTGCTCATCACCCACTGGACCACTCCCGACGTGGAGGGGGTACGCGGAAGTGCGATGGCGCGGGGCGAGGCGGAGGCGCTGCTCCTGCTCACCGCCTCGGCGGGAGAGCAGATCATCGACACCGGGCACGAGACGGTGCTGCTTCGACCCGGTGCCGTGCTGATCCTGAGCACGCGCGTCGTAGGGCGGTTCGTCATCCCGGAGCCCATGACGAAGCGCACGGTGCGTGTACCGCTGACGGCGCTTGCGCCCTTCGACACCGGGCCTGGCGTCCCGGACTGTCTGTCCCTGGACACCGCTCGGCATCCCCTGGCGCGGCTCACCCACGACTTCCTCGACGGCGTGGACTCCCAGTTCGGCTGCATGTCGCCGGCCGAGGTGGAAGGCGCCCGCAACGCCCTGCTGATGCTCATCGCCGGGATGCTCCGCGCCACGCACTCCGCGGACGTTGGCGAGACCGACTTCCTGCCCTTCCTGCGGCGGCAGTTGGAGGCGTGGATTCTCGATCATCTGGCCGGTCCGATCCGGGTGAGCGACCTCGCCGCCGCGCACAGCGTGGCGCCCCGCACGGTCCACCGCGCGTTTTCGGCCACCGGAGACACAGTCGGTACCGTCGTCCGGGCACACCGCCTCGCCGCCGCTCGGAACGACCTGGTGAACACCGGGTGCTCGATCGTCGCGATCGCGCACCGGTGGGGATTCTGCGATTCGAGCCATCTCGGCCGGGAGTTCCGCCGCCAGTTCTCGATCTCCCCGGGTGAATACCGTGAGGCCCACGGCGTCGCCTGAAGCGACGCGGCGGCCCCGGCGCCGCGCCGCCCCACGTCGGGTATTCAGGCCATCTCTACATGCCCTGGAAGTGGGGGTAGTCCACCGGGCTCAGGATCCAGTCGCGGCGCTTGTCCAGCGGCACCTTCAGAAACTCGACCATCGCGAGCTTCGCGTCGTCGGACTGCATGGCCTCCTGCCAGAACAGGCTCTCCATCTCCAGGCCACTCTGCAGGTCGGTTTCGAAGCCCTTGTAGATGGACGCCTTCGCCTTCGCGACGCCCATCGGCGGGAAGGTTGCGATCTCCCTGGCGATCTCAAGGGCGCGCGCGGGCGCGTCCGCGACGAGTTCGGTCGTGATGCCGAGCGACTGTGCCTCCTCCGGGGTCACCGCGCGGCCTCGCAGGATGATGTCGAGAGCCTTCCCCAGACCGATGAGGCGAGAGAGCCGCTGGCTTCCGCCCGCTCCGGGAATGATCCCGAGGCGGACCTCGGGCTGGCCGTACCGGTAGTCACCGATCTCGCCGATGCGCAGGTCGCAGGCCAACGCCAGCTCGTGACCGCCGCCCATCGTGTCGCCGTTCATCGCGGCGATCGTCACCTTGGGCAGCGCCACGATCTGGTCGATCAACACCTTGAACCCGCGCACCGCGTCGGCTGAGTAGCGGGAGGTCTCCGGGGCCTTGATGATCTCGTAGATCTCCTCGACCGAGAAATGCGTCATGAAGCCGACCTCGTCGGGGCGCGACTGGAAGACGACCGCCCGGTACTGGGGCTGTGCCATGACCGGAATCAGCTGCCCGAGCTCGTGAAGGCTGGCCATGTTGAGGTAGTTCAACGGATCCGACGAATAGGTCACGATCAGGACGCCGCCGTTGTCCTCGAGCGTGAACAGTGAAGTGGCTGGGAATGTCATTGGCTCGCGCCTCTCGTCGTGGTGGCTTTCCCAGCACGCTAAGAGCGGCGAACGAGCGGCCCATAGAACGGCTGCGCCTGGCGGTGGTACGTCCGCGCCCAAGTCGCGCCGGGCGCGGAAGTACCGCCCGCCGCCAGGCATGATGTGCGGATGAACGCGGATCTCTCCGAGCCGGCCGTCAGGCGGTTGAAGTACGTCCGGGTCTTCACCGACGCGGACAACGTCACCGATTTCGGGGACCTGGACTTCGAGCTCGTGCCGACGGTGTTCGCGCCACCCGCGCCCCCGCTTGCGGTCAGCGCTCACATGCCGGCCAACGGCGTCCTGTTCCTCCACGCGCCCGCGGGCTGGTCGGATGCGGCCCATCCAGCACCCGCCCGCCAGTTGGTGATGGTGCTGTCCGGCGAGTTCGAGGGAAGCGCAGCCGGAAGAACACGCATGTTTGCTGCCGGCGACGTCGCTCTCCTGGAGGACACCGACGGGCCGGGGCACGGCATGACCGCCCTGACTGACCTGCTCCTCGCGATCGTCCGCCTCTGACGGCGCGGAGGGGCGACGTGGTGATGCGCAATTCCGTTGTCGATCCTGCCGGTGCCGTCGGGCGGACCCTCAGCGTCAGCGGCGGCCTGACGATGAGCGGCTGACCACGGCCGCCGGCACTGCGGGGCGTACTCCGGGCGACAGATCGAGACGTCGCGGAGTGTCGGGTCTGGACGGGCTCTCAGGGAGCCAGGGCGGATAGCGGAGTGGTGACGGTCCCGTCGTCGGCGACCAGGATTGGCCCCGTTCCGGTGACGACGAGCCGGAATGCCGGCGCGCCGATCGCGGCCGTATCGACCTGTCCGATCGCTGCCCGCAGCGAGGCGGCGGCTGCCGTGAACTGCCGCCCGCCGAGCTTGGCCTCGACGGCGCCCCACCGTCCGTCGGGGAGAGTGACGATCGCGTCGATCTCCTTGTTGTTGGAGTCGCGGTAGTGGCTGACCTCGCCGTCGATCGCAGCGGCGAAGACGGTCAGGTCGTGGACGACCGCGCTCTCGAACAGTGTGCCGAGCGTAGCGAGGTCGTTCCGCAGCCGGTGGGGACCGGCACCGAGGGCTGCCGCGGCAAGGGCCGGGTCGACCAGGTGAAGTTTCGGCGAGGTGCGCACCCGCGCGCGCGATCGCAGCGCCGGGGTCCAGGGCCGCTGCGCCTCTACCACGAAGAGCCGCTGGAGCAGGCCGACGTAGCTGCTGACGGTTTCGGCGTCGATGGCGGGAGCGACGGTGCGCAGGTCGGCGGCGAGCGTCGTGTAGGTGACCTCCGAGGCCACCGACCTCGCCAGCGCGGCGATGAGCTGCTTGACCACCTCGGGTGCGTGCCGGATATCGGCGATGCGCTGAATGTCGGTACGGGCGACGTCGTCGATGTAGCCGCGCAGACGAGTCGCCGACTGGGCAGGGGACAGGGTGGTCATCGCCGGGAAACCGGGGCGCAGCAGGTTCTCGATGACCGTGTCCAGATCGGGTGCCGCGCCAAGATCGGTCGTCGGCAGTTCCCCGTCGAACAGGCCCGAGAGGCTTACCGCACCCGCCGGTGCCTCGAGCTTCTCCCACCCCGACATGGTCCGCTGGCGCAGTCGCAGGAACCGGCCGGCCCCGGTGTGCCGGGTGAGGTCGTCGGGTGGAACCGCGGAGCCGGTCAAGATGAACCGCCCGGGTTGGGAAGCGGAGTCGACCGCACGCCGTACGAGGTTCCACAGTTCCGGGGCGACTTGCCACTCGTCGAGGAGTCTCGGAGCGGCCCCTTCGAGGAGGGAGCGCGGCGCCACGTCGAGGAGGCGCTGGATCTCGGCGTCGTCGACGAAGACGTAGGAGGCAGCGGCGTGCAGCGCCGTCATGGTCTTGCCGCTGGCTCGAGCGCCCTCGATCACCACTGCACCGGCGGCCGCAAGCGTCCGTTGCAGTGCGGCGTCGATGACGCGAGGCCGGTACTCCCGGCCAACCACCTGGGCGGTATCCACGACGCAAACATATCGCTATCGCCCTCGGTCTACGCCGACAGTTGCAGGATGTCTGAGCGGATAACTGCAGTAGCCCTATCCGGATACGGCCGGGCTCGACGCGGTCCGCGAGCAGATCGTCGCGGCACAACTCGGGGGGATGACCGCGCTCGTGCGACCACCGTGCATCGCCGCAGCGGTTGGCTCCCGCCGCTCGCCTTCGACGACCAGGACCTCGACGACCGGCGACACGTGGTGGAGCGGCGGGCGCGCAAGGCCACCGCGTGCTGACCGTCGGTCTATTCGGAGGTGTCGCGCTCGCGGTCCACTACGCGCCCAGTGGGGAAGAGTTGCGTGATGCTACCCACTGCGGGTAGCTTCAGGCGATGGACTGAGCCGCGCAGCCGAGCGGCCCGAGACCGCCGGCTGAGATCTTCCGAAGGGTTCAGCGCATGCGCCGTCACATTCCGGTACTGGTTGCGGTCTGCCTGGCCGTGTTCACGATCCAGTTGGCCACGATGATCGTGAACATCGCGTTGCCGTCGTTGACCTCCGAACTCGACGCGAACACCCGCGACCTGCTCTGGATCGTCGACGGCTTCAACTTCGCCTTTGCGGCGCTGGTGCTCGCGATGGGATCGCTCTCGGACCGGCTGGGCCGGCGCGGCACGCTGCTGATCGGGCTGCTGTGCTACTTCGTCGCCAACGCTGGTGGCGCCTTTGCCCCGAACCCCGACCTGCTCGTGGCCTGGCGGGTAATGGCGGGCATCGGTGCGGCCATCGTCTTCCCGACCACGCTGTCGATCCTGGTCAACGAGATCACCGATCGAAAGCAGCGGGCCGCGGCCATCGGCATGTGGGGCGCTGCCACCGGCGTCGCCGTCGCAGTGGGGCCGATCCTGGGCGGCGCGCTCCTGGAGCGCTACTGGTGGGGCTCGACGCTGCTGCTGTGCGCCGCACTGGCCGCGGTGTCCCTGGTCGTGGCCTGGAAGTGGGCGCCCAACAGCGCCGATCCGACGACGCCGCCGCTGGACTACCCCGGCCTGGTGCTCAGCACCCTGGGCTTCGGCGCGCTCGTCTACGCGATCATCGAAGGTCCCGAGCTGGGCTGGTCCAGCAACCGATCCCTCGGCCAGTTCGCCCTCGCGGCGTTGATCCTCGCCGTGTTCGTCGTGCACGAGCGGCGCGTGGAGCATCCGATGCTCGACGTGCGGCTGTTCGCCAACATGCGCTTCACCGCCGCCTCCGGTGCCGTCACCTTCGCCTTCTTCGCGCTCTTCGGCTTCATCTTCCTGATCACGCAGTACTTCCAGTTCGTGCGCGGCTACGGCGCCCTCGAAGCCGGCATGCGGACGATCCCCGTCGCGACGGCCATCGCGATCGCCTCGCTGCTCGGCCCCCGCCTGGCTCTGGCCATCGGCACCAAGACCGTGGTGACCGTGGGTCTGGTCTCCTTCGCCGTCGCGTTCGCGTGGATCTCCACCGCCTCCGCCGTAACCCCCTACGAGGAGATCGTCGGCCAGATGGTCCTGCTCGGCGCCGGCCTCGGCCTCACCAGCGCCCCGGCCACGGAGGCGATCATGGGCGTGGTCCCAGCTGCCAAGGCGGGCGTCGGCTCCGCGGTCAACGACGCCACCCGCGAACTCGGCGGCACCCTCGGCGTCGCGGTCATCGGCAGCGTCGCGACCTCGGTCTACGTCTCGCGCCTGCGCGACGGGGAGTTCCCCGCCGAGATCTCCCACATCGCGGAGGAGTCCTACGGGGCCGCCTCCCTCGTCGCCCGCGTCACCGGAAACGACGTCCTCGCGCAGGTGGCGACCAACGGGTTCCTCGACGGCCTGTCCGTGGCCTGCCTCGTGGCCATGGGCGTGTGCCTGTTCGGCGCGCTGCTCGTCCTGTTCTTCCTGCCGGCCCACCCGGAGGCCGGAAGCGACGACTCCGACGCCGCCGCCCCGTCCGCGCCGGAAGTACTCCCGCAGGCGGTGGGGGTGCCCCTCGCGGAGGCGCCGGCCGCCGCGCTCAACGGGCGTGCGAAGGGGGAGCGGTTGCCCACCGGCTGATCACCGTCGGCCGTCGATCAGAGTCGCTGGCTTTCCGGCGCGGTCAGTTGCGTCATGCAATCCACTATTAGTAGCGTGACCAGATGCACCACGGTGGTCCGGCTGCCTCGGCTGACGAACCATCAGATCTCCATGCCGAAAGCGAACTAGCCATCGAGAGCTGGAGGGCCCCCACCGTGGCCGACCATCGAAGAAGAGCCGACAGCGGGCGAGGGGCCGGCCTCGTTCGGCGCCGCAGCGTCGTCGTCGTAGGTGCGGTTGCCGGGAGTCTTGCGGCGACGGCACTCGTGGGGTGGCCGCTGTCCGGATCTCCGGCCGCAGCCGCCGATCCGCCGCTGGGGCGCCTGGTGGCATGCATCGAGGGCGACGACGTGGGCGGTCAGGTGTGGGCAGACGGCGCCATCGCCGTCGCCGGCCACGTAAGCAGCCCGTTTGGGCGCAAGCGGCCACCGTGCAGGTCCTTCGACCTTCCCCGGGGTCATGGGTCGTCGGCATCGACCTGCCGCCGCGGAAGAGCTGCGCACGGCCTGCGCTGACTCGGATCGAGGTGCGCCGCGACGGCATCGAGCACACCTCGCAGGCGCTGCTCGCCTTCACGATCACCGGCATCGCGCCCACCCTCACCACGAAGGTCACGTTCACGGCGGTGTGCCAACCGGCCGCGCCCCCACCCGGTGATCCGACGGGGGAGGGGTGACGGAGCGTCACGTAGTCGACAAAGGAGCAGATGCTAGCGAAACACCGCGGGGTTGAGTTCGCTCTCCACTTCGGTCGTGGCGACGTCGTGGCCGCACTCGACGCACCGGCAGACGATCTCGAGTCCGCCGGTGCAGTCCCCGTGGAAGACGCGCCGCGGCGGGCCGGCGGCGTGGGGGTAGTACTTGTCGCCCCAGAACATCAGCATTCCCACCACGGGCACCAGGTCGAGAGTCTTCTCGGTCGGAAGGTACTCGTAGCGCTCCGGACGCTCCTGGTAGAGCCGGCGTTCGAGCAGGCCGTGCTCGACGAGCTTGCGCAGCCTGCTGGCGAGAACGGTGCGGGTCACGCCGGCGACGCTCTCCATCAGCTCGTCGAACCGCCGCCTGCCCCAGAAGACGTCGCGGAGGATGAGCAGCGTCCACCGTTCGCCCACCACCTCCAGGGCGCGCGCAACGGAGCACGCCTGGTCCGGGTACTCGCTGTCCAACATGCCCACAGCGTACGCGGGACGGTCGGGTGAAGCGACCCACTGTGCCAACGGCCGCTCGAGCTGCCTCGGGTCACCCCACCCAGTCCCCTGCGTCGCGGCCGAAGAACTCTGCCAGCTCGATGCCGCCGGTGCCCACGATCAACCTGCGGGCGTGCGGATAGGCGCGGCAGAAGCGGTCCAGACCGCCCAACCGGCCTGCGGTGCGGCCGGACTTCACCTCGATGGCCGTGAGCGCCTCGCCCTGGCTGAGCACGTAGTCGACCTCGTAGGAACTCTCCCGCCAGTAGCCCACCTCGGTGAGCCGCCCGGCGGTGTTGACCAGATGGGCGCCCACCGCGGTCTCCACCAGACGGCCCCACAGGTCCGGCCGTTCCCGGGCCGCAGCAGGCGGAACGCCACCGAGAGCCGAGACCAGCGCCGTATTGAGCGCGAGCAGTTTTGGACTGGAGGCACGCTGGCGCACCCGCGCACCGGAGTACTTCGCAAGGCCCGTCACCAGGCCGCAACCGGCGAGCAGTTCGAGGTAGTGCGCGACGGTCGTGGTGTTGCCCACGTCCTGCAGTTGGCCGACGATTCTCTGGTAGCTGACGACCTGCGCGGAGTAGTCGCAGCCGAGGCGGAACACCTGACGAAGCAGTGCGGGCTTGTCCACCCGGGTCAGCATCAGCAGGTCGCGGGACAACGTGGTTTCGACGAGCGCGTCGAGTACGTAGTCCGTCCAGCGCTCACGGTCGACGGTCAAGGGGGCGGCGCCGGGGTAGCCCCCGAAGTACAGGTACCGCTCCAGGTCGAATCCGAAGGCCTCGCGCATCTCCGCCCACGACCAGTGGGGGACACGGATCACCTCGAACCGTCCGGCCAGGCTGTCGGCGAGCCCGTGCTGGATCGGCATCGGCGCCGATCCGAGCAGCACCACGTGCATCGGCACTGCCTCGCCGGTGTCGTCGTCCCAGAGGCGTTTGACCACCTCGGACCAGGACGGCACCTTCTGAACCTCGTCGAGGACGAGGACCGCGGCGCCGGACCCGGCACCGCGAGCCCGTAGCCGACCGATGTCCCACTGGGCCTCGAGCCAGCTGCGGTCCTGGGCGGTGACCTGATCGGCCGAGGCGTAGTGCCTGGGCGCCCGGATCTCGGCGAGCACCTGACGGACCAGTGTGGTTTTGCCGGTCTGCCGCGGGCCGGCGACCACCTGGATCCGGGCGCGCGGTTCGGCCAGACGCACCCGCAACGTGTCGGCAATCTGCCGCCGGAATTCGAGCATGGCGCAATTCTACTCAGATAACTGAGATAATTTGCTCAGGACGTTGCGTTACTCCTGGGCCCACCACCACCGTGCGGTCGTCGGGGTTCAGGGCAGCTTCGACGCCAGGACGTCGAGCTCTTCGATCACGGGCGCCTTCGCGAACAGTTCGTCGGCCCGTGCCGCGAGCGCCTGGCCGACCTTGCCCTGCAGGTGGGAGGTGCGGCCCGCGTCGTGGGGGAAGAAGTCGACGATCGCGTACGTCGTCGGGCCGAGCTTGACGGCGAACCAGGCCAGGGTGTCCGGCTCCTCGGCGACCAGCGAGCGGCCGGCGTGGAGAAACTCTTCGACGGCGGCCTCCTTGCCCTCCGCTGCCTCGAGCGTCACGAGAAGTCCCTTGGTGATCGACATGTCCGTCCTCCGGTTGCCTGTGGTGTGGGTTGCGCTCTGCGTGCTCAGAATACCGGCGGCCCGCGGCGGGCGCGTGGACCCACCAGGCCGGATTGCGAGCGCTTCGATGGACCTGCTGGGCCGAGGAACGGCGACCGAGAGCGGCAGGGCTAACCGGTCTGCAGCGCCTGGAGGGTTGCCCAGGCCCGGGTCGCAAGCTGCAGGTTGAAGCGGGTGTCGGGCTCGGTCAGATCGAGCCCGGAGATCTCCCGCAGCCGCGTCAAGCGATAGCGCAGCGTGCTGCGATGCAGCGAAAGGGTCTCCGCGGTGACGTCGTAGTTCCCGCCGCACTCGAGGTAGCTGGCCAGGGTCTCCACCATCCGGCTGTCCTTCGCCACGTCGTAGTCGAGCAGCGCTCCGAGCCAGGTCCGGACGTAGGCCTCCACGGAGCCGAGGTCGCCGACCTCGGACAGGAGTTTGTAGACCCCGAGGTTCTCGAACAGCGTCACCTGGTCGGGGCCGTGGGTCGAGGACTGCATCCGCAGCGCCAGCTGGGCCTGGCGGAACCCGCGCGGGAAGTCGGCGGGCTCCACGCATCGCTCGCCGACCCCGATGCCGCAGGTCGCACGCGCTCCGAGTTCTTCGACGACGACGGCGCGGAGCCGTGCCCAGTCGCCGTCGCGATCGGCGAGCAACGCAATCACGCCGGAACGGGCCACGAGCAGCGAACCGACGCCCTGGATGCGTGCCGCGCGCCGCACCGCCCCGAACAGCGCGTCCGGGTCCCTGCGGGCCGACTGCCCGGCGACCAGGACGATCCGGTGGGGCCGATCGAGGTCGTAGTCCAGCGCCCTGGCCCGATCCCGGGCCCCCTGCAGGTCGGTACCGGTCAGCAGCTCCTCGAGAAGGTCGCGGCGCAGGCGCAGTTCGCCCTCGGCCAGCGCCCGCTGATGGGACAGTTCCAGCGCCAGGACGGTGGCGGCGTGTTCGAGCACGACCTGATCGCCGTTGGCATCCTCGCCGTCGGCCTGCACCAGTGCGATGACTCCGAGCACGAGGTCGCCGGCCTGCGCGCCGACGACCAGACGACCCCGATCGCGTACGGGGGAGCGACCCTCGCCAATCTGCCGCAGCAGCTGCGCGCGCCGAGCCGCCGTGTCCTTGGGGTGGGGCGCAGCCGCACCGTGGCCGGCGTCGGCGAGCGGGTTCCCGTGGCGATCCTCGATCGTCACCGGCCGACCGGTGAGGTCGAAGACCGCCAGCGCGATGCCCGCCACGCCCTCGCCGGCGGCGACGACGCGAGTGAACCGTTCGTGCACCGCAAGGCTTGCCCGGGCGGCCTTCGCCGACTGCTCCGCGGCCCGCGTCGAGAGTTGCAGGGCGGCGTTGACCGCGGACAGGCGAGCTGCGGCGGCGCGCTCGCGTTCGTGCAGCCGCGCATTCGCCAGCGCAGCGGCGGCCTGGTGGACGAGCATGCCGACTCCGAACAGGTGGTGCTCGGCGGGCGCGTCGTCCGCGCCGACGACGATGTAGCCGGCGACGCCGTTCACGCTGGAGAGGGGGAAGCCCCAGGCCCAGTGCACCCCGGGCAGGCGTACGGCGCCGCCGCTGCGCCCGAGCGCGTCGAGCTGTTCGGCCAGCTCCGCGGGCGGTGTCTGTGACCCGAGGCCGGCGCCCGTCCACCACGCGCCGTCCAGGTGCACCGCCTCGGTGCGCATCGGTCCGAGCGAACGGACCGCGGTGGTGGCGATGCGCAGGATCTCGTCGGCGTCGGTGGTGTTGGTCAGCACCGTGGCCAGGGCGAGCAGTGGGCTGAAGGTCGAGAGCGCAGCGCGCAGGTTCGGCTCGTCCGAGCCCGGCACGTCAGCCGCCGACGCGATAGTCGTCGGGCTCGACGAAGTAGAGGTTCTCCAGCACGGTGCCGCCCAGCAGCACCTTGGGATGGGTGCGCAGGATCTCCACGAGCAGATCCCCGCCGAGGCTGTCGAGGTCGTAGAGACACATCATGACCTGCGGGTACTTGGGGACGAACCGGTTGAGCTCTGCCTCGTAGTGGCTCAAATTGTCCCACCCGATGAGTTCGGAGAGCGCCCAGGTCATCTCCCCGTCGAGTTGCTCGCCGGCGGCCTCGAGGTCGAGGTGATTCGCCACCTCCGATCGCAGTGCCGCCTCGTCCGGCGCGTCGAACGCGCACAGGCATTTGTCCCTACGCCGCAGGCCTTCTGCGAGGTACGGATAGAGGATCGCGTCCCGCTCCGCAGAACCTCGAAACAGCGTGCAGATGTGCGTGCCCGGAGGAACCGAGAGTCCTGGAATACCCAACGGAACCAGGTGGTCGGTGGGAGTCATCCGCCTGCGCCTTGCCCATCTTGGGGTCTGCGATCACGGGGAGCACGGCAGTGAGGTCCTTCCACCATTCGATCTGACAGGTGAGAAGGCAACGCGGATCTGGTGCCGCCAGGCCCAAGTCCCGGGCGCGGTGCCGCGCCCACTATGGCACCGAATCGTCCGCACAGCGATGCGGGCTCCCGCGAGAGCCCTAGGTCCAGCGAGCGAGGAGACCGGTCATGGCCGTCCGCCTGATCCACGACTACCTGGCGCGGATCGGCTGACCCCAGCGGACAAACCTCCCGCAGATGTGCCTGGAGTGTGCAAATTCCACACGCGGACCGAGTGAAGCACACGACACTCGGGGGAGCCGGCCCGTGCCGGGTGGCTTCGTCGTGGGGAGGCAGCGGTGTCGCGTGCGCTGCACGTCTCGATGAGTTCCCTCGCGGTGGCGGGCCTGGTGGCCGGGGGGTTCTACGCATCCCGGCCACTTGTCCCGCCCGCCACCTCGCCCGCCGCCTCGCCCGCTACGCGGCCCGCCCCCGCATCCGAGATGGCGGCGCCGCCCACGGAGGTGCCGGCCGACGCGAGCGCACAGCCCGCGTCCGCGCAGCCCGCGTCCGCGCAGCCCGCGTCCGCTCGGCAGCTGCTGGCGACGGCGCTGGACCTGCTCCGCAGCGCGAACACCGGCAGCGTCGCGTGGACGACGGAGCGGAAGTCCTCGGACCTGGTGCAGAAGGTTCACTTCGCGAGCGAGTACGACCTGGCCGCGACTCGGTGGTCGGCGAGCGCGACGGTCGACGCGCGCCGCAAGGGCGAGGAGAAGAACGACCTCGTGTTCCGGTTCGTCGGCTCGGACAGCGCCGTGTACGCGACGATGGACGAGTTCGGCAGGCGCGAGCGTCGCTGGACGCCGATCGAGGCCGGCACCGCTCCGGTCGACGGCACCGAGGGCGCGGCGCTGCTCGACGCGTTGAGCGCCGCCGAGGTCACGGACGTGCGCGAGGGCGAGCGGCGCACGCTGGTCGGCGAGCTGCCGATCAGGTTCGCGACCAAGCTTCTCGGGCTCGACGTCGAACTCGGCAAGGACGGCGTCCGCCCCGACCGGCTCGGCGGGTTCGCCCGCGTCGAGATCGGACTGTCCCGCGACGGTGCTCCCCGCACGCTGTCGGTACCCGGATCGACGATCGAAAGCCCGGACCTCCCCGACGCCTGGCGCGAGCGGGCGACGCACGTCGACTTCACCGCGCGCTTCGACGACCTGGGCGAACCGAAGACGATCCCCGCCCTGCCGAGCGAATCGGAACGGCTGCCGCTCCCTGGGAGCCAGTAGCCGCGCGCGGCCCCGAGACGTCCAAGCGGGCAGGAGGCGCCGTTCCAGACCACGGACGCGTGCGCCAGTACTCGCTGTGCAACGCTCCCGGCGAAGGCGTCTACCGGATCGCGGTCAAGCCGGAGGCCAACGGCCGCGGCGGCTCGGTGGAGGCGCACGAGCACCTGGTTCCCGGCACGGCGGTGACGATCAGCGAGCCACGCAGCGTGTCCCGTGCCAAGGGGGATCGAGTCACTCTCGATCTCTAGCCGGTTCGCTCGCCCGACCCGCGGGGCCGTCGGCGGCTGCGCCTGCCGCAGACTGGTGCCATGCCCGAAGGCCACACCGTCCACGCGCTTGCGGAGCGGCTGCACGCCACTCTCGGCGGGGGGCGGGTGGCGGCGTCGTCGCCGCAGGGCCGTTTCGAGGCGGGCGCGGCGCTCGTCGACGGCTCGGTGCTGCGCGCCGCCGAGGCGTGCGGCAAGCACCTGTGGCTGCACTTCGGCCCGGCGCGTGGCGGCCACATCGTGCACGTCCATCTGGGGCTGTTCGGGAAGTTCGCCGTCGTGCGAGCCGATCCCGATCGCCCGGTTCGCGGTCAGGTCCGCCTGCGTCTGGTGGCGCGCAACCATGTCGCGGAGCTGCGCGGGCCGACGGCCTGCGCCGTGGTCACGCCCGCCGAGGTCGAGTCGCTCAAAGCTCGTTTGGGGCCCGACCCGTTGCGTACCGACGCCGATCCGACGGCGGCGTTCGCCCGGATCGGCCGCTCGAAACGGCCCATCGGCGAGTTGCTGATGGACCAGGCCGTGCTGGCGGGGGTGGGCAACGTGTACCGCAGCGAGGTACTCCATCGGCTCGCACTCGACCCGGCCACCCCGGGCCGCGACGTGCCGGACCGCTACCTCAAGGCGCTGTGGGCCGACCTCGTGCTGCTGATGCCGCTGGGGGTCGCGACGGGCCGCATCCTCACGCGCGAGGAGGACGTCGAAGGGGCACAGCGGGCGCTCGCGGCCAGGCGGCGGCGCCCCGGAACGCACATCGCGGTGCCGCGGCCGGCCTACGAGGTCTACCGCCGCACCGGGCTGCCCTGCCGACGCTGCGGAACCGAGGTGACCACCGCGCTCGCCGCCGGCCGCAATCTGTTCTGGTGCCCCGGCTGTCAGCTCGGCCCCGATCCAGGCTAGGCCGCTCCGCGTTCACGCGACGTCGGCCGTTCGGGCCGGCGGGGACTCGGACCTTCGGCTCGACTGTCCCGAACTCGGTCTCACGCCGCCCGCGGAGGCCGGATCGTGGACGGCGTGTCTGCGTCCGCGTTCCGTCGCCTGCTCGTCGCTGGGCTCGTCGTGTCGAGTCTGGCCCTGGTGCCCGTCTCTGCCGGTGCCGCTCCCGAGTCCGGCGCGATCGTGCTGCCGCCCTACTTCAGCGAGGACCTGGCGAAGGTCACCTACCTCGAGGGCAGCACCGGTGGGCTGGTGTGGCAGGCCAACGGGGCGAAGGTGAGCTTCCTGGCCACGGGGTCGACTCGGCGGCAGACGACCGTCGACGGCGTGTTGCCCTCCAAGATTTCGGTGACCGGCGGGCATCTCACCTATCGGCACGGCGACGCCGCGAACTACGAACTGCTCGACGGAAACGAGTACGACCCGCTCGGTCCGGTTGTCGACGTCGACCTGGCCACCGGCCTGCGGACCGTGCTCAGCGACGACGCGAACGAAACCCTGGACTTCGGCCTGTTCCGCGGCGGGACCGGTGACGGGTGGCTGGAGGACCGCCGCGAGGAGGGCCTCGTCGGCTACCGCGCGACCGGCGAGCGCCGCGCCTACGGCCGCCCGCCCGGGGCGGCGACGGGCGAGCAGGCCGGCGTCTCGGTGCTCGCCGCCGACACGGTCGGCGCCGTCACGGCCTGGTGGCCGGAGGTCGAGGGAAGCCCGATCCTCGCCTACGTCGACTTCGCCTCCGGGGCCTGGACCGTTCTAGCCGACGGTCCGTCGCCCTACTACGGCCAGGCGGCGATGTCGGCGAGCGCGATCGTCTGGTTCGCGAACAGAGGCAGCGAACTGACCTGGGTCGAGCGCTCCGACCTCGCGAGCCGCAAGACCGTCGCGGTGGGCGCACCCATCGACGACCTCGCGCTGGCGGGCACCACGATCGCCGTCGCGACCACCGACAGGACGGTGCGTCGAATTCGCGTCGGAACGTTGGGCAGGACGCTGACGACCGTCGAGTCGGACCTTGGGCTCAAGCAGAGCGTCGTGGCGTACGGCACCACGGTGGGCGTCGTCGCGGGCAAGACCGTGGCGACCTACGGCGTCTATCCGCTGACCCCCGGACGTTCGACGTTGGGACCCGCCAGCGTGCTGTTCGGCCCCGGTCTGCCGACGAGGCTCGAGGGCTCGATCGGCCGGCTCGAGGTCGGCAACGTCCGCTCCGGCGGCGACCCGGTGGTGCGCACCGTCACCGCCAACGCCGATGCGACCAAACTGTGGGTCGGCGAACCGCGGGTCCTCGTGGGGCAGGCGACCTCGAGCAACTGCGAACGTCGCGGCGTGTACGAGGCCTGCGCGGCCGGCGACTGGCAGCACCCCATCCTCCAGGTGCGGCAGAACGGCCGCCTGGTGTTGGAGGTGCCCCGGCGCGAGGACGGCTTCACGCAGATCAGGCTGGTCGAGCGAGGCCTGATCGTGCGCTGGGAGTGCGAGGACGGCAGCGGCGAGCACTGGGAACAGCCCTGCCCGGAGGCGGTGCGCGTCGTCGCCTCGCTCTACGACCTCGACACCGGCGCACGCACCGAACTGCCCGACCTGGCCACCGCGTGGGGCGACGGGTTCGGCGACACGGTCTGGCACGTGGGCGCGGGCGGCGAAATCTACGGCCGCGACCTGCCGACCGCCGTCGACACCCTCGTGCGGCCCGCCGGGCCGGCTGCGGGCAACGTGGGCGTCGATCCGCGCGAGGTGAGCGTCGAGGCCAACGGCGACTGGCTCCGCTGGCGGATCGACAAGGACGCCGGGTGGTGGGACCGCACCGGGTACGCCGAGGTCGTCGTGCACAACGTGCGCACCGGCGAACAGTTCGACCTGACGGCACTGCACAACGACGACAACTCGACGTGGCCCCACTTCGCGGCCGGCGTCGTCGGCTGGATGGACCGCGACGACCACGAGGTGCACGTCCTGAACTTGACGACGGGCAACGAGCGTGTGGTCGGACGGGTCGGACCGTGGCGCAACGCCGTCGCGATGGCGCTGACCAGCGAGTGGGTCGCGTGGATGGTCGCGGACGGGTCGGTGCACCTGCTTCCGCTCGGCGAGGTCGCCGCCGGCACCCCGCGCTACGACGGAACGGTCGACGCCCCGTCGTTCTCGACGGCCGCCGGCGCCGACCCCTACGCGCCGGTCGGCGACACGAACCGGCCGATCAACTCGTGGACGATGACGATCGCCGCCGGCTCGTCGACGGCGACGAAGTCCGCGGTCGCGTCGACGACGACGGTCCGCACCCTCAAGGGATCGGCGAAGACGGGCACCGTGGCGCCGCGCTGGGACGGCAGGGACGCCAGCGGCAAGCGGGTCCCGGACGGCGTCTACACCTGGACGTTGACCGGGACCGGTCCCGGCGGGGCGATGCAGGACCAGCGGGGGCGGATCTCCACGATCACGGGCACCGTGCGGGTCGACTCCAAGACGCCGGCGCCGAAGGTCTCGGGACCCGCGACGTCCTCGGCCCAGGGCTTCACGCTGCGGTGGTCCTCGACGGAGCGGCAGGTCCGCTACACCGTGAAGGTCGCGGAGGGTCGCAGGGACGCCGAGGGCGTGCTGCGCTGGGGCACGGCGAAGACCTGGCTGGCCGAGCGCACCGGAACCGCGAAGAAGTACGTCAACGGCTCGAGCACGCCAATCGACCTGGTCAAGGGCCGCAGCTACCGCTTCACCGTGACCTCGGTCGACCGTGCCGGAAACGTCGCGACGACGACTCACGTGGTGGCGGTTCGGTAGCCGCCGACCGAACCCTGCGCCCGATCTAGAAGGGTGGATCGTCCGGGTACGTGGGCGGCGAGGTGTAGGCGACGTCGACCGGGAGCGGGGGATGGGGTCCGGCTGCCTGCCAGATCTGGGAGGCCTGCCACGGGATGCCCTCGTGATCGTGGGCTTCGTCCGGGTCCGGGCGGTAGCGGTCGTCGACGGACCAGAAGTCGGGCTTCGCGGCGGGAAGCGGTCCGATCACCGACGGCATGGAGACGACGTACTGGCGACCGAGTGGGGTGCACCAGCGGTAGGCGTGCGGAGTCCAGGTGTGGAGGGTCCAGCCGCCCTTGGTTTTGAGGGCGTGGTCGCGGCCGCAGCCGGGGGCCAGGTTGACGTCGACGGTGCGGCCGCCCTTGGCCCAGTCCCGGCGGTGGTCGATCTCGCAGCGCCGGGCCGGGCGGCCGCAGCCGACGCCGATGCAGCGGGGCTTGTCGAGTTCGACGGCACGGCGCAGCCCGCGGCCGGGCATGCGGCGGTTGCTGTCGTCGGGGAGCGGCTTCGGGTCCCGCATGAGGTGTGCGAGTTCGGTGAGGACCGGGTGCCAGCTGCGGTACTGGTCCGGGTCGACGAGGTCGACCCCGTCGAGCGGGCCAACGACGAGGTCGCGGAGCAGGGAGGCCGGGACGAGGATGTCGACCAGGCCTCGTTGGCGTTTCGTGCGGCGGCGCCAGCCCTTGGGACGCGTATTGAGGAGGCCGGAGCCGATGAGGCGGCCGTCGTCGTCGGTCAGGGCGTAGCGCCACTGCGCGGCGGACATCAGCGCCGTGAGGTCGAGGGCGTAGTCGGGGGAGATCGGGGTCCAGCCGGCGAGCTCGGCGGGTGCGCGGTCCAGCCCGAGCAGGGTCGTCATGCGGATGCGCAGTTGCACACCCGCCTGCGGCGACTCGGCACGGCGAGCGGGAGTCGGCGCGGGAGCAGGCGCATTCTCGGCCTCGGAGGCGGGCGCGGCCTCGGCGGGCGCATCGTCGGAATCGGCCGCAGGCGCGTTCGGTTCGACGAGGGTGGGGCGCGTCGCTGCGAGCGCGGCGAAGATCTCGGTGTCGGTCAGGCCCTCGTAGGTGCCGTCGAGCATGCCGCAGAACAGTTCGACTCGGATGTGGTCGATCGGGCGGGGGTCGCCGTCGTGCTTGGCTGCGCGCGCGAGTTCGGTTAGCCGGCCGCACATCGCGGCTGCGCGGTGGGGTTCGAGGTTCTGGCCGGACACGTCGGCGGTGCCGTCGGGGTTGGCGCGACCGACGACGCGACGACGGCGCAGCGACTCCTTGAAGCGGCGCTCGGCCCACGTGGGGTCCAGCGCCATCGCGATCGTGGTGATCTCCTTGATCAGCAGATGCACGGGGAGTTGTTCGTCCGCGTCGAGTACGGCGCGGGGGAGGAGTTCGGCGACGACGGCGTGGGCGTGCTCGTCGGACAGTTCCACGGTCCATTCGGCGAACACCGTCGCGCGCTGGTGGTCCAAGCCGCCCGTGGCCATCGCCGCGTGCAGTTCCGGGAGGCGGCGCACCGCGTCCCACGCAGCGGACAGCAACCGATTCGCGCCGGTAGCGGAGAGACTCAACCCGGCGCGGATCTCGTCCACGGCGTGCTCGTGCGGGCATTGCAGGCGCTTCACGGTCGACACGCTGCCGGGTTTGCGGATCGCGACGTCGGCCACCCAGGCGAACTTCGCCGCAGACCCCATGTTCTCGAGCCGCTGCGCGGCGCGCATGACCTCGACCGTGTCGAACCCGCACACCGAGTCGGGCGCGATACCGGCGACCAGCGCGGCCAACTCCGGCAACGACGTGGTCGTCGCAAGGTTGAGCGGGAGCGGCATCGGGGTGAACATGGTTCGATGATACGTTCGATTGAGAGGCTAAACAAGCGCAAAATATGGGCCGTATAGTGCATCGAGCAAACAATTGGGCCACCGTCCCGGAATTGAACCGGGATGGCCGCGCCCACAACGCGGTGCTCTGCCATTGAGCTAACGAAGGAGCACCGGCAGAAGGAATCGAACCCTCTGGCAACGAATTTTGGAGACTCGTCCGCTGACCCGCAGCTTGCCGATCTGGCGAGAGTCGGACTCGAACCGACACCTGCGGGCTTATGAGGCCCGTGCTCTGCCATTGAGCTATCTCGCGGCGAAACCCATACGCCGCCGAGTATGGGCAGGCCGCCGGTAGGCCTGCAACGGAGTTTCAACCAACTCGACACCGCCACCGCCGCGTGCTTTGGTATCGGCTTGAGCGAGCTACCACCTTTGGCCGTCGTCGACATCGACGGCGTCGTCGCGGACGTGCGGCATCGGCTGCCGTTCATCGAGGGGCGGGTCAAGGACTGGGAGGGATTCTTCGGAGCCGCGGGCCTCGACACGCCGCACGAGGAGGGCCTCGCTCTCGTGGAGCGGCTCGCCGAGGACCACGACGTCGTGTTTCTGACGGGGCGTCCGATCCGGATCCGTCGCGAGACGCAGCGGTGGCTCGACCGTCACGGCCTTGGCGGGCATCGCCTGGTGATGCGTCCCGACAACGAAAGGCGGCCGGCTGCTCGGATGAAGGTGCGGCTGCTCCAGGGGCTCGCCAAGGGCCGCACCGTGGGACTGGTCGTGGACGACGACCGGGCGGTGCTCAAGGCCATGCGCGAAGCCGGCTACCCGACGTTCCACGCCGACTGGGAGGACCGCTCGGTGACCGGACAGGCCGCTCTGTTCGACGCGCAGGAAGGCGACGGGCGCACCTAGCGTTCGACGCGGGCCGTTGTGGCGGCGAGGATTTCCCGCCGGTGTTGGTCCGTCACCTCGGGGTCCTCGATGTCGAAGACGGCCTGCTCGGCGACCGCGCGGGCGGCGGCGAGCGATTCGGCGTCCGTGCGGTCGCGCCGGGGACGGACTAGGAGCAGAACGCCCGAGTCCTGGGTGGTCTCGATGCCCGCGAAAAGGTCCCTTCGGCGCTCGGCGAGTTTCTCGAGCGCGGCGGCGACCCGGTCCAGCGCGATCTCGTCGAGGCCGGCTCCGCAGGACTCCTCGGACGTGCCACGTGCGGCGTCCACCCGAACAGCTGCCAGTACCAGGACGTGTAGGCCGAAACCGTCGCGCCGTCGTCCGCGCGGGCACGCCACAGGTACTCGCCGCCGTCCTCGAGGGCGCCAGCGGGCACGGTCCAGCCGCGCGCGTGGCGACGTCGAGGATCCGCTCCTCGCGCCGCACGCGCTCGGCCTTCAACTGCTCGACCAGCGCCTCGCGCCACAGTGGTTCGGGAGCCGGCCGCGGGCGCAGAGGAGTCACGTTGTCCATCCACCGACGCTAAGCGCAGCCGGGCCCGGCCCGTATCGGTTGTTCGCTGACCGCGCAACCACCGACCTGCCCAGTCCGCCGCCACGAGGACCACCCGACCTAGACCTTCGGGCGATCTGGTTCGATCCGTTTGGACGAGAGTGCCAGGTGCGGCCGGTGCGTCCAACAGACATGTCGACGACCGGTACTGCGACGCGTCCGCGCGGGGCGGGGCAGTGGGCCCTGGTGTCCGGGGCGGCTGCGGCGTACCTGGTGGTCTACGCGTCCGTGGTCGCGATCGTCGTCGCGCTGTTCGTGGTGCCGCCGCGCCAGGTGCAGTTCGACCTCGTCGCCGCGGACGGAGGGCGGGTGACCTCCGCCTCTCTCGCGGGCAAGCCTGCGGTGGTGTGGTTTTGGGCGCCGTGGTGCCCGTACAGCCGCGCGGTAGCCGACGACGTGGCAGCGGTTGCGCGGAGCGCCGGCTCGGAGGTCCAGTTCGTCGGGGTCGGCGGCCAGTCGACCGAGACCGCGATGCGCAGCTTCGTCGTCCAGATGGACGTCGACGACTTTCGGCACGGCATGGACACGGCCGATGCGGTCGCCGAAGAGTTCGGAGTGCAGGCCGTCCCCTCGTTCGCCTTCGTCGACGGCGACGGCGGCGTCGACATCGTTCAGGGACTGATTACCCGCGACGAGCTCCGCAAGCGAGTGGCAGACCTCGTCGGCTGACGGACGCCTATCGCGCCTGGTCGATCGCGGCGTCGAGTTGGTCGAGGCGCTCGGCGACCGTGCCCTGCTCCGCCGGCGGTGCCACGGCCGGTTCGGCTCGAGTTCCGGCCAGGGACAGGAACACCACGCCCGCGGCGGCAGTGGCACCCGCGGCCACGGCGAGGCGCCGCGGGAAGCTGAGTCGCCGGGCCGCGGAGCGTACCGCCGCCGGCGCGGCGGGCGCGCGCATCGGGACGGTGTCGAGCCCGCGGGGGCCGGACAGCATGGCGAGAGCCTCCGCGGCCGACGCCGGGCGATCGGCGGGATCTGGCCGAGTGAGCGCCTCGATCAGGGGTGCGAGCGCGGTGGAGTTCGGCGCGCACTCGCGCAGCAGAACGCCGCACGAGTACAGATCGCTGCGCGGCGTGGGCGGGTGCCCGTGAACGACCTCGGGCGGCGCGAACCGAGCCGTGCCCATGGCCAGGCCCGTAACCGTGAGCCGGGTGGCGTCGATCGGATGGGCGATGCCGAAGTCCGTGAGGCGAATCCGGCCGTCGGTGCCGACGAGGACGTTGGCCGGCTTGAGGTCGCGGTGCAGGACGCCGGCGGCGTGGATGTAGGCGAGCGCGCTCAACAGCTCGTGTGCGAGAACCGCGGGATCCCAGCCGGCGACGCCGGCACGCAGCCGCTCGTCCAGGTTGCCGCCACCGACGTAGTCCATGACGAGATAGGGCCGGTTCCCGTCCGTGCCGAAGTCGTAGATCTGCACCACGTGCGGGTGGGACAGCGCGGCGAGGACGCGCGCCTCGCGCTCGAACCGCGCGACGAAGGCGGGGTCGAGCGCCAGCGTGTCCGCGATGATCTTGACGGCGACGATCCGGTCCAGGCGCGTGTCGCGAGCGGCCCACACCGACGCCATGCCGCCGGTGCCGAGCAGTCGGTCGAGCACGTAGCGATCGCCGATCGTGGACCCGGGCGCCGATGCGACGAACTGTCCGTTAGTCATCGTTCCCTCCGGGGCCGCGGTCCTCGTCTGCGCCGGGGCCCCTCCCGGGGCCGTGCTCACTCCACCCGTCGCGCCGATCCTCGGGCTCAGGCCAGTCGCGCTCCTCGCGATCGCGCCACTCGTCGCGTTCGCGCCACTCGCCACGCTCCCGGAACGGTTCGGGCCTCTCGACCACGCGAACGTCGGGTTCGGGGGCGGCGGGAGAAGGAAAGACGCGAACGACGGTCGGGCGCTGCGGCGAGGCGGGTTGTGCAGCCGGGCGCGGATTCGGGACGACGTCGACGGGCGACGGCATCGGCGGAGCGACGACCGGTGCGGGTTCCGGCGCGGGTTTCGGCGCGGGCGCCGGGGTCGGCTCGACGGGCGGCGCGACGACCTGCGAGGCAAGCTCCGCCTCGATCCGGTCCACGTGCGCGACGAGGTTCCGCGCATCTGCATCGTCGATCTCGTCGGCTTCCGACAGTTGCGCCACGGTCGCGCGGAAGTTTGCGAGCGCCGAGCCGGCGGCGGACTGGTCCTCGACTGCCAGCGCTGCGCGCACCTGCTCGACGTGCTTGTGCAACACGTTGGCCGCCGTGTCGTCCAGGGCCTCCGCTCGAAGGCCGCAGGACGCGAGCAGCGCTAGACAGGCGGCAGCCACACAGCCGACTGCCGTCCTCCGCACGGTCTGCACTCGACCGTCCCGGGAATCCGACGTTGCTCGGTTGGGGTCGACACCTTCCCGGCACGGCGGCCGCCATTCCGAAGGCAAGCCTTGCCAAGCCGCGGCCCGGTACGACGTGCAACGGCGAGGCCCCTCCCACAGGGTGGGAGGGGCCTCGCCGTGCGTCAGCGGATGGGCCGCTCGGCCGGGGCGGGAACCGCCGAGCGCGGTTCCGGTCGAAGGTTCGCCCTGTTCGCGAGGTGACGCCGGTGCAGGCGTGCGACCGCCTGCCGTGCAGCCTCTCCGCGAAGAACTGCCATGCGTTCCTCCTCTGGCGTTCGGTTCGGCGACCGGGTTCAGTTCAGCGCGGGCTCGGGGGCTTCGACGGAGGGGGCCGACGCGCCGGCGGCGATGTCGACGCGGCGGGGCTTCGCCCTGTCGGCCACCGGAATGCGCACGGTGAGAACGCCGTTGGCGCAGGCGGCCTCGATCCGGTCGGTGTCGAGCGACTCCCCGAGGTACACCTGTCGGCGGAACGCTCCGCGCGGGCGCTCGGCCGCCAGGTAGCCGCAGTGGTCGGGAGCGATGCCGCGCCGGTCGCCGGTGATCGTGAGCACGTTGCGCTGCACGTCCAGGGCGATGTCCTTCGGCTCCATCCCCGGAACGTCGAAGTGGAGCACCAGCGTCTCGCCGTCCCGGTACGCGTCCATGGCCACGGTGCTGGGGTTCGTCGGCGTGCCGACGCTGAAGAGTTGCTGCGCGACGCGGTCGAGGTCGCGGAAGGTTTCGGTGCGCATGATCATCAGTCCTGGCCTCCTCGGCGCGGGCGCCCGAACGGGGCGCGGTCAATGGGTTCGTCGGTCCGGATCTATGTCGTCCGACAGAGATTTTTATAGACAGGAGCGTGCCCGCCGTCAAGAGGAGATCTATGCTGAACACAGAAGATTTTCGGGACGGTCGGGAGGTGGCCGGATGACGACGAACCCCGAGGGGACCTACGGCATTTCGGCTGCGGCCGAACTCGCCGGCTGCGGCGTTCAGGCGCTTCGCCTCTACGAACAGCGGGGCCTGTTCACGCCGCAACGCACCGAGGCCGGAACGCGCCGCTACACGCCCGAGGACGTGGCGCTCGTTCAACGCATCGGCGGCCTGTTGGGCACGGGCCTCAACCTCGCCGGCGTGGCGCAGGTCCTCGTGCTCGAGGCCGAGAACGCCGCGCTGCGCAGCCAGATCGCGGCGCTGCGCGCCGCCAAGCGGCCTGCCCCGCCGGGCCGGTGAGCGTTCGGTAGCGTGCACACCGTGAGCAGCACCGATTCCCCGACGGCCCCCGGCGCCGAGGCAGAGGTCGTCGGCCTGTGCCAGGACCTGATCCGCATCCCGTCGATCAACTACGGCGACGGGTCCGGGCCGGGGGAACGCGCGATCGCGGAGTACGTCGCGGCGTCCCTGGCCGAGGTGGGGCTGAGCTCGCAGATCGTCGAGTCCGATCCCGGCCGCACCAGCGTCGTCGCCCGCATCCCGGGGGCGGACTCCTCGCGCGGCGGGCTGCTGATCCACGGCCACCTCGACGTGGTCCCCGTCGTCGAGCACCAGTGGAGCCACGCGCCGTTCGCGGCCGACATCGACCAGGACTGCGTGTGGGGGCGCGGAGCCGTCGACATGAAGGACATGGACGCGATGGTCCTGGCATGCGTCCGCTCCTGGATGCGCGAGGGCCGGGTGCCGCCGAGGGACATCGTGCTGGCGTTCGTCGCGGACGAGGAGGCCGGCGGCGCCAAGGGCGCGCGGTACCTCGTCGACAACCACGCCGACCTGTTCGAGGGCTGCACCGAGGCGATCAGCGAGGTCGGCGGCTTCTCCATCACCGTCGAGGGCCAGCGCCTCTACGCCATCGAGACCGCGCAGAAGGGCATGGCCTGGATGCGCCTCACCGCGCACGGCCGCGCCGGGCACGGCTCGATGATCGCCGAGGACAACGCCGTCACCGCGCTGTGCGAGGCCGTCACGCGCATCGGCAACCATCGTTGGCCGATCCGCATGACCAAGACCGTGCAGACCTTCCTCGACGAGATTTCGGCGGTGTCGGGCAGGCGCCTCGACCCGGACGACCCCGATGCCCTGGTGACCGAGCTCGGCTCGATGGCCCGCATGATCGGCGCGACCCTGCGCAACACCGCCAACCCCACGATGCTCTCGGCGGGCTACAAGACCAACGTCATCCCGGACTCCGCGAGCGCCGTGGTCGACGGGCGCTTCCTGCCCGGCTACGAGGAGGAGTTCCTCGCCACGATCGACGAGCTCATCGGCCCGAACGTGACCCGCGAACTCGAACACCACGACATCGCGCTGGAGACCACCTTCGACGGCGCGCTGGTGGACGCCATGGTGGCCGCGGTCCAGGCCGAGGACCCGGGCTCGCGGGTGATCCCGTACTGCCTTTCGGGTGGCACGGACGCCAAGTCGTTCTCCCGCCTGGGCATGCGCTGCTTCGGTTTCTCCCCGCTGCGCCTTCCCGCCGAACTCGACTTCGCCGGCATGTTCCACGGAGTCGACGAACGCGTGCCGATCGACGGCCTGAAGTTCGGCGCGCGGACCCTGGACCGGTTCCTCGCGACCTGCTGAGGACTCCCCGTCGACTCGCACGCAGCGCTGTACAGCGCTCCGTGCGACGCAAACCGGGACAAACTCGGCACCGGCGTCGCCGGCAGCGCTGTACAGCCGAATTGGCGAGGCGCTCAGGCGGTGCGGACGGCGCGGATGATGCGGCGGCGCAGCCGGATGTTGCGGCGGCCGTCCGGGTAGAGGCGCAGGCGGTCGAGTTCCCAGTGCTCGTACTCGGCGGCGTCGGTGAGAATCCGGTGCGCGACCGAGCGCGACGTACCCCTTGGCAGGTACAGGTCGCGAAACTCGTAGGTCACCATCAGGAATAGTGTCTCGCGTTGCCCGCCGAGTTGCATGGAGATGTCCCCAATGAACGAGCTTGCGAGTTCATCAAGAAACAGAGTGCACTCCGCGCTCATGGGATGGCCGAGCGTTAGCGAGGTCACCCAATGAGTGGAACCCGCCAGGCCCTGTCCCTCCTGCACGGCTCGCTCGCGGTCCTGCAGGCACGTGTGGGGACCGACGATCCCGAGATCGAGGCGGCGTTCGTTGCGCTCCAGAAGGCGGCGGACGGCTTTGACGCGGTCGTGCTCGCCAAGCACGGCGACGACTCCGCGTCGGACTCGGTCGAGTTCGAGGACGACGAGGACGACGACGCCGACCAGAGCGAGGCTCCCGCGGGCGGGTACGGCCAGCGGGTCTCGGTGATCAGCCGGTGGGACTTCACCGTGCTCGATCGCAAGAAGCTGATCGCCGAGGCCGAGCGGACGATGGGCGAGGAGATCGGCGAGGCGGGCACGTCGGTCACGATCCTGGCGCACCTCGGAGCGCGCAACGGCCTGGCCGCCGGCGGCAACGCCAAGGACGCCGGACTGTTCTGGCACGGCACGATCACCATGGCCATGCCGTGCGACATCGCCGAGCTCGGAAACGCCTGGGTCAACGACGAGCCGTTCGCGAACGTCGACCCGGACGACTCCTACTGCTTCATCACCGACGCGCTGGACGAGACCGCGATCCCCGGGCTTCACACGTTCGACTAGTGTCCGCCGTCATGAGTGAAGCCCGCACCGCACTGGTCCGCCTGCACGCCGCGTTGGACGCCCATCTCGACGCGGTCGAGAAGAAGTCCGGCGAGAACGATCCCGCCGTGCAGGCCACGTTCCTCGAGTTGCGCGAGGCGTGCACGGACTACGACGAGGCGCTCTTCGACGACCACGACGAGGTCACCCCGTTCGACCTCCCCCCGCTTCCGGACGACGAAGAAGACGACGACGACTCGTACGGCCCCCGGATCACGGTGCTCGCGCGCTGGGACTTCAGCATCGCGGACCCGGCACGGCTCGTGGCCGCCGCGAGCGAAGCACTCGGCTCCGAGGTGGACGACCCGGCGGTCGCCGCGACGCTGCTCGCGCACATGGGATCGCGTAGCGGCCTCGGGACCAGCGCGGCGGCCGCCGACGCGGGCCTGCTGTGGCACGGCACGGTGACGGCGACCGTCCCGTGCGACTACGCCGAACCGGACGCCGAATGGATGGAGGAGGCCTTCGCCGAGGGCGTGGAGCCCGAAGACGTGCTGTGCATCGTGTCCGACGTCCCGGACCTAGCGCCGGCCGAAGACTGACGGACGAGGGCTGACGGACGAAGACTGACGGGGCGTCAGACCAGCGAGACGTCGTCGAGCGCGCCGCGGATCTCGGCCGGCAGGACCAGGTCCTCCGCGGTCAGACAGGTCTTCAACTGGTCTGCGGTGCGCGCACCGAGAATCGCGGAGCTGACGCCCGGCCGCTCTCGCAGCCAGGCGAGCGCGACCGCGGCCGGTGCGACCCCGAGGCCGTCCGCCGCGGTGCCGACGGCGTCCACGACCAAGCGGCTCGCACCCGACAGGTACGGATCCACGCCGTCCGAGCGTGCGGCACGGGAGTCCAGCGGAATGCTCGTGCGGTACTTCCCGGTGAGTACCCCGCCACCGAGCGGCGACCCGGCGAACACGCCTGCGCCGAGCGCCGCGGCGGCGGGGAGAATCTCGGCCTCCGCGCAACGGTTCACCAGCGAGTACTCGACCTGGTTGCACACCACGCGCGCGCCGGAGGACGAGGACAACTGGCGGGTGGCGACGGTCGCGAACTGCCAGCCGTTGTGGTTGGCGAGGCCCACGTACCGGGCGCGGCCGGAGACCAGCGCGTAGTCCAGAGCGGAGAGGGTCTCGTCGAGATCCGTCTCCGGGTCGAAGACCTGGATCTGCCACAGGTCGACGTGGTCGGTGTCCAGGCGGGCGAGGGACCAGTCGAGTTCGTCCAGCAGGCCGCGGCGCGAGGCGTCCGGGCGGCCGTCGCGCAGGCGCACACCGGCCTTGGTGGCGAGGACGAAGTCCGAGCGCCGCACCGTCTTGCCGAGCAGGGCGCCGAGGAGTTCCTCGGCCTGCCCGGAGCCGTGCGTGGGCGCGGTGTCGAGCAGGGTGCCGCCCGCGTCGGCGAAGGTGGCGAGCAGATCCGCCGCCTCGCCCGCGTCCGTGAGGCCACCCCAGGTGGCGGTGCTCAGCGCGAGCCGAGAGACCGATAGCCCGCTGCGTCCGAGACGTCGCTGTTCCATAACGGGAAGGCTAAGGCGGCGCGAGTCTCCTGCCCCGGCGGCGCGCGGGCTAGGCTGCAAGTGCGGCGTAGTTACCGAGGAGTAGGCATGCGTCTGGGCTTGAACCTGGGCTACTGGGGCCAGGGCAACGACAAGAGCTCGCTGGTGCTGGCAGAGGAGGCCGAGCGGCTCGGCTTCTCCGTCGTCTGGATCGCGGAGGCCTACGGCTCCGACGCGGTCAGCGTGCTCGGCTACCTCGCGGCGAAGACCACGACGATCGACATCGGCGCCGCGGTCCTCCAGATCCCCGCCCGCGCCGCGACCATGACCGCGATGACCGCGGCCACCTTGGACACGCTGACCGACGGACGCTTCCGCATCGGGCTCGGCGTCAGTGGCCCGCAGGTCTCCGAGGGCTGGTACGGCGTGCCGTTCGCCGACCCGCTCGGCCGCACGCGCGAGTACGTCGAGGTGGTCCGGGCCGCGCTGTCCCGCGAACGCGTCGAGTACTCCGGCAGGCACCACACGCTCCCGCTGCCCGACGGACTCGGCAAGGCGCTGCACCTGACCATCCACCCGCCGCGCGAGCACATCCCGATCTACTTCGGCGCCGTCGGCCCGAAGAACCTGGCGCTCACCGGGGAGATCGGCGACGGCTGGCTCGCGCTGTTCCCGGCGCTGGAGAAGATGCGCAGCCTCGTCGGGACGATCGCCAAGTCCCGCGCCGAGCACGGCAAGGACATGAGCACCTTCGACGTGGCCCCGTCGATGCCGCTCGTGCCCGGCGACGACGTCGCGTTCTGCGCCGAGTTCACCCGCCCCTTCACCGCGCTCTACATCGGCGGCATGGGGGCGAAGGAGAAGAACTTCTACTTCCAGCTCGCCACCGAAATGGGCTATGGCAAGGAGGCGGCCGAGGTGCAGGAGGCCTATCTCGACCGCCGCTACGCCGACGCGGCGGCGGCCCTCCCGCTCGAGCTGCTCGACTCCATCGCGCTGCTCGGCTCGAAGGAGCGCATCGCGGAGCGGCTGCAGGCCTACGCGGGCATCGGCGTGAACACGATCAACGTGATGGTCCGTCACCCCGACATCGAGATGTGCAAGGGCGCGATGCGCACGCTCGTCGAGGCCGCGGAGCTGTCCGGGGTCTGCGAATGACGACGGTGCTGCTCCTGCGGCACGGGCGGTCCACCTCGAACACCGCCGGGACGCTCGCGGGCTGGACGCCGGGCGTCGACCTCGACGACCTCGGCCGCACCCAGGCCGAGGGCGTTGCCGAGCGGCTGGCCGAGATCGAGCTCTCGGCGATCGTCTGCAGCCCGCTGCCGCGGTGTCGTCAGACCGTCGCGCCGCTGGCCAAGCGCCTCGGCCTCAAGGTCCAGATCGACAAGCGGCTCGGGGAGTGCAAGTACGGGGACTGGACGGGCAAGCCCATCAGGGAACTGGTGAAGGAACCGCTCTGGAAGGCCATTCAGGCCCACCCGAGCTCGGTGACCTTCCCCGGCCCCGAGGGCGAGTCCATGCTCGCCATGCAGGCCCGTCTCGTCGCGGCGGTGCGCGACTGGAACGCCCGCATCGCCGCCGAGCACGGCGACGGCGCGACGTGGCTGGCCTGCTCGCACGGGGACCCGATCAAGTCGCTCGTCGCCGACGCGATGGGGCTGCACCTGGACCTGTTCCAGCGGATCGTCGTCGACCCCGGCTCGATCACCGCGATCCGGTACACCGAACTGCGGCCCTTTGTGCTGAAGGTCAACGACACCGGGGGAGACGTGGGCGCCTACAAACCGGCGCCGCCGCCGAAGACGAAGGGGCGCCGTCGCGCGCCGAGCAGCGATGCGGTCGTGGGCGGGGGTGCCGGGCCGGAGGCGTCCCGACCCCGTGGGCGCCGGACGAACTAGGCTCGGGGCATGGCGCGTCAGATCCATCTCTACGACCCGCCCGAGCGCTTCGTAGCCGGGACGGTGGGCGAACCCGGCGCGCGCACCTTCTTCCTGCAGGCCCGCAGCCACGGCCGGATCACGAGCGTGGCGCTGGAGAAGCAGCAGGTGCAACTGCTCGCCGAGCAGGTGGGCCGCCTCCTCGACGAGGTCGCCCGAGTCGCCGGCGACGAGGCGGAGATCTCGGAGCCCGCCGAGGAGCCGACCGACCTCGGTCCGCTCGAGCAGCCGATCGAAGAGGAGTTCCGCGTCGCCACTCTGGCGCTCGGCTGGGACCCCCGTGTGGATCGGCTCGTCATCGTCGCCCAGGCGCTGGCCGAGGGCGAGGCGGAGGAATCCGCGCCGCTCGTCGACGACGACGACACGAACCCGGACGGCCCCGACCTGCTGCGCGTGCGCCTCACCGCAGAGCAGGCCCGCGAGTTCGCCCGCCGCGCCGCCGCCGTGGTCTCCGCCGGCCGCCCGCCGTGCCCGTTCTGCGGCCTGCCGCTGGACCCCGGCGGGCACGTGTGCCCGCGCCAGAACGGCTACCGACGCTAAGTGACCGAAGCAGAAGCCGAAGACCCGCTCGCTGCGGTGCCGCTCGTGTCCGTGGCCGAGCTCGGGGTCGAGAACGCCCTCGCGCTGCTGGAGCACGGCACGCTCGAAGTCGTCGGCCAACTGCGCAACGCCTCCAACGCGACGCTCTTCTGCGCGGTGACCCTCGACGGCGTCACCGTCGGCGCCGCGCACAAGCCGATCGCGGGGGAGCGGCCGCTGCGCGACTTCCCCGACGGCACGCTGGCCGCCCGCGAGGTTGCGGCCTACCAGGTCTCCGCGGCGAGTGGCTGGGACCTGATCCCACCGACCGTCCTGCGCGAGGGCCCGTGGGGTCCGGGCATGTGCCAGCTCTGGGTCGACGTCGACGAGAACGCCGAGGTGTTCGTCTTCGAGCGCGACCGCGACGGCTACGTCTCGCTGGACACACTGGTTCCGGTGACCGACGACCGGCTCCGTCGGCTGTCCGTTCTCGACGTCGTCCTCAACAACGCCGACCGCAAGGGCGGGCACGTCCTCGCGAGCGGGGACGGGCGGCTGCACGGCATCGACCACGGCCTGTGCTTCTCCGACGTGGACAAGCTCCGCACGATCCTGTGGGCCTGGGCGGACCAACCCCTCACCACCGAGGCCCTCGAGGTGCTCGAACGGCTCGGCGCCGACTTCGACTCGCGTGTGGGACCCGTGCTGGCCGAGCTGTTGGAGCCGCGCGAGGTCGCCAAGACCCAGGGCCGCATCAACAGGCTGCTGCGCACGGGTCGGCACCCCAAGCCGCGCGACGACGGTTATCCCGCACTGCCCTGGCCGCCCTTCTAATCCCTGCTGAACATAGGGTTGGACTCATGCTCGCCTGGCCGCCACCGGACGTTCCCCGCCTGCCCGGCGTGGGATCGCAGATCCTGGTGCGCGACACCAGCACCGGAGAACTGACGCCTGCCGCGCACGGCGAGCGCATGTCGCTCTACGTCTGCGGCATCACCCCGTACGACGCGACGCACCTGGGCCACGCGAACACCTACGTCACGTTCGACCTGGTCAACCGCGCCGTGCGGGACTGCGGCGTCGCGGTCGACTACGCGCAGAACGTCACCGACGTCGACGACCCGCTGCTCGAGCGCGCGAACGCGACCGGCGTGGACTGGCGCGAGCTCGCCGAATCGCAGACCGAGCTGTTCCGCGAGGACATGATCGCGCTGCGGGTGCTCGCCCCGGCGCACTACGTCGGCGCCGTCGAGGCCGTCCCGCTGATCGGCGAGTTCATCGAGGCGCTGCGCGCCAACGGCGCCGCCTACGACGTGGACGGGGACCTGTACTTCCCGATCGACGTCGATCCGCACTTCGGCGAAGTGGCCCGCCTGTCCCCCGAGCGGATGCTCGAACTGTTCGGGCAGCGCGGGGGAGACCCGGACCGGCTCGGCAAGAAGGACCCGCTCGACGCGCTGCTGTGGCGTGCGCAGCGCCCCGGCGAACCGCACTGGGACTCTCCGGCGGGTCCGGGCCGGCCGGGCTGGCACGTGGAGTGCACGGCGATCGCCCTGAAGTACCTCGGCGAGCAGGTCGACGTGATGGGCGGCGGCAGCGACCTCGCCTTCCCGCACCACGAGATGGGCGCCTCCCACGCGCACGCCCGCACCGGCCGGGTCCCGTTCGTGCGGACCTTCGTGCACGCCGGGATGGTGGCCTACGAGGGCCAGAAGATGTCGAAGTCCCTGGGCAACCTCGTCTTCGTGTCGAAGCTGCGCTGCGAGGGCGCGGACCCCGGTGCGATTCGCCTGGCCCTGCTCGCGCACCACTATGCGAGCGACTGGGAGTGGACGCCCGAAGACCTCGCGAACGCCTCGGCTCGGCTGCGCAGCTGGCGCGCGGCAGTCTCGCGCCCCGACGGCCCGCCGACCGAGGACGTTCTCGCCGCCGTCCGTGCCGCGCTCGCGAACGACCTCGACGCACCGGCCGCGCTGGCCGCGATCGACGAGTGGGCGGCCCTTGCCTCGAGTGGCGCGGGCGCCGATGCAAGTGCACCGGGGGTCGTCTCTCGCATGACCGACGCCCTGCTCGGAGTGGCCCTCTAGCGGTGGCGCCCGGACCGGCGTGGCGTCCGAAAGAGGGTGACGCCGGTACCACGGTTGTTCGGACGCCAGCGGCTTTCGGCGCCATCGGTTCGGCGGCCCATTTCGAGCCGGCGAACGGACGATGGCCGGCATCATCCGTTCGGACAGTGTTTCGGCGCCCACCCCTGCGGACTTTAGAGTCGCAAGAGGTTTCAGTTTTTGTGAAAAGGCCGCCCCATCGGATGATCCGGCGAATTCGGGCGGCGCTGGAAACCGGGCGAGAATGCCGGGACTGCGCGGCGCACAGGAGATAGAAACCGCAGCTCAAAGGCTTCTGATGGACAGTCACTGTCCGAATGGCCCCGGTTGCGGGGGTCCGTCGGAATACGCCGTGGGCGTCCCGGAATTGTCCGCGTGCGGCCGCGCAATTGGCGGCCGCAGTGATCGTTTTCTTTACTCTTCGATGGTTCTTCGTCGCGCCGGCGACTTCACTTGAGGCCCTGTTCCAGCGAGTTCCAGCCGGCATTGTTCTCACTGTCCTGCTGAACACCTCGAGAACCGACTGGAGAGCGCCTCTCATGACTGGTCAGAAGACCTGGATGCGACGGGTTGCCACGGTCGGCGTTCTTCTCGTGGTGGCCTCGGCCGCCGGCGCGGCAACGGCTGCCGCCTCCGAGACGCAGGCGCCCAAGAACGACCTTCTGGGGTTGAACGCGCTGGTGAGTGGGGTCACCGACACGTTGACCAAGACCCCGGAGGGCGAGCAGCAACTGTTGGGTGGGGTGACGGCCGCGCTGGCCGGGTCGCAGCAGGGGGCTGCGGCTCGGTCGGCGAGCGCCGACGGTGGCCTGGACGGCACCGTCGAGAAGCTGCCCCTGCTCGGTGGGCTGCTCGGTGGCCTGGTGGACGGTCTTGGCCTCGGTTCGGACGAGGAGCCCGCAGCCGTCGCGAAGCCCGTCGCTCCCGCGAAGCCGGCACCGGCCAAGGCCGGCGTCTTGGCGGAGAGCGTCAAGAAGCCGGTCGCGGGACCGGAGATGTCGCCGGACGGGTCCACCTGGACCATGCCGCGCAACGCGGGAACCGTCGAGCCGGCTGGGGGGCCGGATCGCGGGTTTCTAGATGGGGGAGGGGCCGGGACGGCTGTGGACGTGGTCCGCAGCCTGTCCTCGGTGCTGCCGGAAACGGCGGCGGGCAAGGCTGGAGTGGGTGCGGCAGCAGTGGCGCTGATCGTGCTCGGTGGGGTGGCGGTCGCGGGGGCGGCCGGGGCGGCCGGTGCTGCCGGTCGTCGTCAACTAGTCGGGGGTGCCTGGTGAAGGGGTGGAACGCCGTGGAGAGTGGGGGCTCGGCACGCGTGCTCGACCGCGAGCAGGCCGTGGAGGAGTCGGGGGGCTCCACCAACGGTCGCTGGCGGACGATCCAGTTCGGTCTGGCTGCTGCTGCGGCCGTTCCGCTGCTGTTCGTCGGCGGAATCAACGGCTGGCCGTGGGACGGCGAGCCCACGACGGAGGCTCCGGTCGTGGAGCCGGTCGCCGGCATCGGCGATCCGACGCGGATCGAGATCGCGTCGCTGAAGATCGACGCCCAGGTCGACCCGATCGCGGGCGACGGCACGTCCGGGGCGCTCGCGTCCCCGGCCAAGGGCAAGCTCGGCTGGCTCGAAGCGGGCCCGGAGCCCGGCGAGGTCGGCCGGGCCGTCGTGCTCGGCAAGGACGTGTTCGCGGGGCTGAAGAAGGCCGAGATCGGCGACGAGATCGTCGTGACCACCACGGATGGCAAGGCCATGACGTTCGCGATCACCGACGTCACGACGTACGAGGCCGCGGAGCTGCCGGACAGCGTCTACACCGGTGCGGCCGGTGCCACGGAGATGGCGTTCATCGCGCCGGCCGGCAAGGCCGACGCGAAGGGGAACTACCCCGACCGCCTCGTGGTGACCTCGGAGCTCGTCGCCGAGTAGGCACTCCCGCGAAAAGCAGCGAACGCTAGGCCCCGGTGGGACCCCCGCCGGGGCCTTCGTCGCGTCTGCGCAGGTACCGCTCGAACTCCTTGGCGATGGCCTCGCCGCTGGCCTCGGGGAGGTCCGCGGTGTCCTTGGCCTCCTCCAGCGTCCGGACGTACTCGGCGACCTCGGTGTCCTCGTTCGCGAGTTCGTCCACGCCCTCCTGCCACGCCCGGGCGTCCTCGGGGAGGTCGCCGAGCGGGATGGTGACGTCGAGAATGTCCTCCACGCTGCGCAGCAGCGCGAGCGTGGCCTTGGGGCACGGGGGCTGCGCCACGTAGTAGGGGACCGCGGCCCAGAACGACGCTGCGGGCAGGCCGGCCTGGGTGCACGCGTCCTGGAAGACGCCGACGATGCCCGTGGGGCCCGCGTAGCTCGACGGCTCCATGGCGTACCGCGTCCGCAGGTCCGGGTTGCTGGACGTGCCGCGCACCGGCACCGGGCGGGTGTGCGGAGCGTCGCCGAGCAGCGCGGCCAGGGTCACGACCGTGGCCACCTTGAGCTCGCGGCAGCCCTCGAGCAGTTCCTGGCAGAAGCCGCGCCACCGCATGTTCGGCTCCACGCCGCGCATCAGGACGACGTCGCGGTGGGGCAGGCGCGCGAGGTAGAAGCGGGTGGTCGGCCAGGTGATGCGCGAGCCGGGGCGATTCTCCGCGTCCGCGGCGATGGCCGGGCGGTTGACCTGGAAGTCGTAGTACTCGTCGGGGTCCAGCTCGCCGACGAGCGTCGCGTCCCAGACCATCGACAGATGCGCCAGCGCGCCGGAGGCGGATTCCGCGGCGTCGTTCCAGCCCTCGAAGGACGCCAGCAGGATCGGGTCGTTCAACGGGCCGATGTCGTCGAACTCGATCACCGTGACGCGCACCTCCCTCTACTGGCCCGTGCGAAGCACCCGAACGGCACGGCTCCAACGGTATCTACCGGGCCTCGCGGATAGGCTATGACCTCGATGAACGCATCTCCGCAAGCCCTCCGTCAGGCGCTTTCCGAGCGTGTCGTGGTCGCCGACGGCGCCATGGGCACCATGTTGCAGGCCCACGACCTGAGTCTCGACGACTTCCAGGGCTATGAGGGCTGCAACGAGATCCTCAACGTGACCCGCCCCGAGGTCGTCCGGGCCGTCCACGACGAGTACTTCGCCGTCGGCTGCGACGCGGTCGAAACCAACACGTTCGGGGCGAACTGGGCGAACTTGGGCGAATACGACATCCCGGACCGGATCCACGAACTGGCCGAGGCCGGTGCCCGGATCGCCCGGGAGTCCGCGGACCACTGGACGCACCTAGCCGGCCAGCAGCGCTGGGTGCTCGGTTCCGTCGGTCCCGGCACCAAGCTGCCGACGCTCGGTCACGCTCCCTACGCGCTGCTGCGCGACGCGTACCAGACGCAGACCGAGGGCATGGTCGCCGGTGGCGTCGACGCGATCCTGGTGGAGACCAGCCAGGACCTGCTGCAGACCAAGGCGTCGATCCTCGGCGCAAAGCGGGCCTTGAAGGCCCTCGGCGTCGACATCCCGATCATCGCCCAGGTCACCGTCGAGACCACCGGCACGATGCTGGTCGGCTCCGAGATCGGCGCGGCGCTGACCGCGCTGGAGACCCTCGGCATCGAGCTCATCGGCCTGAACTGCGCGACCGGCCCGGCCGAGATGAGCGAGCACCTGCGCTACCTCGCCAAGCACGCGCGCATCGGCGTGAGCTGCATGCCGAACGCCGGCCTGCCCGTCCTGGGCCCCAACGGCGCGCACTACCCGCTCGGCCCGGCGGACTTCGCGCAGGCACAGGGCACCTTCATCCGCGAGTACGGGCTCTCGCTCGTCGGCGGCTGCTGCGGCACCACTCCCGAACACCTCGGGGCCCTCGTCGCCACGGTCCGCGAGACGGAGAAGGGCGTGCGCACGGTGCGCCCGGAGGCGGGCGTCTCCTCGATCTACACCCACGTGCCGTTCAAGCAGGACGCGTCGTATCTGGCGATCGGCGAGCGGACCAACGCGAACGGCTCCAAGGCGTTCCGCGAGGCGATGCTCGAGGGGCGTTGGGACGACTGCCTGGACATCGCCCGTGCCCAGACCCGCGACGGCGCGCACCTGCTCGACCTGTGCGTGGACTACGTCGGCCGGGACGGCGTGGAGGACATGAAGGCGCTCGCCGGGCGCCTGGCCACCGCTTCGACGCTGCCGATCATGCTCGACTCCACCGAACCGGCGGTCCTGGAAGCCGGCCTCGAGTGTCTCGGCGGCCGGGTGATCGTCAACTCGGTCAACTTCGAGGACGGCGACGGTCCGGAGTCCCGGTACTCCAAGATCATGCCGCTGGTGCAGGAGCACGGCGCCGGCGTCGTGGTCATGTGCATCGACGAGCAGGGCCAGGCCCGTACCGCGCAGCGCAAGGTCGAGATCGCCTCGCGGACCATCGACGAGCTCGTGTCGAAGTGGGGCATGCGCGTCGAGGACATCTTCGTCGACTGCCTGGCCTTCACCATCGGCGCCGGGCTCGAGGAGTCCCGCAAGGACGGCATCGAAACCCTCGAGGGCATCCGGCTGCTCAAGGAGCGGTACCCGACCGTCCAGACGACGCTCGGTCTGTCCAACATCTCCTTCGGTCTGAACCCGGCCGCGCGCATCGTGCTGAACTCGGTGTACCTCCACGAGGCGCAGAAGGCCGGGCTGGACTCGGCGATCGCGCACGCGTCGAAGATCCTGCCGATCGCGCGCATCCCCGCCGACCGGCGCGACGTCGCCCTGGACCTCATCTACGACCGCCGCCGTCCGGCCACCGACGACACCCCGGCCTACGACCCGCTGCAGAGGTTTCTCGAACTGTTCGAGGGCGTCGACGCAGGGTCCATGGCCGCCGCCAAGGCCGAAGAACTGCTGTCCCTGCCGCTGTTCGAGCGGTTGGAGAAGCGCGTCGTCGACGGCGCCCGCAAGGGGCTCGAGCCAGACCTCGATCTCGCCCTCGCCGAGCGGCCCGCGCTGGAGATCATCAACGAGACGTTGCTGTCGGGCATGAAGACCGTCGGCGAACTGTTCGGCTCCGGGCAGATGCAGCTGCCGTTCGTGCTGCAGTCCGCCGAGGTCATGAAGACCGCCGTGGCCTATCTCGAACCCCACATGGAAAAGGTCGAGGGCGAGGAGTCCGGCAAGGGCTCGATCGTGCTGGCCACCGTCAAGGGCGACGTTCACGACATCGGCAAGAACCTCGTCGACATCATCCTGAGCAACAACGGCTACCGGGTCGTCAACATCGGCATCAAGCAGCCGATCGCCGCGATCGTCGAGGCTGCCGAGGAGCACAACGTCGACGTGGTCGGCATGTCCGGCCTGCTCGTGAAGTCGACGGTCATCATGAAGGAGAACCTCGAGGAACTCGGCATGCGCAAGCTCGCCGAGAAGTGGCCGATCCTGCTCGGCGGTGCCGCGCTGACTCGGGCCTTCGTCGAAGAGGACCTTCAGGAGAAGTTCGACGGGCAGGTCCGCTACGCCCGCGACGCGTTCGAGGGGCTGCGGCTCATGGACGCGTTCATGGCCGTGAAGCGCGGCGTGCCCGGCGCCGAGCTGCCGCCCCTGCGCAAGCGCCGAGTCTCCGGCGGGGCGAAGCTCGAGCTGACGCCGCTGGACCAGATGCCCGCTCGTTCCGACGTGGCGTCGGACAACAAGGTGCCTACCCCGCCGTTCTGGGGGACGCGCATCGTCAAGGGGATCCCGCTCGCCGACTACTCGTCCTATATCGACGAGCGTGCGCTGTTCCTCGGCCAGTGGGGTCTGAAGACCACTCGTGGCGGGGACGGGCCCGACTACGCCGAGCTCATCGAGACCGAGGGCCGCCCGCGCCTGCGTATGTGGCTGGACCGGATCCTCGCGGACAAGATGCTCGAGGCGGCGGTCGTCTACGGGTACTTCCCCTGCTACTCCGAGGGCGACGACCTCGTCGTGCTGTGGCACGAGGGGCCGTCAGAAGGCCAGGAGCGCCTGCGCTTCACCTTCCCGCGCCAGCGCCGGGACCGGCACCTGTGCCTGTCGGACTTCTTCCGTCCGAAGTCCTCCGGCGAGACCGACGTGCTGGCCTTCCATCTGGTCACCATGGGCAACCGGATCTCGGAGGCCGCCGCCGCGCTGTTCGCCGCGAACTCCTACCGGGACTACGTCGAACTCCACGGCCTTTCGGTGCAACTGACCGAAGCCCTCGCGGAAATGTGGCACGCCCGCATCCGCGAGGAGCTGTCCTTCGGCGACGAGGACGGCGACCTCGACGCGATGCTCCGCCAGGGCTACCGGGGTTCTCGCTACTCCTTCGGCTACCCCGCCTGCCCGGACCTCGAGGACCGCATCAAGATGGTCGAACTCCTCGAGCCGTCCCGCATCGGCGTCGAGCTCTCGGAGGAGCTGCAGCTGCACCCGGAGCAGTCCACCGACGCCCTCGTCGTCCACCACCCCGAGGCGAAGTACTTCAACGCGTAGCGCCTCGATGCCCTACGTCGTACCCTATGTGGATGCGACGTAAGACAAGCGTCTACCTCGAGGACGCAGACCTGGCCCGAGTGGCCCTGCTTGCCGAGATGGAAGGCAAGTCCCAGGCGGAGATCATTCGACAGGCGATCCGCACCTACGAATCGCCGAAGCGGGATATCCGAGACTTCGCGCTCTACCGGGCCGGGAGCAGCGGGGACGGGCGATCGATTGCCGATCTCGACATGGACGAGCTCATGGAGGGCTTCGGGGAGTGACCCTGATTCTCGACGCGGCACCGCTGGTGGCGCTGGCCGACGCTCGCGACGAACGATGCGAGTTGGTTGCGGCGGTCATCGCCGCCGAGACGGGCAGGCTTGTCATCGCCGCACCGGTGACTGCGGAGGTCGACTACCTGTTGGGTCGTCGCATCGGCAGGTCTGCCCGACTGGCCTTCATTGCGGACCTCGCGGCCGAAAGGTTCCGGGTCGACTCGTTGGACGCAGCAGAGCACGCAACGGCCCTGTCGTTGGAGAAGCAGTACGCCGACCTCGACCTCGGCCTGGCCGACGCGGCAACCATCGTGCTGGCCCACCGTCACGACACCCTGCGCATCTGCACCTTCGACCACCGCCACTTTCGTGCGGTGACGCCGCTACAGGGCGGAGCCTTCGAGCTCCTGCCCTGACTCGGACGAACGGGGGAGGCGACGCGAACCGGTCGGCCGATGTGCGGCGGGGCAGGGGAAGCGAAGCTCGAGCTCACGCCGCTGGACCAGATGCCCGCCCGCTCCGACGTGGCCGCGGACAACAAGGTGCCGGTCCCGCCGTTCTGGGGGACGCGCATCGTCAAGGGCATCGCGCTGGCCGACTACTCGTCCTACACGCCGAGGGCGACGACCTCGTCGTGCTCTGGCAGCAGGGAAGCAACTGCTGGGGTGCCAGATCGCCTTGGCGGCACAACTCGCGTCGCCTCGCTGTTGTGTAGCCGTCGCCTTGCACCGCGGAGTGGCTCGAGGTCAGGATTTTCGCATCGCTGCGCGTGCATCGGCGATCGGCAGCATCAGGTGCGCGTCGTTTCCCGGCATGGGATCGAAGTCGTAGTGACGCCAGAACGCGGCGGCGGTCTCGTTCTGCGTGTGAACGATGACGGCCTTGATCCCGGCGATGTCTGCGGCCGCGACGCAGCGGATCACGGCGTCGCGGACCAGTCCGCCGCCCAGGCCTCGGCCGCGATGTTCCAGGTCGACGGCAAGACGGCCGATCACGAGCACGGGGACCGCGGGTGGGGTGTTCTTGCGGAGCCTGCTCGGGATGTCCTGCCGTAGGACGGCGCCGGTCGCGAGGGCGTAGAAGCCGACGACTCGATCCCGGTGCAGCGTCACGTAGCAGCGCGCCAGGTCCGCGGCCTGGTTGGCGAATGCGCGCCGGTGGAGGTAGTCGTCCAGCGACGGTGTGCCGCAGGAGAACTCCGTGGTGGAATCGTCGGCCCGTAGCGGCCGGGCCCCGGAGTACCCGCTCACTCCTCGAAGACTGCCGGTGTGGCGAGAAGCCTTGCCAGGCGCGGCCGGGGCCGGACGGGGGCGTCGAGGGCCGCGGCGAACTCCGTCCAGGCGACGTCGTCGAGGACGAAGAGCCTCTGGTCGGCCAGCACCTCGCGGGCACGGGCCACGGCGGCCGAGACCGCGAACTCTGTGATGGTGGAGCCCTCTACCTCTGCCGCGCGCCGGATGATCTCGCCCTGCTCCGCCGTGAGGCGAGCGGCGATCCGGTCGGGCTTGGTGGCAGTCACCCACTCATCGTACGCCGCTTAGGCGTACAGGAAAGGGATGCTAGGCATATCGAGTCGGTCACCGTTTCGCCACCTCGCGCCGCCGGCGCGTTGCGTTGCCGCGGGATGGCCTGCAGAAACTGTCGGTCCCGCCGGGCACGCTTGGCCTGTGGGTGCCCCTCCGTGCCGGTTCGGATCGGGGAGCGCCCCGTGGAGGTGGTCATGTACCCGTGCCGGTCGGGGCTTGAAGACGAGTGGAACCTCGCGAGTGCATACTGAATCCATGTCCGCCGACCGGACCTTTTCGGGCGACTTCTACGAGGACGACGAGCCTCGAGAGGTGGTGCAGGCGCGGCTGCGTCGCCCGCCGGACGCCGTTTCGGCTCCGCCCTCCGGAGATCCCGCACGAGACGCCGCGGACCGGTTCTTTGGAATTTCGCTGTCCATGCCAGGCGTCCGCGCCCGGCTCGCCGGGCTCGCGGGCCCGAAGCGCCCTGTCCTGGTTGCGCTGGCCGACGATCCCGTGAGCGAGTTCTGGGAAGCAGCGGACGGTCGTGGACCCGTTGTCGCCGCCGTGTTCTTTCCCGGCGACGAACCGCGGATGCACTTCTTCCCCGTCCTGGTCGAGAACGGGGCGCCATCGGACGTTCGGCCGGAGGATCTCCGCACGCGGGGGACAACGACGATGGCGATGGTCGTGGCCTGGATGGCCTCGGCCAACGAGGGATTCGAGGTCCCTGCGGTCTGGAGCGAGGAAGTAGTCGCGCCCATCGCCCAGTAGGCGGCCCGCCGCCGAACCTGCACCGGCTCGCTCTCGGCGCCGGCCGGTAGGTTGACCGGGCGGGGCGGCCAGGCGCCCTGCGCGACGGTCAAGCGGGAGTGGCGGCGAATGACCCAGCCGGTCGGATGGAGCGACAAGGTCGGCTTCGTCTGGGGCGTGGCAGACCTGTTGCGCGGGGACTTCAAGGCCCACGAGTACGGGCAGGTGATCCTGCCCCTGGTCGTGTTGCGCCGCCTGGAGTGCGCGCTGGAACCGACGAAGGCCGCCGTGCGGGAGGCGGCAAGCACGCTCGGGGACAACCCGGCGGCCGGAGCGCTGCTGGCCAAGGCCGCGAAGCACTCGTTCTACAACGTCAGCCCGCTGGACCTCACCAAGATCCTGAACGACCCCGGCACCGCGGCGAAGAACCTGCGCACGTACCTGGCGGCGTTCTCCCCGAACGCACGCGAGGTCCTCGACGCGTATGGCTTCGACAGCCGGATCGCGCAGTTGGACAAGGCCGGACTGCTCTACCAGGTGCTGGCGCGCTTCGCCGATCTCGACCTGTCCGAGGCGGCGGTGCCCAACGAGACGATGGGCTACATCTTCGAGGAACTGCTGCGGCGCTTCTCCGAAATGAGCAACGAGACGGCCGGTGAGCACTTCACCCCGCGCGAGGTCATCAAGCTCATGGTGAACATCCTGTTCGTCGAAGACGACGCAGCGCTGCGCGGCACCCGCCCGGTGCGCACCCTCTACGACCCGGCGTGCGGTACGGGCGGCATGCTGACGGTGGCTCAGGACTACCTGCGGGAGCTGAACCCGAGCGCGGTGCTGGAGGTCTACGGGCAGGAGTTGAACCCGGAGACGTGGGCGGTGTGCCGGTCCGACCTGATGATCAAGGGTCAGAACCCGAACCACATCGCGCTCGGCAACAGCCTCGGCGAGGAGGACGGGCACCGCACTCTGCGCGCGGACTACCAGTTGGCGAACCCGCCGTTCGGGGTGGACTGGAAGAAGTACGCCGACGCCATCAACGCCGAACGCGACGAGCGGGGCATGAACGGCCGCTACGGCGCGGGCACCCCGCGGGTCAGCGACGGATCGCTGCTGTTCCTGCAACACATGATCTCGAAGATGAAGCCGGTGGCCGCTCCGTCCGACACCGGCGGCTCCGGCGGCGGTCGGTTGGCCATCGTCTTCTCCGGCAGCCCGCTGTTCGCCGGGGCCGCCGGGGGCGGGGAGTCGGAGATCCGGCGCTGGATCATCGAGAACGACTGGCTCGAGGGCATCGTCGCGCTGCCGGACCAGTTGTTCTACAACACCGGAATCTCCACCTACTTCTGGGTTCTGACGAACCGTAAGCCCGCGCACCGGCGCGGCAAGATCGCGCTGATCGACGCCCGCGAGTCCTTCGCGAAGATGCGCAAATCGCTGGGGGACAAGCGCAAGTTCGTCCCGGACGACGCCATCGCCGAGGTCACCCGGCTCTACCACGACGCCATCGAGATCGCCGCCGCCGAGAGCGACAAGCGCGTCAAGGTGTTCGACCGCGAGGCGTTCGGCTTCCAGCGCATCACGGTAGAACGCCCGCTACGGCGGGTCTGGCACCTGACCGCCGAAGCCGTCGAGGACCTGGTGCACACCAAGGCGTGGACGGCCTGGGCCACCCCGCCCAAAAACCACGCCGATCCCACCGCCTACGTGCACGCGGTCGAGGCCGATCAGGCCGCGCTGCGAGAGAACCTGCGCAAGCTCGCGGATCTGGAGCCCGCGGCGACGGAGAAGGCGTTCGCGAAGACCCTCGCCATGGCCCTCGGCGCATGCGTGACCGACCCGCCCGCAGCGGTGGCCAAGGCGATCACCGCCGCCGCGGCCGTGGCCAGCGACGACGCCCCCGTCATCGCCGACCGCCACGGCAACCCCCTGCCCGACCCGGATCTGCGCGACGCCGAAAACGTGCCCCTGCCCGCCGGGTGGCTGTCCCTCGGCGAGGACGAGCGCACCAAGGCGCTGCGCGAGTCCGCGGAAGCGCACCTGGCCGCCGAGATCCACCCCTACGCACCGGACGCCTGGATCGACCACACCAAAACCAAGGTCGGCTTCGAGATCCCCTTCACCCGCCACTTCTACGAGTACGTACCACCCCGCCCCCTCGCCGAGATCGATGCGGAGTTGCTAGCGACGGAGGAACGCATCCGAGAGTTGCTGAGCGGGTTGGTCCGGTGAGACCGATCCCCCTCCGGGTCATCGCGCAGGTGATGGTCAGCAATGTGGACAAGAAGTCTGTCGAGGGCGAACGACCTGTCAGGCTCTGCAACTACACCGACGTCTACTACAACGCCCAGATAACCGGCGATCTGCCGTTCATGGAGGCTACGGCGACAATCGAGCAAATCGCGAAGTTCAGTCTCCGCAAGGGTGACGTGATCATCACCAAGGACTCGGAAACGCCTGACGACATAGGCGTTCCAGCCTACGTCGCGCAGGACATCCCAGGACTGGTCTGCGGGTACCACCTTGCTGTCGTCCGCCCCAGATCTGAACGTGTCGATGGTTCGTACCTTGGCTGGCTGATGCGCAGCGATCTGATCAGAAATCAGTTAGGCGCGCGGGCCACTGGCGTAACCCGATACGGACTGACCTACGAGGCGATCCAGGGCGTGAGTGCCTTGGTGCCCCCAATGACCGAGCAGCGGCGAATCGCCGACTTCCTCGACGATCAGGTGGGGAGGATGGATGGTTCAGTAGCTGTCCGCAAAGGACAGCTCGAACTCTTTAGCATGAGGGTCGCATCCCGGATCGGCGGCTACATCGCGGCGGCTCTCGAAGGTGGGAAGGGAGCGCCGATCCGTCCGCTCCGCCAACTGCTCGAGAAGCAGAGTAAGCGCCCACTTGGCGGCGAGACGATGGTCACTGCCTTCCGCGACGGTCAGGTAATCGCACGTGACCGGAGGCGATCCGAGGGCTTCACCGATGCGTGGACCGATGGCGCTGCGGTTCAAGGCGTCAATGTTGGTGACGTGGTAATCCACGGGTTGGACGGTTTCGCTGGCGCTGTTGGGACGTCGGAGAGCGACGGCGTCTGCAGCCCGGCGAACCACGTTTGTGTTCCGACGGACGGCGGTGACAGCGACTTCTACGGTCGCATGCTTCGAATTCTCGCCCTGAGCGGCTACCTGAGCCAGTACGGCGGTAGTGCACGGGAGCGTGCGGTCGACTTCCGAAACTGGGAGAAGTTCTCGTCTACTCCGATCCCTGTTGTAGACGTAGTCGAGCAGAAGGAGATCGGATCGGCGATCCGGTCCGCTCGGCCCCTGCAGGACGGGATAGCTGGCTGGGCGACTCTCATGGGCGAACGTAAGCGAGCGCTTATCACGGCTTGCTTGACTCGTGAGTTCGACGTGAGCACGGCGGGCAATCGCGCGGCCGATGCGGCGCTGCAGGGTGTGGCGGGGTGAAAGCACACCTGGAGGGCGCGTTCGAGGCCGAGGTGGTGGCGCATCTGACGTCCCCTCAGGGCGGGTGGTCGGAGGGTGCGGCCGACTCCTACCGTCGGGACCTGGGGCTGGATACCAGCGACCTGTTCGCCTTCCTCGGGGCGACGCAGATCGAGGCGTGGGAGAAGCTCGTCGGCCTGCACGGGTCGCAGGAGACGGCGCAGAAGAAGTTCGCGAAGCGCCTGGCGGACGAGTTGACGGCGCGGGGCACGGTCGACGTGCTGCGCAACGGGGTAACGGATCTCGGCGTGAAGTTCCACCTGCTGTTCCCGGCCCCGGCGCACGAACTGACGCCGGAGATCCGCGATCTGTACGAGGGCAACCGGTGCACGGTGACTCGGCAGGTGCACCACTCGGAGTCGAAGCCCCAGGACGCGGTGGACCTGACGCTGTTCGTCAACGGCATCCCGGTCGCGACGGCGGAGTTGAAAACGCAGACTGCGGGGCAGGACGTCGCGGACGCCGTGCACCAGTACCGCGCCGACCGCAACCCGGCCGATCTGGTCTTCGCCAACCGCACGCTGGTGCACTTCGCCGTGGACTCCAACCACGTCGAGATGACCACGAAACTCGCGGGCGAGAAGACGGTTTTCCTGCCGTTCAATCAGGGCTCCGGCGGGCCGGGCAACGAAGGCGGAAAGGGCAATCCGAACAATCCGGCCGGGCACGCGTCGGCCTACCTGTGGCAGGTCGTGTGGGCGCGGGACACCTGGCTGGACCTGCTCGCCGCGTTCGTGCACGTCCACAGGGACGAGGCGCCGGACCCGGCCACGGGCAAGAAGGTCGTCACCCGCCGCACCCTGTTCCCGCGCTACCACCAGTGGCACGCCGTGCGCCGGCTCCTGGACACGGCGCGGGTGGAGGGGCCGGGGACGGCGAAGCTGATCCAGCACTCCGCCGGGTCGGGCAAGTCGAACACCATCGCCTGGCTCGCGCACGGCCTGTCGCGGCTGCATACCCCGCACGACCTGTCTCTGCTTTTGGAGTCCGCACGCGCTGCGGGACTGGGTCCGGACGAGCCCGTGTTCGACAAGACGGTGATCATCACCGACCGCCGGAACCTCGACAAGCAGCTCCGCGACACCGTTACCGGGTTCTCGCACACTCCCGGCGCGATCGCTGCGATCGACGAGAACATGACCAGCAAGGACCTGCGGGCCGCGTTGGAGTCGAAGGCCGCGCGGATCGTCATCACGACGCTGCAGAAGTTCAGCGTGGTCGCGCAGGCCGCGACCGAACTGGCCGGGACGCGGTTCGCCGTGATCGTGGACGAGGCGCACTCTTCCCAGTCGGGGGAGGCGGCCAAGGACCTCAAAGCCGTGCTGGGCGAGCACGTCTACGCCGAGGCGCTCGCGTCCGCGCAGGCCGACGACCCGGACGGCGAGGCCGTCGAGCCGGGCCTGGACGACCTGCTGGCCGCCTCGGTCGCGGCGCGGGGGCGGCAGTCGAACCTGACGTTCTTCGCGTTCACCGCGACCCCGAAGGCCAAGACCCTGGAACTGTTCGGCGAGGCAGGAATCGGTGCGGACGGGGCGGAGGTGCGGCGGCCGTTCCACCTGTACTCGATGCGCCGGGCGATCGAGGAGGGCTACATCCACGACGTCCTCGCGAACTACACGACCTACTCGACGTACTACCGGTTGGCGAACAACCTCGGCGGCGAGGTCGACCCGGAGCTGCCGAAGGGCAAGGCGGCCTCGCAGTTGGCGCGGTTCGTGTCGCTGCACCCGAGCAACCTGGCGCAGAAGACCGAGGTGATCGTCGAGCACTTCCGCGCCCACACCCGCACCCGCATCGGCGGGCACGCGAAGGCCATGGTCGTCACCCGGTCGCGCATCCACGCGGTGCGCTACCACCAGGCCATCGGCGCGTACCTGAAGGAAAAGGGCTACGACACCGGCCCGGACGCGATGCGCGCCCTGGTTGCGTTCTCCGGCTCGCTCACCGACCCGGACAACCCCGGGGTCGAGTACCGGGAGGCGCTGCTGAACGGGTTCGGCGAGAAGGAACTCCCGGGGAAGTTTGCGGGCACCGAGTTCCAGGTGCTGGTGGTCGCGGAGAAGTACCAGACCGGGTTCGACCAGCCGCTGCTGCACACGATGTACGTGGACAAGAAGCTCGCCTCGGTCAAGGCGGTGCAGACGCTGTCCCGGCTCAACCGCACCCACCCCGGCAAGACCGACACGTTCGTGCTGGACTTCGCGAACAGCGCCGAGGAGATCGTCGAGGCTTTCGCGCCGTACTACACCCAGACCACGGCGACCCCGACCGACCCGAACGTCCTCTACAACCTGTCGGGCCGCATCCACGCCACGGGCATCCTCGACGCGGCCGAGATCGACGCCGGCGTCGCGGCGATCCTTCGCGCAGACAAGGGTTCCTCCGCGGCGTTGAACGCCGCGATCGACCCCGCCGTCGAGCGGTTCGGCAACCGCGACGAACAGGATCAGGACGAGTTTCGCGATGCGCTCAACGGGTTCGTGCGGGCCTACTCGTTCCTTGGGCAGGTAGTGCCGTTCACCGACCCGGGGCTGGAAAAGCTCTTCTACTACGGCAAGTTCCTGCTCGCGAAGCTGCCCACGCACGACAGCGGAGGCACCGTCGATCTGTCTGGCGCGGTCGTCCTGACGCACCTGCGCACCGATCTCGTCGCGGCCAACCAGGTCCTGTCCCTCGGCGACGAGCCCGCCGACCCGCTGACCTCGCACACCGGGGAAGGGCGGGGCGGGCAGCCCGAGGTCCCCATGTCGTTGCTCTCGCAACTCATCGCGTCGCTGAACGATCGGTTCGGTGCGAACCTCGGCGAGGCCGACCGGATCTTCTTCGACCAGCAGTCCGAGCACATGTACTCCGACGACGACGTCCGCGAGGTCGCCCTGACCAACGACCTGGACCAGTTCACCGTCTACCTTCGGCCGAAGATCGAGGACAAGATCCTCGAACGCCACGAAGGAGGAACCGGCTCGTTGAGTTGATGACGTACCTTCTGAGCGGGCGAGGGGAAGGTGTCGTCTGTGGTGATTCCGAAGTAGTCCCGAGGCCAGACCGTGTAGGCGCCGAGGTACTCGACGTTCGCCGAGGTCAGTGCTTTGGCCGAGACGATCTGCACGGTCTTGCCGGGCTCGGAGATACGCAGGTTGCCCATGGCGAATGTCGCGCCCGGCGCCATCTCGTTGAAGCCGTAGGTGGTTCGGGGGGAGGATCGGGGGAGTTCCTCAGCCTCGCCACGCGTGCCGGCGTAGACGGCACCGGTTGCGGCGACCACGCCTAGCGCGACGGCCAGTGCCTGCCAGCGGCGACGCGCCCACCAGCGGATCGGTGCCACCTTGTGGGTCGTCGGGTCTTGCTCGATCACCGTGGTCTGCCTCGTCGTCATCGCTGGAACGCCTGCACACGCTGGCCGCCGGCGGTGGGGTAGGCGGTGTGCCCGCACCACCAGTTCTTGCGGCCGTTCGTGCGCTTGGCGTAGGTGAACTTCACCTCGACGGTATCGCTGTAGCCGCTGGTCGCCGCGCCGCCGACCGAGGCGCCCTTGAAGCCGAAGCCGAAGCCGCGTTCGTAGGTGAACGCCCGCTCCTGCTGGGTGGCAGTCCAGTCGTGGCCTACCTGCTGAGTCCGGTACGCGTCGCCCGGCGGGCATGGTTGGACCGGGTAGCTGGACGGGAAGTCGTCGAAGCCGCCGGTCGTGCCGACCGGGCTGATGCGGTAGCCGCGAATCCGGAACTCGTTGGGGTTGTTGCCCGCGCATTCGTGGGCGAACACGGCGTGGGCCATGACGACCTTGAACTCCCGATTTGCAGGCGCCTTGCGAGTACCGCGCTGTGGGTCAAAGGGAGCGGTGAATGTCGAGGATCGGGTCCGCTTGCCGCCCTCGGAGAACCAGATCGGGCCGTCGTAGCTGATATTGGCGTCCATCTCGGTCTCCGCGCCGCGCCTGTAGGTGACGTGCGCGGTCGATCTGCGCTGGGCGACCGCGGAGGCGATCGTCGTCCACACCATCTTGGTGGCCACCTTGCGCTCCACACAGGGCGGACCGCCCGGCCACGCCCGCGGACCAGGTCGCTGCCCGGACCTTCCGGACCCTCCGGCCACTCCCGCGACGCGGGGACCGGAACCTTCGCACCGGTACCCGGCCGGAAGACAATGTCGAGCGCGTTCTGCGGAGCGTCGGCGACCAGGCTCGCCAGGTCGGTCACGTCCGAGACGCTGGTGCGCAGCCACCCGAGGACCGGGTGCGGAACAACCTGCGAAAGGTACGTGCGCTCTCGTCCGGCGTGAACCACGTCCAACTGCACGTCCAGCCCGTCCCGGCCGACCAGGGCGGCCAACTCCGGGGTCAGGGCAGCGCGCAACGCGTAGCGGCCGTTCGCGTCCGTCACGGTCCGGGCCATCGGGATCGTGACGAAGGCGTCGCGGTTCGGCATCGCACCCGCCGTCTCGTTGGCCGGCCACGCCGAGACCAGCACGTCGGCCCCCGCCAGCGGCACGCCCGCCGCTGCGAGCGTGCCCTGCAGCACGACCGGCGCGGTCAGGGTCGCGCTGTCCGGCAGGGCCGCGATCCGGGCGGGCAACGCCAGCGCCGCGCGAATCGCGTCGTCCACTACGCCGGCCTTGGCGGCGTCGGCCGGTTCAGCCACTCCCAACGGGCTGATCGCCACTGCGACACCCGCCACCAGCGCGCCCACCGTGGTCCGCAACCGACGCATCCAAGCCTCCGAAGATTCCGGCGGGGTCAAGATCCCCGACACGAACCCTTAGAGGGCAAATCGGACGAATCGGTTCCCCATTCGGCTGATCTTCGCGATCCACCGTTCGGTCGATGGGCACGCGAGCGGTGGTCCCGACCGCTGCGCTGCCAAGTGCAGGCCGATCACGGCGAGCCGCGTGGTCGGGGCGCGAGCCGTTCTCGCAACGACGGCCGACGTATGCCGAGCGTCGGCAGCGTGCCCGTCGAAGGCGACAGCAAGGTCGGCGTCCGCAGGCTGGCCGGTCTTGGGCGTGGTAGCCGCCGGGCAAGATCGCCCGGTCCGCACTCAGTCCGCAGCCAGTCCGCAAGACGCCCAACGATTGCCGTCGCTAGCCGACGCTGCCAAACGGCAAACGTGCAGGTCAACGGCTTGAATCGCAGGTAGTCGCAGGTCAGCGGACCGCGGGAAGTCGTCGTACTTCAACGCCTGACGGTACGTCAGAACGTCTAGCGGTGAAACGTGGCCAGGATGTCGTCGGTCAGCAGGTACAGGGCGAGGTCGTCCTCGCCGAATGGTAGGAATCCGAACCGCTGCCACCAGTCGAATGCCGTTGGGTCCAAAGCGTGTACAACGACGGCGCGGCACGCGACGCGTTGGTTGATGTCGACCGCGGTAAGCAGGACGTGGTGGACCATCGCGCTGCCGACGCCCATCCCCGCGTAGCTCCGATCGGTCGCCAGCCGGCCAATGAGAAGGGCCGGGATCGAGGCGGGGGCGTTCCTTCCGAGTTTCTTGGGCGCTGCGGACTTGTCGATGGCGGTCATGGCGAGCGTCGCGAAGCAGGCGATGTTGTCGGCGAGGTCGGCGATGACCCACGTCGCGGCCGTGTTTCCTCGCCGGTTCTGCCCGGAGTACTGCGCCAGCCACTGGTTCATCTCTGCGTTGCCGCAGTCGAACGTCGAGCGGTTGTGCTTGCCCAGATCCAGCAGGTCCGGACGGCGCAAGTCCATCAATCCGCCCACTGAATCGTGTTCGGGCGCTGCAAGGACTCCCACAGCCGGACGTTGACCTGTGCCGGGCGGTTCAGCGCTTCCTCGAACGCGGCCGCCGCATCGGGCGACAGCCGAACGACGGCGCGCTCGGCGAAGATCTCCGTGGCGCGTCCGCGCGCGGCGTGCAGAACGAAGGTCGACAGGGTCATGCCGAGCTCTTCGGCGGCCTCCTCGAGTTGACGTTTCAACGCCGCGTCGATGCGCACCTGAAGGCGCTCTTCCTTCATCTGCATGTACTCACAATGGCAGTACGTATGCGTGGCGTCAAGGTCCGGTTGCCGCTGCGGGCGGGTGCCGGCGCCCACCCCGTACCTCAAGGCCTGACGATGCGTCAGGCGGGCAGCGGATCGAACCGCAGGCCTGCGAGCAGGGAAGCGGCGCGCGGTGCGGCGAAGGCGCCCAACGCCTCCTCCGGCGTTGCTTCCGCGCTCTGCAACCGCGGCTTCGTTCCCGGGGCCTTCTCGCGAGCGCGTACGAGCCCTATTCGGTGGGGGTAGGTGCCGGGCAAGCCGAGGTCTTGGCGGTGCGTCAGAGGCGGAGCAGGAAGCGCAGCGAGCGTTCCACTCGTGCGAGATCGACGCCGTCGATCGTGCCGACCCGGTGGGTGAGGCGCAGGGTGCTAATCGTGCGGAGCTGCTCGGTCTGCACGTAGCTGGTGACGTCGAGGTTGGTCCTCGTCGGCTCTACCTCGACGTGCGTCGAGTAGCCCAGGCGGCTACGGGTGATCGGACAGATCATCGCCAGGCCGAAGCTGTTCGCGCGGTCGTCGGAGACGATCACGCACGGGCGGGCGTTGCCCGCTTCGTGCCCGATCGGATCGCCGAGGTCGGCCAGCCAGACCTCGCCCCGCAGAGGGTCAGGCATCGCCTAGGCCGTCGCGCACGGTCTGGTCCCACTCCGCGAATTCGGCGTCGTAGGCGCCCTTCTCGGCGGCGGATCGAGCGAGGACCGCATCGCGGTACTCCTGGAAGAACAGCGCGCGCTCGTACTCGTCGAGAGCCGTGGCCACCACCTGCTCGGCGGTCTGGCCGGTCGCCTCGCCCAGTGCGTTGACCCTGTCGCGGGTGGCGACCGTCAGCTTCACGGTCGTCGACGTGCTTGGGCTCATGCAACGAGTATACGATCCCGGCCAAGTTTGGTATACCCCATGCGACGTCGTCGCCCGGCGCCGACGCGTCCAACCGGTCGGACCGCCGGCGATCGGCCGTTCGGCCGGGTAGGTCGAGCGCGCCGTCTACACGATGGGCCTCGTTCTCGCGTTCTGCCCGGACCGGGCGGACAGGGCCATCGAGTCGCTGCAGCCGTTGGCCGACGAGGCCGACGGCGTGCACGATCTCTGACCGTCGGGCGGCGGTTACGCTCGCGCGATGACCTCCCCGATCGAAGCGCCCTCCGACGAGGTGCAAGAAGAGCTCAACGGCCTGCTCAACGTCGCGCTCGAGGTGGCGGCAGACCAGCTGAGCACGGTTGGGGAGTTCTATCCGTTCGCGGTCGCGCTCGGTCTGGACGAGGAGGTGCGGCTCGTGGCCCCGGACATGGGCGGCGAGGAGCACCCGGACTCCGAGATGGTGCTCGCGCGCTGCTTCGAGGCGCTCGCTTCGGCGCACGGCGATGTCCGCGCCGCGGCCGTCACCGCGGACGTGTGGCTGAACGAAGCCGACACCGACGCCGTTCGGGTGGACCTGGAGCACGTCGACGGGTTGGCGCTGCGGATTCTGCTGCCGTACTCGAAGAGCGCGGACGGCGAGCTCGCGTTCGGCGAGCTGATCGCCGAGCAAGGCGATCGCGCCGTCTGGACCTGACCGCCCGATCGAGCGGTCGAACGCGGGGCCAAACGCCTCGCTGCTGCGTCCAACTCGCAGGGGATCTGCGGGTCCCGCGGGGGAGCGGAGGCAGTGGTGAACTTCTTGGGTCGGCGCGAGGGTCGGACGCCGTCGGACATCGAGACTGCGCAGGTGATGCGCGAGCTGGCGGAGGCGTTCCGCAGTGCGGCGGCCGAGCAGGGCGAGACGCTCGGCTACGCAACCGGCGAGGCGAGCAGGCTCGACGCAATGTGCGACCGCTTCCTTGCAACCGTGCCCTCCGCCCGCGGCCGCCACGGCATGGCCATGGCGATGGGTGCGTACCTCGGCGAACTCTTGGTCCGCAACGGTGCCGGCCGCTGGCGCTACGGCAGCGGGGATCGCAAGGCCGTCGTGGTTCTCCGCAACGGCCTGGTCTGCCACCCGCACGACGAGGTGGCCAACCGGTTGGAGCTCGGCGCGCAGTTCGATCTCGGCTGCTATTTCGGCTACGCCCTCGCCGGGCGTGACCCGGACGCGCTCGCGGGCTAGCCGGCCATTCGACCGACGCAGAATCGGATGGCCCAACGCGGGGCCAAATGCCGCGTTGGCGCGTCCAAGTGACGGAGGATCCGCATATGGAATCGGAGGCAGTCGTGGGCAACGTCGTGGCCAGCGTGCCGTCGGACGCGGAGACTGCTGCGCTCATGACCGACCTCGCCGAGGCGTTTCGCGAGGTCAACGCCGAGCAGGGCGAGGAGTTCGGCTGGGGCACGCGCGAGGCGAGCAAGCTCGACGCCGTCTGTGATCGCTTCCTCGCCACCGCGCCTTCCTCGGGCCTGCGCCACGCCATGGTGATGGCGCTGGGCGCGTATCTGGGCGAGTTGATGGTCCGGCACGGCGAGGGCCGCTGGATCGCCGGTGCCGGCGAGTACGGCGCGATGGTCCTGCTCGCCAACGGAGTCTTCTGCCACCCGCACGAGCAGGTCGCGATGCGTCTGGAACTGGGCCCGCAGCTCGACCTCGGGTTCTACTTCCACTTCGCGATCGCCGGGCACCTGGGCCAGGACACCCTCGCCGGCTAGTCGCAGCCCCGAAGCTTCGGGGTCGGCGCCGGCCGTGCCGTGGTCGCCGTTACCGCTGCGGTCTACTCGAGCAGATCGGGCGGGTGGAGCAGGTCGCGCTGCAGCCGCCAGTAGTCGTTGCGGCGTGGAGTCTGCGTCGAGTCGAGCCAGGGTGGCGGTATCAGTTCGGGTAGGCCGTCGTCGGCTATTCGGCAGTCCCAGCCTCGGTGATGGACCGTCACATGATGTTTTC
>JBQTKD010000022.1:0-30577 GCA_052386455.1 Sporichthyaceae bacterium
CGAGGCCTTCCGGAACGGCAGCTTGGTCGCTACCGATCCTGGGAGGCCTCGTCTCCTCCCGGCCTCAGGCCGCTACCGCGAGTCGCTCACCCGCCACCGCCGCCCCCACCGCAGGTCGGAAGAGCCCCGAAATGCCACCATCGAAGCCCCCGTTGACGCCGCACACACGGCACCGCCCAGAACGGACCGCTGTCGGTCCGGTACACGGCGGCTAGGACGACGCGGGCCTCGACGCCGGTTCCATGACTCGGCAAAGACCGGCCAAAGCTGCCAGAGGCCATCGTCCGAACGTGCCATCGCGCATCGACCTGGGCAGAACCGCCGCGGCGTCGCGAAAAGGAGTGCCTAGCCGAGAACGATTTCGCGCAGCGCCGCCCGCAACAGGGTGGCGGTTTCTTTCCAGGTCCGGGCCTGGGCGGCGCCGTCCTCGCGCTCGGTGGTGTCGTCGGTTTCCTCGGCCGACGCGCGCCACTGCACGGCCATGCTCTCGCAGTCCGCGATCAGCTCGAGGACCAGCGACCGGTCGTGGCCGCAGATGCGCGCGACCTCGGCGGGAGTCAGTTCGCCGCCGTCGGTCGTCAACTCGACGACGGTCAGCAGTGCCGGGTGCCCGGCGTCGTCGGCCGACGGCTCGATCGGGAGGGGCTCGGCGTCTTCGAAGAAGCGGCGCCCGCCGACCTCGGCACGCAGGCGGTCGTCCATCTCGTCGGCCATGCCCATCATCAGCGAGACAGCCCAGACGAGCAGTTCGGGAACGAACGGTTCGCACCACAGCTCGTAGTTCGCCATCACCCGCCCGCCGCTCCAGGTCAGCTTGGCGAAGCGGATGCGGTTGTTGGCGCGGTTGATGCGCTCGAGCGCGAGGGCGTCCCCGGACGCCCCGACGAGCAGGGGAGAGAACAGTTCGACGACGGGCACCTCGGCCACGACACGGACGAAGACCATCGCGCTGCCCGAGCGGATCGGAATGTCCCCGTCTTCGTCGCGCACGATGGGCTGGTTGAAGTGCCCGGCCAGGGCGCCTTCGACCTTGGTTCGCAGATCCCCGCCGGACGTGCCCGCCGGCGCCTTGGGCCTGGGCAGGCCGGGGAGATCGAGAAACGACGGGTGGGGGACGTCGAAGACCTCGCGCGCCGTGCGCACCACCAGGTCGGCCAGCGCGGCGCCGGCCTCGGCGGGCATCTCGACCACGAAGTTCGACGAGCCCTCGTCCCACTCGTCGCCGGACTGCTCCGTCGGCGCGGTCCAGCCCAGCGCCACCAGCGCGTTCTGCCGGGCCTCGGACAGGCGCAGCCGCGCGTCCAGGTAGCGGTTCCCCGAGACCTCGGCGTGCAGCGCGACGCCGTCGCCGAGCACCTGCACGTACGGGGCCGTGCCCTGCAGGTCCGCCGGCTCCAGCGCGGTCGGCAGCCCGACGATCAGCGAGTGGTGCTCGCCCAGTCCGGCGATCGACTCGCGCATGCGGTCGGCGAACGTGGACCAGGCCGAGTCGATGGAGGCGTCCAGGTCGAAGCCTGCGCCCGCCCGCCGCGCGAGGCCGCTGGGCTCCGGCGTCTCCGTTGCCTGCCCGGGCAGCGGGTCTTCGCCGAGGTCGTGGAAGGCGATGAGCACCGTGCGCCGCAGTCGTTCCGCGTTGCGGCAGCTGGCCAGGTACTTGGCGTCGTCGTCGATCCGTACGTCGCCGAGGCCGGAGCTGCGCAGCTCTGCCACCACCCACGCTCGCGCAACGTCGTCGCGGCGCAGCCAGCCGTCCCGCAGCGTCGTCCACACGTCGCGCACGAAGAGCGTCGTGGGCTTGGCGCCGTACCGGCGCCGCAACTGCACCAGGGTGTCCCCGGTGAACTCCAGCGCGGCGGCCACCTCCTCGAGCACCTCGGACGGCACGGACTCCCAACGGAAGCGGTAGCGCGGCATGGCGCCCATCCAAGCAGCCGAGCGACGTGGAGGTTTGAAGGCTCGAGTTCGGGTTAGTGCCAGGGCGTGCCCGCCAGTGCGTCCATTCCCACCTCAACGCTCGCGATGGTCGCGCGCTGGTCGTCGCACCCCGGCCTGATCCGGCTGGGGGCGAGCCTGCTCGGCGCCGTGACCGCAGTGGGAGCCTTCGTGCTCCTCGCCGTCGGTCTGCTCGCAACGGTCCTGTTGATCGGCCGCGTGCGCGACACCAGCCCCGGCGGGATTGTCTCCGGACTGGCGTCGGGAGCGGCGCCAATCAGCGTGATCGGCGCGCTGACCCTCTCTGGGATCGTCGTCGTTTCCTTTGCCTGCGGGGGATTCGTCGCGTGCCGCATCACCGATGCGCCGGTGCAAACGCAGTCGCTCGCGGTGTGGGGGTGGGCGGTGCTGCTGCCGGCGCTGTTCCTGCTCGGCGCGCTGTTGTCCGTGGCCCGCGAGGTGGTTTCCAGCGTCCCGGTCACCGGAGCGCTGGTGCTCTTCCTCGCGACGCTCGCGACGATGGCGCTGCTCGGCTGCATGCTCGGCGGGGAGACCGCTCGGCGGGCGCGCGGCGCCGCCGCGGCACGCGCGTGAACCGCAGGCGGCTCGCCGCGGCCATGGCCGCGCTCCTGCTGCCCGCCTCGCTCTCGCTGTACTCGTTGACCAGTTCCGGAGCGGTCGCGCTGGCGGACTGGATGCCGGAACGCGCGCTCGACGTCGAACTGCCCGCCCGCTCCACGGTGCTGGCCAAGGACGGCTCGGTGCTGGCGACGTTCTTCGAGCAGGACCGCATCCCGGTCCCGCTCGCGGCGGTGTCGCCGGCGGCCCGCGACGCCGTGCTGGCCGTCGAGGACGCCCGCTTCTACTCCCACGGCGCGCTGGACCCGGTGGGACTGTTGCGGGCCGTCGCCGCCAACGTCTCGGCGGGCGAGGTGCGCGAGGGCGCGTCCACGCTGACCCAGCAGTACGTCAAGCAGGCCCTGATCCACGAGGCGGCCGACGCGGACGGCCGCCGGGCCGCCACCGAGATCACGCTGTCTCGAAAGATCCGCGAACTCGGGCACGCGCTGCGCCTGGAAGAAGACCTCGGCAAGGACGAGATCCTCGAACGGTACCTGAACATCGTGTACTTCGGCGGCGGCGCGTGGGGGATCGAGGTCGCCGCACAGCGGTACTTCGGCATCTCTGCAAGGGATCTGAGCATCCCTCAGGCCGCACTGTTGGCCGGACTGATCAAGGGACCGGTTGCCTACGACCCGCTCGTCGCACCCGCTGCGGCACGAGAGCGGCGCAACGTCGTACTCGACAGGATGCTCGCGAACGGGACGCTCACCCAAGACCAGGCGCGCGAGTACCGCGCAGCGGACCTCGGCCTGGCGGCGACCACCCGCCCGGCCGCCGGTTGCGCGGGCTCGCCGAGCCCGTTCTTCTGCGACTACGTGCTTGCCGAAGTCCGAGCCACGCCCGGCCTGGGCACCACTCCCGAGGAGCGGGTGCGACGCCTGCTGACCGGCGGCCTGACCGTGCGCACCACGCTCGATCCGCAGGTGCAGGCGGCTGCCCAACGGGCGATCGGAGCCAGAGTGGCCTCCGGCGCCGAGCACGGCGCGGCGATCGTCATGACGGAGCCGGGCACGGGGGCGGTCCGCGCGCTCGCGCTCAGCAGGGACTACGGCAAGGGCCCCGGCCGTACCGAGGTGAACTGGGCCCTGGACGCCGCGCAGGGCGGCAGTACGGGTTTCCAGGCCGGTTCCACGTTCAAGACCTTCGTCCTCGCAGCGGCCACGGGGACGCAGTTCGACCCGCGGATGCGGCACGACGCCCCGGCCGCCAAGCAGTTCGGCGACTTCCGCCGCTGCGACGGGCCGGATCGGTTCCCGGCCTACGACGTGGGCAACTACGACGACCGCGACTACGGGCGCATCGACGCTCGCGAGGCCACCGCCCGGTCGGTGAACACCTGGTTCGTCGGCCTGGAGGAACGCCTCGGCCTGTGCGCCGCGCCCGAGCTCGCCGAACAGATGGGCCTACGCCGGGCGGACGGCAAGCCGCTGAGCCGGGTGCCCTCCTTCGTGCTCGGCGTCGACGAGGTGTCGCCGCTGCGCATGGCCGAGGCCTACGCGACTCTCGCCGCCGGTGGGACACACTGCGTCTCGCGGGCCATCGAGGGCGTTCGCGACGCGTCCGGCCGGGAGTTGACCGGGTTCGCGCCGGACTGCCGCTCCGTTCTGAGCGTCGAGCGGGCCGCCGCGGTCACCGACCTGCTGCGCGGGGCCGTCGACGGCCCGAATCCGGTCCGGACCGGCGCGGCCATGACCCTCGGGTCGGTACGGGCCGCGGGCAAGACCGGCACGACCAACGGCGCCACGGCCGTGTGGTTCGCCGGGTACACCGACTCCCTCGCCGCCGCCGTGTGGGCGGGCCACCCCGACGGCACCAAGCCGCTGCGCGACATCGAGGTGGCGGGCCGCCGGTACGGGCAACTGACCGGCGGCGCGCTGCCCGGCCCGATCTGGGCCGAGGCCATGGCCGCGGCCCTCGGTCTGCCGCTCGACCCCGCCGAGCGCGCCGCGCTCGTCCCGCCGGAGCTGATTGCACCGGAGCCGGACGAGCGCGACGACCAGCGGGCCGACGACGAGCGGGCCGACGACGAGGACCGCGACGACCGCGAGGACCGCAGGCGGGACCGCGACGAATGGGCCGAGGACGAGGGGTGGGACCCGTACGCGGAGACCGACGAGTGGGACTACTCCTGGCCCGAGGGCTTCTAGGACTGGGCGCGCTCCCCACGCGGCAGATTCGGCAGCTGACCGGTCCGTTCGACGTCTGCGGCGATGTCCCGCAGCTTGCGATTGAGCTGTTGGCTGGCCGCGCTGAGCTGGGCGAAGGCCTGCTCCGAGGTGATCAACTGACGGGCCATCAGGATGCCCATCGCCGTGCCGATCTGGCGCGAGGACTGCAGGGCGGTCTCCAGATTCGCGACGTCGCGAGCGTGCAGGGTGTTCTGCAGGGCCAGCGCTGCGAAGGGCGCAAAGATCGCGCCCATCGCCGCGTCCACCTCGGTGAAGTTGCCAACCGACTCGCTGTAGAAGTTGAGCGCGCCTCGATCGGCTCCGGCCAAGATCAGCTTCACGCCGAGCATGCTGCGTACCGGGGTCTGCTCGACGCACAGCTTGGTGAATGCAGGCCACCGTTCGTCGTGTGCGAGGTCCGGAGCGCGCACCACCTCGCCCGACTCGGGGGTGTCCTCGCTGGCCTGAAGGCACGGGCCCTCGCCGCAGCCGTACTGCAGTGCGTCCACCTCGCGCGGCAGGTCGCCGGTGGCGGCGACGGTCTCGGGCCGCTTGCCCGGCCGCACCAGCGTCAGGCCGCAGTGTTGCGCGCTCGGCACCGCCCGTGCAGCGAACTGCACGACGTGCGCCGGCGCCAACGGCCCGGTTCGCGCGGCGGCCGCCAGCGATGCGGCCAAGGCGTCGAACTGCTCTCCCAGTTGCCCCAACAGGGGGGCGTCGTCCTTCCCGATGGACATGCTCTGTCGGCTCTCCAGGTTCCTCAGGGCACATTCGCGGTTGCTTCACGGCCTACCCTGCGCGCGCCAGACTAGCCGGCGAGGTGCGAAGGACGCGGCGCCCTGTCCGACAACCCGTGCGCTACGCGGGTTCGTACGCCCCAGCGGCGCAGAAGTGCGGGCTGCCGCTTCCGGGGCGCGGGGCCCCGCGTTGGTCGGTGGCGAAGGCGCCGGCGCAGAGGCCGCCGATCGCCGGCACGGCCCGCGCCGCGGGGCTGTCGGCGGCGAGCGCGTGGGTTCGGGTGCCTCCGCCGTTGTTCGCCAGCGCGGCGAGGGTGTCGCCGACCTTCGGCTGCACGCTGCTGCCCGCCAATCCGCGCTGGAAACAGCTGTGGTCGGAGACGACGTTGCCGCCGCCGTCCAGCAACCCGCCGCCCTTGGCGAACAGGCAGTCGACGGACCCTGGATTGGCGAGCAACGAGGCCGCCAAGGCGATCGGCGAGTTGGTGAAGATTGCTCCCGCGGTGTCGGTCGGTTCTCCTTCGGCGTCGTCCGCCCGGGAGGTTCCGCCGGGCGCGCCGATGTTGCCCGTCGCGGTCAGGTGCACGGCGTTGGTGGTCAGCGTCGCGCCGGGCGTGGCCAGGGAGACCACTCCCGCGGCAAAGGTGCCGGCGTCTCCGCCGACGCCGTCGTGGCGACCGCGTCCACCGGCACCGCCCACGCCCGCCCGGTTGTCGCCGGTCGTGCTGTTGGCGACGCCGACGGCAGCAACCGTTCCGGTTCCGATGGCCACGATGCCCGCGCCGCTGCCGCCACCACCTCCCGGGCCGCCCGGGCCCCCGGCCGATCCACCCGGTCCGCCTCGTCCGCCCGGTGCCCCGCGGTGCGCCGAGAGCGTGCTGCGCTTCACGGTGAGCAGATGCCCGACGTAGGACAGCCCGATGGCCTCGCCGCCCTGACCGCCCTTCGCTCCTGGCTTGCCGGACGCGCCCCGCGCGCCGGCTCCGCCGGGTCCGCCGCGGTTGCCGCTGAGTTCGGAGTCGACCACCTGTGCGACGACGGTGGGCGCCGGTGCCTGGGCGACCACGGAGTAGGCGCCGCCGCCGCTGGCTCCGGGCCCGCCGCGTCCGCCGCGCAGGTCGCCGATGGAACTGCGGATCACGGTGAGCGAGGTGTCCGTGCTCACGCCGATCGCCGATCCGCCCGCGCCGCCCGTCCGCAGGCTGGACCCGCCGCGGCCGCCGGACAGTGCCGCGATCGTCACGTCGGTCAGGTCGGTGGGACCGCCGGTGCGGTCGATGCCGTACACGGATCCGCCGGCGCCGCTGCTCGGGCCGGCGGCGCCGTGGCCGCCGCGGAGTCGTTCGATGCGGACCGACGTCAGCCGCAGGGCCGCGAGGTTGCCCGCCTTGATTCCGGTGACGTACGAGCCGTTCCGTCCGCTGCCGGGCGGGGCGTCGAAGCCGTGGCCGGTGATGCGCAGTCCTTCGATGGAGACCGGCGAGGGGAAGCCCGCGGCCACGGTCAGTGCCACGACCTCGACGCTGTTCGGTAGGGGCGCCCGCAAGACGGTGCTGTTCGCGCCCGCTCCGGCGATCGTCAGGGATGCGAGGGTTCCGCGGATCAGGTGGACCCCGCCGTCTCGAGGTATGAAAGTTCCCGGTCCGATCGCGATGCGAACGTGGCGGCCGGTGGCCCTGGGGGCCGACGCGGCGTCGACCGCCTGCTGCAGCGTGCGGCACGGCAGCGTCGGCTCGTGGCAGTCGTTGGCCTGGTCCGACCCCTCGGTGGCGACGTAGAGCTCGAGAGGTCCGGTCGCGGCGGCGGTGGGCCCGGCGGGAAGTGCGAGTGCCAGGGTCGCGGCAGCGAGCACGCCGGTCCGGCGCAGCCCGCAGCCCCAACGGGCCGTCTCGTTCCGTAGCGTGATCATCACTACAGGTAACGGTACGGCCTCGGGGTCGCCCGCGGGTCACTAGGCGGTAGGGGGACCGTCAGGAAAGAGCCGTGTGGGTGATTCCATCCTCGAGATCGCCCTCGGTGGCCAGGTGCGCATCGCGCAGTGCGGCGAGCGACTCCGGGTCCGGGTTCTCCCACAGCCCCCGCTCGGCAGCCTCGAGTAGGCGCTCGGTGATGCCGTGCAGCGCCCACGGGTTGGACTCGTCGAAGAACTTGCGCTGCTCCGGGTCCCGCACGTAGGTCTCGGTGAGCTTCTCGTACATCCAGTCCGCGACGACGCCTGCGGTGGCGTCGAACCCGAAGAGGTAGTCCACGGTGGCGGCGAGTTCGAAGGCGCCCTTGTAGCCGTGGCGGCGCATCGCGGCCAGCCAGCGCGGGTTGACCACGCGGGCGCGGAAGATGCGGTTGGTCTCTTCGGTCAGGGTGCGGGTGCGGACCGCGAACGGGTCGGTGGAGTCGCCGACGTAGGAGACCGGGTTGCGGCCGGTCAGCGCGCGGACGGTGGCGATCATGCCGCCGTGGTACTGGAAGTAGTCGTCGGAGTCGGCGATGTCGTGCTCGCGGGTGTCGATGTTCTTGGCCGCGACGGCGATCCGCCGGTACGCGCCCTCCATGTCCGCGCGAGCGGGCACGCCGTCGAGGTCGCGGCCGTAGGCGTACCCGCCCCACACCGCGTAGACCTCGGCGAGGTCGGCGTCGGTGCGCCAGGTGCGGGAGTCGATGAGGGGGAGCAGGCCCGCCCCGTACGCACCGGGCTTGGAGCCGAACACGCGGACGGTCGCGCGGCGGCGGTCGCCGTGCTCGGCGAGGTCGGCCTCGACGTGGGCGCGGACGAAGTTCTGCTCCGGGTCCTCGTCGAGGTTCGCGACCAGCGCCACGGCGTCGTCGAGCATGGCGACGACGTGCGGGAACGCGTCGCGGAAGAAGCCGGAGATGCGGACCGTGACGTCGATGCGCGGGCGAGCGAGCTCTTCGAGGTCCACGACCTCCAGGGTCACGACCCGGCGGCTCGCCTCGTCCCACACGGGGCGGACGCCGAGCAGGGCGAGGACCTCGCCGATGTCGTCGCCAGAGGTGCGCATGGCGCTCGTGCCCCACACGGACAGGCCGACGGACTTGGGCCACTCGCCGTGGTCCCTGCGGTAGCGCTCGAGCAACGAGTCGGCCATGGCGACGCCGGTGGCGTAGGCCAGCCGGCTCGGGACCGCCTTCGGGTCGACGGAGTAGAAGTTGCGCCCGGTCGGCAGCACGTTGATCAGGCCGCGCAGCGGAGACCCCGACGGGCCCGCGGGGACGTAGCCCCCGGCCATGGCGTGCAGTACGTGCGCGATCTCGTCGGTGGTCTGGCTCAGGCGCGGGACGATCTCGGTCGCGGCGAAGCGCAGGACGTCGATGACGGGCTGGGAGTCGACGAGGTCGTCCGCGACCGCGGGATCCCAGCCGCCGGCCTCCATCTCGGCAACGAGGGCGCGGGCCCACTTCTCGACGCGGTCGGTGTCCGCCTTCGTCGCGTTCTCCGGAAGGCCCAGCGCCTCGCGCAGACCGGGGAGTGCGGCGATCCGTCCGCCCCACATCTGACGGGCCCTCAGCATCGCCAGCACCAAGTCGATGCGGGCCTCGCCAACGGGCGCCTGCCCGAGAATGTGGAGCCCGTCGCGGATCTGCACGTCCTTGATCTCGCAGAGCCAGCCGTCGATGTGGAGGATGAACTCGTCGAACTCCGCCTCGTGCGGACGGTCCGTCAGGCCGAGGTCGTGGTCGAGCTTCGCGGCCTGCAGCAGCGTCCAGATCTGCGCCTGCAGCGCGGGGACCTTGGCCGGGTCCATCGCGGAGACCTGGCTGTACTCGTCGAGGAGTTGCTCGAGGCGGGTGATGTCTCCGTAGCTCTCGGCCCGGGCCATCGGCGGGACGAGGTGGTCCACCAGCGTCGCGTGGGCGCGGCGCTTGGCCTGCGTGCCCTCGCCGGGGTCGTTGACCAGGAAGGGGTAGATCAGCGGGAGGTCGCCGAGGGCCGCGTCGGTGCCGCAGGACGCGGACATCGCCGCGGTCTTGCCGGGCAGCCACTCCAGGTTGCCGTGCTTGCCGACGTGGACCATCGCGTGCGCGCCGAAGCACTCGGCGCCCTGGCCGCCGAGCCAGCGGTAGGCGGCCAGGTAGTGGTGGGACGGTGGCAGGTCCGGGTCGTGGTAGATCGCAACGGGGTTCTCGCCGAAGCCGCGGGGCGGCTGGACCATCAGGGCGAGGTTGCCCGCGCGGATGGCGGCGAGCACGATCTCGCCGTCGCGGTCCTTCGAACGGTCGACGAACAGCTCGCCCGGTGCGGCGCCCCACGCTCTTTCGACGTCGCCGCGGAAGTCCGCCGGGAGGGTGGCGAACCAGGCGCGGTAGTCCGTGGCGGACAGGCGGATCGGGTTGGACTCCAACTGACCGTCCGTCAGCCAGTCCGGGTCCTGGCCACCGGCCGCAATGAGGCCGTGGATCAGGGCGTCGCCGTCGCGGGCGGCCAGACCCGGCAGCGCGCCGAGGCCGTCGAGCGGGCCGACGTCGTAGCCGGCGTCGCGCAGGGCGTGCAGCAGGTGGATCACCGAGGCCGGGGTGTCCAGGCCGACGGCGTTGCCGATGCGGGCGTGCTTGGTGGGGTAGGCGGAGAGCATCAGGGCGATGCGCTTGTCCGCGGGCGGGACGTGGCGCAGCCGGGCGTGGCGCACCGCGATGCCGGCGACGCGCGCGGCGCGCTCGGCGTCCGGGACGTAGACGGGCAGGCCGTCGTCGTCGATCTCCTTGAAGGAGAACGGGACGGTGATGATGCGGCCGTCGAACTCCGGCACCGCGACCTGGGTGGCGGTGTCCAGCGGAGACAGGCCGTCGTCGCCGTCGGCCCACGTCGCGCGCGAGGAGGTGAGGCACAGGCCCTGCAGGATCGGGACGTCGAGCGCGGCGAGGGCCTGCACGTTCCACGCCTCGTCGTCGCCACCCGCTTGGGCGTCGGCGGGCCGGCGGCCACCCGCGGCGAGCACCGTGACGACGAGGGCGTCCATCGTCGCCAGTCCGTCGAGCAGGTCCTGCTCGGGCACGCGGAGCGAGGAGACGAACAGCGGCACCGGCACGGCGCCGGCGGCCTCGATCGCGTCGCACAGTCCGTGCACGAAGCACGTGTTCCCGGACGTGTAGTGGGCGCGGTAGAAGAGCACGCCGATGCGAGGGCCGGCCGCCGGCGGAGTCGGCTGCGCGGCTTCCCGTCCGACGATGCAGGGCCCGAGCGTGCAGCGGCCGCAGGGGCGTTCGAGGTGGCCCCAGGCGGGCAGGACCGCAGGGGGTTCGAAGCCCTCGCCGGTGAGCAGCACCGTGTCGGACAGGAAGCGATGCAGTTCGGCGAGGTTCGCCGCACCGCCGTTCTCCAGGTACCGGTGGGCCTGCGCGGCCACGCCCGCGGCGACGTTCGACAGCGCCATCAGGTCCGCGTCCGGCGTCTGCTCGCCGCCGAGCACGACGAGCGGTTTGCCCGTCGCGCGCAGGGCGTCGAACCCGTCGGGCCAGTCGTGGTACCCGCCGAGAATGCGCGCGACGACGACGTCCGCGCCCTCGGTCAGCGCCACGACCTCGGCCACGTCGAGCCGGGCGGGGTTCGCGAGCCGCCAGTTGGCCCCCGAGGAGCGGGCCGAGAGCAGGTCGGTGTCGGACGTGGACAGCAGCAGATGCACGAGGATCCTCCATCGGGGTCCGCGCCCCTGGCCGGTTCTTGGCGACGTCGGGAGTGTCTGGCTGCCCCGGCATCCTCGCCGGGATCACAGTCGCGGGACGGCGCCGGGATTTCACCGGCTTCCTCCGCGTTGTCGCGTTTGCGCCCAACTCTGGCACACCCAACCGTCGGCGCCCGCGTCTACTCTGGCCGCATGGTTCTGTCGGTGCCCGGTGAGACGCTCGCCCGCGAGTTTCTCTCGCGGGAGACCTCGCTGCGCGTTCCGATGACCTGGGACGAGTGGCAGGCCCATCTGGACAGGCAGGTGACCCGCAGACGCTGACCGACCGCTGACGGTCGGACGATGTCGCGCCCTTCCTTCTTTAGGATCGGTGGGTGACCGCCCCCGCTACGCGCCGCTCCGGCCCGGACCTGTGTCCGGGTGTGCGCTCCGTGTGGTCGGCGGCGGACGGGGGACTCGCGCGAGTGCGCATCCCCGGCGGCAGGCTGAGCGCGGAGCAACTGCGACTGCTCGCGGACGCCGCCGACGAGCTCGGGAACGGCACGCTGGAGATCACGGTCCGCGCGAACGTTCAGGTCCGCGGACTGCGGCCGGCAGGAGAGCACGAGCTGGCGGCGCGCCTACGCACCGGGGGGCTGCTGCCCAGCGAGACGCACGACCGGGTGCGCAACATTCTCGGCTCGCCGCTCACCGGGCTGCCGGGCCGGGGCGACGTCGCGGATTTGATCGAAGCCCTGGACGAGGGGCTGTGCGACCGGCCGCGGCTCGAGGCGTTGCCGGGCCGCTTCCTGTTCGCGATCGACGACGGCAGCGCCGACGTTGCCGCGCTGGCTCCCGATGTGGGTGTGATCGCCGTCGGTGGGCCGGTACGTGCGGTTGACCGGACGGCGGTCGGCGGCGGCGTGGCCGTCCTCGACGAGTCCTTCGCGCTGCTGCTCGGCGCTCGGCCCGTCGGGCGGTGGGTGACGCGCGAGGAGGTCGTGCCGGTGCTGCTCGCCGCGGCCGAGGCGTTCCTCGACGAACGCGGTTCGCAGTGTTCGCCCGCCTGGCGCCTCGCCGAGCTTGCTGACGGACCGTCACGGGTGCTCGCGCGGATCGGGTTGCCGCCGGCGCGGGCCGGCACACCGCCTCCCGCGCTCGACGTCCCGTGCATTCCCTCCGGAGCGGTGCCGCTGGCGGACGGGACGTACGTCGCCGTCGTCGAGGTCGCTGAGGGCCGGTTGAGCAGCGCGCGGGCCCGCGAGCTCGCCGCCGCCGCGCCGGAACTTCGCGTGACGCCCTGGCGCAGCGTCGTACTGCGGACGTCCGACGAGGCGAGCGCTATAGCTCACTCCCGGTCGGACGTTACGGGCAGAGAATGCTGACGTCCGACGGAGTGGGCGCTATGGGTCACGGGTGGTCGGACGGTACCGGGGATGGGGAGCTGTGAGCGGCACCGAGTTGGACTACGTGCGGGACGGGACGGAGATCTACCGTCGCTCGTTCGCGACGATCCGTGCCGAGGCGGCGCTCGACGGCCTGCCGGCGGACGTCGCGGGCGTGGCGGTGCGGATGATCCACGCGTGCGGGATGGTCGACCTCGTTGCGGACCTCGCCTATAGCCCGGGTGTCGTCGCGGCCGCGCGCCACGCGCTGCGCAACGGGGCGCCGATCCTCTGCGACGCCGAGATGGTCGCCTCCGGCGTGACGCGGCGCCGGCTGCCGGCGAACAACGAGATCCTCTGCCTGCTCAACGATCCCCGCGTTCCGGAGCTGGCCGCGGGGATCGGGAACACCCGCTCTGCCGCAGCCGTGGACCTGTGGGCGGACCGGATGGCCGGTGCCGTGCTCGCCTTCGGCAACGCCCCGACCGCGCTGTTCCGGCTCCTCGAACTGCTCGCCGACGGCGCGCCGCGGCCGGCCGCGGTGCTCGGTCTGCCGGTCGGGTTCGTGGGCGCGGCGGAGTCGAAGGACGCGCTCGCGGGCAGCGACCTCGAGTACCTGATCGTCCGGGGCCGTCGGGGTGGCTCGGCCATGGCCGTCGCCGCCATCAACGCCATCGCGCACGAGCAGGAGCTGCCCGTATGACGGGGAAGTTGTACGGGGTCGGGTTGGGGCCGGGAGACCCGGAGCTGGTCACGGTGAAGGCCGCGCGGCTGATCGCGGCGGCCGAGGTGGTCGCCTTCCACTCGGCGCGGCACGGCAACAGCGTTGCCCGCGGCATCGCCGCGCAATATCTGAGTGGCAGTCAGATCGAGGAGCCGCTGCTCTACCCGGTGACCGTCGAGACCACCGACCACCCCGGCGGGTACCGCGGGGCGCTGGAGGAGTTCTACGACGAGGCCGCCGCGCGGTTGGCCGCGCACCTCGACGCCGGCCGCGACGTGGTGGTGCTCTGCGAGGGCGACCCGTTCTTCTACGGCTCCTACATGCACCTGCACAAGCGCCTGGCCGACCGCTACGACGCCGAGGTTGTCCCCGGCGTCACCTCGGTGGCCGGCGCGGCCGCGGAACTGGGCCGCCCCCTGGTGGAGGCCGAGGAGACGCTCACCGTCCTGCCCGGCACCCTCCCGCCCACGGAGCTTGCTGCACGCCTGGCCGCCGCGGACTCGGCCGTGGTCATGAAGCTCGGCCGCACCTTCTCCGGTGTCCGCGACGCGCTTGCGGCGTCGGGGCGGCTCGAGGAGGCCTGGTACGTCGAGCGGGCCACCACCGACCGCCAGCGCATCGCCCCGCTCCGCGACGTCGACCCCGTCACCGTCCCCTACTTCTCCCTCGCCCTACTCCCCAGCAAGCTCTCGCCGCAAGTGAGCGGGGCACAGGCGATTGAGGCGAGAGGAGCGGGAGAGCCTGTTTGCGAGCCTGCGAGCGGCTCTCACGCTTCCGAGCCGATTGAGCCTGTTGAGCGACGAAGGAGCGAACACACGACAGCCGAAAGGGTTGCTGCGGCGCCCGGTTTGTCCGGGTTTGTGGAGCCATCTGGGCTGACAGGCGCGCCTTCCCGGCCGGGCGAGGTCGTCGTGGTCGGCCTCGGACCGGCCGGTCGAGACTGGCTCACCCCCCAGGCACAGGCTGCGCTGGCCGCCGCGGAAGACCTCGTCGGCTACGGCCCGTATCTGGACCGGGTGCCGCTCAACCCCCGGCAGCGCCGGCACGCCTCGGACAACCAGGTCGAGGACGTGCGCGCCGAGTTCGCCCTCGACCTTGCCCGACGCGGGCACCGGGTGGCCGTGGTGTCCTCCGGCGACCCGGGGATCTTCGCGATGGCCGCCGCCGTACTCGAGGCGGCCGAGGCGCAGGAGTACAAGGACGTTCGGGTGCGGGTACTGCCCGGCCTCACTGCGGCCGCGGCCGTCGCGAGCCGGGTCGGCGCTCCGCTGGGCGGGGACTTCGCCGTCGTCTCCCTGTCCGATCGGCTCAAGCCGTGGGAGGTCATCGAGACCCGGCTCGCCGGCATCGGCGCCGCCGACCTGGTGCTCGCCGTCTACAACCCCGCGTCCAAGACTCGGACCTGGCAGCTGGCCCGCGCCCGCGAACTGCTGCTGGAGCACCGGGCGCCCCAGACCCCCGTGATCGTCGGCCGGGACGTCGGCGGACCCGCCGAACGGGTGGTTGTGACCACCCTCGGCGATCTCGACCCCGCCCAGGTGGACATGCGATGCCTGCTGATCGTCGGGTCCTCGGCCACGCGTGTGATCGAACGTGGCGACGGTTCCCGGGTCGTGCTCACACCCCGGCGTTTCGTCGACGAAGATCAAAAGGTGCGAATGGGCTATTGACGTGCGCAAACGTTCCTGTGGCAATTGATGGACAGGCGGGTTCTCCAGCGGCGGCGGCGATCTTCGGCCACCCTGTAGGCGGGGAAAGCACACGGTCGAGTAGGGGAGGTCGGGCGGGGAATGAGTGCGCCGATCTTGGTCACCGGGGGTACCGGAACGCTGGGCCGACACCTGGTCCGCGAACTGTTGAGCCGGGGTCGTGAGGTCCGAGTGCTCAGCCGAAAGCCCAGGCCCGGAGTCGCTCCCGGAACGCCCGCCGCTCCCGGCGAACCCGAGTGGTTCGTCGGCGACCTGAGCACCGGCATCGGCCTGCCCGCCGCGCTCGCCGGGGTCACCGCCATTGCGCACTGCGCCGTCGGCTCTCGCGGCGACGCCCAGATGGGCGCTCAGCTGATGATCGCCGCAGCCCGTGCCGGCAGCCCGCACCTCATCTTTCACTCTGCCGTGGGCGCCGAGGCCATCCGCGACGGCTTCTACCGCGACCGCCGCGCCATGGAGCGCCTGCTCGAAGACGGCTCCCTGCCGTGGACGGTGCTGCGGACCACCCACTTCCACGAGTTCGTCGAGGACCAGCTGCGCTCGGCCGCGCGTTTCCCCGTGATGCGCGTGGCGGCGGACGAGCAGTTCCAGCCGATCGCCGCCCGCGAGGTCGCCGACCGCCTGGCCGACCTGTGCACCGGCATCCAGGCGCACCACGTGCCGGTGCTCGGCGGCCCGCAGATCCTCCCGGCCACGGAGCTCGCGGCGCTCTACCTCAAGGAGACCCGCAAGATCCGCAAGGTCGTCGCGATGAAGCTGCCCGGCGGCGACCACGAGGGCTGGCGCGCCGGTGCCCACCTCGCGCCGACGCGCATGATCGGCGAGCAGACCTTCGCCGAGTACCTCGTCTCCTCCCGCGAGCTCGAACTCGCCGAAGAGGCGTCGCTGCGCGCGGCGAAGGCGGCGGCCAAGGAATCCGCCAAGCAGGCCGAGCGCGACGCACGCGAAGCGGAGAAGGCCGCCCGTGCGGAGGCGAAGGCCGCAGAAAAGGCGGCCCGGGCCGCGGAGAAGGAACAGCGCGGCGCCGAGCGCTCCGGGGGCAACGACACCGCGCCCAACCCCAGCTAGCGCCTCGACCCACCGTGGTCGGGTTCGCCGACTGCGCTGTACAGCGCTCCGTGCGACGCCACGCCGGGTTGCGACTCCGGATTGTCGCCGCCGGCGAAGGGGAGTCCTCCCGCAGGCCCCATCAGTCGCGAGAGACTCGACGGCCGCCGAGCCACGCCAAGGCTTCCGCTACGTCCGAAACGACCGGGACGGAGTCGGCTGGATAGGCGGGCCGCTCGACGACGACGACAGGGATCCCGCGTTCGCGCGCCGCGACGAGCTTCGCGGCCGTCAGGTCGCCCCCGCTGTCCTTGGTCACCAGCACCCGGATGCCGTGCTCGTCCAGCAGCGCGCCCTCGGACGCCACGTCGTACGGCCCTCGTGCCAGGACCAACGCGTGGTCGGCCGGCAGCGGCGGCTCGGGCGGGTCGACCGTGCGGATCAGGAACCGATGCGGCAGGTCCGCGAAGTGCGCGAGCCCGCCCCGCCCGGTGGTCAACCACACGGGACCCGTCATCTCGACGAGCGCGGCCGCCGCAGCCGGCACGTCCGGCACGCGTCGCCAGTCGTCGCCGGGCTGTTCGGTCCAACCCGGCCGGCGCAGCACCAGCAGGTGGGTCGAGGTCCGCCGGCACGCCGCCACCGCCGACGCGCTGATCCGCGAAGCGAACGGGTGCGTCGCGTCCACGACAGCCGCGATGTGGTTCTCCGCCAGCCACGCCGCCAGTCCGTCCGGCCCGCCGAAGCCGCCGATGCGCACCTCGCCCACCGGCAGCGAGGGCTTGGATACCGCGCCGGCGAGCGAACTGACGATCCGTCGGCTATCGTCCGCGAGTTCGCGGGCCAGCGCGCGGGCCTCCCCGGTGCCGCCGAGGATCAGCACGGCCCCGGCGTCCGAACCACCGTGAGCCCCGTACCACGCTCCTTCGGACGCCCGGGGTTGCTCGCTCACGGCTCGCGGCACCGGCTCGGGCTGTACAGGTGGCTGTCGCAGAACTGACCCGCCGTCAGCACGGCGCCGACCAGGATCACGGCGGTCCGGCGGACGTCGGCGGCCCGCACCTGCTCGGCGATGTCCGCGAGGGTTCCGCGTAGCACCAGTTCGTCCGGGCGGCTCGCGCGCGCCACGATCGCCACGGGCGCCTCGGCACCGTAGTGGGGGAGCAACTCCGCAACGACGCGCTCGATCTCCTGCACCGCCAGGTGCAGCACCAGGGTGCTGCCGGTCTTGGCGAATGTCGCCAGTTCCTCGCCCGGCGGCATCGGCGTGGACCGGCTCGAGATCCGCGTCAGCACCACGCTCTGCCCGACGCCGGGCACGGTCAGCTCGCGCGCCAGGGTCGCGGCCGCGGCCGCGTACGCGGGCACGCCCGGCGTCACGTCGTACGGCACCCCGGCTGCGTCGAGCCGCCGCATCTGCTCGGCCATCGCCGAATAGATCGACGGGTCCCCCGAGTGCAGCCGCGCAACGTCGTGCCCCGCGGCGTGCGCGGCCACACATTCCGCGACGATCGCGTCGAGGTCCAGCGCTGCGGTGTCCACCAGCCGTGCCCCCGCTGGGCACCACGACAGCACCTCCGCCGGCACCAGCGCTCCGGCGTACAGACACACCGGCGACGCCGCGATGAGGTCACGCCCCCGGATGGTGATCAGGTCGGCCGCGCCCGGACCGGCCCCAATGAAATGAACCGTCACGTCTGGCCCCCGCACGTACCGGAACACTCCCGATAGTGCACTCCAGGCACGCTCCCAGGCTGTTTCGCGTACCTCAGGTGCACTATCGGCGAAAGAAGGGGGGTCACTTCTGCACGGTCCACTGCGTCACGGGGTGGGCGGACTGCCAGCCGGTGAAGCGGCCAATGGGGACCGCGCGGGAGATCTCCAGGCGGACGAGGTCCCCGCCGAGCCGTGCGGCGTGCTCGATCACGACGGCCTCGGTCTCCAGCGTCACCGCGTTGACCACCATGCGCCCACCCGGCTGGAGTGCGTCGAAGCACAGTTGCAGGACGACGGGATCGCTCCCCCCGCCGCCGACGAACACCGCGTCCGGGGCCGGCAACCCAAGCAGCGCCGCAGGCGCCTCTCCGACCACGACCTGCAGCTCCGGTACGCCAAGGCGCGTCGCGTTGCGTCCGATGCGCTGTGCCCGGTCCGCGTTGCGCTCCACCGCGACCGCCCGCGCGCCCGGCGCCGCCCGCATCCACTCGATGCCGATGCTGCCCGCGCCGCCGCCGACGTCCCACAGCAGTTGCCCCGGCAGCGGGACGAGCCGAGCCAAGGTGACCGAACGGATCTCGCGCTTGGTCAGCTGGCCGTCGTGCTCGAATGCCTCGTCGGGAAGGCCGGTTCGCGCGACCGGGTCGGCCGTGGACACGGCCTCGATCGCCACGACGTTCAGAGCGTCGAACGTCCCGTCCGGCGCCTTCAAGTCCGAGGCCGAACCCGCGACGATCCGCTCGGCCGGGCCGTCGAGCTGCTCGAGCACCCATAGCCGGCTCGCGCCGTACCCGGCCTCCGCCAGGAGCTCGCACACGAGATCCGGCGTCGCCGCGCCCGAGCTGAGCACCAGAATCCGGGCGCCGGGAAAGAGGTCCGACCGAAGCCGGTCGAGCGGCCGCCCGACCGCCGACCGCACGAGCACGTCCTCCTGGTTCCACCGCAGCCGCGCGCACGCCAGCGACACCGAGCCGGGGTGCTGCACGATCTGCACCGCGTCCGGGCCGAGCAACCGGACCAGCGTCGAGCCGATCCCGTAGAACATCGGGTCGCCGCTCGCCAGCACGCACACCTGCAGCCCGGTGAACGTCTCCAACAACGGAGGCAGGTTCTGCTGCAAACCCTTCGGCAGCGGCACCCGCAGTCCCGGCAGGGCATCGGGCAGGTAGGCGAGCTGGCGCTCGCTGCCGACGATCGCATCGGCCGACGCGATCGCCGTGCGCCCCGGCCCGGACAGCCCGTCCCAACCGTCCGCGCCGATGCCCACCACGAGAACTGTCACACGTTGCCGATCATGCGCTGCAGCCGAATCACGATCACCACGCGCTCGGGGTTCGGCTGCGGGACGCGGAAGCGCAGGCCGTACCGCCGCTCGGCCTCGCGGATGTCGTAGGGGTCGTCGGAGATCGTCGCCACGCCCTCGGCCGTCGTCCAGCGCCGCCCGTCCACCTGACAGACCGCGACGGGCAGCCCCTTCGGTCCCGCTGTCCGCACCTGGCGCACCTTCAACGACGGCCCCGACGCGATGATCCGCACGAGCCCCGCCTCGACGTCCAGGGTCGCGCCCACCGGCACCACGTGCGGCCGCCCGTCGGCGTGCTGCGTGCTCAGGGTGGCCAGGTGCCGCTCCGACCAGAACTCCAGCAGCGCCGGGTTGTCCAGCGCGATCGAGTGATTGGTGTTGCGGATGCGGGTCAAGACGGTCCTCCCGTGCGGCGAGATGGCGACCCCGTGAATCTATGCCGAAGCTGACGGGCTGCTCGCCTCGGCGGACGCACGCTCACGTGCGGCGGCGCAGGAGGTAGCTGTCCATGATCCAGCCCTTGCGTTCGCGGGCCTCGGTGCGGACGCGGACGATCTCGTCCTTTACCTCCTGCAGGCGCCCGGACAGGAGGATCTCGTCGGGCATGCCGAGGTACGCGCCCCAGTAGACGTCGAGGTCCTCGTCGAGATTCGCGAAGGCGCCGGAGCCGTCGAGCATCACCAGCACGTCGTCGAGGTCGGCGGGCATGCCGCCGGCCAGGCGGCGGCCCGTCGTGACGTGGACCGGCTCCCCGAGCCCGGTGAAGGTCACCTGGTGGGCGGCCGCGAGGACCTGGAGGCTGGTGATCCCGGGCACCACGTGCGTCGCAAACGACACCCGGTCGCGCGCCCGGACGCGGTCCAGCACCCGCAGCGTGCTGTCGTAGAGGGCGGGGTCGCCCCACACCAGGATCCCGGCGTTCTCGTCCGGGCCGAGACCGAGCAGGGCCTCCTCGAACGCGATCCCGCGCAGGTCGTACCAGTCGTTCACCGCGCCGGGGTAGTCCGCCGCCGCGCGGTCGCGGGACTGCTCCGGAATCTCTACCAGCCGGTAGGGCCGCTGGACGTGGCGTCGGCAGATCTCCCGGCGGACCTCGACGAGCTCTTCGGTCGCCCGGCCCTTGTCGACGACCAGGACGACGTCGAGGGTCCCGAGAACCCGGACCGCCTGAAGGGTCAGCTGCTCCGGGTCGCCGGACCCGATGCCGATCACGTGGACGTTACGCACCGGTACACCCTGCCGGACTCCAACTTCTGCCGGTGTGTGGGGCTGTCGCGGCCCGGCGATAGCCCCACGCGCGGGCAGAAGTTGTGAAGAGAGCGTGTCGTGGCCGTCACTGTGCCGCCCGCCCAAGTTGTCACGGCCGTCACTGCGGCCCGTTGCGAGCGTGAATAGGCTCGTCGAAGGCGTCTTCCTGCTCGTCCCGGAGCTCGCAAACGACGCCGTAACGAGAAAGAGGCCTGAGTGTTCGAGCGGATTGCAATCGTCAACCGAGGCGAGGCGGCGGTACGCCTCATCCGTGCGGTGCGCGAGCTGAACGAGGAGCGAGGCCTCTCGATCAAGACCGTGGCGCTGCACACCGAGGGCGAGCGCTCGGCGATGTTCGTGCGGCAGGCCGACGAGGCCGTGCTGCTGCACCCGAGCAAGACCGCCTCGGTGCCCTACCTGGACTACGCCGAGCTCGAGCGCGCGCTGATCGCGTCCAAGGCCGACGCCGTCTGGGTCGGGTGGGGCTTCGTGTCCGAACACCCGGGCTTCGTGGACGTCTGCACCAAGAACGGCATCACGTTCATCGGCCCGGACTCCGGCCCGATGCGTCTGCTCGGGGACAAGATCGAGGCCAAGCTCGTCGCCGAGCGCGTGGGCGTGCCGGTCGCGAAGTGGAGCGGCGCCGGCAGCGTCGAGTCCTACGCCGACGCGCAGCGCCACGCCTCGGCCATCGGCTACCCGCTGATCATCAAGGCCAAGGCCGGCGGCGGCGGCCGTGGCATCCGCAAGGTCGTGGAGCCCAGCGAGCTGCAGGCTGCGTTCGAGGGCGTCAAGGCCGACGCGGCCCGGTACTTCGGCGACGACGGCGTGTTCCTCGAGGCCCTCGTCACCGGTGGCCGCCACGTCGAGGTCCAGATCATCGCGGACAAGCACGGCAACGTGTGGGCGCCGGGCGTGCGCGACTGCTCCATCCAGCGCCGCAACCAGAAGATCATCGAGGAGTCGGCGAGCCCGGTCCTCACCCCCGAGCAGTCCCTCGAACTGCGCCGCGTGTCGATGGAACTCGTCAGGGAGGTCGGCTACCACGGCGCCGGCACGGTGGAGTACCTGTACGACCCGGTCGGCAAGAACTTCGCGTTCCTCGAGGTGAACACCCGCCTGCAGGTCGAGCACCCGATCACCGAGGCCGCCACCGGCGTGGACCTGGTCAAGCTGCAGATCCTCACCGCCGCCGGCGAGCCCCTGCCCGGCGAGTGCCCCCCGGAGGTCGGCCACGCCATCGAGATTCGGCTCAACGCCGAAGACCCGGACAACGGTTTTGCACCCGCGCCCGGCAAGGTTGTGTTCCTCGAGTTCCCGCAGGGCCCCGGCATCCGCGTGGACTCCGGCATCGCCTCGGGCGACACGATCCCGCAGGAGTTCGACTCGATGGTCGCCAAGATCATCGCGATCGGCGCGGACCGCAACGAGGCCATCGCCCGCCTGCGCCGCGCGCTGCGGGACACCACCGTCGTCATCGAGGGCGGCACCACCAACAAGAGCTTCGTGCTCGATCTGCTCTCCCGCGAGGAGGTCCTGTCCGGCTCCGCGGACACCGCGTGGCTGGACCGCACCGGCATCGACGGCGGTCTGGCGCCGTTCGCCGACGTCGCCCTGTACGCCGTCGCGATCGACGTCTACGCGCACGAGGAAGCCGTGGAGCGCGAGGCGTTCCTGGCCTCGGCCCGCGGCGGTCGCCCGCAGGCGAACCAGACCATCGGCCGCACCGTCGAGGTTCGCTACCGCGGCCAGAACTACAAGCTGACGGTCAATCAGATCGCGCCGAGCCGGTACCGCATCATTGCGGCCGGCAACACCGTCGAGGCCCGCGTCGAGCGCCAGGGACGGTACCTGTTCCGGCTCTCCGTCGCCGGCAGGACCCACCGCGTCGTGCTCGCGCGCGGCGCCGCCGACCACCTCGTCGAGGTCGACGGCATCAGCCACCGCGTCGCCCGCGACGAGGGCGGCGTCATCCGCGCCTCGGCGCCGGCGGTCATCGTGTCTCTGCCGGTCAAGGTGGGGGACACCGTCGAGGTCGGCCAGACCGTCGCCGTGCTCGAGGCCATGAAGATGGAGACCCCCGTCGCGGCCCCGGTCTCCGGCCGCGTTCGCGAGGTGTTCGCCATCGCGAACTCGCAGGTGCCCGCGGGTACCCCGCTGCTGCGCATCGATCCGGACAGCGCGGCCGGTGCCGTGTCGGACGCTCCGACGATCGACTTCGCCTCCGACGGCGTCGCCGAGACGGACCCGCGCACCCGCGCGAACGAATTGCTCGCCTCGCTGCGCGCGCTGGTCACCGGGTACGACATCACCGCCAAGGACGGCCGCGGGCTCGTGGCCGAGTACTCCGCCGTGCGCAAGTCCCTCCCGGCCGACGACGCGGATCTGGTGGCCGCGGAACTCTCGCTGCTCACCGTGTTCGCCGACGTCGCCGAGATGTCGCGCAACAAGCCACTGGAGGACGAGGACTCCGGCGACAACCGCGTGCACAGCCCGCGCGAGCACCTGCACTCCTACCTGCACTCCCTCGACATCGAGCGCGAGGGCCTACCGGAGTCGTTCAAGAACCGCCTGCTGCGCGCCCTGGCGCACTACGGCGTCTCCGAGCTCGAGCCCAGCGGCCGCCTCAAGGACGCGGTCTACCGCGTGTTTCTGGCCCTGGAGCGCACCGAGTCGCAGATCCCCGTGGTCAACGCGCTGCTCGAGCGCTGGATGGACGTGGCCGACGTAACGGCGGCGCACGATGCATTGGCCGAGGTGCTCGAGCGCCTGATGGTCGCCACGCAGATCCGCTACCCGCTGATCGCCGACACCGCCCGCACGGTTCGGTACCGGTACTTCGACAAGCCGCTGTTCATGGCGTTCCGCGAGACCGAGATCGCCCGCGTCCGCGAGCAGCTCGGCTACCTGGTGCAGAACCCGGACACGGCCGACCGCGCCGAGCGCGTGGAGGCGATGGTCACCTCGCCGGAGCCGATCATCGGCCTGATGAGCGAGTGGATCGGCACCGGCACCGCAGACCTCGGCCCGCTGCTCGAGGTCCTCACTCGCCGGTACTACCGGTCGCGGGATCTGGAGAACGTCAAGCTGTTCCAGCACGGCCTGCGCCAGATGGTCACGGCGGACTTCGAGCTCAACGGCAACCGCCTGTACCTGATCAACACGGTCGGGGACTTCAGCGAACTCGGCGCGATGGTGTCCGCGACGGCCGAGGTGGCCGCCGGCACCGAGGCGTCGGAGCCACGCAGCCTGGTACTCGACTTCTTCCTCTCGTGGGGCGACGCGCCCGCGGACCAGGGCGTCGTCGCCGCCACGCTGCGCGACGCGCTTGCGGAGCTGAACCTGCCCGACACGCTGCGCCGCGTCACCGTCGGCGTCGCCGGCGCCGTCGCGGCCCGCGCGCACTACCTGACGTTCCGGCCGATCGACGGCGAACTGCAGGAGGACCGCCTCATCCGCGGCCTGCACCCGCTGGTCGCGCAGCGCCTGGACCTGTCCAGGCTGGCGAACTTCGAGCTCACCCGCCTGCCGGCCGACGAGAACATCTACCTCTACAAGGCCGTGGGCCGCGAAAACGCCGACGACGAGCGCTTCATCGCGCTCGGCGAAATCCGCGACGTGCACCCGCTGCGCGACGCAGGCGGCCGCGTGCTCGCGGTGCCGACCGTGGAGCGCGTGCTCGGCGGCTGCGTCGAGGCCGTCCGCGCCGTGCACCTGGCTCGGCCTCCGAAGCGGCGTTCGGACTCCAACCGGATCATCCTCACCGTCGCTCCCACGGCGAAGGTTCCGCTGGAGGAGATGCACCACGTCGTGCGCAACCTGGTCCCGATGACCGCCGGTGCGGGCCTGGAAGAGGTCATGGTCGTCGGCCGGCTGCAGGAGGGCGAGGACGTCGAGGCGCACGAGGTCGCGGTCCTCATCTCCTACACGCACGGCGCCGGCGTGCAGATCTCGGTGAGCGAGCGGCCGAAGGAGCCGATCCCGCCGCTGAGCGAGTACGACTTGAAGGTCCGTTCCTCGGCCGCCCGCGGCACGATCTACCCGTACGAGCTGGTGAAGCTCCTGACGGGCGAGGGCGGCAACTTCGTCGAGCACGACCTCGACGAGAACGGCGTCCTCGTGCCGGTCCACCGTCCGCCGGGCAAGAACAGGGCGGGCATGGTCGCGGGTCTGATCACGACCCCGACGCAGCGGTACCCCGAGGGCATGACCCGCGTGGTCCTGCTCGGCGACCCGACTCGGTCGCTCGGCTCGGTCGCCGAGGGCGAGTGCCACCGCGTGTGCGCCGCGCTGGACCTGGCCGAGAAGAAGGGCTACCCGGTCGAGTGGTTCGCCCTGTCCTCCGGTGCCCGCATCTCCATGGAGTCCGGCACGGAGAACATGGACTGGGTCTCCCGCGCGCTGCGCCGGATCATCGAGTTCACCCAGAACGGCGGCGAGGTCAACGTCGTCGTCGCGGGCATCAACGTCGGCGCGCAGCCGTACTGGAACGCCGAGGCCACGATGCTCATGCACACCAAGGGCATCTTGGTGATGACGCCGGACTCGGCCATGGTGCTGACCGGCAAGCACTCGCTCGACTACGCCGGTGGCGTCTCGGCCGAGGACAACTTCGGCATCGGCGGCTACGACCGCGTCATGGGCCCGAACGGCCAGGCGCAGTACTGGGCGCCGAACATGACGGCGGCGATCGACATCCTGTTCACCCACTACGAGCACGCCTACCGGGCACCGGGGGAGCGCTTCCCGCGCACCGCCACGACCACCGACCCGCGCGAGCGCGACGTGCAGGACTTCCCGCACGTGCACCCGGGCAGCGACTTCACCCGCGTCGGCGACATCTTCTCGGCGGAGAAGAACGGCGAACGGAAGAAGCCGTTCGACATCCGCACCGTCATGCGGGCGGTGTCCGACCAGGACCACGCGGTCATGGAGCGCTGGGCCGGGATGGCCGACGCCGACACGTCCGTGGTGTTCGACGCGCATCTGGGCGGCATCCCGGTACAGATGATCGGCATCGAGTCCAAGCCGGTCCCGCGCCGCGGCTACCTGCCCAAGGACGGCCCGGACATCTGGACCGGCGGCACGCTGTTCCCGATGTCGTCGAAGAAGACGGCGCGCGCCATCAACGCCGCCTCCGGCGTCCGGCCGCTCGTCGTGTTGGCGAACCTGTCCGGCTTCGACGGGTCCCCGGAGTCGCTGCGCAACTGCCAGTTGGAACTCGGTGCCGAGATCGGCCGGGCCATCGTGAACTTCGACGGCCCGATCGTCTTCACCGTCGTCTCCCGCTACCACGGTGGCGCGTTCGTGGTGTTCTCCGGAGCGCTGAACGAGAACATGGAGGTCGTCGCCGTCGAGGGCAGCTACGCCTCGGTGCTCGGTGGCGCTCCCGCCGCGGCGATCGTCTTCACCGGCGACGTCAACAAGCGGACGAGCAACGACCCGCGCATCAAGGAACTCGAGGCGGCGCTGGCGGGCGCCGAAGGTTCGGCGGCGGCGGCGCTGCGCGTGCAGTTGGCCGACCTGCGCCAGACGGTGCGCATCGAGAAGCTCGGCGAGGTTGCCGCCGAGTTCGAGTCGATCCACGACATCCGCCGCGCGCAGAAGGTGGGCTCGGTCCACACGATCGTCTCGGCGCACGAGCTGCGGCCGTACCTGATTGGCGCCGTCGAGCGCGGCATCGCACGGACTCTGGGCGCGGAGCCCTCGCTCTAGGACGGACGACGGGCCGAAGGGTCGAGTGGCCAGCCAGCCACCCGACCCTTCGGGCCGTTTCCAACTCTCCGTCAGGAAGCCGTGGGCGCGTCCTGCTTCGGGCCCTGACGGTTGTCGCTGCCCTTGCCGACGGCCGGCCGGCCCTCGGCCTTGCTCTGGCCCGGGGCGGTGGCCTTGCCCGAGTCCTCGGCCTTGCCGTTGTCGGCCCCGCCCTGGTCGTCGGCCGGCTCGTGCCGGCCGGGGGCGGCGACCTTGCCCTTGCCGGTGGCGGGCTGGCCCTCGGGCTTGGTCTGGCCGGGGGCGTTCTCCTTGCCGGCGTTGGCGGACTTTCCGGGCGTCTCGACGACGGGCGCGGGCACGACCGGCTCCACGACGGGCGTGGGCACGACCGGCTCCACGACGGGCTCGAGGGTCGCGACGACCGGGTCGACGATCGGGGCGACCTCGGGCAGCGGGAGGGCCAGGATCGGGGCGCAGAAGGCGGCCACACCGGACGGGCCCCCGGCCTTGGCGACGAGCGCCGCGAGCGCGCCGCGCTCGGCGGCCTTGCCGGAGGCGTTGTCGGCGTTGCCCTGCATCACGGAGGTGCACAGGCCGTTCCAGTGCTTCTTCTCCTTCTTCGCCTTCTTCGCGGTCTTGGCCTCCGATCCCACGACCGGGGTGTCCGCGGGCACGGGGAGCGTGCCGGCGTTGGCGGCCAGCGCGACGCCGCCCATACCGGTGGTGGCGATCGCGACGGCGGCGACCTTGACGGTCAGCAGGCGGGTCATGCGGTTCATGAAGACGGTGCTCCTCACGAGGGGGCTCCTCGACTCGGCGACGGGTCGATGAACGTTCCGGAAGGCGGCCAGGGCGACAGCCTCCCCCCGGAGCTCCTCGTCGCGAGCCGGAGCGGCCGCAGCGCGCAAGAGGCCGCGCAGGGCCGTGGTCGCCATGGGGGAGTGGACCTAGTGGGAGTCGAAGTCCGCCAGGGCGTCGGGTTGGGAGTCGCTCGAGTTGGTGTTCATCTCACTTCCTTCAGCGCGCGGGCCTCGTTTTCCGTCACACCCAGCAGTTCGGCCAGCCGAGTCAGGCCGCGATGGGTGTTGGTGCGCACCGCACCGGGCTTCTTTCCGAGCACGTCGGCGGCCGCCCGGGCGTCCAGACCGACGACGACGCGCAGCAGCACGGCCTCGGCCTGGTCCTTGGGAAGCCGCGCGATCAGCGCCAGGGCGCGCTCGGTGCTCAGCCGCTCGGCCACCGCCGCCACGACGTCGTCGGAGGCGACGGGCTCGGGCGCGTACTCGAGTTCGACGTCGGCGAGCTGCGGACGCGCCTTGGCACGGCGCAGGTGGTCCAACGCCCTGTTGCGCGCGATGGTGGCACTCCACGCGCGGAAGGCACGGCCGTCGCCGGAGAACTTCTTCAGGTCGCGGACTATCTGCAGCCAGGCCTCGGCGGCGACGTCCTCGGCGTCGGAGCCAACAAGCGCCGCCAGGTACCGTTGCAGGCCCGCGGCCACCGTGCGGTAGACCACGACGAACGCGGCCTCGTCGCCTTCGACGGCGCGACCGAGGGCGACCGTGAGCTCGGCGTCGGGGTCCTGCTCGGGCAGGAGCGCCGAATCCTCGGGCGAGCGGCGTTGGCGCAGCATCCCGGTGGGACGCACGAGTGGCACGAGGCCGTTTCGTCCGCGCCGCGAAGCCGGCCGTTCGGCCGATGCGGGATCGGCCGAACGGCTTCCGACGCCTCGCCGTCCGGTTTCGCTCCCAACCCGGACCAGTTCGTGATCTACACGGACGAGCAGATGACTCCGGCTAGGTAGTCACTGCCACGTAGATGGCCTCCGCTCGGTGGATCTTTCCATCGGGCGGAGGCGGCGTTTGAATTGACGTGGAGAACATAACTCGACGTAGTTTTTCGATTACTTAGCGTCCTGCAGATTCACTGCTTACTTCGATGACAAACGGCACTGGTGACGTTCGATCTTGGTGCGCGATTCTTCGTGGGTCAGGTAATAGCCATCGGCGGCAAGAGGCGTCGGATTCCCTCAGCCCGTATTCCGCTTTCCCGCGATGGCTCTCTAACCATTCACCATTTGGGAGTCCACCATGATTTGGCTTGGTGTATACGCCGACCTCACGTCCGTTCTCGCGCCCGTCGGCGCCGGCCTGGCGGCCCTGCTCGCCGGACTGGGCACTACGCTCGCCGGAATTGGCCTGTAGTCGCCGAGCGAACAGCACATCGAACCGGGCCAATTGCGCGCCCGGCGAATCCCAGGCCACCCTCAACCGCCCGCGCGGTTGGGGGTGGCCTTGTTTGTGACAGAACTTGATCTTCCCCGGCTAGCGGCGCGCAGCGGTTGGGCCGTAGCGTCGCGGGTGGGGAGGATGGACCGTGATCGAGGTAAGTGGCGTCACCAAGCGGTACGGCGAGCGGGTTGCGGTGTCCAACCTGAGCTTCACCGTGCAGCCCGGCACCGTTACCGGCTTCCTCGGCCCCAACGGCGCCGGCAAGTCCACGACGATGCGCATGATCGCCGGGCTGGACGCGCCGTCGAAGGGCTGGGTTCGGGTCAACGGCCGCCACTACCGCCGGACCAACGCGCCGCTCGCCGAGCTGGGCATCCTGCTCGAGGCGAAGGCGGTCCACTCCGGACGCTCCGCCTACCACCACCTGCTCGCGATCGCGCACACCAACGGCGTGGGCAAGAGGCGGGTGGAGGAGGTCATCGACCTCGTCGGCCTGCGGGACGTGGCGCGCAAGAAGGCCGGCGGCTTCTCGCTCGGCATGGGCCAGCGGCTCGGCATCGCCTCCGCGCTGCTCGGCGATCCGGCCACCATCGTGCTCGACGAGCCCGTGAACGGCCTGGACCCGGAGGGCATCCGCTGGGTTCGCGAACTGCTGCGCTACCTCGCCGACCAGGGCCGCACCGTCTTCATCTCCTCGCACCTGATGAGCGAGATGGCGCTGACCGCGTCGCGCCTGATCGTCATCGGGCGCGGCCGGCTGATCGCGGACACGACCGTGTCGGAGTTCATCGCCGCCGCCTCCGCCGACAGCGTGCGGGTGCGCTCCCCGAAGGCCGCGGACCTGGCGGCCCTCGTCCGCGGTCCGGGAGTGGACGTCGACACCGACCCGCTGGATCCGGACCTGATCGTGGTCAAGGGCATGCCGGTGTCGGCGGTGGGAGACATCGCGCACTCGCACCGCATTCCGCTGCACGAACTCGGGGCCGTCCAGGCCTCCCTGGAGGACGCGTTCATGGCCCTCACCGCAGAGGCCGTGGAGTTCCAGGCCGGCCCGGTGCCGGGGCAGCATCTGGCCGGCTCGCAAGCTCGCCGGCAGCGTCCGCAGTGATCCGGGGGGAGCATCCGTGTCCACTACCGCGCCGATCGACGTCGTGAGCCGCCCGTCCGCGCCGCGCAGCGAGGCGGAGGAGTTGGCGGCCTCGCGCAAGCGCGGTTGGGCCCTCGTCTGGTACAGCGCCGCGCTGCTGGTCGTGGCCGGCGTGCTCACCTCCGCGTCCTCCTCGGGCGACGTCTGGCGCGCCTACGGCCTGGCCTGCCTGGTCTTCGGCGCGGCCATGGGGCTGGGCGCCGCCTTCCTGCTCCTGCGCGAGCGCCCGACGCTGACGGCCCTGCCGGGGCAGATCGTCCGCGGGGTCCGCAGTTCGGCACTGCGGACCAACGAGGGCATCGTCGGCTGGCGGGACGCCTCCGCAGCACGCAGACACGGCGCCACGCGCGCCGGTGTCGGCGGTCTGCCGGGCATGGGCGTCAGCCAGTGGCGGGTCGTTCGCTCCGAGTGGACCAAGCTGCACTCGGTGCGGTCCACCAAGATCGTGCTGGGCGTCGCCGTCGGGTTGATCGTCGGGCTTGCGCTGCTGCTGGCCGCGATCTACTCCTCGCAGTGGGACACGCTCACGCCCGTCGAACAGAGCCGGTTCCGGCCGGGCACCGACCCGTTGAGCGGCGTCGGACTCGCCCAGCTGGCCGTCGGCATCCTCGGCGTGCTGTGCGCCAGCAACGAGTACTCCACCGGCATGATCCGCTCGACGCTGGCCGCGGTTCCGCGGCGCGTACCCGTGCTGTTCGGCAAGCTCGCCGTGGTGAGCGCGCTGGTCTTCGTATCCAGCGTGGTCGCCATGTTCGTGGCGTTCTGGATCTCCCAGGCGGTGCTGGCGGAGAACGGCCTGTCGGTCGGCCTGGGGGAGCCCTACGTCCTCAAGGTTATCTTCGCCGCGCCGGTGTACCTGGTGGCCGTCGCCGCGGTGGGGCTGGCGCTGGGCGCACTGCTGCGGCACACCGCGGGCGCCATCTCCGCCCTCGTGGGCCTCCTGTTCCTGCTGCCGATCGTGTTCGCACTCGTGCCGGGCGGCTGGTCGCGCGGCGTCACCCCGTACCTTTTCGGGGCCGCCGGCGACGCCTTCTGGACCGTGCCCAGTGGCGGGCACCAGATCACCTCGGCGGCGGCCGCGTTCGTGGTCCTGCTGGCCTGGGTGGCGGCCGCGTTCGCCGGTTCCTGCTACCGACTGCTGCGCGAAGACGCCTAGGGAAGCACTGATTTTCTCGGGCGCCCGGGTGTCTGCGGGCTGGGCCCGGCGGGCCGCGAAAAGATGGGGCCATGGACCCTTTGCAGCCCAGTTTCGCCGACGTCGAGTACGGCAACCGCC
>JBQTKD010000023.1:0-5488 GCA_052386455.1 Sporichthyaceae bacterium
GTCTGCGAATTGCGGCGGTGTATGCGGTGATCAGCCGGGATGCATCGCAAGGCGGAGAAGGAGCCGATCCCGCTGTTGGATCGGCGACGACGACAACGCAGCGAGGCACCCGGCTGGCGCCGCAGACACCGCCAGATCAATTCGCAGGCGGACCACTAGGGCGTTGAGCCGGACAGCGCCTCGAGGGTCAGCCAGATGCGGGTGGCCAGGTGCAGGTCGAACCGCACCGAGCCGTCGGTGAGGTCGTAGCCGGTCAGTTCGCGGATGCGCTGCAGCCGGTACTTCAACGTGCTGCGGTGGATGTTCATCCGCTCGGCCGTCTCGTCGTACTTGCAGCCGCAGTCGAAGTACCGCGCGAGGGTAAGCACCAGCGCGGACTTGTGGTCGTTGTCGTAATCGATCAGCGGACCGAGCTTCTCCTTCATGAACCGCTCGACCTCGGTCAGGTTCCCGACCGAGGACAGGATGCGGTAGATCCCGAGTTCCTCGAAGCTCAGCACCCGGTCGGTGAAGTTGCCCGAGATGGAGTTGGACAGGTCCGCGACGAACTGCGCCTCGCGGTAGGAGTGGTGGATCTCCCAGATGTTCGGGTACCGCGAGCCAACTGCGAGCCGGCAGGTCTCCTTCGGCAGCTCCGCGTCGATGGCCGAGACGAGCTCGGGCCAGTTCGCGTCCTGATGGGCCATCACGATCACACAGTCCGAACGGCCGACGACGAGCGTGGCAACGTCGAACGCGCGCACCTGCCGATTCACCGCGCGCAGGAAGCCGTCCGAAATGCGGGTGCGGCGAGCCCCCGTCACGATGAGCGCGCGGTGCGGGCGCTGGGCGTCGTACCCGAGGACGTGGGCCGTGGCCTTGACGGCGGTCTCGTCCGATCCGGCGAGGAGTTCCTCGGCGAAGTCTCGGTTGGTCCGCAGCTCGATTTCGGCGATGCTCCGCAGCCGGGCGAGCTCCATGGACAGCACCGTCGCCGCGTACTCCAGCGCGGCCAGGTCCGCCTCACTGGCCGCGCGCTCGGGATCCAGAAGAGCAATCACGCCGCGGACGTCGATGTGGGGGTTCGCCAGCACCATCCACGCGCCCCGGCGGTATACGGCCTGGCGCAGGTTCGCGAGCACTCGGATGAGTTCCTTGCGCTCTTCGGGGGACTCCTTCGGGCCCGCCTCGGCCACCGACCCGGCGGCGGCGCGCACGTTGCCGTGCGCGTCCTGAACGACCACGGGCAGCCCGCACAGACGGTGCAGGACCTCGGCGATGCCCGCCTCGCCGCGGTCCGAGGCGGCGACCTCGTTCAGCTGACGGTGCGTATCCATCACCTTGGTCAGCGTCCCGACGGTGGACTCCAGCCGCGTGGCCAGCTGTGCCATCTGTTCGGCCTGCGCCCGCTCGGCCGCGTAGAGCTTCGCCTTGGCGATCACGGTGCCGCAGAGCTGAGCGAGCACGGTCAGCAGGAAGCGTTGCTCGTCGGTCGGCGTCGAGTCGCCTGCGACCACCAGGAACAGGCGCTCGGAATCCGTCGGACCGGTCAGCGGGTACGCCCAGCCGAACGGGTGCTCGCCCACCGTCACCGCACCGCCGGCCGGAGAGAGATCCGCCAGCTGCACGTCCACGCCCTCTGGGGCGCGGTCGTAGTACTCGCCGGACTCCGTCGGGTGCCAGACCTTCACCGTCTGACTGCGCACGATCGACGGCACCGCCGTCGTGGCGAGGTGGATGACCTGACGGGGCGAGTTGGACTGGGACAGGACGACGGACAGCACCATCACCGCGTTGACCGAGGACAGCTCCTTGGTCCGCGACGGGTCAGGGCCGAACAACTGACATCGCCGTTCCTTCCGACCCCCCAGGCCGACGGGACGATTTTACGCCCTTAGCGGCCCGGCGACTGCCCGATGTACAACACGGGCTTGCGGTCGAAGGTTGCCTGGCACCTGGTGCAGCAGAACCAGTAGTCGTTGCCCTGGACGGTGGACTTCGGGGCGGTCGCGGTGTCGACCTTCATCCCGCAGACGAGATCGACGGCCTGGTCCGACATGGCGCTACCTCCGGCGGTGCAGACGTGCTGGGACGTGCTCGACGGTATCAAGCCCCGGCCGGAGCGAGCAGCGTCCAGTACCGCAGGCCCGCGCAGCCGGCGACGTCCCGCACCCCGTACGCGGCGAGCCCGTGGCGGCCGTAGAAGGGGACGGCGCCGGGATTGGATGTCGTGGTGCTGAGCGCCGCCCCCGATCCACGAGCGGCCGTCACGATCTCGGCCAGAAGCCGGCCACCGTGGCCGTGGCCCTGCCTGCCCGGGACGACGCCGAGCCAGTGCAGAAACCACGCGGGCACGTCCAGAGGCACCGCTGCAGCCTGCACGCGGGCGACGAGGTCCAGGCCCGCCGCTCCCGCGAGCGAGCCGACGATGGCGGTCAGTTCGTCGTCGAGCCTCTCCAGGCACGGCCCGCAGAACCCGACGGTCCACGCGGCCGCGGCAGGCCCGACGACCCGCACTCGGCCCTTCGCACAGCGGCCGAGGACTTCGACGACCGGAGCGAACCACTCGGTCAACGCAGCCGCGCGATCGACGGGGAAGAGCCGCTCGAACACGGGGTCGTCGTAGAAGCTCTGCGCGAACACAACGACCGCCGCCCCAGATGCGGAGCGGCGGTCGTCGAGATCGTGCACGGTTCCGACGCGCTGCGTTAGTCGGCGACCGAGACCAGCGCGATGGTGCGCAACGACGAGACGGTGTGGGTCAGCAGACCCTTGACCACCAGCTTGTGGGTGGCGATCTGACCGAGGACCTTGCCGCCGCGCTTGGTGAAGAAGCCAACCGGCAGCAGACCGCCGGCCTTCATCTTCAGCTGCGAGACGTCCAGGATCTGGTCCACGGTCGCGTGCACGGCGACGCTCGGCTTACCGACGATGCCGTTGTGGATGACGACGCCTTCCTGGCTGAACACCAGGGTGGCTTCCTCGTCGGTGTCCGTGGAAATGACGGCCACGGGCCGCTTCATCTTCTGCGCCACCTTGATCAGCTCGGGCTTGGACACAAAGTTTTGGGCCATGAGCATGTTGAGGATGCCGGCGACGCCGTTGGGCTCGTCGTCGTGCGTGGAGACCTCGTAGTCCGACACGGTTAGACGTCCCAGTCGGTGTCAACCTGGCCGAAGGTCAGGAGGAAGTTGTTGAAGGCGCCGGCGTTCTGAATGGCGAGCTGGATGTTGCCGTGCGCGATCTTCAGCTTGCCGCCCATGAGGAGCTTTCCGCCCTCGGTGCGACCCTCGGCCGCCTCGCGGAAGTGCTCGACCTTGCCGGCGAGTCCGAAGGCGATGTCGCCCTCGGCGTGGATCTCCTTGGTCGTCCACTCGGTGACGACGCCCTTTTCGAAGGTGAAGTAGGTCTTCGCCTCGGTGGCGTCGAGGAGCTTGAAGTACATGGGGTGGCTAAAGGTGCTGGCGTCCTTGAAGCCCTTGATCACGGCCGGGTTCGCGTTGATCTTCTCGCGGACTTCCTGGCACCACTCTTCGGAGAAAAACTTGACTGCCATGCTCGTCGATCCTCCTGGATCAGATCCGGGTCGTTGAACGGGGACGTCGAGACCGATTGGGACGTGACCGACGGGCCACCCGCGGGCCCCATCATGGCGCAGCGGTGTGCATTCGAGAAACGTCGGGTGGTCGCCGTCACACCGAACTGGCCGGTAGGGGCCGCCGGGCGAACGTGCGGTGGCGCCCGTCACACACCCACGGGGGGTTTGGTCCTGGCGGGGCTAAGGGCGATGTGAGCTTGGTCAGGCCCGGGCATGGTCGCGCTCACCCCGAGGACGAAAGAGTGGAGGAGCCAAGGAGGCGGAGCCGTCCCGCGTGCGCCCCGGCAATCGCGGTCCCAACGTCTCCGCCTTCGCTTAGAGGAAGCTGAAAGGAGCCCTCACTCGTGTCGAACGCTTTGCTCTTCGGAGACAGCGCTGGCGAGTTCCCCGCCCGCGTCACGTCGTCCGACGACTTCATCCCCGGCAAGGGGTACCTGACCGACGAAGCCATGGGATGGCTGGCCTTCCTTGACCGGAAGTCCACCTTCGACGGCTCGTGGTTCAAGGACGACCAGGTCCACCCGTCCTGGGACAACTACACCGGCGCGCCGATCGGCGTGTACCACCGCTACGACCTGTCCTACGCGACCTACGCCCTCGGCCTGATGTCGGAGAACACCCCGGCGTGGCGCGAGCAGTACGGGAAGATCCTCGGCTACATGGCCGACCGATTCCTCGAGTACTGGGCGATGTGGGACTGGATCGAGAACTCCGGCCCGGACCCGGCGCGCTCGCAGTACCCGGCCGAGGCCGCCGTCCTGTTCCCCCCGGGCTACATGGGCAAGTACGACATCCCCGGCTGGGCCGGCAACGGCATCGAGCCCTACCAGTACGACCCGGACCCCGTCCGTGGCAACGGCGCCTGCAACCTGATGTACAAGGGCTACCTGAACCTCGTGGTGTCCTTCTTCAACTACGTCACGGGCGACTCGCGGTACGACGCGGACTTCAAGGTCCAGTACGACGCGGACACCGTGTACACGTACAACCACCGCTCGCTCAACGAGCTCATCGCCAACCAGCTCCGCGCCAACATCACCGGCCTGGGCTGCGAGGTCATGAAGATCTACCCGTGGTGCAACAACCTCACGGGCATGGCGCAGAAGTTCTACGACATCATGCACGGCACCAACCTGACCTCGTCCTACGAGGGCTGGAAGCGTTGGTACCGCGAGAACGCCGTCGTGCCGCCGTACGGCACCGAGCCGGTCGAGAAGCACGCGCTGTACTGGGACCCGACCATCAACGTCGAAGACCAGGGCCTCGCGTTCCCGGACAACACCGGCTACATGATGAACGGCGACAACCACCAGTTCGCCTACAACTGGTGGGCCAACGCCTACCACCTGTCCGGCCTCGACCGTGAGCTCGGCCAGCGCGTCTTCGAAGGCGCGAAGAAGAAGTTCATCCAGTTCCAGAAGGACGGCTCGGCGTTCTCGATCGGCCTTCCGGGCCTCGAGGGCGACTACCAGTACGCCACCATCTGCGCGACTTCGGCCGCCCAGGAGTACGGCGACACCGAGCTGTTCGAGGGCCTGAACCTGCACATCCAGAACCGCTACGAGCCCACCTGGGACGCTTCTCGCGGCGAGTTCTTCTTCCACCTGGGCCTCGGCGAGGACTGGCCGCGCGGCCAGCTCAACGACTGGCTGCTCCCGGCCTACACCGCTACCAAGCCGGGCCAGTTCGGCGGAATGTTCTCCAACCCGAACACCGAGAAGTTCCACCTCCCGACCCTCGAGGGCGTGGACTTCCCGACCCTGCGGGTTCGCCAGGCGTCCTCCGACGCCAGCGCCTTCTACGGCTCGTTCACGACCGTGGACAACGCCAAGAAGGGCGAGCCCACCTCCTACAAGATCACCAAGCTGGCGCCCGGTGCGAAGTACACCGTCGCCGTCTCCGGTGCTCCGG
>JBQTKD010000024.1:0-53991 GCA_052386455.1 Sporichthyaceae bacterium
TCGACGAGGCCGGGCTGCGCACCCAGCGCTTCGCCGAGGCGAAGCCGAAGGGCTGCATCTTCGAATACGTGTACCTGGCCCGCCCGGACACCACGATCTCCGGGCGCAACGTGCACGCCGCCCGCGCCGAGATGGGCCGCACCCTGGCTCGCGAGGCCCCTGCCGAGGCGGACCTCGTGATCGCGACCCCGGAGTCCGGCACCCCGGCGGCGATCGGCTTCGCGCAGGAGAGCGGCATCCCGTACGCGCAGGGCCTGGTGAAGAACTCCTACGTGGGCCGCACGTTCATCCAGCCCTCGCAGACGATCCGCCAGCTCGGCATCCGGCTCAAGCTGAACCCGCTGCGCGAGGTCATCGAGGGCAAGCGGCTCGTCGTCGTCGACGACTCCATCGTCCGCGGCAACACCCAGCGCGCGCTGGTCCGGATGCTGCGCGAGGCCGGGGCTCGCGAGGTGCACATCCGCATCTCCTCCCCGCCGGTGATGTGGCCGTGCTTCTACGGCATCGACTTCGCCACCCGCGCCGAGTTGATCGCCGCGGGGGCGTCCGTGGACGAGATCCGCCAGTCCGTCGGCGCGGACTCCCTGGCGTTCATCTCCCTCGACGGGCTCGTCGAGGCGACGACGGTGGCCAAGGACAGGCTGTGCACCGCCTGCTTCACCGGCGAGTACCCGATCGAGCTGCCCGATCCGGAACTGCTCGGCAAACACCTGCTCGAGCCGCCCGCCATCCAGTTGCCGACCCACGAGGTACCGACTCCGTGAGCGACGCCGTCACCGCTGCGCCCATCACCTACTCCGCGGCGGGTGTGGACATCGAGGCCGGCGACCGGGCCGTCGAGCTGATGAAGGCCTCCGTGGCCCGTGCCGGGCGGCCCGAGGTCGTCGGCGGGCTCGGCGGGTTCGCCGGCCTGTTCCGAGCCGACGCGCTGAAGGACATGCACGCGCCGCTGCTCGCGACGGCCACGGACGGCGTCGGCACCAAGGTCGCGATCGCGCAGGCGATGGACGTGCACGACACCGTCGGCATCGACCTCGTCGCGATGGTCATGGACGACCTGGTCGTGTGCGGCGCCGAGCCGCTGTTCATGACCGACTACATCGCGTGCGGCAAGGTCGTCCCCGAGCGGATCGCGGCGATCGTGGCCGGGATCGCCGAGGGCTGCCGCCGCGCCGGGTGCGCGCTCATCGGCGGCGAGACCGCCGAGCATCCCGGCCTGCTCGGCCCGGACGAGTACGACATCGCCGGCGCCGGCACCGGCGTCGTGGACCAGCCGCGGCTGCTCGGCCAGCACCGGGTGCGCTCCGGGGACACCGTGATCGCGATGGCCGCGTCCGGCCTGCACTCCAACGGGTACTCCCTCGCCCGGCACGTCCTGTTCAACCACGCCGGCTGGGAACTCGAACGGGACGTCCCGGACCTCGGCCGCACCCTCGGCGAGGAGCTGCTCGAGCCCACCCGGATCTACAGCCTGGACTGCCTCGACCTGCTCAAGGAGTCCGCCACGGGCGAAGAACTCGACGTGCACGCGTTCTGCCACGTCACCGGCGGCGGACTGGCCGCCAACCTGGCGCGCGTGCTGCCCGCCGACGAAGACGCCGTCCTGCACCGCTCGAGCTGGACGCCGCCGGCGATCTTCTCGCTCATCGGCGAGCTCGGCTCGGTCGCGCAGCTCGAGTTGGAGCGCACGCTGAACATGGGCGTCGGGATGGTCGCCGTGGTCGCACCGGACGACGCCGACGCGGTGATCGCGCGCCTGGCCGCCCGCGGCCTGCCCGCGTGGGAGCTGGGCGAGATCGTGCCCGGCAGCGGAATCGCTCGGCTGACGGGCACGCACCCGGCGGGCTAGTAGCCCCAGCCTCCGTCGTCGTAGCCGCCGCCGTACCCGTAGTCCCAGGGCCCGTCGCCGTCGTAGAAGTCGCCGGACCCGTCGTAGCCGTCGTCGTAGCCACCGCCGTACCCGTAGCCACCGCCGTACCCGCCGCCGTACCCGTAGCCGCCGGGGCCGTTGTCGATGCCGTAGCAGCCGTAGTTCGGGCCGGGCTGGCTGGTGACGGCTCCGAACGGACGCGTGCAGTCGTTCTCGTCCGGGTAGTTGTACGCGCTGGCCGGGGACTGGCCCACGGCCAGGGCCAGCGGCACGGCGAGTGCACACACGGACAGGACGCGGCGGATCGAAGCGAGCATGGCGGGCCCCTCTCGCGGTTTCGCCCGGGTCGGCGAAGACCTTGCTGACCTGGTTGTAGGCATGGTCAGCGGGCCGGTCAAGCAGCCTGGGAGGCCGTCACGTCGAGGACCTGACACGGGACAGGCGGCGGGCCTGACGAAGCGCGGCGGGCGAGGATCAGCCGGAGCGGCGCTCGTCCGCGACGTCTTGGTCGTCGTCCTCGGCGTACTTCGCGTAGGGGTCGTCCTCGTCGTCGTCCTCGTCGTCGTCCGCGACGACGGCAGACGACGAGTCGGTGTGAACGAGTTCGGCACGCAGCCGGTCCAGGTCGGTCCCGCCGCTGCTGTACTTCAGCTCGCGAGCGACCTTCGTCTGCTTGGCCTTGGCTCGGCCGCGCCCCATGGCTCGACCCCCTCCGAGGAATTTCCGAACGAAGGCGACCGGGCGGGGGGCACACCACCCGAACCGGCCGCTTGCTGGCGCTAACGGTACCTCGTTAACGCCGGTGCAGTGATGCGGACCCGACCAGAGTCCGCCTACCGATCCGGGCGAAGGATGCCCCGCAGGCGTCCGACCTCGGCAATCCGGTGCTCGGCCAGGCGATCGGCCGCCACGACGGGCGAAACGCCGTCGGTATCCGCGATCGCCAGGACACGCTTGGTGGTGTCGTAGATGCCGCCGGCGCGCGCCTTCGCCCGCGCGAAGTCGAATCCCCCGCGCCGGCGACCGTAGAACTCGTCGGCCACCTGGATGACGCCGCCGGCGTTGACCAGGTAGTCCGGGGCGTAGAGCACGCCGCGCTCGGCGAGGAGCTTGTCCATGCCGGGGTGCGCGAGCTGGTTGTTGGCGCCGCCGCAGACGATCCGGGCACTGAGCGCGGCGATCGTGGCGTCGTTCAGCGCGCCACCGAGCGCGCACGGGGCGTAGACGTCGAGGTCGGCGGCGAGCAGCGTCTCGGTGTCGGCGACGACCCGCACCTGCGGCCAGCGAGCCTGGACTCCGGCGAGCGCCGCCCCGGACACGTCGGCGACCAGAACCTCGGCGCCGTCGCCGATCAGGTGCTCGACCAGGTGGGCGCCGACCTTGCCCACGCCGGCGATGCCGACGCGCCGCTCGCGCAGCGTCGGCTCGCCCCACACGTGCTCGGCGCAGGCGCGCATGCCCGCGTACACGCCCCAGGCGGTGAGGACGGAGGAGTCCCCGGCGCCGCCGTACTCCGGAGACTGTCCGGTGGCGAACTCGGTCTCGCGGGCCACCAGGTCCATGTCCGGGCTGTACGTGCCGACGTCGCAGGCGGTGACGTACCGCCCGCCGAGGGAATCGACGAAACGTCCGTAGGCACGCAGGAGGGCCTCGCTGCGCAGCTCGGCCGGGTCGCCGACGATGACGGCCTTGCCGCCGCCGTGGTCGAGGCCGGCGAGGGCGTTCTTGTAGGTCATGGCGCGGGCCAGCCGCAGCACGTCCGCGAGCGCGGCGGCGCTGCTCGGATACGGGTAGAACCGGGTGCCGCCCAGGGCCGGCCCGAGCGCAGTCGAGCCGATCGCCACGATCGCCAGCAGGCCGGAGTCCGGGTCCCGACAGAAGGCAACCTGCTCGTAGTCCGACTGCGCGCCGAGCAACTCTTCGATCTCGCCCACGATTCGAGGGTACGCCTCGCCTGGCGCCGCCCGAGACGCGCCTTGTTCTGCACCTTTTTCACAAGCTCGGGATGCGATCAAGAAAACCTGGATTCGCGCACAGCCAAAGCGGGCAATTCCACAGGCTCCACACAATTTCGATCACGCTCGACGACGTAGGATGCATTCACCCAATCGGCCGAAAGGGCTTGGCCTACCGGCGGGTTTCTGGTTGCGAGGCCACGCCCTCCGGGACGCGTTGTTGCAGGTCAGAGGCCTGCAGCGTCCAGCGATACGGCCGTTTGGTGAAACATCGCCGCGGTTACGCCGAATACGCACACTTCTATTGACCGAACTCGCGCCAAAGGTACTCTCACATACAGACACGGTCGAAAGCGAAGCGATCCACCTCCGGTTCGAGGCGCTTGAGGTCTGTTCTCGGGAAGGTCGGCATCACCCGTTCGGTTGATGGGGTGCCGGCCGGACGTCCTAGTCGAAATGATCCGGTCGGACCATTTCGGACATCCGACTCCTGAGGCACCATCTTGTTCACGAGACGACACAAGGTCGCTCGACTAGGAGGCCCGCCATGAACGCTCACTCGCCCGAGACCGAGGCTCTGCTCACGCCCGCCGAGGTTGCCACCATGTTCCGCGTCGACCCGAAGACCGTCACCCGCTGGGCGAAGGCCGGGAAGCTGACCTCGATCCGCACCCTCGGCGGCCACCGTCGGTACCGCGAGTCCGAGGTTCGTCAGCTGCTCGCCGGCACCATCCCGCAGCAGGCCAACCGCTTCGACCACTAGTTCGCAGCCACCGGCTCTCCGCCCGCCGCGGCGAGCCAGGCAGTGATCGAGTACGGAAGCAGGTGCCCCGCGCAGCGGGGCAGGGGCGATCATGGCGCGATCCCGGAACCGGCTCCCTCGTGGAGCTCGGTACCGGGATTCCGCCATTTTTGGGCTCCCGCAACGAAAGAGCGCCTTCCGGAGAAGGCGCTCCCTGGTTCGGACTACTGAGGAGCCGAGGCCCCCGGGATGCACTTGAGCTCGATCCACGGCGGCGCCTGCTGAGCGGGGTACAGGCCCTCCCACCGCTCGCCGATCACGTAGTCCACCGAGGATTCGTTGGTGCCCTTTTCGTAGGTCACGCTCATGCCCGCCTCCCAGGCCTGCAGCGCTTCCTTCTGCTGCCTGGCCGAGGCGTTGTCCTTGTCCTTCGAGATGCGCAGCTCGCCGGTGCCGCGAACCTTGCGCCGTTCGGGGTCGTTGCCCACCTCGCCGATCTGGAAGCCGCGCTCGCGGAGCTGGTCCGCGACCTCGATCGCCAGCCCGGTGCGCTGGGTGCTGTTGTAGACGTTGACCAGGCCACCGGTGGCCGGCGGCGGGGTGTAGGCCTCGCGCACGCAGCCCGCGCTCGGCGGCGCCTCGGAGTTGATGCCGAAGGCCCACGCGCCGGCGCCGATTCCGGCGAGCGTTGCGACCACGACGGAAACGCCGATCGCCCGCTTGCGCGTGTCGACCGGCCGGAACCGCGGAACGTCGCTGCGTCCCGGCGGGCGCATCATCTTCAAGGCAATCCCCCTACGCGCGAGCCAACGGCGTAACTCGGCTATTCAGGCTAGGCCGGCAACGGCGCGCAGCAAGGGAGGACGGCGCAATCGTGATCGAGTGCCACATCCGGGCGTGACCGGGGCGTTGCGCTATTCGGGTGCGCCCAACTCCAGAATGCGGGCGTGCACGACGGTCCGCTGCCGGAGGGCCGCGCGCACCGCGCGGTGCAGGCCGTCCTCGAGGTAGAGCTCCCCGTTCCACTCCACGACGTGCGCGAACAGGTCCCCGTAGAAGGTGGAGTCCTCCGAGAGCAGCGTCGAGAGGTCGAGCTGGCTTTTCGTGGTGATCAACTGGCTCAACTGCACGGCACGTGGCGGCACCACGGACCAGGCGCGCTGCGACGTGTTGTGCTCGGGGTAGGGCCGCCCCTCGCCGACGCGCTTGAAAATCACGCCGTCGACTCTACCGAGGCCGGCTCGGAACAGTCCGGGACCGGCGGATCGCCGAGCCGCGCGAGCGTGGATTCGGCGACGCGGGCGAGCACGGCGAGGTCCTCGCGGCTCAACGCGTCGAGGAACAGCGTCCGGACGGCCTCGACGTGGGGCGGCGCGGCGGCCGCGATCACCCGCCGCCCGGCCTCGGTGACCGCGACGAACTGTCCGCGGCCGTCGCTGGTGCAGTCGTCGCGCTCGATCAGCCCGCGCTTGGCCATGCGGGTCAACTGGTGCGAGAGCCGGCTCTTCTCCCACTGCAGGGTCTGCGCGAGTTCGTAGGCCCGCACCCGGCCGCCGCAGGTGTCGGTCAGTGCCACCAGCACGCCGAACTCGGCCATCGAGAGATCGGAGTTCGCCGCCATCTGGCGCGCGAGTTCGGCCGAGAGCTGCGTCCACATGGCGATCAGTCCGCGCCAGGCCCGTTGCTCGTCCTCGTCCAGCCAGCGCGGTTCGTCCACGGGAATCAGTCTGCCACATCAGTAGTTGACACGTCATCCATCGCCACTTATGGTTGATGCATCAACTACTTCTGGAGGATCCGATGACCGCCACCACCACCTCGGCCCTGACCGGCACCTGGACCATCGACACCTCGCACAGCCGCGTCGGCTTCACCGCCCGGCACGCGATGGTCACCAAGGTCCGCGGCTCGTTCACCGAGTTCGCCGGCACCGCAGTGCTCGACGCGGAGAACCCGGCCGCGTCCGCGATCGACCTGACCGTCGAGGTCGCGAGCGTCGCCACCGGCAACGACCAGCGCGACGGGCACCTGCGCACGAACGACTTCTTCGACGCCGAGGCGTACCCGCAGATCCGGTTCGTCTCCACCGGCGTCGAGCAGACCGGCGACGAGAACTACCGCCTGATCGGCGACCTGACGATCAAGGGCGTCACCAAGTCCGTGGCCGTGGACTTCGAGTTCACCGGCCTCGCCGTCGACCCGTGGGGCAACCAGCGCGCCGGCTTCGAGGGCAAGACCACGATCAACCGCAAGGACTGGGGCGTCAGCTTCAACGCGGCGCTGGAGGCCGGCGGCGTGCTCGTCTCGGAGAAGATCGGCCTGGAGTTCGACATCTCGGCCATCAAGGGCTGAGGCTCTGGCCAGCAGCCGTACCGATCGGCGTGGCGGGTCTAGGCTTGGCGCCGCACCCCGAGGGAGGCCACGTGAGCGACAAGGGCGAGGACTACCGGTCGCTGGTCCGCCGCCTGGAACAGGCGATGAACTCCCGCCGACTCGAGGAGCTCGACGAGCTCCTCACCGAGGACTTCACCCGCCACTGCCAAGCGACGCCAGACGTCGTCGTAGGCAGCCGCTCCGAGTTCAAAGCCTTCCTCCGTGGGTTCGACACCGCCTTCCCGGACAACGTCCAGACGTTCACCCACATCGCGGTGGACGGCGAACTGATCGGGGTCTACGCGACCTACGCGGGCACCCATGACGGGCCGTTCGGCCCGATAGCCGCCACCGGGAAGCGGGTCGACTTCGAGTTCGCCGGAATGTTTCGCGTGCGCGACGGCAAGCTCGCCGAGCTGCGGGTCACCTGGGACAACCTGACCGTGCTTCGTCAGCTCGGGCTCGTGGAGTAACAGCCGCCGGCGGATCGGGCCGCGCACGAGCCTCGTAGGCTTGGTGCATGCGTCCGACGAAGGACGAAGCCGTCTTCGACCACATCGAACAGGCGCGGTACGAACTGCGCCTGGACGGTCTGATCCTCGCGATCCTGGACTACCGCCCGGTGCGCGGCCGGCTGATCCTGCAGCACGCCGAGACCGCACCGGGCCACCACGGCAACGGCTACGGTTCGCGCGTCGTGAAGGCCGCGCTCGACGACATCCGCGCACGCGGTGGTCTCGTCGAGCCGGTCTGCGGCTTCGTGCGCCGGTTCCTTCGGGACCACCCCGAATACGCCGACCTGGTCTTCCGGCCCGAGCCGGACCCCCTGCTCGAGGGGCAGGAGCGGTTCTAAAGCTGGACGAGGATTGCGCCGAACCTCCATTGACAAGCGAGCTACGGAGGTCGGCGATGACGAACCTGGTGCAGTGGAAAGTCGAGCGGGGTACGACGGTTCCCGGGCAGCGCTCGCGCGCGGCGCACGCGGCCCCCGCTCCGGCCGTCGAGATCGCGGAACCCGTGGTCTTCGCCGAGCCGGAGCCCAGCCGGATGACCTGGCAGGAGGCCTACGGGCTCGGGTTCGCCCTCAGCTTCGGGCTGCTCCTGCTGAGCGGGCTGTTCGGCCGCTGACCCGCATCGATGGCCGCCGACCCACGGCGTTGTCGGTGGTTGTCCGTACGCTGAGCGGAGACCAAGAACCGGGAGCGGAGGTCGCGGGATGACGGCTCAGCCTGCCGATCAACAGCCACGGCCGGACACCGGACCGTACGAGGTAATCCACCTCGGCGGCGAGGCGGCTGTTGTCATTCCTGTTCCGGACTTCCTGCGGCTCCGCGCGCTCGAACTTCAGGCGTCCGCCGAGGACCTAGAGGACGCTGCGGCGCTCGCGGACTGGATGGCGCGCGACGCGGCCAACCGGACTTCCTACATCCCCCACGACGAGGTGCTGCGGCGGCTCGGTCTGCCCAGATGACTCTGCAGGTCGTCTGGGAGGAGACGGCCGTAAGCCAGGCCGCGGAATTTCTCGACGATCCGCAGGGCCTGCAAGACGCTCTCGACGCCGTCGCAATGCTCGCAGTCGATCCCCGCCCGGTTACGTCGTTCCCCTACGGATCACCCGACCGCCGGCGGCTACGCGTGGGGCGCTACCGGGTGATGTACGACATCGGCGCGGAGTCGATCTCCGTCTGGCGTATCGCTCGCCTGATCGCCGAACGCTGATTCCCAGTCGATCGACGGCTCGCGAGCTCGCCCGATGGCCGGGCGGCGCTCAGTTGCTCTAGCGAAACGGACGCCAGACTCCAAGGCCAGCCGGTGCCAAACAAAACATGCCGATCGGCAGGTGTTCCGCCGCCCGCCTCGCTAGATGCTCGACGAGCCGTCCAGCAGACTCATCGACGGCTACGACGGGCGGAGGTGTGTGGCGGCATGACGGGCATCGGACGCGAGGCGGCGCGGCTCCCCACGGGCACGGTCACCTTCATGCTGACCGACATCGAGGCGTCGACCGCGGCCTGGGAGAGCGACCGCGAGGCGATGGCGGCGGGGGTGCGGCGCCACTACGAGCTCATCGAGGAGGCCGTCGGCGCGCACCGCGGCGTGCGCCCCGTGGAGCAGGGCGAAGGCGACAGCGTCGTCGCCGTCTTCACCCGCGCCACGGACGCGGTGCGCGCCGCGTGCGACCTGCAGCTCGCCATGGAGCGCGAGCCCTGGCCGGGCGGGGCCGCGATCGCCGTCCGGGTGGCGCTGCACACCGGCGAGGCGCAGCTGCGCGACGAGGGCAACTACATGGGCCGCGCGGTGATCCGCGCCGCGCGGCTGCGGGCCGTCGGCCACGGCGGCCAGATTCTGTGTTCGCGAGCGACGGCCGAAGTCGTCGCCGACGACCTTCCGGGCGACGTCACCCTCGGCGACCTGGGATCGCATCGGCTGCGCGACCTCGGCCGCCCCGAGCACGTCTTCGAGGTCCGCCACCCCCAACTGCGCGCCGGCTTCGCCGCGCTGAAGTCGCTGGACGCCGTACCCAACAACCTCCCGGTCCATCTGACCTCCTTCATCGGCCGGGAGGCCGAGCTCGCCGAGGTCGCCCGCCTGTTCGGCAGCAACCGGCTGACCACGCTCACCGGCGCCGGCGGGTGCGGCAAGACGCGCCTGGCCGCGCAGGTGGCGGCCGCGGTGGCCCCCAACCACCCCGACGGCGTCTGGTGGGTGGAGCTCGCCCCGCTGAGCGACGCCGGGCTCGTCACGCAGACGCTGCTCGAGGTGCTCGGCGTTCCCGACGCCCCCGGCCGCACCGCGGCGCAGCGACTCATCGCCCACCTCGCCGCACGCTGCGCGCTGGTGGTCCTGGACAACTGCGAACACGTCCTGCCCGGCTGCCGAGACCTGGCCGAGACGGCCCTGCGGGGCTGTCCGGGCCTGACCCTGCTCGCCACCAGCCGCGAGGCGCTGGGCGTGTCCGGCGAGGCGACCTGGCAGGTCCCGCCCCTGCGGCTGCCCGCCCGCGAGGGATCCGTCAAAGCCGAGTCGCTGGGCAGCTACGACGCGGTCCGGCTGTTCCTGGACCGAGCGGTGCGGGCGCGGCCGAACTTCGCCGTCACCAACGAAACCGCCCCCGTGGTCGCGGAAATCTGCGCTCGGCTCGACGGGATCCCGCTGGCCATCGAACTCGCCGCCGCACGTGTCCGGATGCTGAGCCCCCGTCAGATCCTTGCCGGGCTGGAAGATCGGTTCCGGCTTCTCACCGGCGGCTCCCGCAGCGGCCTGCCGCATCAGCAGACGCTCGAGGCCTCCGTCGTCTGGAGCCACGACCTGCTCACCGACGACGAACGCCGCCTGCTGCGCCGCCTGGCCGTGTTCGCCGGCGGGTTCACCCTCGACGCCGCCGAGGCCGTCTGCGCAGGCGCCGCACCCGACGATGGACTCGACGAGCTGACGGTCTTCGACCTGCTCGACGGGCTGGTCGCGAAATCGTTGGTCAACATGCACGACGGCGACGGGGGCGAGGCTCGCTACGGCCTGCTGGAGACGATCCGGCAGTTCGCGATGCTCCAACTCCGGCAGGCCGAGGAAACAGCGGTCCTGCGCGACGCGCACCTGCGGTACTACGCGGCAGCTGCAGAGCGCGCGGAGGCCGAACTGCAGACGGCCACCGTGGCCATGGCCCGCCGGCTGGCCGTCGAACAGGACAACTATCGCGCCGCGCTGGACTGGGCGCTGGCCGGGGAAGACGTCGAGAGCGCCCTGCGCCTCGTTGGAGCGTTTGCGTTCCTGCTGAGCGGACATCGGGGCCGCCAACGCGAAGCCGGTCAGTGGATCGACCGGACCCTCGCGCTGCCGGGGGGCGATCCGGTCCGCCGAGGCTGGGCACAGTGGACCCGCGGCCTGCAGGTGTGGGCCGAAGGCGACGCCGACGGCCTCGTGGCGCTCTCGGCGGAGATTGTCGCCGTCGCCGAGAAGGCGGGCGACCCGAAACTGCTCGCACGCGGCCACCAACTGTCGACGTGGGTGAACCTGTGGGTCGACCCGGCGGCCGCAGCGCGGACGCTCGAGCTCGTGGTCCCGCTCGCGGAGGCGGCGCAGGACGTGTGGGTGCTGATGGACATACCGAACGTGGGGCACTCGATGGCCATGCGCAGCGACGACCTCGCCGCCGCCGACGAGTGGCTCGAACGAGCCGAGGTGGCCGAACGACGCTGGGGCAACGACTTCTTCCGTGCCTGGAACAGCTACCAGGAAGGCGGGGTCGCGCTGCGCCGCGGCGACCTGCAGCGGGCGACCGAGGCCACGGCCGAGGCGGCGAGCCTGATCGCCGACTTCGGCGACGTAAGCCTGCCCGGGCTCAACGACTCGATCGCCGCCGGGACCGCCCTGCGCCGGGGCGACGTCGCCACTGCGATGGGCATCGTGGACATCGCCCTCGCCCACTGCGAGCAAACCGGCTCCGTCCTGCCGCTTCCCCTCCTGCTGGGGGTTCGGGCCGAGGCGCTCGCCGTCCTCGACGATCCGGCCGTTCGGGCCACCTTCGCCGAGGCACTCAAGGTCGCCGAGGAGATCCGCGACTACTGGCAGCACGCGCAGGTGGCCGTCGCGGCGGCTCGGCACTACGCCGGACAGGGCGAACTCGGCAGTGCCGCAGACGTGCTCGACGCCGCTCGGCGCAGCGGCGAGCGGCTCGGCTCGCGGTGGGTGCAGGCCGCCTGCTCGGGCGTCGCCGGGTTGATCGCGTCGGCTCGGGAGGACCTCGGCAAGGCCGAGGACCTCCACCACGCGGCGCTCGCCCTACACGCCGCGGGCGGCTACGCGCTCGGCGTCGTGGACGAACTCGAAGCGTTGGCCGGCCTCGCTGCCCGTGCCGAGAGTTGGGCCGAGGCGGCCCGGCTGCTCGGGGCCACGGCTACTCGACGAGACGAACTCGGCTACCACCACGGCGGGGCCGAAGCCGCCCTCGCCGCGGCACGGGCCGGCCTGGGCTCGGAGCAGTTCGAAGCGGCGTTCGCGGACGGCGCGGCACTCTCGATCGACGCTGCGGTCGCCTACGCGAGCCGCGCCCGGGGCGAACGCAAACGGCCCTCCTCGGGCTGGGCAAGCCTCACCCCCACCGAACTCGACGTCGTCCGCCTCGCCGCCCAGGGGAAGAGCAACCCCGAGATCGGAGCGGCCCTTTTCATCACCGCCGGAACCGCCAAGGGCCACCTGTCGAACGTCTACGCCAAGCTCGGGTTGGCCAACCTAGCGGAACTCGCCGCCGAGGCGACCCGCCGCGGCGACCTCGAAGTCCGACCCGGCAAACGCCGCGCCCCCAGCGCGCCGCCGGCCGAGGAGAACCTGCCGTGAAAGGGCCAGCGATGGTGCGCTTCAGCTACCTCCAGATTCCCGACTACCCGATCACCGACAGCCTCGCTGCGATCGCGGCGGCGGACGAACTCGGCTTCTACGCCTGCTACGTCGCCGACGAGACGTGGCATCGAGACGGGTGGCTGCTGCTCGCCGCCGCCGCGGGGCGGACTGAGAACATCCGGCTGGGCCCCAACCTGACCCACGTGATCCTGCGCGACCCCGCGATGATCGCGCAGACCGTCGCGACCCTGGACGAGCTCACCGGCGGGCGCGCCGAATGCGTCGTCAGCTGCGGCAACCTCGGGTTGTTGCAGCAGCACGGCATCGACGGTCTGGCACGCCGTCCGATTCCCCGCGTCCGCGAGGCGATCGCCGTCATGCGCACCTTCCTCGCCGACGGCGCGATCACCCACCACGGCGAGTTCTTCGACTACGAGGGACTGTTCACCTGCGCCCGCCCGGTGCAGCAGCCGTTCCCGATCAAGATGGGCGCAATGGCCGGTCCGTACGCCTTCGAGGTCGCCGGACAGTTCGCCGACGGCATGCACCACGCGCTGGGATATTCGAAGGAGAACTGGGAGTTCGTCACCCACCACCTGAAGCTGGGGCTGGACAAGTCCGGGCGCACCCTGGACGACTTCGACTTCGCCACCGTGGCGCTCTTCGTCGTCGCCGCCGACGGCGACGCCGCCAGGGAGGTCGCCCGGACGTTGGTCGGGTTCTACCTCTCTGCCGTGCCGGCCAACCAGATCGCCCGGCACGGCATCGACCGGGCCGTCGTCGACCCGATCCTCGAGGCCGTGCACGCCGGGCAGATCGACCGGGCCATCGAACTGACGACGCCGGAACTGGTCGAGACGCTCTCGATCTCCGGCACGCCCGCCGAGTGCGTCGCCAAGCTCCGGGCCGACGTCCTGCCCTGGGGGGTGAACCACGTCGTCGCCGGGATCGTCGATCCCGCGCTGGTCAAGCTCTACACCGGCAAGGACGTCGACAACGTTCCCGACGCCGCCGGTCAACTGCGACTGATCGCCGAGCACGTCGTGCCGGCCCTGGAGGCTTTCCATGCGTAGGTTCTCGACCCTGACGTGCGCCGTCGCGATCGCGCTCGGCGCCTCCGGCTTCAGCCCGGCCGCCGGTGCCGCGCCCGGTCCGGCGTTGCGCGCATCCTCGGCGCAGGTCGCCGAGGCGCTGCACTGTCCCACGACGTTGGTCGGCAAACGGGATCCCGTGCTGTTCGTCGGCGGCATCACCCAACGTGGCGGCGAGGCGTGGTCGTGGAACTACGGCGCGGCGCTGCCCGGTCGCGGCCACGACGTCTGCTGGATCGACCTGCCGGAGTTCTCGACCGCCGACAACCAGCTGGGCGGCGAGTACGTGGTGGGGGCGATCCGCACGCTGGCGAAGCGAACGGGCCGCGCAGTCGATGTTGTGACGCTCAGTCAGGGTGCGGTGAACGTCCGGTGGGCCTTGGCGTGGTGGCCCGATGTGCCCTCGCTGGTGGACGACGCAGTCCTGCTCGCCGGCACGAACCACGGGACGAACCTCGCGGACGTGCTGTGCACGCCCCGGTGCGTCGGCGCATTCTGGCAACTGCGTCCCGGCTCGAACTTCATCGCGGCGTTGAACTCCGTGGACCCGACACCCGGCAGCGTCGACGTCACCAACGTGTACAGCACGACCGACAACGAGGTCTACCTCGTCGGAGGCTCGCCCGATCCGTGGACGGCGGCCGTCGCACTCGACGGTGCGGCGAACATCCGCATCCAGGACGTGTGCCCCGGGCGGTTCGTCGAGCACGTTCAGCACAGCTACGACGCCGCCGTCTTCTCCCTCGTCCTCGACGCGCTCGAGCACGACGGGCCCGCCGATCCACGCCGTGTCGGCTCCGCCGCGTGTCTGGAGTTCGCCATGCCCGGTGTCGATCCGGCCAAGGGCCCGGTTGAGACCTTGGGTGCCTTCGCACGCTTCGCGGACCGCGCGAATCGGGCGCAAACGACCGCCGAACCCGCCCTCGAGGCGTACGCGCGATAGACGTGGCGAACCGCTTCAACCGCAGGACGCCTGCAACCGACTCTTGTCGACTACGATGTAGTCATGAGCAGGAAGGATCCCACACCGGTCCGGTTCGACCCGGAGGTCGCAGCACGGCTCAGCGCGTGGACCGCGACGCAACCGGGCCTGTCGCTGTCGTCGGCCGCCAACCGACTCGTGGACGAGGCGCTGCGGTCCGAGGAACACCCGTCGATCACCTTCCGGGCAGGGCCGACCGGCCGACGGGCCGGACTCGTCGCAGGACCGGACGTCTGGGAGGTGGTGCGGTCCGTCCGGAGCGCCCGACGCGCCGAGCCCGATCTGGATCAGGCGGCCATCGTCGATCTGATCGCGCAGAACACGGGCCTCGTGCGGGCACAGGTGGAGGTGGCGATCGGCTACTGGGCCGCCTACCCCACTGAGATCGACGCGGAGATTGCCACCGCCGAAGCAGCCGAGGACGCAGCGGAGTCCGCGTGGCTCCGTCGCCAGGAGCTGCTGGCGCGCCCGTGAGGGCAGCGCTGCTCCTCGACGAGATGCTCAGCCCGGTGATCGCGGGGCAACTGCGCGAGCAGGGTCATGACGTCCTCGCGCTTCTCGAAGATCCCACCGCCGTCGGTCTCCCGGACAGCGCGGTGCTGGACCGGGCGAGCGCCGAGGAACGCGCCTTGGTCACCCGCAACGTCAAGGACTTCGTTCCCCTCGACGCTCAACGTCGGGCGACCGGCATCCCCCATCACGGCCTGGTGCTGATCTCGACCCGGACCTTCCCGGAGGACCGCGGCGCGATCGCGGCCCTGATCCGATCGCTGGACACGTTGCTCACCGCATCGACCGTTGGGCCCGGCGACGTCGTATTCCTCCCCCGCGTCTGAACCGCCCGACTAGCGCTTGACTACGAGGCCATCGATTCGGACGTTCGGCCGCTTGGCGGTGCCCACGACCACGACCTTCACCGTGTGGCGCCCGATCGAGGAGAACGACGTGGACCAGATCTCCTGCCGCACCTTGGTCGACTTCGCGTACGTGTCGACGGTCGCCTTCAGCTTGCCGTCCACGTAGATCTTGACCGTGCCGCAGGTGGAGCACTTGTCGACGATCAGGGCGAACGCCGAGGCGTCCTGCGTCAGGCTGAGCGAGGCGCCCGCGCTCTTGCCGGTGCGGACCGTGCCCGCGAAGCGACCGCTCTGCCCGGTCAGGTTGCTCCACGTGCCGCCGGTGCGGAAGCTGCGGTCGTCGTAGGGCACCGGTGCCACCGCGGTGGAGCTCCAGGATGTGACGTTGCCGGCGGCGTCGCGCACCCGTGCGCGCAGGTAGTAGGTCGTGCCAGCGCTCGCGGACACGACCTTGCTGGTCGCGGTCCCGGCGTAGAGGGCGTCCCACTGCACCGCGGACCACTTTGTGGTCGTGGGGTCGAGGCTGCGCTTGCCCACCTGCACCTCGTAGGTCTGCCCGCTCGGCAGCGGCTTGCCCCACGACGCCGTGAACTTCGGGCCGCGGGCGGACAGCACGCCGAGCACGGAGCCGTTCGGCGAGGGGACCGCCGGCGTGGCCGCAGGCTGGACCGTTCTGGTGACCGCCGGGCCCTGGTCGCCCAGGGCGGACATCGCGAACACCGAGAACCGATAGGTCTGACCCTGCGTCAGACCGGCGGCGTTGACCGAAGAACCGGTGCCTTCGTAGACGAGTACGCCGTCCTTCGACGACGCCGGCGCCTCCCCGCCGGCCTCGGAGCGGCGCACGACCACGTACACGGCCTCTGCCGGAGCGGTCCAGGACAGGGTCGCCGCCGTGCCCTTCAGCGTGGCCTTGACTGCGGTGACCGCGGGGACCACCGGCTGCGCGTAGGGCGCGGGCGACTCGACGGCCGCCGGCGAGACGAGCAGGTCGCCGTTCGAGCCGAGCAGCGCCGTGGGGAACCGCTCGCCCGGGGCGATCGACCACACCGTGTACTGCGAGTCGAGGCTCAACGCGCTGAACACGATGCGCTCGCCGCCCGGCGCCCAGCGCTGACCGAGAACCAGCATTCGCTCGCCGGTAAGGAAACTGACGCTGCCTCCGGCGAACGGAACGGTGGCCAGACGGATCGCGTTCTCCGCCAACCGCACGAAGGACAGAGTGGTGCCGTCGGGCGACCAGCTGGGCATGACGGCCGCGGTTGCCCCGGTGACGTCGTACGTCCCGGCGACGATGCGCCGGCGCGAACCGTCGAGCTCCTGCACCGCCACGGCCGACGTGGTCGCGGGACCGCGCTCCACCACGGTGGCGACCGCGAGCATCTTCCCGTTGGGCGACCAGGTCGGCGCGCTGTCGTTCGCGCCACCGGGCACGCGCCGCGGAGCGCCGCCGGCCACGGGCACGGTCCACACCGAGGACGTCTCGCCGGCGATTCGGGTGAAGGCGATCGCGGTGCCGTCCGGGGAGAAGACCGGGTGGGCGTCCACGCTGGCGTCGTCGTCGGTCAAGCGCACCGCGGGGGACCCGAAGCGCAGCAGCCACAGGTCGTAGTCGCCCGGTGCGTTCCCCGTGTTCGCCATGTAGGCGATCGCCGTGCCGTCCGGGGACACCGCCGGGGTGTCGTGGTCGCCGCCGTCGTCGGTGAGCCGCGACTGCAGCCCGTTGGGTGCCAGGACCGCGATGTCGAGGTCGGGCACGGCGTCGGGGTCCGACGACGGCGGAGCCCAGCGGTCGGAGGCGACGAGGGTGCCGGTGACCACCGGCGCGGCCGAGCCGCTCGGGCTGCGCTCGCTGGTGCCCTGGGCGTTCGTGGCCGTCACGGCGTAGTGGTAGGTGGTGCCGGCGACGACGTCGCGGTCGGTCCAGGTCATCGGCCCGGACGGGTCGGACGCCGCCACCTCGGCGAGCGGGGCGAGGGCATCGGCCGACGTGCCTCGGTACACGGTGTACCCGGTGGCCATCGCGTTCTCGCCGCCGCTGGTCGGGTCCCAGGTCAGCTGCACGAGGTTGAAGCCCGACTGGACCGAGACGTACCGCGGCGCGAACGGCTTGTCGATCCCGCGCGCGGTCAGCGAGATGCGGCGGCGGCCCGTGTCGGTGCCGTCGGTCAACTGCAGCACGGCCAGGCGGACACCGCTCTCGGCCGGATGCGCGGCGACGGTCACCGAGCAGGAGGTGCCGGGCGCGAGCGTCGTGCCGCTGCAGGTGTCGGCCCCGACGGCGAACTCCGGGTGCGGCAGGTACGAGGCGGAATCGACGATCGCGGCGGTGCCGAGCGGCTGGTCGACCAGGCCGGCGTTGCGGAAGACGATGGTGCGCTCGACGTTCGGGGCGGGCACGGAGACGTAGCCGAAGTCGAGTTCCTTCGCATCCGACACGATGACGTTCGCGATCGTGCCGTGCCCGTTCAGCCGAATCTCGCCTCGGGTGCCGCACGCCGAGTAGGACGCGGCGAAGACCAGCGGAGTCCCGTCGGCCTTGAACGACGCCTCGGTGACGGTCATCGAACCGGCCGAGTACGAGCCGCAGGTGCCGGTGTTCAGCGTCGGCGTGACGACGTTGCCGTAGCTGGTGGTCGCGTAGGTGCCGGGCACGATCCGCCTGTTGGCGGCCATGCTCCCGAAGCTGATCCCTACGGTGCGTGCACCCTGCGGCGCGGAGGCGTCCGAGATCCCGCGGACCAGGAACGTCGACGGAGTCACGTCGACGACGGCGAGCTGCGCACCGAGGAAGTAGGAGCCGCCGCCGCCCGAAGTCCAGGACGGCCCATCGGCCGAGAGGGCGGTCACCGGACCCGCCGCGACGGGGCTCGGAACCGTTGCCGCCTTGACGGTGGACGGCGTCGAACCGGCGTCGTTGACCGCCACCACCCGGTAGCGCCAGGTCTGGCCGGGCCCGGCCGGGTCGGAGTACGTCCGCGCGGCGGACGCCGGCACCCACGCGAGATCGACGAACTCCCCGTCCGGGCTCGCGGCCCGCTGGACCTGGTAGCCGTTCAGGCCACCGCCGACGTTGGTCGGCTGGCTCCAGAACAGGTCCACACCGTCCACGCCCTCGTAGGTCGCCGGGGCACCCGGGGCCGACGGCGCGGACGTCCCCGCCGCCTCCGCTGCCGGGGCGAGCGCCATCGTCGACACTGCGGCCAGCACAACCCCGACCCACTTCGCAATCGTCACGCCGGGTTCGACGGGCGACATCGCCTCCGCGCCCCCCGTCGGCGCGCTTTCTGACCGAACGTCGCCCACAACGGGCCGATCGGACGAGGACCGGCCGTCGGGCGACTGCCACGCCCGGTCAGTCGAGCCAGACGATGTCGAAGATCCCCACGACCTCGGTAGCCTCGTCGACGTGGAACTCCATCAGCCCGGATCCGTCGCCGAAAGCGGTGCTGCGGAAGCTCGGATCGTGGCCCGGTGGCAGGACCTGCGCGCCATCCCATGGGGCCTCGGCCAGGTCCGCTGCCCGGACGATCAACGCGCGTTGGGCATGGGCGGGCAGGTTGTGGAACAACAAGGCGGCGCCGACGGCAAGCGTGACCCGATAGGTCACCCAGCGGGCCGGTCGGCGATCAGGTCCTCCAGCGGCACGGATCCCACCCAGTCCCCCGCCTTGGCCGCGGCCAAGCGCGCGGCGTAGCCCGGGTCGGAGTAGGCGACGGCTCGCAGGCGCCAGAGGCGAAGCAGCTCGGTCAGCGCGCGGTACTCCTCCGGGCGGTGAGCTCGGTCCACGGCCTCCCGGTACTCGCCGAGGAAATAGGCGTGGTGCTCGGCCGGCAAGACGCGCAGGATCTCGGCCGGGTCGTCGAGGTCCGGCTGGTGTCCGATCGGCTGGGCGGTCATCGGGACGATTCTAGGCGGCGTCCGAGACGCCTGGAGGGGGTGCGGGTGGCGAAGCCCCCGCCGGCGGCGCGCAGCGCCGCAAAAACGGGCCGGGCGAGATGGTTCGCGCTTTCCGCGAACACATCTCGCCCGAGACCGGCGGAGAATCGGGGATTTGAACCCCGGAGGGATTGCTCCCAACACGCTTTCCAAGCGTGCGCCCTAGGCCACTAGGCGAATCCTCCTTGGAGCGATGCACAGCCTACTAGACGTAGACTCTCCCCGGCCCCTCGCGCGGTGCCATCCTGTGAACCTCCCCAGGGCCGGAAGGCAGCAAGGATAAGCGGGCTCTGGTAGGTGCGCGAGGGGTCCTTTCGTGTCCGGGGCGCCGCATAGGGTGAGTGCCGTGACGATGGCCCTGTACCGCAGGTATCGCCCGGAGACCTTTGCCGAGGTCATCGGGCAGGAACACGTCACCGAGCCCCTGAGCCAGGCGATTCGCAACGGGCGGGTCAACCACGCGTACCTGTTCAGCGGGCCGCGCGGGTGCGGCAAAACCACCAGCGCGCGCATCCTCGCTCGGGCGCTGAACTGCGAGCAGGGCCCGACGCCGGAACCGTGCGGGACGTGTCAGTCCTGCAAGGACCTCGCGCGCGGGGGCAGCGGCGGGATCGACGTCATCGAGATCGACGCCGCGTCGCACGGCGGCGTGGACGACGCCCGGGACCTGCGCGAGCGCGCGGCGTTCGCACCCGCGTCGTCGCGCTACAAGATCTACATCATCGACGAGGCGCACATGGTGACCACGCAGGGCTTCAACGCCCTGCTCAAGGTCGTGGAGGAGCCGCCGGAGCACCTCAAGTTCATCTTCGCCACCACCGAGCCCGAGAAGGTCCTCCCGACGATCCGCTCGCGCACCCACCACTACCCGTTCCGTCTCGTGGCGCCGAGCGTCCTGCGGGACTACCTCGGCAAGCTCTGCGCCAGCGAGAACGTGCCCGTGGACCCGGCGGTGCTCCCGCTGGTCGTGCGCGCGGGCGCCGGCTCGGTGCGCGACAGCCTGTCCGTGCTCGACCAGCTGATGGCGGGCGCCGGCGGCGAGGGACTCACCCTGCCGCGGGCCACCGCGCTGCTCGGCTACACCGACGCCGCGCTGCTCGACGAGGTGGTCGACGCCTTCGCCGCCCACGACGGGGCAACGGTCTTCGCCCTGGTGGAGCGGGTGATCGAGGCCGGGCACGACCCGCGCCGGTTCGTTGCCGACCTGTTGGATCGGCTGCGGGATCTGGTGATCCTCGCGGCGGTTCCCGGTACGGACGTGACCGGGATGATCGACGCCCCGGCCGACGCCGTGGAACGCATGCGGGCGCAGGCCTCGCGCTTCTCCACCGCCGACCTGTCCCGCGCGGCCGACCTGGTGAACGCCGGCCTCACCGAGATGCGCGGCGCCACCGCGCCCCGCCTGCTCCTCGAACTGATCTGCGCGCGAGTGCTGCTGCCCGGCGCCGGCACCGCCGCCGACAACGACAACTTCCGGGACCTGACCGTCCGACTGGACCGAGTCGAGCGGCAACTGCTCGCCGGCGGCGCCCCCGCCGCTGCACACCCGCCTGCACCGGCAGCCGCGCCCGCCCCACCGGCGCCACGCCCCGAGCCCGTGGCGGCGGAGTCGCCCCGGCCGGCGGCGGACCGCCCCGCAACTCCCGCCCCGCGCGCGGCGAGCGAACCGCTCGTGGCGGCCGTGCCCCCGCCGCCTTCCGTTCCGGCTCCGGCGGCTCCCACCGGATCGCCCGATGTGGCGACGCTGCGCCGGTTCTGGCCGGACATCCTGAACGAGGTGAAGACCACTCGCCGGTTCGCGTGGATGCTGCTGGCCGAGCAGGTCCAGGTCGTCTCCGTCGACGGGGACACCCTGGTGCTCGCCTTCGCGGAAGAGGGCAAGCGCAAGAACTTCCTGTCCGGCAGCGTCGAGATCCTGGTCGAGGCGATCAAGAAGGTCCTCAAGACCACGTACCGGATCGACGCCGTGCTGGACCCCGCCCGGGCGACCGGCCCGACGCCGCCGCCTGCCGGTCCCGCGCACGCGACCACGCCGCCGCCGGCCCCGGCCCCGGCACCGCCGCCCGCCGCGGTCGCTCCGGCGCCGGCACCGCCGCCCCCGGCCGCTGCTCCACCGGCCGCAGCCGGCGAGGCCCGGGCTGCGGCGCAGCAGGCAGCGGCCGGCGCCCCGCGGACGGCCCCGGTCGAGGAAACGGCACGCGTCGCCGACGACGAGGCTTCCCCCGACGACGAGACGATGGACGACTCCGGTCTGTCCGCGAGCGACCTACTGGCGCGCGAATTCGGAGCGACGGTCCTCGAGGAAATCCAGCACGACTGACCTAGTGCGCGACGGCCTCCGCGGCCGCGGCCGCCGAGCTCGCCGTCGGGGCGCCGGCGGCGTCGAGTCGGTCGTGCGCGACGACGGACTGCAGCGCACGCATCGTCGTCGCAGCCTGCGATCCCCAGTGGCTCAGGTAGGAGAACTGCCACCACCACAGCGCCTCGGTGACCCGGCCGGCCTTGTAGTGCGCCAGGCCGTGCAGGAGCGCGGAGGCGACGGACGCGAGGTCGTCGGAGATCCGGCAGCGCAGCAGTTCCGGCTTCGGCTCGTACGGGTCGAAGACCTCGGCGTACTCGTCGATCGGGTCCAGCAGCGTCGCGAGCGCGACGCGCAACTCGTCGAGGTCCGCCTCGTCGCCGGCGTCGGTCTCGAACTGCTCCTCGAGCACGATGTCGGAAACGGCGCCGAGCCGGCCACCGGCCAGCAGCAGCTGGGACACCGACACGAGCAGCATCGAAACGGCCTCGCCCGGGCGGTCCGACAGCGCAACCTCGCGCAGCGCGATCAGAAAGCCTTCGATCTGGTCGGCGATCTGCGTCCCAAAGCCGTCCGGTTCCTCGCCCATCGACACCCCATCTTCCGTAGCGTCCGAACGACCGGGCGCTATAGCGACCACTTGTTCGGACGCAAGCTCGGTCCGACGCTACGGCCTTCCGCGATCAGACGTCGAGAAGTCTGCGGCCTTCGAACGCGCGGCCCAGCGTGATCTCGTCGGCGTACTCCAGGTCGCCGCCCACCGGCAACCCGCTGGCCGGGCGCGTGACCGTCAACCCCATCGGCTTGACGAGGCGCGCGAGGTACGCGGCGGTGGCCTCGCCCTCGAGGTTCGGGTCCGTGGCGAGGATCAGCTCGGTGACGACGCCGTCGGACAGGCGCACCATCAGCTCCCGCACCCGCAGATCGTCCGGCCCGATGCCGTCGATGGGCGAGATCGCCCCGCCGAGCACGTGGTACCGGCCGCGGAACTCGCGCGTCCGCTCGATCGCGACGACGTCCTTGGCCTCTTCGACCACGCAGATCACCGCGGGATCCCGACGCGGATCGAGGCAGATCCGGCAGCGGACCTGCTCGGTGACGTTGCCGCAGAGCTCGCAGAAGCGGACCTTCTCCTTCATCTCCGAGATGGCCACGACGAGCCGACGCACCTCGGCCGGATCGGCGGCGAGGAGGTGGAAGGCGATCCGCTGCGCGCTCTTCGGACCGACGCCGGGCAGCCGCCCCAGCTCGTCGATCAGATCCGCGACGATCCCGTCGAACACCTAGCGACCCGGGGGGAGGCCGAAGGCGGAGCCGTCGCCACCGGCGCTCTGCTCGATCGCGAAGTCTCCGAGGCCGAGATCGTTCATGATGTCGCCGCCGAGCCCCATGCCGGCCGCGAACGGGCCCATGGTGGCGGCGGTGACCTCGCCGGCTGCGCGGGTGGCGTCCCGGATCGCGGCGACGACTAGGTCCGCCAGGGTCTCGACGTCGGCGGGGTCGACGACCGCCGGGGAGATCTCCAGGCCGATCAACTCGCCGGTGGCGGTGACGGTGGCCGTCACGGCGCCGTTCCCGGCGCTTCCGCTGACCTGGACCTTCGCGAGCTCGGCCTGGGCCGCCAGCACCTGCTCCTGCAGCTGCTGGGCTTGGGCGAGCAGCGTCGCCATGTCGGGCATGCCCCCAGAGGTCACGACTGCTCCAAGCGCGATCGAGCGGATAGGGAAGGGTCAGGCGAGCCTACGTCGCGCGGGCTAGGATCGGCCGTTGGCGTCGCCCGCGTCGCTCCAGCCAGACCTCCGAAGGAGTTCGAACGTGACCGCCACCGCCGAGGGCCAGCGCGCCCGCAGCCTGGTCGTCCAGAAGTACGGCGGCTCGTCGGTCGCCGACGCCGAGTCCGTGAAGCGCGTGGCGAAGCGCATCGTGGAGACCAAGCAGGCGGGCAACGACGTCGTCGTGGTCGTCTCGGCCATGGGCGACACCACCGACGACCTGATCGACCTGGCCAAGCAGGTCTCCCCGATCCCCCCGGCCCGCGAGCTGGACATGCTGCTCACCGCCGGGGAGCGGATCTCCATGGCGGTGCTCGCGATGGCGATCGCGAACCTCGGCCACGAGGCGCGCTCGTTCACCGGATCGCAGGCGGGCGTCATCACCGACTCGGTCCACGGCAAGGCCCGCATCATCGACGTCACGCCGGGCCGCATTCAGCAGGCCCTCGACGCGGGCGCGATCGCGATCGTCGCCGGTTTCCAGGGCGTCTCGCAGGACACCAAGGACATCACCACCCTCGGCCGCGGCGGCTCGGACACCACTGCGGTGGCCCTGGCGGCGGCGCTGCAGGCGTCGGTGTGCGAGATCTACACCGACGTCGACGGGGTCTTCTCCGCCGACCCGCGCATCGTCCCGGCCGCGCGCAAGTTGCCGACGGTCACCTACGAGGAAATGCTCGAAATGGCGGCCTGCGGCGCGAAGGTGCTGCACCTGCGGTGCGTCGAGTACGCGCGCCGGTTCGGGCTGCCCGTCCACGTTCGTTCGTCGTTCAGTCAGCGCGAGGGCACCTGGGTCGTCGGTGCCTACGAAGGGGATCAGATGGAACAGCCGATCATCTCCGGCGTCGCCCACGACCGCAGCGAGGCGAAGGTGACGGTGGTCGGCGTTCCGGACCGTCCCGGTCAGGCCGCCTCGATCTTCGCGGCCGTCGCGCAGTCCGGCGTGAACATCGACATGATCGTCCAGAACGTCTCCGGCGCGGCCACGGGCCGCACGGACATCTCGTTCACCGCGCCGCGCACCGACGGCGCCGTCGCCGTCGAGGCGCTGAAGAAGATCCAGGCGGAGAACGGCTTCGAGTCGCTGCGCTACGACGACCAGATCGGCAAGATCTCGCTGATCGGCGCGGGCATGCGCAGCCACCCGGGCGTCTCGGCGAAGTTCTTCTCCTGCCTCGCGGACGCGGGCGTGAACATCGAAATGATCTCCACCTCGGAGATTCGCATCTCGGTCGTCGTCCGCGAGGACGACGTGAACACCGCCGTGCTGGCGGTGCACAAGGCATTCGATCTCGACGACGAGGACGGCGAAGCGGTCGTCTACGGAGGTACCGGTAGATGAGCGAGTTCGACGAGCGAGGGACGAGTGAGGAGTACGAGCGATATGTCTGAGCGCCGCAAGCCCACTCTTGCCGTCGTCGGCGCCACCGGTGCCGTCGGCACGGTCATGCTCGACCTGCTCTCCACCCGCGAGGACATCTGGGGCGAGATCCGCCTGATCGCCTCCGCGCGCTCGGCCGGCAAGCGGCTGACCGTGCGCGGCGAAGAGGTCGAGGTCGTCGCGCTCTCGCCGGAGTGCTTCGACGGCGTGGACATCGCGATGTTCGACGTCCCGGACGAGATCTCCGCCGAGTGGGCGCCGGTCGCCGCCGCTCGCGGGGCCGTCGCCGTCGACAACTCCGGCGCGTTCCGCATGGACGCCGACGTTCCGCTCGTCGTGCCCGAGGTGAACCCGGACGCGGCCCGCAACCGCCCGCGCGGCATCATCGCCAACCCGAACTGCACGACGCTGTCGATGATCGTGGCGCTCGGCGCCCTGCACCGGCACTACGGGCTGCAGTCCCTGGTCGTCGCCTCGTACCAGGCGGCGTCGGGCGCCGGGCAGCCCGGCATCGACGCGCTGCGCGACCAGTTGGTGAAGGTTGCGGGGTCCTCGACGTTGGGGACGCACCCTGGCGACCTGCGCTCCGCGGTCGGCGACTTCGGCCCGTTCCCGGCGCCGCTGGCGCTGAACGTCGTCCCGTGGGCCGGGTCGCTGAAGGCCGACGGCTGGTCGAGCGAGGAGATGAAGGTCCGCAACGAGTCCCGCAAGATCCTGGGGCTGCCGGACCTGCGCGTCTCGGCCACCTGCGTGCGGGTCCCGGTGATCACCACGCACTCCCTGGCCATCCACGCGACCTTCATGGAGGAGGTCTCCCAGTCCGTCGCGCAGGACATCCTGCGCCAGGCCCCGGGCGTCGTGCTGGTCGACGACCCGGCGAACGGGGAGTTCCCGACGCCGGCGGACGTCGTCGGCACGGACCCGACGTGGGTGGGACGCGTGCGCCGTGCCCTGGACGACCCGTACGCGCTGGACCTGTTCCTCTGCGGAGACAACCTCCGCAAGGGCGCGGCGCTGAACACCGCCCAGATTGCCGAGCTCGTCGCGACGGAGTTCTAAGGACACGCATCTTCTGTGTGCGTCCGCGCCCTACAACCCACCCCGTAGGGCGCGGACACGCTCAGAAGTTGGAGTCTCAGGAGTAGACGGCGAGCTCGAAGCCGACGGCGAGGGTGCGGAACTCCGGGCGGCTGCCGGGGAGGCACTGGGAGTAGATGGCCCCGGTGACGCCGGAGGTGCGATCGACCCAGAAGCCGGTGTTGAAGATGCCGCCCCAGGAGCCGCTGTAGGCCCGGCGCATGCCGGGCAGGTCGATCTTGTTCAGCGCCAGGCCGTGGCCCCAGCCCCAGCCGGGCGGGAGGACGAAGTCGCCGGACAGGCGCGGGTCGAGGCTGACGATCGTCGTCGGCAGCTCGAGCGGCGCGATCTGGTCGGTGAACGCCTCGGCCACGGTGGCGGCGGTCAGGATGCGGACGCCGTCGAGCTCGCCGTCGCCGAGCAGCATGCGCGCGAAGCGCTGGTAGTCCGCAGGCGTCGAGTACAGCGACGTCCCCCCTGCCCAGAACTCCGGTTCGGCGGGGAGGTCGATGGTGGTGGCCGACCAGTGGCCGGGGGCGTCGGGGACATGTTCCTCGCTTCGCTCGTCAACAGGCTCAATCGGCTCGGGAGTCTCGAGGGCTCGTTCCTCGCCCTCGGACTCCGCTCGCCTCAATCGCCTGTGCACCGGCACCGCCGTCGCGCGTCCCTCGGGGGCGAAGCCGGTGGCTCCCATGCCGAGCGGCTCGCAGATGTGGGTGCGCACGTATGCGTCGAGGTCCTGGCCGGAGATCGCCTCGACGACGAGCCCGAGCCAGTCGGTGGCGATCGAGTACTCCCAGCGGGTGCCGGGATCGGTGTGCAGCGGGGAGGCGAGGACGCCGCGGGTGCCGGACAGGATCGACTCGGTGCCGGTCACCTCCTGCCAGTGCCGCTGCGATGCGTTGAAGAAGTCGTAGGCCAGGCCGGCGGTGTGCGTGATCAGCTGACGCACCGTCGCCGCGGTCGCGGGCGGACGGAACTGCGGAGTCTCGCCGTCGAAGCCGGTCAGCACCGCCAGCGCGCCGAACTCGGGCAGGTAGCCGGCCACCGGGGCGTCGAGGTCGAGCTTTCCGGCCTCGGCGAGCTGCAGTGCGGCGACCGTCACGACGGGCTTGGTCATCGACGCGATGCGGTAGACGCTGTCTGGCCCGACGGCCCCGTGCTCGGGGTGCCCGGCGACCCGGTCGCCGACGGCGCCGACGAACTGCACCCCGGACCGGTCGGCGACGGTCGCGACGACGTTCGGCACCCATCCGTTCGCGACGGCCTCGGCGAGCAGCTGTTCGATCCGTGCACCGTCCAACTCGTCCCCCTCGCCGGTCCCTGCCGGCATTCGATCACACGCCAAAAAGCCGAAGGCCCCGGCTCGGGGAGGGAGCCGGGGTCCTTCGACGGCGGGCGGCGCATCCTGGGGAGGGAATGTCGCCCGGGGCCTGCTGGCCGGCGGTCGTGGGGGCGACTGCCGGGTGGTGCGGGGTTCCGGTGGGGGCCGGTCGCGTGTGCTGCTGACACCGAGAGTCTCGGCCTGGCCCCCGGGCCACTTGAGGATCGGGCCAAAGATTTTTCAGGGCTCATCAACGGACCCCGTGGGGCGCGGGTCGCCCGCCTACTCTGAACGAGTGATCGACCTGCGGCTCCGCCGCGCCGCCGGCGTCCTGGCGCTCGCCTCGCTCCTGGCCGCGTGCGCCGACAGCCCGCAGGCGTCTGCGCCTCGGCCCGGCGTGCCCGCGACCCCGGACCCGCGCTCGGCCGACGTCCGCGAGGACGGCTGGGTGTGGGAGTCCTACCGGGACGTCGAGGTGGCGGTCCCGCCCGGCTGGTTCACCGGCACCGGCGACGTCGGCGCCACCCAGTGGTGCATTTCGGACACCACGTACGCGATCCCGTTCGTGGTCCGGCCCGGCATCCCGCCCGAGGCCACGTGCGCGACGCCGGCACCGGGCGCCGCAGATCCGGCGACCCTGATCGGCAAGGGCGGCACGTTCGTGTCCTTCGCCAAGGCCAGCGCGTTCCCGGACGTCGTGCTCGGCGACGCCGGCGACCGCACCACCAGGATCGTCGGATCGGTCCTGCTTCGCGTGCAGGCCCCCGCGGACGTCCGCGCCAAGATCCTCGCCTCGGCCCGGCAGATCACCTCCGACGTCCTCGGCTGCGCCACGTCCGACCCGATCAGCACCGACCCGTACCGGCGCCCGGACCCGGCCCGCAGGCTTGCCGATCTGGGCGACGTCACCCGCGTCGTCGCGTGCAAGTACGTCGTCTCCGCGCCGGCGCCGGTTCTCGACTCCGCCGCGACTCCGGTCGCCACCCCCGCCGCGGCGGCCACCGCGGGGGCGACGCTGTTCTCCTCCGTGGAGATCCTCGGCGAGCCCGCGGCCCGGGCGGTGCGCGCCATCGCCGGGGCGAGCGGCGGAGGCCCCAACGACGTCGAGGGATGTCCCTCCCCCAACGGCGTCGGCACCGAGGCCATCGTGTTGCGGATCTACTCCAGCACCGGCGTCTCGCAGGCCTACCTGCGCTACGGCGGCTGCAACGGGGTCGACGACGGCACCGGGTACTACGCCCTGACCCGCGACGGCGTTGCGCCGTTCGTCTCCGGCGCCAACGCCGTCGCCGAGTTCGGCGAATCCCTCAACGGCATCCTCGACGACCTCGACGCCCCCGCCACCTCCGGCGACCCCGGCTAGCTAGGGTTCCGCCATGGACTGGGTGGCGGTGAGCGTCGGCTCGGTCGTCGTCGTGCTCGGCCTCTTCGGCATGCTGTTCGGCGTCCGAGTCCGGGGACTGGGCGCGGGCCTCGAGCCTCGCCGCGACGGCCTCGGGCACTTCCTGCTCGGCGGCGCCCTGTCCATCAACGCCGGGCTGAAGCTCGCCGACTCGGAGAACAGCCTCCTGCTCGCCACCGGCTTCGTCGCGTTCGTGGCGGGCGTCGCGGTACTCGTCCAGGGCCGGATGCGGGCGGCGAGAGCGGCCCGTTCCTAGCTCGCGGGTAGATTCGACGCTCCGGCACGAGGCAAAGGGGCCCGGCACATGAGCGAGCTTGCGAGCGAATCGAGGAATCCCGCAAAACGGATGCGGCCGACCGAGGGGGCCGAGCGAGCTTGCGAGTCGAGGTCCCGGAGGAAGGTCGCATGAGCAGCAACCCGCGTTCCAGCACCGTCGACGCCGTCCTCACGCGGTCCGCGCGGCGCAACCCGAACAAGGTCGCGCTGGTCTTCGAGGACCGGACGTGGACGTACCGCGAGCTCGACGCAGCGGTGTCGCGCGCCGCCGCCGCACTGCTGGCCCGGGGGCTGCGCAAGGGCGACCGAGTTGCCGCGTACGGGCAGAACAGCGACGCCTACGCGATCGCGTTCCTCGGGGTCGCCCGCGCGGGTCTGGTCCACGTGCCGATCAACTACGCGCTCACCGGGGACGAGCTGCAGTACCTCATCTCGCAGTCCGGCGCCTCGCTCGTCCTCGCCGACCCGAAGCTTGCCCCGAACCTCGGCAAGCTCGAGAGCTGCCCCGACCACTGGCTGCTGCACAGCGCCGACGGCAGCGTCATCGACGCGATCCGCACCGGCGACGTACCCACGATCGACGTCGAGGTCGACGACACCGACCTGGTCCAACTGATCTACACCTCCGGCACGACCTCGCGTCCCAAGGGCGCGATGATGACGCACCGCGCCTACGTGCACGAGTACGCGTCGTGCATCGTCGCGCTGGACGTGAAGTCCGACGACATCGCGCTGCAGGCCATGCCGCTCTACCACACGGCGCAGATGCACGGCTTCCTGATGCCGTGGCTGGCGATGGGCTCGACGAGCTTCCTGGTGACCGTCCCGGACATCCCGGCGATGCTCGAGATCGTGGAACGGGAGAAGATCAACACCCTGTTCCTCGCGCCCACCGTGTGGGTTCCGCTCTCCCAGCACGCAGACTTCGCGACCCGGGATCTGACCAGCCTGCGCAAGGCCTACTACGGCGCCTCGATCATGCCGGGGCCGGTGCTCGCGCGGCTGCAGGAAGCCCTGCCGGGTCTGGGTTTCTACAACTGCTTCGGCCAGACGGAGATCGCCCCGCTCGCCACCGTGCTGCGGCCCGAGGAGCACGCGGACCGGCCGGACTCCTGCGGCCGCGCCGTGCCCTTCGTCGAACTGAAGGTGATCGACGGCAACGGCGACGAAGTCGAGCCCGGCGGCGTCGGCGAGGTCGTGTACCGCTCCCCGCAGCTGTGCCTGGGGTACTGGGAGAAGCCCGAGGAGACGGCCGAGGCGTTCGCGGACGGCTGGTTCCACTCCGGCGACATGGTGCGCATCGACGAGGAGGGCTTCATCACCGTCGTCGACCGGATCAAGGACGTCATCAACACCGGCGGCGTCCTGGTGGCCTCCCGCGAGGTCGAGGACTGCATCTACACGCACCCGTCCGTCGCGGAGGTCGCCGTCATCGCGACGCCGGACCCCAAGTGGATCGAGGCCATCACCGCCGTCGTGGTCCTGAAGCCGGGTGCCGCCGCGGTCACCTCCGACGAACTCATCGCGTACTCCAAGGAACGCCTCGCGAAGTACAAGATCCCGAAGCTCGTGCACTTCGTCGACGAGCTCCCGCGCAACGCCTCCGGCAAGCTGCTCAAGCGCGTCCTGCGCGACCAGATCGGCGGCTAACCGCTGAGCCCCAACACCCCCGATAGTGCAGTCCAGGCACGCGAAACTGCGCAGTTGCGTACCCCGACTGCACTATCGGCGCAGATGCGGGTGGTCGTGGCGCGAAGCGACGCGGAGTGGGCGGACGCTTCGGAACTCGTCGCGGAGTACACCGAGGCCACCGCGCTCGAGATCGGCGTCGACGTAGCCGCGATCTCCAAGGGATTCGCGATCCTGCGAGCCGAGGTCCCGCGGGTGCGCGAGGTCTATCCGGCACCCGGTGGCGTCCTGGTTGCCTACGTGGACGACAAGCCGGTTGGCTGCGTTGCGCTGGAAGCGCTGCCCGACGGGGTCTTCGAGCTGCGGCGGCTCTACGCGCGTCCGTCGCACCGCGGCGGGCTCGGGCGCGCACTGATGGTCGCGGCCGCCGAGCACGCGAAGGCCAACGCCGGAAGCGAAATCCGTCTCGACGTTCTCTACACCCGCACCATCGCGATCGACCTGTACCGCAAGCTGGGGTACGTCGAAGCCCCGCGACAGGTCGAGCCGAACCTGATGGTCACGCTGCACCTGCCGCTCACGTGAAACTGACGCGGGCTCAGCTCGATGCATTTCACGGCACGACACTGCCCGACCTGCTCGGGGAACCGCGCACGCGCCTGCTGTTCGTCGGCATCAACCCCGGCCTGCGGACCGCCGCGGTTCCCGCTAGCCCACGCCCTCGGCGCGACGGCTGCCGAGCACGGAAACGACGGGCGAGGCGCCTAGCCCCCATCGGGGCGGCTCTCGCATTGCCTCGTTGCTTCGTGGCCGCCGCAGACAGGCAGGCCCTGGCCGATCTCGTCGACTGACGGATAGTCAGTTACAGCGTGGTCCAGAACGCGACGGTGGGCTTGGGGTCCCGACCACCGGAACCGCCGGCGAAGCACTGCTCGACCCAGTCGACGAGATCCGCGCCCAGCGGCTTCACCGAATCGCGGAAGACGTCGAGGACCGGGTGGCCTGCCCCGTCGTCGGCCGACGGCAGGTAGTAGGTGCCGTGCAGCGGCACCAGCGGAGGCCAGCGGCGCAGCGCGGCGTAGGCGACCGCGAGGGCTTCGGCGTCGTCGGCCGGGCGGGCGCCCCACGCGGCGTGCCAGTAGGCGTTGTGCTCGACGGCGAAGAGCAGTCCGTCGACCGGCCAGTTGACGATGTCGCGCACGGCGAGGGGGTCCGGGCAACGCCAGTCCGGCCAGGCCTGACCGACGGGGAGACCGCCGGCCAGAAAGGCGCGATGGTCTGCGGCGAAGCGAAAGCCCCAGCGCTGCTCGATGGCGTCGAACTCGCCTTCGCGCAGGCCGAGCGCAATCTCGACGCCGGGCGCCGCGGCCAACCGCCGGGCGGCCTCGACGCCGATCTCGGCGGCCTGGAACTCGAGCACCGGGCGATTGTGGCAGCGAGTTGTTACGGCGATAGCGTCGCCACATAGTCGACCTGGAGGGATCCGCCGATGTCGTCCGCGCTGCCACTGTCCTTCGACGAGGTGCTCACCACCACCCGCTCCGTCCGCAAGCGGCTCGACGTCGACCGCCCCGTCGATCCGGCACTGATCCGGGAGTGCCTGGCGATCGCGCAGCAGGCGCCGTCGGCCTCGGACACCCAAGGCTTCCACTTCGTGGTCGTGACCGACGCGGACAAGCGCGCGGAGATGGCCGCCCTGGTCCGCAAGGGCATCGAGGTCTACGCGACGCTGCCGACCAGCCTCATGCAGCTGCACCACGACGACCCGAACCGGGAGTCCGCACGCCAGCGCATCATCGCCTCGGTCGAGGTGCTGCTCCCCAAACTGGAGCGGATTCCGGTGTGGGTGTTCCCGTGCATCGAGGGATCGACCGACGGCCTTCCGTCGGTCGCCGTCGCCGCGCACATGGGCTCGGTCGTTCCGGCCGCGTGGAGCTACATGCTCGCCGCGCGCTCGCGTGGCCTGGGGACCTGCTGGATGAACCTGCACCAGCTGGCCGGCCCGGCGGCGGACGAGCTGCTCGGCCTACCGGAGGGCGTGATGCAGATCTGCGGCATCGCGACGGCTCACACGATCGGCACCGATTTCAAGCCCGCGTACCGGCGCCCGCTGGACGAGATCGTCCACGAAAACTCCTGGTAGGAATCCGTCATGATCCTCATCAACGTGAAGTTCCCGGTGAAGCCCGAGCGCATCGACGAGTGGATCGCGCTGGCCACGCAGTACCAGCAGGACGTCAGCGCCGAAGAGGGCAACGTCTACTTCGAGTGGGCTCGGAACATGGACGACCCGAACGTCTTCTACGCGATCGAGTGCTTCAAGGACATGGACGCGGGCGGCGCGCACATGGGGACGCAGCACGTCGCGAACTTCATGGCCCTGGCGCCGGACCTGGTCTCGGCCCAGCCGCAGGTCGTGTTCGTGGACTCGCCGTCGATCGCCGGGTGGGCGCCGATGGGCGAGATCCAGCCGAGGGGTTAGGAACCCCAGTCCGAGAAGAGCTGCTCGGGGCGGTCCGGGATCGGGCCGGAGGCCCGGTCCGCCGGACGCGCAGTCACCGTCTCGTGGTTGGTGAAGAGGGTCTCGTTCACGCGAACTCCTTCGCCTCGGGAGCGTGCGTCCACGTTCCCGGCCCCGTGTGTCGAGTTCGTGTCCGCCACGAGCGCCGTCGATGAAGAAAATGCCGAACGCCCGCCCCGGAATGTCCTGAACGTTTCCCGGGTTGGACCGATCGAAAGTGGGAAAGCAGCAGGTCGACGGACCGCTCCTGGGGTTGGGAGCGGTCCGTATCTGCGTGCGGAACCGTGGCGCGGGGCAGGGAGTTCACAACACAAGATCGGCGAGTTTCGCGACGTCGGCCTCGTGCGGGGCCCGGGCACCTAGGCTGGATACGTGGAATTGCTGCACGCCGAGTGGTGGCTGGAGACGCTCGGGCCGATCGCCCTGTTCCTGGTCATGTTCACCGAGACCGGACTGCTGGTCGGTTTCTTCCTGCCGGGCGATTCGCTGCTGTTCACGGCGGGCGTGCTCGGCAACGAGAACGACACCGTCCACATCCCGTTGCTGCTCGGCCTGGCGTGTTCCACGAGCGGCGCGATCATCGGGGCCCAGGTCGGCTACCTGATCGGCCGCCGGGCCGGTCCCGTCCTGCTGGACAACGCCAAGCGGCCGAAGCTGACCGAGGCCGGACATCGTGCTGCCGGGCACCTGGAGAAGTTCGGCTTCCCCAAGGCGATGATCCTCGGCCGGTTCATTCCGATCGTTCGCACGGTGGTGAACCCGCTCGCGGGCACCCTGCAGATCCCGCTGCGCACCTTCACCTTCTGGAACATCGTCAGCGGCGTCATCTGGACGATCCCGGTGACTCTCGTCGGGTACTTCGTCGGCAACCGCATCGGCAACATCGACAAGTACCTGCTGCCGATCATCGCCGTCGTCGTCGTGCTCTCGCTGCTGCCGGTCCTCTTCGAGATCCGCAAGGCGCGCAAGTCGGCGCCCACGACTCCGGCGTCCTAGCTCCACCGGGAACAGGCTCGCCCGCTCCGCTCGCCTCAATAGCCGGTGTGCCCCGGCTCTTGACAACGAACTAGAGCTCGAGTTGGCGGGGGAGGAGCGCGCCGACGAGGCGGTCGGCGCCGGGGGTGTCGCCGACGAGGACGCCGATCACGGAACCGGCGGACGGGTCGAAGGCCACGAGGCTGGCTCCGTCGGCGTCCAGCACCAGCACCAGCCGGCGGTCTCCGTCGTGGTCCAGGGACACGGGAACGGGGATCCCGGCACGGACGCCGGCAGCGATCACGTCGAGCGACTCGCTGCGTTCGTGGGCCGCGAGGCCGTCGAGGGAGAACCAGGCGAACCGCGCCCCGGACAGCCGGGTGAAGCGGTTGACGAAGTGCGGAAGGCTTGCGTCGCTCGACCCGCGCAGGCGGCCCAGGGGCCCGGCGCCGGCCTTGGCGATCCGGGCGGCAACGGCCTGCTGTTCGGCGCGGAACCGCTGCTCGAACGGGAGCCAGTCCGGCTCGCGGGCGTTCTCGACGTGCTCACCGGTGGTGAGCCACAGCGCGTAGGCCGGGTCGAGGCGCACTCGCATGAGGACGACGACCGTCGCGTGGTTGGTGCCCTCGTGCATCTGCCGCAGGCGCAGGGCGGCGCCGTCGTCGTCGGTGAACACGGCCGGACCCAGCGCGGTGTCGAGCATGCCGAGGTGGCGATGCAGCCAGGACGGCTCGCGCCGGTGGGTGGCGGCGAACGCGGCCAGCCCCGCGACTGTCGCGGTGCTGCGGCCGGTGGCGGCGAGCAGGAGCAGGTACGCGCCGAGCGTCGTCCCGGCCTCGGCGAAGGCCGCCCGGAGCTGCTCGGTTTCCGCCGCGGGCGCGTCGGTCAGCCGGACGGCCGCCCGCACCAGCCGCCGGTCCGGCAACACCAGGGCTCCGGAGGGGCGGCGCACCGCACGCATCCGGTCCAGGGCGTCCGCGCCGAGCAGGTTCGCCCAGGCCTCTTCGGCGCTGGCCACCCGCCACGCGACAACGGAGGGGTCCTCGCCCGCGAGATAGTCCCGCAGGTCCTCGACCGAACCCCGTCCACGCCGCAGCCCCGTTGCCACGCTCCCCATCCTTCTCGCCGTTCCTAGCCCCGGGAAGCCTCTGCACACGCACGGGCGAACTCCCCGGCCACCTCGTCCGCGATCGAGCAGGCGAAGTCGACCCACTTCTGGTCCAACCCGCGCTTGCCCAGACAGAAGCGCACCCAGGACTTCGTGACCCGCAGCGCCGTTGCCTGCGCCGCGGAGTCCATCTCGACGGTGTCCGGCAGCCACTCCAGCAGGAACACGCCGACGTCGTCCGGCGTCCACGCCAGCAGGCCGTGCCGCAGGTTGTCCTCGCCGTACTCGACGAGCAGGCCGACCATCGCCTCGGCCACGTCCACGACGGGTCCGAACGCGGCCTGGTACTCGTCGATCAACTCCGCCACCCGGTGCTCGGGCAGCGACGGGGCCGTCCACTCGATCGGCTCGACCCCCACGCACCGGCTGTGGGCGAGGGCCCGCAGCGGCCAGTAGTCCGGCGCCTCCACGCGGTCCGGCGCCTCGTCGGAGATGGCCAACAGGGCAGCCAGCTGCCCGAGCGCCTCGGCGACCGGCAGGGGACTCAACGCCAGGGGGAACTCCTCCTCCCCCATCGCCTGATCCCACCGGTCGGCGAGTCCGACGTCGGAGAGGGCCAGCACCTCGACGTCGGATCCGCCGCCCATGTGGGTGACGTCGGCGACGAGCGCGTGCGGGGAGTACCCGCCGTACTCGACGAACAGCACCTGCCGCGAGCCCCAGGGGTCCTCGGCGGTCCAGGCGCCGGTGGCGGCGCCGAGCGGCACGACGGTGAACGCAGCCGGCTCGATGCCTGCCAGGTCCGCGGCGGCCTCGTCGAGGGCCTCCCGGTTGCGAACCGGACACACCAGGCGCAGCGCGGCGATGGCCGCCAGCGCGCCCGGGGTTCGCTTCACGCGAGCCCGCGCGATCACGTCGCGGATCAGTTCGTCCTCGGGATGCGGCTGCGGCTCGCGGTTCGCCCAGTACGCGCCGAGCCAGCCACTCGCGGTCTCCTCGGCGGCGACGCGCAGCGTCTCCTCGGTGAGCGCCTCGCCCTCGCGGATGAGCTTGTCCGCCTCGGAGAGCGAACCGCCCGCGCCGCGCTTCTTCTGCTTGCCTCGCCCCGCGGGGCGCCCCCGGCTCTTCGGACTCATGGACTGAAGTCCATCAGGCCGGCCCGGAGGGCGGCGAACACCCAACGAGACGACACGCTGTTGTGATGTTTCGCGTGTCGCGTCCGCTCATCCGCGTTGCGGGGGCTTTTCGTCCAGAAGCTCGGCGAGATGCCGCGCCCGGCGAGTCGTCAGGTGGCCAACCTGGGTGCGGCAGCTGAACCCGTCGGCAAGCACGACGGCGTCCGGTGCGGCGGCGAGCGCGGGCAGCAGGCCGCCCTCCGCGATCCGGACCGACAGGTCGTAGTGCTCGGCCTCGAACCCGAAGGCGCCGGCCAGGCCGCAGCAGCCCGCATCGAGCACCTGCAGGTCTACGCCCCAGCGGCGTAGCAGTGCGGCGTCGGCGGAGAACGTGCCCTCGGCGTGCTGGTGACAGTGCACCTGCGCGACCACGGGCCCGGTGGGCAGCCGAGCCGGGCGCCAGTCCGGAGCCAGGCGGGTGAGCGCCTCGGCCAGGGACACGACGCCGCCGGCGACGGCATCCGTCTGCGGGTCCCTGCCCAGCAGCGTCGGCAGGTCCGAGCGCAGCGCCGCCGTACAGCTCGGCTCGAGGCCGACGATCGGCACGCCCGCGGCCGCCAGCGGGGCGAGCCGCTCGACGGTTCGGCGCAGCACCCGACGGGCAACGCCGAGCTGGCCCGAGTGGATCCACGTCATGCCGCAGCACGGGTTGCCCGCGACCGGCTGCACCCGCAGGCCGGCCGCCACCAGGACGTCGAGCGCGGAGCGCGCCAGGTCCGGCGCGAACGCCGCGGTGAAGGTGTCCACCCACAGCGCGACCTGTGGACCGTCGGCCGGTCCGGAAACGGCCGGCAGGTCGGCTCGAGCGGTGAACCGGGGCAGCGGGCGCGCCAGGGCAACGCCCCCCGCGCGGCGCAGCATCCGGCTGCGGGCGAGCAGGTTGGCGGCGGCCGGTACCCGGCCGGCGAAGCGCGCCCACACCGGAAGCCAGCCGAGCGAGTAGTGCGCGGCGGGCCGGCGGCGGCCCCTGTAGTGGTGGTGCAGGAACTCGGCCTTGTAGGTCGCAAGGTCCACGCCGACGGGACAGTCCTTCTTGCAGCCCTTGCAGGACAGGCACAGGTCGAGGGCTTCGCGGACTTCGGTGGAACGCCAGCCGTCGGTGATCAGCTCGCCGCGGACCATCTCCTGCAGCACGCGGGCTCGGCCGCGGGTCGAGTCCTTTTCGTCGCCGGTGGCCCGGAAGCTCGGGCACATGACCCCGCCGGACTGCGCGCGGCACTTGCCGACGCCCACGCACCGGTGCACCTCCGAGTCGAAGGTGCCCGGGTAGCTCAGCAACACCGGCAGCGACTTCACCGGGTGCGGCCGGTGCTGCCGAAGGTCGGCGTCCAGCGCGCGCGGCGCCACGACGATGCCGGGGTTGAACACCCGCTGCGGATCGAAGGCGGCCTGGAACTCGGCGAACGCGGCGAGCAGTTCCGGCGCCGTGGTCCGAGACAGCAGTTCGGAACGCGACTGACCGTCGCCGTGCTCGCCGGAGCAGGATCCGCCGTGCGCGGCGACGAGGTCCGCACCCTCCTCGAGGAAGGAGCGGTACGCGGCGATGCCGCCCGCAGTGGCGAGGTCGAAGTCGATGCGGACGTGCAGGCAGCCGTCGCCGAAGTGTCCGTACAGCACGCCGCGCCGGCCGTGACGGGTCATCATCTTCCGGAACTCGGTGAGGTAGGACCCGAGCCGTTCGATGGGGACGGCCGCGTCCTCCCAGCCCGGCCAGGCCGCGGTGCTGGTCCCGTCGGGGCGAGCCTGCGAGCCGCCGGCTGGGGAGTACGGGCGGCGGGTGGCGAGGCCCGCGCCGTCTTCGCGGATCCGCCAGATCGCGCGCTGCGCCCCGGCGTCGACGACGACGGCCGCGCCCACGAACTCGCTGCGCAGGGCCGCGGCGGCGGCGATCGCCGCGGCCTCCGCCTCGGCCGGCGTCGCCCCGCCGAACTCGACCAGCAGCCAGCCCTCGCCTGCGGGCAGACCGCTGCGGTCCGTGCCCGGCGGCAGCAGGTCGGTGTCGATGCCCTCGCACGTGAGTGGATTGCGCGCCCGGATCGCGGGGATGGCGTCGGCGGCCAGGGCGAGGTCCGCGCAGCCCAGGACGAGCAGGGCGCGGGCGGCGGGCGGCGGGACCAGGCGCAGCGTCGCGCCCAGGACCGCCGCGCAGGTGCCCTCCGTGCCAACCAAGGCCCTGGCCCAGTGCGGCGCGGAGGGCAGCAGGTGCTGCAGCGCGTAGCCGGACGCCTGCCGCTCGAAGCGCCCGAGCCCGGTGCGGATCGCGTCGCCGTACCGGTTGGCCAGGTCCTCGAGCGTCCCGCGCAGCCGTTCGTCGGCCGGCGGCCGCCCGTCGAGGGTCAGCCGCGTGCCGTCGGCCAACAGCACGTCCAGGGACTCGACGGAGTCCACGGTGCGCCCCCACGCGAGGGAGTGCGAACCGCAGGCGTTGTTCGCGATCATTCCGCCGAGCGTCGCCCGCGAGTGCGTCGAGGGATCCGGCCCGAAGGTGAGGCCGTGCGGGGCGGTCGCGGCGCGGAGCCGGTCGAGCACGAGCCCCGGCTCCACCCGGGCCAGCCGCGCTTCGGGATCGATCTCGAGGACCCGGTTGAACCGCCGCGAGCAGTCCAGCACGACGCCCGGCCCGATCGACGAGCCGCCGACGCTCGTCCCACCGCCGCGCATGGTGACGCCGACACCGTGCGCCGCGGCGATCGCCACGGCTGCGGCCACGTCGTCGGAGTTCGCGGGGAACACCACCGCCCGTGGCACGTGCCGGTAGTTCGAGGCGTCCGAGGAGTACTCGGCCCGGCGGCGCACGTCGTCCTCCACCGCGCCCGGCAGCGCTGCCTTCAGCTCCGCAACCAGGTCTGTCATGCGGAATACTGGTGACCGTGAGGACCGATCCGGTGCTGCCCGGCCGCAGCCGCGACGACGAAGACCGCGGCTGGGGCGAGGACGGCGAAGATGCCGCTCGCGAGCGCGACGAGTGGTTGCGCCGGCAGCGCCCGCCCCACCACGAGTAGCTAGCGCTTTTCGGCGGTCACGGTGTACATGAGCGGGATGCGCTCGTGCCCGGCGGGCAGTACGTACCGGCCACCGTCGGTCGGCACCATCCACGGCAGCGCGTGCCATTCGCTCTCGGTGTGCTCGACCAGGCCCGTGATGCGCAGCCCGGCGTTGACCAGGGCGCTCACGACCTCGCCGAGCCCGTGGTTCCACACGTACCGTTCCGGAGCGGACAGGTGCACCGCGCGGTTGTCGTAGCTGGTCGGAGAGTCGACGAACTGCGGCTCGGTGTTGAAGTAGGGGTAGCGCAGCACCAGCAGTTCGTCGTCGCGCTCGTCGTCGAGCGTGAACAGCACCGGGTGCAGCTCGCGGACGAACAGCCGCCCACCGGGCGCCAGGAGCGCGGCCACGACGCGCGCCCAGCCGACGATGTCCGGCAGCCAGCACAGGGCCCCGACGCCGGTGTAGACCAAATCGAAGGTGTCCCCGCCCAGGGCCGCCGGGGCCTCGTAGACGTCCGCGACCACGAACCGGGCGGCGACCCCGGCGCGGGCACACACTTCGCGGGCGGCCTCGATGGCCGTCGGGGAGAAGTCCAAGCCGGTGACGTCCGCACCCAGACGGGCCAGGGACAACGCGTCCACCCCGATGTGGCACTGCAGGTGCACGGCCCGCTTGCCGGTCAGGTCGCCGAGCAGTTCGGCGTCGTGCGCGACCACTCCGGACAGCGCGCCGGGGTCCTCGACGAGTGCCTGCACGCCCGCGCCCGTGGTGGCCAACTGCACCAGGACCCGGGATTCCCAGTTCTGCAGGTTCGTCTGCCGGTACTGATCCACGCGCGTCAGTCTCCCCCATTGGTGGCGACGTACCCGCAGGGACTATCGTCGACTCGCGCGAGAGACCGGGAAGACGGTGCAAATCCGTCGCGGTCGCGCCACCGTGAGCCGCGCGAGCGGCGAGTCGGGAACCACCTCTCGCGAGGCGCGGGCGATTGAGGCGAGCGGAGAAACGAGCAGCGAGGAACGAGCGCTTGTTTATCCCGAGCCGATTGAGCCGGCCTTTGCACCGTCGATCAGGGGACGCATCGATCCCCGAAGGGAGCCCAACGTGAGCAGCATCAATGCCCCCGCGTCGCTGACGCCGGAGCGCGCCACCCCGGTTGTCGTATCCGCGCCGGCCGGCTTCGCCTGGCTGCTGGGCACCTCGGTGCTGGCCGTGCTCGTCTACTACTTCATCGGCATCGAGCAGGGCATGGTCTCGATGCTCGGCGCCGAGGGACACGTGCACGAGTTCGTGCACGACGCGCGTCACCTGCTCGGCTTCCCCTGCCACTAGGGGCGCCGACATGGAGCTCAAGCTGATCCTCCGGGGAATGTTCGCCGGCCTGATCGGCGGCCTTCTCGCGTGGTTCTTCGCGCTCGCGCTCGCCGAGCCGGTCATCGACGCCGCCATCGAGTACGAGGGCGCGCGCGACGAGGCTCTGGCCAAGCTCGACGGCATCGCGCTCGAGGAGGGTGCCCCGCTGGTCAGCCGCACGATCCAGGGCGGCATCGGCATCGGCGTCGGCACGGTCCTGTTCGCCATTGCGATGGGCGCCCTGGTCGCGGTGGCGTACTCGCTGTGCCTGGGCCGCACCGGTGCGGTCCGCGCGAAGCCGCTGGCGCTGCTGGTGGCGGCCGCGGGTTTTCTGACGGTCTTTCTGATCCCGTTCGCGAAGTACCCGACGAGCCCGCCGGCGGCGAGCACGGACGACACCATCCACGACCGGGGCACCCTGTTCCTGGTGGTGCTCGGCGTCGCGGTGCTCGGGATGGTCGCCGCGGTGGTCGTGGGCCAGGCGCTCAAGCCGAAGTTCGGCACCTGGAACGCGTCGGTCATCGCCGGGGTCGGGTATCTGGTGGGCATCACGGCGCTGTTCGTCGCGCTGCCGCCGCTCGGGCACCTCGGCGCGAACGTGGCCGCGGCCGGATTCGAACGCTCCGCCGAGACCCCGCTGCCGATCCGCGACGACGCCGGGAACATCGTGTTCCCCGGCTTCCCGGCCGACGTGCTGGCGGAGTTCCGCGCGTACTCGGTGGGCACGCACCTCATCGTTTGGGCGGGCATCGGCCTGGTGTTCGCGCCGCTCGCCGAGCGGGTGCTGCGCGCTCGGCCCACGGCGCAAGCCGCGAGCCTGCAGGACTCAATCCGCTAGCACGCAGTCGCCGCAATACCCTCCGCCGGGGACGCGGTAGTACAGGCAGCAGCTGGTGCGCACGAAGCCGCGGCCGGGCGCAAACTCGCCGTGCCCCGCCAAGGGGTCGCGGGCGAGGGTGGCCCGAGCGACGGCCGATACCCGGACGGCACTGTCCGGGCCGGCGCGGACCAGACCGGTGGCGGCGGCGGCGAAGGAGGACGCGACGTTGCCCCAGAGCACGCGGCGGGAGACCCCGAGGCGGGCCACCGCCTCGGTCAGGTCGGCGACCGGGCCCTCCGCGAGCGCCGCGCCGAGAAAGGCGGCCACGGCCGCGTGATCGTTCGGGTCGACGGCCGTGCTCTCCACATGGGGGTGCGTCAGGGGAACGGGGCCGAGAACGTCGCGCCAGTACAGGCCGGCGGTTTCGACGTGCAGGAGGGCGCCGCCGAGCACTGCGGCGGCCAGCGTCGGCGAGACCAGTCGGGCGACCAGGCCGAGGTGCACGAGCGATGCGGCGGCACGGGCGTCGATGTCCGCGGCGGGCACGCGGGCGCGTTCGCCGAGGACCGCTGTGACCGCCGCCACCCGGGCCGTCAGCAGGTCGCCGCCGACGAGGCCGGCGAACGGGTGCCACGGCATCTCCCCCGAGGGCGCCGGCTCTTCCGTCCACAACTCGTAGAACGGGCCGGCCTGCGCGGCCGCGGCCAGCGCCTGCTCCGGGTTCGCCACGACCCCCGACCGTAGCGGCTGCCCCGCCGGCGGCCGGCACAAACCTGAGAGTGCGGGATCCACCACTTGGGGTGACTGAACGTCAGATGAGCTACTACGATGCCCGACGTGGCTAAAACTGACGCTCCGAAAGTGAAGCTTCGCACCGTCGACAAGCGCATGGCCGGTCGCCGTGCTCGGGAGACCCGGGATCGCATCCTGGAGTCGCTGGGCACGCTGCTGGGCTCCATGTCCTACCGCGACGTGCGCGTGACCGACGTCGTTCGCGAGGTGGGCACCTCGCCGGCGACCTTCTACCAGTACTTCGCGGACGTGGAGACCGCCGTACTGGCCTTGGCCCAGGACGTCGTGAAGGACGCCGCGGGTCTGAAGTCCCTGGCCGAGGGCGCATCGATGACGGGCAAGGCCGCCGTTGCCTCGGTGGACAAGATCGTCGACGGGATCGGCGCGTTCTACAAGAAGAACGAGGCGGTGCTGCGCGTGCTGGACGTCGCAGCCTCCGAGGGCGCCGCGCCGTTCAAGAAGGCACGGGCGGCGCTGTCCACCGCCGTCGCCGCTCCGCTCGTCGCGGTCGGCGCCGACAAGGCGAACGCCGCCGCTGCCGCCGCCCTGATCGCCGCCACCTCCGGCTCGCGTGCCGCCGACGGAGGGGTCACCGCCGCCGAGCTGCGTGCCGCCGTCGGCAAGCAGGTGTTCTGGGCCATCACCGGGCGCAAGGCCTGACCCAGTGAGCGAGCTTGCGAGCTCACCGACCAGCACCGCACTCGACGGCCTGCCCGAGAGAGTCAACGATCTCTACGGGCGGGCCGTCGACGCGGTTTTGAAGCGCAACGGCCTGCGCGCCCGGCACTGGCACGTGCTGCACGTTCTGGCCGGTGGGCCATTGGACCGTGCTCAGGTGGCCGAGGCGATGCTCGCGTTCTGGGTCGAGGCCTCGGTGACGCAGACCGACGTCGTCGACGACCTCGTCCGCCGCGACTGGGTCGCGACCGACGGCTCGAGCTACTCCCTCACCGCCCACGGCACCGCCGCGGTCGCCCGCATCCAGACCGGCCTCGACGAGCTGTCCACCCAGTCGCTGGCCGGGCTCAGCCCGGACGCCGTCGCAACCGCCCGCGCCGTCCTCGACACCATGCGCGAAAATCTCGAGAAAACGCTCCCCGAATCTCGCCGATAGTGCACTCGGGGCACGCTTTTCGGCTCCGAGGCATACCTGGACTGCACTATCGGGGGTGTTCGGGCCCAGCGGGTGCGACGGCGAAGAAGCTCGGGAGGACCAGGTCCGGGTCCAGTTCGACGCCGGCGTCGGCGAGGACCGAGGCGAGCATCGCCCAGGTCCAGGCCGTGAGCCGGTCGACCTTGGCTGACTGTCCGTCAGGCTGGTCGCGCCGCCCGGTCACCGACTCGACCATGCCGACGACCGCGTAGGCGAGGTCCGCGGCGACCTCCCGAGGGGTGCCGAGCAGGTCCAGGTACGTGCCGAAGACGCGGGCGAGATGGTCGGCGACGGCTTTGCGGACGCCGACGTAGCCGTCGAGGGAGTTCGGATCGTCGTCCGGGCGGACGTGGCCGAGCAGGTAGTCGTGCAGGTTCCGGTTGGCGTCGAGCCAGTGCACGTAGGCGCCGATTGCGCCGGCGATCATCTGCCGCGCGGAGCCCCGGGGCCGCCAGATCGGGCCAAGGTCGGCGACGACGAGGTGCGCCACGCGCGTGCTGATGGCGCGTTCGAGGTCCTTGCGGTCGTCGAAGTGCCGGTAGAGCCGAGTTCGGGCGACCCCGACGGCCGCGGCGATGTCCTCGACCGAGACGCCGGGTCCGCGTTCGGCGATGACGCGCAGCGCGGCGTCGACGAACTCCTCGCGCCGCCGCTCGCGCTGCCCGGCCCAGCGCGCGGCCTGGCCGGTCAACTCCGTCATGGATTCAGTCTAGCGGTTGAGTGGTACAAGGCGTACCATGCAATTCGTAGAGACTGGTACACGTCGTACCACACAGACTGGGAGAAGGCAGATGACCGCCTCCATCACCACCCCGCGCAAGCCCGCACCGGAGCGCGAAGTCACCGCGAACCGGCTGCTGGAGAGCTCCGCGCGGCACTCGTTCGACCCGCTGACCGAGATCGACTGGGACGCTCCGCCGGTGCCGGGCCTGCCCTACATGCCGTTCGAGCACGTGACCCTGTACGGGACGTCGCTGTGGGACGAGCTCTCCGAGGACCAGCGGATCGAGCTCTCCAAGCACGAAATCGTGAGCGGCATGTCCGTCGGCCTGTGGTTCGAGGTCATCCTCATGCAGCTGCTGGCCCGCTACGTCTACGACCTGGACCCGCGCAGCGCCCACGCTCAGTACGCGCTGACCGAGCTCGGCGACGAGACCCGGCACTCGATCATGTTCGCCAAGGTGTCCGCGACCCTGGACACCCCGCTGTACCGGCCGGCTCGGCTCACCCACGAGGTCTCGCGCATCGCGAAGGCGACGCTCGGCGGGCCGTCGATGTGGGCGGCGATCCTCGTGGCCGAGGAAACCACCGACCGCATGCAGCGGGCGATGATGGACGACGAGAACATCCAACCGCTCATCCGCCAGGTCAACCGGATCCACGTCATCGAGGAAGCCCGCCACGTGCGCTTCGCGCGCGAGGAGGTCACCCGCCTCATGGAGGGGATGGGGCGCCCGAAGCGCGAGCTGCACCGCGGCCTGCTCGCGATCATCGGCTACCTGATCATCGACTCGATGGTGGACCCGGCGGTGTACAAGTCCGTCGGCATCGACCCCGCCGTGGGCCGCAAGGCCGCGCTGACCAACCCGCACTACAAGGAGTCCCGCCGCTGGATGGCCGAGCGTATCGCGGCCTTCCTCAAGGACCAGGACCTCATCGGCGGCCCCTCCACCCTCCTCTGGAAGCGCGGCAACCTGATCTAACGTGAGGCCCGTGTATGGACGGGTGCGAGAAACGCGACGGATCAGCCGCAGCATGCTGCGGGTCGAGTTCGACGGCGAAGGCCTGACGGGCTTCGACCCGGCGGGTTGGACCGACGCCTACATCAACGCGTCCTTCCCGCCCGCCGACTTTCCCCTCGCGATCCCCTTCGATCCCAACGAGGCCAAGGCCCTGCCCGCCGAACAGCGACCGGCGGCACGGCGGTACTCCGTGCGGCACTGGGACCCCGAGGCAGGCGTGCTCACCCTCGACTTCGTCGTCCACGGCGATAGCGGGGTTGCCGGGCCGTGGGCGCTGCGCGCGCAGCCCGGCGACCTCCTCCAGTTCAACCCGCCGAGCGGCGGCTACCGGCCCGACCCGGCCGCCGACTGGCATCTGATGGTCGGCGACGAGAGCGCTTTGCCGGCCATCGGCGCCTCGCTGGCGGTCCTGCCGGCCGATGCGACGGTCTACGCGTTCCTCGAGGTCGACGGCGACGAGGACCATCTCGAGCTCCCGACCGACGCGACGCTCCACCTGAGGTGGCTACACCGGCAGGCACCCGGCAACCTGCTGCTCGAGGCGTTGAAGTCGTTCGCTCGCCCCGCGGGGCGCGTGCACGCGTTCGTGCACGGCGAGGCCGTCGACAACCGCGAGCTGCGGCGCTACCTCCTGACCGACTGGGCCATCCCCCGGGCCGACATCTCCGTCTCGCCGTACTGGCGCCGGGGCGACACCGACGAGTCGTGGCGGAAGATCCGCAAGGCCTGGCTGGCCGACGTCGAGCACGACGTCTAGCGAGCATCTGGGACACTCTCGTCCGTGTCCGAGGAAACCGAGTCGTTCGCCCCCGCGCAGATGCAGCGGCTGGCAAGTTCCGTACCGTGGACGCTGGTCGCCCTGGTGCTCATCTACGGCGGCCTTGCCGGCGACGAGGCCAAGGACAAGATCATCGGCTTCGGCGGCGCCGCGCTGGCGATGGTGGTGTCCTTCCGCGCGGCCAAGATGCGGCTGGTGCTCGACGGCGACGAGGTACTCATCGTCGGATGGCTGAAGGCCCGTCGGATCCCGTGGTCGGACGTCGACCGCTTCGTGCTCAACACGAAGGGCCTGGCGGTGAAGACGCGCGGCGGCATCGAGGAGTCCGTCCCCGCGTTCGCGATGGGCGGCTGGATCCTCAAGAGCATCCGCAACAGCATGCAGGCGGACCTTCAGCAGACCCTCGAGAAGGCGGAGCGGTACCGCCGGCGGGTCCGCCGGGAAAGGTGAAAGACACAGTCATGTTTGTGCTTTTTACACAGACACGCTGATTGCGCCCGCCCTACCGTCGACGCGGGGAGGGCTCGTATGTCTGCAATGACGCGGCTGGCCGTCGTGGGGGCGGCGGTGCTGTTGGCCACAACTGCATGCGGTACCGCACAAGATTCGGCCGGGGATGCCCCTGCGCCGTCTCAGGCTGCGGTACAGGAACCGGCTGCCGTCGACCCGTACGCGTGGACCGACGTCGACTACCAGGACTACCGCGCGGCGGCCCTGGCGGTACCGATCAGCACGGATCTGCTGGTCGCTCCCGCCGCGCTCACCCAGAGCCTGGACACGCTCTGCCACACCGACCCCGCGGGCTTCGCCCAACTGCTGACGGAGCACCAGGCCCGCGCACAGGCGGACTCCTCGGACACCGAGGTCGCCAAGCACCTCGGCGAGGAGGTCGGGCTGCGCCTCGGGATGGCCTGTCCCCAGCGCATGGGCGACTGGCTGACCGCGCAACGGGACGCCGAACCCACGGAGGACTCGACCACTGCGGCGGAGGGCAGCGAGCGATCCACGGTGGAGAGCCCGCAGGAGGTCGAGGGCGAGAAGCTGCCCGAGAACCCGTACGTGGACTCCGAAGACGAGCCCATGTCGATCGGCGGGGCCGGCGGGTCCTGACCCGCTGTCAGGTTCCGCAGAAGGTGCGGTAGCGCCCGAAGTTCTCCGGCGGTCCCTCGGCGTAGCGAGCCAGGCCCGGCCGGGCGTTGAACGGGTCGGAGATCGCGTCCAGCAGCGCGTGCGTTGGCGCCAGGTCCCCGGCGGCGGCCGCGGCCAGCGCCTCCTCGACGAGGTGGTTGCGCGGAATGTAGGCCGGGTTCACGCGGTCCATCGCCGCGGCGGCCTCGGCCTCTCCGATCCCCGCCGCCGCCAGCGCCGCACGCCACCGGACCAGCCAGGCGTCCAGTGCCGTCGGGTCGACGAACTCCGCGTGCGCGTACATGTCCTCCCCGCGCAGCACGTCGGACAGCGAGCGGAAGCTGCGGGTGAAGTCTTTGCCGACGAGCAGGCCGAGCAGGTCCTGCACCAGGTCGGTGTCGGCGGACAGGGGGAGGCCGATCTTCGCGTAGAGACGTTCGTTGAACGCGTGCTCGAAGCGCGGCGCGAACTCGTCGAGCGCCTTGGTCGCCATCTCGACGCCGGCGTCCTGGTCGGCGGCCAGCAGCGGCAGCAGCGCCTCCGCGAGCCGGCTCAGGTTCCACAGAGTGATCGGCGGCTGGTTGCCGTAGGAGTACCGCCCGGTCTCGTCGATCGAGGAGAACACCGCCCTGGTGTCGAACAGGTCCATGAACGCGCACGGCCCGTAGTCGATGGTCTCGCCGGACAGCGTCACGTTGTCGGTGTTGAGAACGCCGTGCACGAACCCGATCGACATCCACGACGCCACGAGCGACGCCTGGACGGAGATCACCGCGTCCAACAGTGCAAGCGCGGGCACCTCGGCCTGCGCGGCCGCGGGGTGGTGCCGGGCGATCGCATGGTCGACCAGCCGTTTGAGCAGCATGGAGTCCTCGTGGGCCCGCGCGTACTGCACGCTCCCGACCCGCAAGTGCGAGGAAGCGGTACGGACCAGCACCGCACCCGGCAACATCCCGGTGTCCCGGGCGATCTCCTCACCGGTGGCGACCACTGCGAGCGAACGCGTCGTCGGAATGCGCAAGGCCTGCATGGCCTCGGAGATCAGGTACTCGCGCAGCATCGGGCCGACTGCCGCCCGCCCGTCCCCGCCACGGGAGAACGGGGTGCGACCGGAGCCCTTCAGGTGCAGGTCGACCCGGCGCCCGTCCGGAGCGATCACCTCGCCGAGCAGCCACGCACGCCCGTCGCCGAGCCGCGGCGAGTACCCGCCGAACTGGTGCCCCGCGTACGCCTGGGCGATCGCCGCGGCCCCCTCGGGAACCTCGTTGCCGACGAGCACCGCGACGCCCGCGTCGCTGCGCAGCGCCTCGGCGTCCAGTCCGAGCTCCGCCGCCAGTGCGTCGTTGAACAGCAGCAGGCGCGGCTCGCGCGAGGTGCGCGGCCTGAAGGGCACGAACAGCCCCGGCAGGTCGCGCACGAAGGAGTTGTCGAAGGCGAAGGCGGGCGTCGTCGCGACGGTCATCCTTGGACCCTAGCCAGAGCGCGCCGGCCGCCGCCGACCCTGCTGTGTCGCACCGAACACCCGGTGCCGGAACCGTCGCTGTTCGAGGGTCGTTCAGGTGGCGTCCAGGCCGCTACTGTGACGGCCCGTCGGATACGACGGAACGGGAGGCTCGTGGGGCGGTTGGGGCGCACCGGTGACACCGCTGCGCTCGAGGCCGAACCTCCGCCGGCCCCGGACTCCGAGGACCTGCCCACCGAGGACGCCGAACGCAGTTCGCGGCGCCTGTCCGGCACTCCGGGCCTGCTCGTCGGCGCCGGCGCGCTGGGCGTCACGCTCTTCGCACTGCACCAGGCCTACCGCCCGCTCGCGCAGGGCTCGCAGTACTACCTCGTGCTGTTCCTCGCCGGTTCGCTGCCGCTGGTGTTTCTCGCCTACGGCCCGCGGGCGAAGGCCTCGGCCCGTCCCTCGCCGCTGGACTGGGTGTTGGCCGCCGTCGCGTTCGGGGTGTGCGCCTACCCCGTCGCGCCGTGGCCCGGCGGCGGGTACGACGACTTCCTGGACCGGCAGGGCCGGCTCAATGGAACGGACACCCTCGCCGGACTGGTCCTGCTGCTGCTGATCCTGGAAGGTGTTCGGCGCACCGCGGGGATGGTGCTGCCCGTCATCTGCCTCGCGTTTCTGGCGTACGGGTACTACGGCGGTTCCCTGCCGCAGTCCTGGCCCGTCGCGCACGCGGGGCTGGACGTCGATCAGATCGTCGACGCGCTCTACAACTCCGGCAGCGGCTTCTTCGGAACGCCGCTGGACGTGGCCGGCACGTTCATCGTGCTGTTCAGCCTCTACGGCGCCGTGCTCGCCGCCTCCGGCGCCGGCGCGTTCTTCGTCGACCTCTCGGCGGCGATCTTCCGCCGCTCGCGCAGCGCCGCCGCCCGATCGACGGTCACCGCCGGGCTGCTGCTGGGCACCGTTTCGGGCAGCGGCACGGCCACCGCGGTCACCGTCGGCTCGACGACCTGGCCGGTGCTGCGCCGCGCCGGGTACAGCCCGGAGCGCGCGGCGGGAATGCTCGCGGCGTCCGGCGTGGGCGCGATCCTGTCGCCACCGACGTTGGGGGCGGCCGCGTTCATCGTGGCGGAGTACGTCGGGGTCTCCTACCTGACGGTCGTCGGGTGGGCGCTGATTCCGGCGCTCCTGTACTACCTGGGCATCGGCGTCGCCGTCGAACTGGACGCCCGACGCACCGTGCACGCGGCGGCGGCGATGCCCGCGGTTCCGTGGGCGCGGGTGCTGCGCCGCAGCCACCACCTCGCCTCGCTGATCGTCGTGGTCGTGCTGCTGGTGTCGGGCGCGACGGTGACCCGCTCGGTGCTGTGGGGCACGGCGGTCGCGTTCGCGTCCTCGTTCCTCGAGCCGGGGCACGCCCTGACGCCCCGTCGGCTGCTGAAGGTCGGCGCGGACACGACCCTCGGCATGCTCGCGGTGACCGCCGTGTGTGCGTCGGCCGGCGTCATCACGGCCATCACCACCAAGACCGGACTGGGCGGGCAGGTGTCCTCGCTCGTCGTCGACGGCGCGGAACTGTTCGGCGACGCGCCTGTCGTGGTGCTGACGGTGACGGCGCTGCTGTCCGCGTTCGCGCTCGTGCTGCTCGGGCTCGCGGTGCCCGTGACGGCGTCGTTCATCATCGGCTGGGCGGTGATCGGCCCCGCGCTGCTCGCGCTCGACGTGCCCGCGCCGGCCGTGGCGATGTTCGTCTTCTACTTCTCGGTGCTCTCCGAGGTGACCCCGCCGACGGCGCTGGCCGCGGTGGGTGCGTGCGCGGTGACCGGCGGGCGGCCGATGCCCGCGATGGTGGCCGCGCTGCGCTACGCCCTGCCCGCGTTCGTGGTGCCGCTGGCGATCGTCTGCTCCGCACGCGGGGAGTACCTGCTGGGCCGTGGCCCGCTCGCGGGGACCGTGCTCGTCCTGCTCGCCGCCGTCGCGGCGATCGTGGCGCTGGCCATCGCGGTGGGGCCGGTCTCCCGCACCACCCGCCTGCCCGCCACACTCGCCGTGCCCTGCCTGCTCAGCTTCTCCCCCGTTGCCGCGGGCGCCGGCGCGCTGTTCCTGCTCGTCGCGGTGGCGGCCCTGCGCACCGACCGTTCCACTGCTCCCGTCTCCGGAGGTCCTGCATGATCCCGCTCGTCCGTCGTGGCTCGCCGGCTGCGGTGGCCGCGCTGGCCGTTCTCGGCCTGGCCGCGTGTGGCGGCAACACCGCGAAGCAGGCGGCGGCGACCTCCGCCCCGGCGCAGGGCGACATCGCGTGCGCCGCGTCCGCGGGCACGCGCCTCGGCGTGGCCACCGGCAACACCACCGGCGTCTTCTACGGCGTGGGGAACGCCTTCGCCCAGCAGGTCGAGGCCCTGACGGGTGGTCAGGTGAAGCTGACCGTCGCCGAAACCGGCGGCTCGGTGCAGAACATCGAGCAGCTCGTCGCCGGGGACTACCAGGTCGCGTTCGCGTTCGCGGACAACGCCGCGGACGCCGTGGCCGGCACCGGGCCGTTCGAGGGGAAGCCCCAGCCGGTGCGCGCCGTCGCCCGCGTGCACAACGGCTACGCGCAGATGGTGGTGCGCACGGCCGCGAACATCTCCACCCTCGCCGATCTGAAGGGCAAGCGGGTCTCCACCGGTTCGCCGAAGTCCGGGACGGAGAACGTCGGGCGGCGCATCCTGACCGCCGCGGGCCTGAACCCGGACTCCGACGTGGCGACGCAGCGCCTGGACCTCACCAAGACCGTGGACGGGATGAAGGACGGCACGCTGGACGCGATGTTCTTCTCCGGTGGACTGCCGACCCCGGCGATCACCGACCTGCTGACCGCGGCCGGGGACAAGGTCGCCTTCCTCGACGTGTCCTCGGTGCTGCCGAAGCTGCAGGAGATCTCGAGCGCGTACAAGGCGGGAACGATCCCGGAGGCGATCTACGGAAGGCCGGAGATCCCGACGATCGTGGTTCCGAACCTCGTACTCGTCCGCGAGGACGCCGACGCGAACCTGGCCTGCGTGCTCACCCGAGCCGTCCTGGAACGCGCGGGCGACATGGCCGTGGTGAACGCGGCGTCGAAGGACATCGCCGTGTCGCTCGTCGGGGACACTGCTCCGGTACCGCTGCATCGCGGTTCGGAGAAGGCGCTGACCCTGCCGGTGCCCACGTCCACCCCCGTCCCGTCCACGACCCCGTCTGCGGAGGCCGGCCCATGAGGAACTCTCGATACGCGTTGCTCGCCACTGCCTCGCTGGTGGCGCTGGCCGGATGCGGCGGCAACACCGCCAAGCAGCCGGCGGCCGCCGATCCCGCGCCGACCTCGGCGGGCGATTCCTGCACGCCCGCCACCGACCAGCGCCTCGCGCTGGCCACCGGCAACGCGACCGGCGTGTACTTCGCGCTCGGCACGGCGCTGGCCGAACAGGTCGCGCAGGCCACCGGCAACAAGATCCGGGTGACGGCAGCCGAGACCGGCGCGTCGGTGCAGAACATCGAGCAGCTCGTCGCCGGGGACTACCAGGTCGCGTTCTCGCTGCTGGACACCGCCTCCGACGCCCTCGCCGGCAGGGGCGCGTTCGAGGGCAAGCCCGCCTCGATCGCGGCGATCGCGCGCACGCACACCAACTACACCCACGTCGTGGTGCGCAAGGCCGCGAAGATCGCCTCGCTCGCCGACCTGAAGGGCAAGCGGGTGTCGACCGGCTCGCCGAAGTCCGGGACCGAGGTCATCGCCAACCGCCTGCTCGAGGCTGCCGGCCTCAATCCCGACTCCGACGTTCAGACGCAGCGCCTCGACCTGACCAAGACCGTCGACGGCATGAAGAGCGGCCAGATCGACGCGCTGTTCTGGTCCGGCGGGCTGCCCACCCCAGGCATCAAGGAGATGCTGCTGACGGCGAAGGACGACTACTCCTTCCTCGACGTGACCGGCGAACTCGTCGACCTGCAAAAGCTCTCCCCCGCCTACCAGGCCGGCTCGATCCCCGCGGGAACCTACGTCGACGCCGCCCCCGCCATTGCGACGATCGTGGTGCCGAACGTGCTGCTGGTGCGCCCCGACCTGGCCGCGCCCACAGCCTGCGCGCTCACCAAGGCGCTGCTGGACCGGCGCACCGAGCTTGCCGCCGTCAACGCCGCGGCGAAGGAGCTCGACCCGGCCCGCGTCGGCGCCACCTCGCCCATCCCCCTGCACCCCGGCGCCGCCGAGGCCATCGCCGCCGCCGGCGGCTCCACCGCTGCGCCCTCCCCGGCGGCCACCGCCTCGGCGACCCCGAGCACCACCCCCACCCCGACCGCCACCCCGACGGGGACCGCGACCGGCAGCCCCAGCGCCACCCCCACGTCCGGCGGCCTCGGCGTCTCCGCGGACCTCAACCTGCCCGGAACCAACTAACCGGCCGCCGACCCAGCCGATAGGATGCGGCGCAGCGTCTTCGGGCGCTCGCGGGTGTAGTTCAATGGCAGAACAGCAGCTTCCCAAGCTGCTAGTGCGAGTTCGATTCTCGTCACCCGCTCCACCGATGCCGCCGCAGGCGCCGTCCCGACGACCCCCGAGCACAGAAGCAACGGGTGGTGCGCCGCGCGGACCGAACGTCGTCTCCGCTGGTGCTTCTGTGTTCTCCAGCCGCGGGGTTTCTCAGCGAGCGTGTTCGACGAAGGCGTTGAAGTTGTCCTCGTTCGGAAGGAAGTAGACCTCGATCTGGCGGTCGCCGAATACCGAGCCGTAGCCGCCGCTGGTCGTGCCGACGTTCGGGTTGGACGGCAGGCTCCTCCAGCCGGCCGCCTTGAGACGCTCGAACGTCACGGCCGGTTCGTCGGCCGGATCCCAGGCCGTGTAGGGAGATCCGTAGGAGTCGCAATCCGATTCGTACCCAATCCCTTCGCGGTCCGCGGGCGGAAGCAGCGGAACGAGTTCCTGGCGCACCAGGTCGAACGCGGCCTGGGCTCTGCCGTTGCACCCTGCGGGGTTGCTGCACGCGGCGGTCAATCCACACAGGAGTAGAGCTGTGACCAGGTGGGCCGTCGCGCGACGAGCGGCGTCCATCGGTCGCCGGTGTGGCTTACGCGGACGTCGTTTCACTTCGGCCACGAGACGGCGGCTACGGCTCGTGCGTCGGGTGGGAAAGCCATTCCTCGAACTCTCTCCACCTTCGAGCGCCCGCCGGCGCGATCGGGACGCCTGCTGTCACCATCGAGAATATGTCGAGGCCCGGAACCGCGGTGGCGACTACGGAAACGTCGCTGTCGTCCGGAGCGACGGTCAAATGAAACGGAACGTATCCCAGGGTCGCCAATCTGCCGCTGACCCATTCGTGGGCGGGCTGCGCCTGCCAGCCGAGCGTGGGCGCCGGCCGAAATTTCGTCATCGACCAACCGATCGCGAACGCCGTGGCCAACTGCCGCCCAAGCTAGGCATGCGGCGGGGCCGGAAGGTGAGTCATCGACCACTCCAGCCCGACGTGGGTCGTCCTCGCCGATCCCGACGCCAACGAGTTCTGCATCCTCCGCCCCTGGCGCCGAAGGAACTCGCGAGCGTGTCGACCCGATCTGGCGGCTGTCATCCCTGAAGGAGCGGGGCCGGGTCAACAGCCGGGTCTCCATTGTTTCTGGCTTCTCCCGCCGGATCTGGGCGCGCTGAACTGAGGCGTCGGGGTCAAGGCTCGGGCGTAGCCCGACCGCGT
>JBQTKD010000025.1:0-24280 GCA_052386455.1 Sporichthyaceae bacterium
GCCACCGCGCAGCAGTTGACCCGCAGCTTCGCGGGCACGTGTGCGCTCGCGATCGCGATCGGGGCGGGCGTGTCGGTGGGCGGCGGCATCGTCTCCTACGAGGCGGACCTCGCCTCGGGTCCGACGATCGTGCTCTGCGCGCTCGCGGTGTTCGCGGTCGTCCTGCTCCTGCGGGCGTGCATCCTGCTGGTGCGCCGTACCCGGCCCACCGCGCCGACCTTCGGTCTGGAAGGATGACGGCGGCGTAGTCTTCCACCGCAGGAAGACCGCCGGGACCCTCAGGGAGCGCCGTATGGCCGAGGCTCGCCCCACGATGCAGCGGGCGACGCGTCAGCGCGCCGCTGTGTCCGCGGTGTTGGACTCGGTCGAGGACTTCCGCAGCGCACAGGAACTGCACGACCTGCTCAAGAAGCGGGGCGAGAACGTCGGGCTCACGACGGTCTACCGCACCCTGCAGGTTCTCGCCGAACGCGGCGAGGTGGACACGGTGCGCAGCGCAGACGGCGAGTCGATCTATCGGCGTTGCTCCACCGGGCACCACCACCACCTGGTGTGCCGCTCGTGCGGCCGGGCCGAGGAGGTCGCGGGCGTGGCGGTGGAGAAGTGGGCGGCCAAGATGGCCGAACAGCACGGCTACACCGACGTCTCGCACACGGTGGAGATTTTCGGGCTGTGCCCGGCGTGCAGCTGAACGGCGCTACGGCGCGGCGGTAGCTGCCGGCGATTCGGTTGCGGCCGGCGTCTCGGTTGCGGCCGGCGTCTCGGTTGGGGCGGGGGTCTCCGTTGGGGTAGCCGATTGGGTCGGCGCCACGGCGACACACCCCAGCCCGGTGCGCAGCGCGGAGAGGTTGTCGCGCATGACCGACAGGAAGTCGCGGCCGTCGCCGGCGGCCAGACCCTCGAGCGGATCGAGGGTGGCCGTTCCCACCCCGGCCTCCCGGGCGAGGGTCTCCGCCAGCCGCGGGTTTGCGAGGGTCTCGGTGAACACGGTCGTCGCGCCCTCGCGCTTGATCAGCGCGGCGAGTTCGGCGAGGCGCTGCGGGCTCGGCGCAGCCTCGGGAGTGATGCCGTTGACCGGGATCTGCGTCAGCCGGTACCGCGCGGTGAGGTGCCCGAATGCCGCGTGGTTGACCACGACGTCGTCGCGAGCACAGCCGGTGAGCCCGGTCCGGAACTCGCCGTCGAGGGCGGCGAGATCGGTGCGGACCTGCGCGGCCCGCGTCTGGAACCCGGCGGCCTCCTCGGGCCGGACCCTGGTCAGCGCGTCCGCCGTCGCGGTGGCGATCGCCGAGAGCTTGTCGACATCGAGCCACACGTGCGGGTCCGCGGCCAGGTCGCCGGGCGCGCCGTGGCCGTCGTCCTCGCCGTGCCCGGGTTCGTCCTTGCCGTGCTCGTCGCCGTGGCCGTCTTCGCCCGTGTGCTCGTCGGCGACGGGTTCGCGGCCCAGCACCGTGTTGACCTCGAGCACCTGCGGAGGCTTGCGCTGGTCCACCGCGGCGTCCAGTGCGGGCTGGAAGCCCTTCTGGTACACCACGAGGTTCACCTCGCCGACGTCCTGTACCTGCTTGGGCGACAGTTCCAGGTCGTGCGGTTCGACGCCGGGCGCGGTGAGCAGGTCGACCTGCGCGACGGGACCACCGACGCGCTGGGCGACCCAGTAGTAGGGGTAGAACGCCGCGAGCACCTTGACGCTCGGTGCGGCGCTCGGTGCGGTCGAGGCCTGCACCTGCGCCGGCGCCTCCGCCTGTGGCTGCGCCTGCCCGCACGCGGCGAGCAGGGCGGCGACGGACACGCTCAGTGCGACAGTTCTACCGACCATGGCAACGATGTTCATTGCAGACGCACACGATTGTCAATTCGTGCGAGTGGACAGCGGCACCCGGTGCAGTCGGTGCACGGCGTCGTGCTCGGCGTGGATCGGCTCGTAGCGCACCAATCGCGCCGAGTTCGCGACGACGGCGATGCTGCTCGCGTTGTGCAACAGCGCCGCCAGCACCGGGCTCAACCGGCCGCCGGCGCCGGCCAGCAGGCCCAGCACGTTGACCCCGATCGCCAGGCCGTAGTTCTGCCGGATCACCGTCATCGACCGCCGGCCGAGCCCGACGACGACTGCCGAGCCCTCCAACCCCGAACCGGCCAGGGTCACGTCGGCGGTTTCGATCGCCACGTCGGAGGCATGCGAGCCCATGGCCATGCCGATGTCGGCCGCAGCCAGGGCGGGGGCGTCGTTGGTGCCGTCGCCGATCATCGCGACCGTGTGGCCGGCGGCCTGCAACCGCGCGACCACCTCGAGCTTCTGCTCGGGAAGGGCGGAGGCGACCCACTCGGTTATCCCGAGGGAGTTCGCGACGGCGGCCGCCGTCTGCTCCGCGTCGCCGGTGACCATGACCAGGCGCGAGACGCCGAGTTCGCGCAGCCGGTCGACGACCAGGGGCGACTCGGCGCGGATGGCGTCGGTGACGGCGACCAGGCCGATCAGTTCGTCGTCGTGGGCCACGCACAGCACGGTCTTGGCCTCGTCGCGCAGGCGCTTCACCCACTGCTGGGCGGCCTTCGGCACGGCGACGCCGTCGCGTTCGAGCAGCGCCGGGCTGCCGACGAGGACCCTGTTCCCGGCGAGGTCGGCGCGCATGCCCAGCCCGAGCACGACCTCGCACACCGTGTGCGGCGGAATCTCGATGCGGCGTTCCTCGGTGTGCCGAATGACGGCCTGGGCCAGCGGATGGCGCGCGTGGAACTCCCCGGATGCGGCGAAGGCCAGCACCTGGTCGGAGTCGTAGCGCGCGGACATCGCGACCACGTCGGTGACCAGGGGGCGGCCCACGGTCAGCGTGCCGGTCTTGTCCAGCACCACGGCGTCCACGCGGCCGGCGTTCTCCAGGTGTGCCCCGCCCTTGATCAGCACGCCGCGCCGGGCGCCGTTGCCGATCGCGGCGCTGATCGCCGTCGGCGTGGACAGGCCCGCGGCGCAGGGACAGGCGATCAGCAGCATCGTCATCGCGCGCCGTGCGTCGCGGGTGACGATCCACGTCAACGCGGCCATCGCGAACGAGGCGGGTACGAAGCGGCGGCTGAACTCCGCCGCCACTGTCTGCACCGGGGCGCGGTCCGCAGCGGCCGACTCGACTCGCTCGACGATCCGCCCGACCACGGTCTCGCGACCCACCCGTTGGGCGTAGACCTGAATCGACCCGTCGGTGACCACGGTGCCGGCGTACACCGGGGTGCCCGGCGACACCACCACCGGCATGGCCTCGCCGGTGATGCTCGTCTGGTCCACCAGTGCCTCGCCCGCGGTGACGACGCCGTCCACCGGGATGCGGTGGTGGGTGTAGACGGCGACGGTGTCGTGTTCGGCCAGGGTGTCCGTGGCCACCTCGATCTGCACGCCGTCCTCGAGCACGAGCCAGGTCTTCTCGTCGGCGACGGCGAGCAGTTCCTCGATCGCTCGCCGGGTCCGACGCAGCGTCAGTTCCTGCAGGAACTCGCCGATGTTGAGCAGCCACAGCACGGTGAGGGCGACGACGTTCTGCCGCAGCACCAGCGAGGCGGCCGTGGCGACCGAGACGAGCAGGTTGGTGCCACTGCTCGAACGGCCGGTGAGCGAACGCAGCGCGCCGCGGAAGAACGGCATGCCGGTGAAGATGGCAACTCCGGCCAGGGTGTCCGCGCCGCGTCCGGTCACCAGGGGCGGGCGGCGCAGCACCAGCCGGGCCACGCCCAGACCGGCGAGCACCAGTCCGCCGACCGCGAGGCGTGCGATCTCGCCGGTCGCGGCGGTGGGAAGGTGGCGCTCCCGGTGCGCGACGACGGGCAGGTCCGCGGGCTTCGGTTCCTCGGCGAGCAGGTCGACGATGCACTGGGGGTCGAGGTCGGGCGCGGCCCAGACCACGACGTTGCCGGTGCGGGAGTGCACGTCCAGGCCCCGCACGCCCGCCAGGCCCTCGAGTCGGGCGGCGATCACGTCCGCGGCTTCGCCGCGTCCGCGCAGCCACGGGACGCGCACGCGGATCCGCCCGGCCGCGCAGGCCGCGACCATCGCGCCGGTCAGTGGTCGTGCCCGTGGTCGGCGGCGGCGCTCTTGCGCGGCGCGGCCCTGCGCGCCGGCTTCTTCGCGGCGGCGGGCACCTCGGCGGCGGCGACCGGCGCCGCCGGCTCCTCGCCCGGCGGGGGTGCGGTTTCGCCGAGGCTGGCCCGGGCGTCTGCGACGAGGTCGCCGGCCTGCAGGCGTGCCTCCTCCGCCCAGTCGCCGAGGCGTCGCCCGCCGACGATGCCGGCGGCTACGGTGCGCACCGCCGCCCGGCGGGCCGCCGGGACCGCCCACGGACGGGCGGCCGCCGCGCCCTTGACGATCAGGTTTCCGGCGGTCCCGGCGATCGCGTAGTGCACCAGCTTGCCCGCCAGCGATCCGACGAAGAGTGCAGCCACGGCAGACGCTCCCGGCCTCGACCCGTTGTTGAGACGACAATCGTAATCACAACGGATCAGACGTCGAAGAATCCCCGCTGGTAGGCCTTCACCAGGCGGCGCGGCACCAGGATCTGCTTCCCGTTCACGGTGATCGGCACCAGGTCCGGCGGCGTGGCCTTCCAGTTCGCCCGCCGGCTGCGGGTGTTGCTACGCGAGGTCTTGCGCTTGGGAACCGCCACGACCGCCCGTCCCTTCCGTCGACGTGCTGTTATGGTAATGGTTATCGTTATGGTTGAGTGGCTGTCCAATCGGCAAGAGGAGCAGAACGGTGAAAGAGGGGATCCACCCGGACTACGACTACGTCGTGTTCCGAGACAAGGACGCGAACTACGCGTTCCTCACGCGCTCGACGGCGCGCAGCAAGGCGACGGTGGAGTGGACCGACGGGCGCACGTATCCGGTGATCGACGTCGAGATCTCGAGTGCCAGCCATCCCTTCTACACCGGCAAGGCGCGCGTGCTCGACACCGCGGGCCGAGTGGAGAAGTTCAACCGCCGCTACGCGAAGTAGGAAATCGAGGATGCCGAAGCCGCCGGTGCGTGGGCGCGCGCCCCGCAAGAAGAAGAACCCGCTCGACGCGGCCAAGATCACCTACATCGACTACAAGGACGTCGCCCTGCTGCCCTACAACTCCGACAAGTCGCGCCGGTCGTAGCGGCGCCGGGGCCTCAGTCGCTCAGGCGCCGGTGGCGGTAGAGCCGGCGCAGGCCCGCGGTGTTGGGCCGCGCGACCGGATGCAGGGCCGCCTCCAGCAGCGCCTGCGTGCGGTCGACGTCGAGGTCCATGCCGATCGCCACCAACTCGCTCGCCGCGCCCTGAACCGGGCGAGGCCGGACGTTCGCCTGGCGGCCGACGACGTTGACGAGATAGCCCCGCAGGCTGCGGCCCGCGTCCACGACGATCGTTCCCTTCATCCGGTAGGCGCCGGGCGGCGGATTCTCGAGCAGGTCCACCAGCAGGCCCGGATCGACCGGCCCCGGCGACGCGACGGTGACCGCGCGCGCGTGGGTGTGCAGGTGTCCGTGGTGGCGCGCCGCCTCGGTGCGGGCCAGTTCGGCGAAGGGCAGTTGGTCGGGCGGGTCCTCGGCGCAGGCGACGTCGAAGGCCAGTGCGGGGTCGAGGCGCCCGTGCGAGGTTCGTACGAGAGTCGCGGTCTCGTTCACCTCGCGCACGCGGGCCTCGATCCGGGCGATGCGCTCCTCGGGGCTCTCCCCGGCGACCGCGCCCGCCAGCCGGTCGCACTTGTTGAGCACTACCAGCGAAGCGGCACCGAACCGCGCGGGCGGCACGGTGCCGTCGTCGAGGGTGGCGAAGTACTCCACCGTGTCGACGACCTCGATGACCCCGCCGGGGCGCACCCGCTCCAGACCGCAGAAGCGGATCATTCGCGCCAGCGTCGCCGGCTCGGCGACCCCGCTGGCCTCGACGATCACCACGTCGAGGTTCAGGCGGGGATGGGTCAGCCGGTCCAGCGCCTCGTCCAGGGGGCCGTCGTCCTCCAGACAACACACGCAGCCGCCCGCGATCGAGGCCGTCTCGTCGATCTGTCCGACGATCAGTCCGGCGTCGACGTTGACGGCGCCGAAGTCGTTGACGACCACGCCGACGCGGGCGCCGGGTGCGCGCAGCAGATGGTTGAGGACCGTGGTCTTGCCCGCGCCGAGGTGCCCGGTGAGGGCGAGGACCGGAACCTTGGCGTCCACGGGGGTGCTCCATCTGTCGCAAACGATTGTCGTTGTTGTTCGGGTCCTGTCGTGGCGTACTATCTCGTAACGACAATCGTTATCGAGAGGCACCACATGGCCAAGCGCGACGCCGTCCGGCCGATCATCAAGCTGAAGTCCACGGCCGGCACCGGCTACACCTACGTGACCAAGAAGAACCGCCGCAACGACCCGGAGCGCATGGTGCTGCGCAAGTTCGACCCGGTCGTGCGCCGCCACGTCGAGTTCCGCGAGGAGCGATAAGTGTCCAACGTCTGCATGCTCACCGGCGCCAAGCCCGGCTTCGGGCACAACATCTCCCACTCGCACCGGCGCACCAAGCGCCGCTTCGACGTGAACGTCCAGCACAAGCGCTACTGGCTGGCCAGCGAGGGCCGCACGGTGCGCCTCACGCTTTCGGCGCGGGGGCTGAAGACGGTGGACAAGATCGGCGTCGAGGCGGCCGTTGCGCGCATTCGCGCCAACGGCGGGAAGGTCTAGACCATGGCGAAGAAGAGCAAGATCGCCCGCAACGATCAGCGCCGCGAGGTCGTTACCCGTTATGCGAGCCGGCGTGCGGAGCTGAAGGAAGCGATCCGCAAGCCCTCGACCAGCCCCGAGGACCGCGCTGCGGCGATGGCCGAGCTGGCGCGTCAGCCGCGGAACGCCAGCGCGACCCGGCTGCGCAACCGCGACCGCATCGACGGGCGTCCGCGCGGCTATCTGCGTGCCTTCGGGCTGTCGCGGGTGAATCTGCGCAAGCACGCCCACGAGGGTCACCTGCCGGGCGTCACCAAGTCGAGCTGGTAGCGGTGGACGTTCCCGTCGTCGTCGTGTCCGGCGTCGATACGGTGCTGTCCGATACGGCCGTCGCGGTGCTGACCTGCGATTCCCCCGGCGTTCGAGCCGTGACCTATCGGGTGCAAGCCGACCGCGCGCTGCTGCGCACCGTGTCCAGCGCGCGCGGAGTCGAAGCGAAGGCCGAGGTCGCCCTCGGCGACTGTCTGTCCTGCGCTCTGCGCCAGGACGTGGTCGAGATCGTCGCGACGCTGGCGGCCTGCGATGTCGCCCGCGTCGTCGTGGCGCTACCGGTGACCATGGACCCGGTTCCCGTGTGCTTCGGGCTGCGGCAGGCGGCGATCCTGGCCTCCTCGGTCGTGGTCTTCGACGCGCAGACGCTGCTCGAGGACCTGATGGGCGAGGACTCGCTCGCCGACCGCGAGCTCGGCTTCGGCTCGGACGACGACCGAACGCTCGGCGAGGCGCTGGCCCGCCAGCTCGAAACCGCCGACCTGCTGGCCCCGTCCGGCTCCCTCGACGCGCGCGGAACCGCCCTGCTCGACCACGTCGTCGGCCGCGTGCCCACCCGCGTTGCCCTGTACGACTGCGACGTCGCCGCCTTCGACCGCCGCCGTCCGCTCGAGCTCGACCGGCTCGGGGATCTGCGTATCGCCGCGTCCACCGGCGCGGCGGACGCCGAGGGCGTGTGGACCGTCGACCTGCAGAGCTGGAAGCCGTTCCACCCCCAGCGACTGCACGACCGCCTCGAGCGCCTCGGCTGCGGCCGGCTGCGCGGCCGCGGATACTTCTGGCTGCCGACCCGCCCGCAACTGCAGTGCGCGTGGGACGGCGCCGGCGGGCAGTTGTCCATTGGGGAACTGGATCGCTGGGACGGCCCGGCGGCGACCCGGCTGGTGATCACCGGCGTGGAGGGCGACCCGCGCCGTCTGCACAAGGCGTTCGCCAAGGCGCTGATGACGGATGCGGAACTGGCCGCCGGACTGCACCGCTGGACCGACGTCGAGGACGGCTTCGACGACTGGCTCGGCCCGCGCGCGGACCACTGCGCCGATTCCGCCGACCTCATCGCCGACGAGGACTGAGGACCACCGCACCAATCGGAGACGACACATGACCGAGGCACCCGTCGAGACCCGCGTTCCGGTCACCGTGCTGACCGGCTTCCTCGGGTCGGGCAAGACCACGCTGCTCAACCGCATCCTGACCGAAGAGCACGGCATGCGCATCGCCGTGATCGAGAACGAGTTCGGGGAGGTCGGCATCGACGACGCGCTCGTGGTCGAGGCCGAAGAGGAAATCTTCGAGATGAACAACGGCTGCATCTGTTGCACCGTGCGCGGGGACCTGATCCGCATCCTCGGCGCGCTGATGCGCCGGCGGGAGAAGTTCGACCGCATCGTCATCGAAACCACCGGCCTCGCGGACCCGGCGCCGGTCGCGCAGACCTTCTTCATGGACGACGAGATCGGCGCGCAGTTGCGCCTCGACGCGATCGTCACCCTCGTCGACGCCGCCCACGTGCTCCAACACCTCGACGAGGTCAAGCCCGAGGGCGTGGAGAACGAGGCGATCGAGCAGATCGCCTTCGCCGACCGCATCGTGCTGAACAAGATCGACCTCGCCGACCCGCCGCACCTCGAACGGGTCGAAGGCCGGATCCGGGCGATCAACTCCTTCGTCGAGATCATTCCGGCGCGCAACGCGCAGGTGGACCTGGCCCGGATCCTCGACGTCGGCGCGTTCGACCTGAACCGCGTGCTGGACAACGACCCGACCTTCCTCACCGAGACCGAGCATCAGCACGACGTCACCGTCACCAGCGTCGGCATCGACCAGGTCGGCAACGTCGACGTCGAGCGCATCAACACCTGGCTCGGCGTGCTCCTGCGCGAGCGCGGCGCGGACATCTTCCGGTCCAAGGGCATCCTGGCCACCGCCGAATCCGACCGCCAATGGGTGTTCCAGGGCGTGCACATGCTGCTCGCCGGGCAGGAGGGCCGCGCCTGGGGCGAGAACGAAACCCGGCGCAACAAGCTCGTCTTCATCGGCCGCAACCTCGACCGCGCCGAACTCGAAGCAGGGTTTGCCGCGTGCCTGGTCGGGGCGATGGTGCCCGCGTGACAACCGTTGTGCTGGAGGCGCCCGTCGCCTGGTCGGTCGTGCTCGACGACGGTGTCGTGGCGGTGCACGCCGTCGGCGACACCGTGGCCGTGGCGACCGCCGTCGAAGGTGCCACGATCCTGCGCGAGGGGCAGGTCCTGCGCCATGTGCGACTGGACGGTGGAGCTCTCGCGGTGGCGCTGTCCCCGGACGCCACCCGCGTGGCGCTCGCCGGTCCGAGCGAGCACGCCCTCGCATCGGTGGACTCCGACGCGGCTAGCACGACCGAGACGGGCGCCTGGTCGGCCGCGGTGCGCTGGGCGGGCAACGATCGGGTGGCGATCGCCTCGGGGCGGCGCGCCCTGGTGCTCGACGCCGCGGGCGCGCCGCTGTGGGTCACCGCGCCCGCGCCGAGCACGGTCACCGACCTGCTGTGGCTGCGCAAGGGGCGCCGGCTGGCCATGGCCGCCTACGGCGGGGTGCTCTGCCACGAAAAGCACACCGTCGTGCCGGTGGAGGAGTACTCCTACCTCGGTTCGCACCTCGCGCTGACCGCCTCGCCCTCGGGCGCGTGGCTGTGCAGCGGCAACCAGGACGCATCGGTCCACATCTGGCGCACCCGCGACGGCGACGACCTGACCATGAACGGCTACCGCAGCAAGATCTCCCGGCTGGCCTTCGACGACACCGGGCGATGGATGGTGTGCGACGGGGCGCCCGAGGCGACCGTGTGGGACTTCTCCGGCAAGGGCCCGGCAGGCACCCACCCGCGCAGCCTGCCGGCGCACGAACGGATCACCGCGCTCGCCTGGCAGCCCGGCAAGAACGCCCAGGTGGCCACCGGCGGCAGCGAGGGCAGACTCGCGTTCTGGACCGCCGACGCAGGCAGGCCGGGCGACCAGTTGCGTCCCGCCCGCGCCTTCGACCTGCACTCGCCCGTCGTCGCGCTGGCCTGGAGTGGCGCCGACCGCCTGATCGTCGCCACGGAGAACGGGCGCGTCGCCGCCCTGGCCACCACGGCGGGTCGCTGGGGATGATGCAGGCGCAGCGGGGGCACGCCCCCTGCACGATCTCGTTGTGCCGCGGGTGCTGCTGCGGACACGTCGAGTCGAACCTCCGCTCTTCGTCGGGGCACCTCAGAGCTGTGCCGAACCGCCGTCCCAGGACAGGTGGAGGACCTCGTCGACGACCTGCAGACGCAGCCCCAGCACCTCGCACCAGTGGCCGTCGGCGGCGGGGCTGACCTCTGCCAGTTCGCCCTCGCGGGCACGGTAGAACTCGACCCTGCGGGGCCGGGGGTACAGCACGATCATCTCGCGGACGCCGAGCGCGGCGTAGAAGGGGATTTTGCGGTAGGTGTCGTCGTCGTCGGATCTGACCTCGACGACCAGTTCCGCCCCCTCGGCGCCACGCTCGGAGAAGTGTTCGGCACGGCAGTAGAGCTGGTCGGGCACGCGGAAGTCCTGGGCAGACCGGAACAGGCCGGTCTCCATCAGCGGCCGCAGACCGCGCGCCCTGGCCAGCGGCACCGCGACGTAGAAGAAGTCGCCGCTCAGCCCCTGGTGCGGTCCTCCGGCGGGCGGAACCATGTGGAGCACCCCGTTCCACATTTCGTCGGCGCCGTCCAGACCGAGGCGGCGTCGCTCGTCGATCATCGCCTGGGGAGCGTCGAGCATCAGGACTCGCATGGGAGCAGATTACCGCCGCAAGGAGCGGCGGGTACGGATTCCTGGGCTCAGTGCGCGTGCTCGCCGGCCCAGGCCGGGAACGGATCGTCGAGACCGTCCAGGCCCCACTCCATCTCCTCCTCGGTCACCAGGGCGTCGTCCAGCGCCGAGCGCAGCGTGCAAACGGCCAGATCGGTACCGATGAACACCAGTTCCTGCGCGTCGACCTGCGATTGCTCGGCCATCCCGGCCGGGTCGAAGCGGGCCACCGAACCGGCTTGGGACCACAGGCCGACGACGTCCGCGCGGGTGGCGAGACGGAAGAAGCCCTTGGTGCGCAGCACGGCGCCGTAGCGGCCGCAGTCCAGCGAGCAAACGAGGTCCCACAGCCGCTGCGGATGGAACAGGCGCGGTGATCGATACACGATGCTGGTCACGCCGTACTGCTCGGTCTCCGGGACGTGATCGCCGTTGAGTTCGGCAACCCAGCCGGGTGCCTGTTGGGCCCGCTCCACGTCGAACAGTTTCGTGTTCAGCACCTCGCGCAACGGCAGATCGCCCTTCACCGCGAGCACCTGACGGGCGATCGGATTCAGTCGCGTCAGCGCCGCGCGAAGGTGCGCGACGCGCTCGGGGCAGACGAGGTCGGTCTTGGTGACGACGAGGACGTCGGCGAACTCCACCTGGTCGATCAGCAGATCGGACACGGTGCGGTCGTCGTCGGGAACCGGCGCGAGGTCGCGCTCGAGCAGGGAGTCGCCGCGGTCGAGTTCGGCCAGGAAGTTCACCGCATCGACGACGGTGACCATGGTGTCCAGGCGGGCGAGGTCGGACAGCGTCGCGCCGTCGTCGCGGGGAAAGGAGAAGGTGGCGGCGACCGGCATCGGCTCGGAGATCCCGCTGGATTCGATCAGCAGGTAGTCGAAGCGGCCCTCGCGGGCCAGGCGCTCGACCTCGACGAGCAGGTCGTCGCGCAGCGTGCAGCAGATGCAGCCGTTGGTCATTTCGACGAGCCGTTCTTCGGTACGCGAGAGTTCGGCGCCGGAGCGAATCAGCTCCGCGTCGATGGTGATCTCGCTCATGTCGTTCACGACTACGGCGACTCGCAGTCCCTCGCGGTTGGCCAGCACGTGGTTGAGCAGGGTGGTCTTCCCGGCGCCGAGGAAGCCGGACAGCACGGTGGTGGGCAGGGGGCGGGCGAGGGTCACGGGTACTCCCTGGGCGAGGGTGTCGCGCCGACTTGCCGAGGCGAACGTCGGAGATCTATCGTAACGATAATCATTATCGACTAGATAGAGGCGCGACCCGCCATGCGCTCGGCTGCTCTCCGCACGATCCTGGCCGCCGCGGCGACTGCACTGGCCGTCGCCGGATGTACCTCCGACTCGCAGGCGCCGGCGCACGCGGGGGCGCCGGCGCCTGCGGCCGCTGCGCCCGCAACGACGCCGACGGCGAACGAGCGCCTGCTGGTGGCCGCCGCGTTCTACCCGATCGCCGAGGCCGTGGGCCGGGTCGGGGGCGACCGAGTGCGGGTGGTCAACCTGACTCCGCCCGGCGCCGGCCCGCACGACCTGGAACTGACGCCCCCTCAGGTCGAGGAGGTGACCGGCGCCAGGGCGGTGTTCTACCTCTCCGGTGGGCTTCAACCGGCAGTGGCCAAGCTCGTCGCGGGGCTGACCGGCGTGCGTGCCGTCGACGTGCTCGAGGGTCTGGACCTACTGCCGGTGGGGGAGCAGTTGGCCGGGACTCGCGGCGAGGTGGACGGCGAGGTGCTCGAGGGTGGCGGCGACCCGCACGTATGGGTCGACCCGGTGGGCCAGCGCGGCATCGCCGGCAAGGCCCGCGACGTCCTCGCGGAGCTCGATCCGGCCGGTGCCGCCGAGTTTGCGCGCAACCTGGACGGCTACCTCGCCGAACTCGACGCGTTGAACAGCGAGTTCCAGACGGCATTGACGACGTGTCGATCGCGCGTGGTCGTGACCAGTCACCGAGCCTTCGAGTACCTGGCACGCCGCTACGGATTGATCCAGATCCCGATCGCCGGCCTTTCCCCGGAGGCCGAACCGGACCCGCGCTCGCTGAGCGCCATCGCGGCGGCGGCGAAGAGGGAGGGCGTGCGCACGGTGTTCTTCGAAGAACAGGTGCCGCGAGACTTCGCCGAGACCGTGGCACGCGAGATCGGCGCCGGCACGAGCGCGCTGGACCCGGTGGAGACGATCACCGCCGACGACCTCGCGGCCGGACACACCTACGGCACCGTCATGCGCGACAACCTGGGAGCGCTGCGCGCCGGCCTGGGCTGTACGTGACGCAGGCGCTGCTCGTCGAGGGACTCGCCGTGCGGTACGGGCAGCGCGTGGCGCTGCGCGACGTCGCCGTGCGCGCCGGATGGGGCGAACTGATCGCAGTCGTCGGCCCGAACGGCGCCGGCAAGTCGACACTGTTCAAGTCGCTGTCCGGGTTGGTGCCCTACGAGGGGAGCGTGAGCGTCTCGGGGGAAACCTGTCACTGCGGCCGCAGCCCGGCCACTGCCTATCTGCCGCAGCGCACCGACGTCGATCTCGCGTTCCCGATCAGCGTCGGGTCGCTCGTACTGACCGGTCGGCGCCGCTTCCTTCCGCCGTGGCGTCGGCCGCGGTGCGCCGACCGGGCCGCGGTTGCCGACGCGCTGGATGCGGTGGACCTCGCCGAGCGTGCGGGTGATCCGATCGGGTCGCTGTCCGGCGGGCAGCTGCAGCGTGCATTCGTGGCTCGAGCGCTCGCTGCGCAGGCCCGTGTCCTGCTGCTCGACGAGGCCTTCGCCGGTGTGGACGGGCGCAGCGTCGAGGAACTGATGGCGTTGTTCGCGAGGTTGACCGCCGAGGGCCGCACGATCCTGGTCGCCACCCACGACCTAGCGCTGACTCGTCGTCACTTCTCTCGTTGTCTCGCCGTCAACGGCACCATCGTCGCGGACGGGCCCCCTGCCGACGTACTCACCCTGGAGTCCCTCGAGATCACCTTCGGCGCAGGCCTTCCGGTGCCGGCCTGATGCTCGCCGCGCTGCGCGAGGCCCTGCTCGACCCCTACTCCACCCAGTTCATGCGGCGAGCGCTGGTGGCCGCGGTCCTCGTCGGCGTGCTGTGCCCCGTCGTCGGCGTCTGGGTGGTGCTGCGCCGGTTGGCCTTCCTCGGCGACGCGATGAGCCACAGCACGCTGTCTGGCGTGGCGGTTGCCTACCTGCTCGGCGTCAGCATCGTCGCGGGCGCGCTCGTGGCGGGCGTCGTCATGGGATTGCTGGTCGCGGTGCTCGGGGCCCGGCGCCGCCTGCACGACGACGCGGCGATCGGCGTGGTGGAGACCGTGCTGTTCGCCACCGGTCTGCTGCTGATCGCGCGCAACGACAACATCGGCGTCGATCTCAACCACTTCCTGCTCGGCCAGATCGTGACCGTCGACGCCGGAGATCTGCTGCTGGCGGGCACGTTGACGGCCACGGTCCTCGCGGGCGTCGCCCTGCTCGGCCGCGACCTGCTCTCCACCACGTTCGATCCGGTGCACGCGCGTGGCTCCGGCGTGCCCGACCGCGCAATCCGCGTCGCGATGCTGGCGATGGTGTCGGCCGCGGTGGTGGTCAGCCTGCAGACCGTGGGGCTACTGATGAGCGTCGCGATCCTGGTGACGCCGGCGGCCACCGCCCGGTTGTGCACGCAACGGGTGGCGACGATGACGGCCGCGGCAGTCGCACTGGGGCTGTGCGCGACCGTGGGCGGTTTGACCGCCAGCTACCACCTCGCCACCCCGCCGGGTCCCACGATCGCCCTGGCCGCCGCGGCCGGTTTCGTCGTCGTGTTCGCGGCCACCGCGTCCCGGCCGCAACGGGTGCACCGTTAGGGAACTTCGCGGGCCGCGCCCTGGTCGGCGGACAGCGCCATGGAGGCGTACGCGCGCAGGGCGGCGGACACCGGACGCTCGCGGTTGGCGGGCTTCCAGCCGGTCCGGTCCCGCTCGGTCCGCCGCGCGGCGAGCTCCTCGGGGGAGACCAGCAGCTGGATGGTCCGGGTGGGAATGTCGATCTCGATCAGATCCCCGTCCTCGACGAGGCCGATGGTGCCGCCCGAGGCGGCCTCGGGGGAGACGTGGCCGATCGACAGGCCCGACGTGCCGCCGGAGAACCGGCCGTCGGTGATCAGCGCGCAGAGCGGCCCGAGGCCGCGGCCCTTGAGGAACGAGGTCGGGTAGAGCATTTCCTGCATGCCCGGCCCGCCCTTGGGGCCCTCGTAGCGAACGACCACGACGTCGCCGCCGACGATGCCTCCGTTCAAGATCGCGCTGACGGCGTCCTCCTGAGACTCCGTCACCTTCGCCGGGCCCTTGAAGTAGAGCTGGTCGGCGGCGATGCCGGCGGTCTTCACCACGCACCCGTTCTCGGCGAGGTTGCCGTAGAGCACGGCCAGGCCGCCGTCGGCCGAGTACGCGTTGGCGACGTCGCGAATACACCCGTCCACGGCGTCGGTGTCCAGCGTTGCCCACGTCGTGGTGGAGCTGAACGCCTCGACCGTGCGCACCCCACCGGGGGCGGCGGAGAACAGCTTCTCGGCGACCGGGGAGGGGTTCGCGCTGCGGATGTCCCAGGCGGCTAGCCACGAGTCGAGGTCGGGGGAGTGCACGGTGTGCACGCCGCGCTCCAGCAGACCGGCGCGGTCCAGTTCGCCGAGCAGGGCGGGGATTCCGCCGGCCCGGTGCACGTCCTCCATGTGGTACTTGGTCGTGTTCGGCGCGACCTTCGCCAGGCACGGGGTACGCCGCGAGAGTTGGTCGATGTCGGAGAGATCGAAGTCCACCTCGCCCTCGCGGGAGGCCGCGAGCAGGTGCAGCACGGTGTTGGTCGAACCGCCCATCGCGATGTCGAGTCGCACGGCGTTCGAGAACGCCTCGCGGGTCGCGATGGCGCGCGGCAGCACGGAGGCGTCGTCCTCGCCGTAGTACCGCCGGCACAGGTCCACGATCACGCGTCCGGCCTCGAGGAACAGGTCCCTGCGCGCCGCCGAGGTGGCCAGCGTGGAGCCGTTGCCCGGCAGGGCGAGCCCGAGGGCCTCGGTGAGGCAGTTCATCGAGTTCGCGGTGAACATGCCCGAACACGACCCGCAGGTCGGGCAGGCGGAGCGCTCGATGTCGTTCAGGTCGTCGTCGGAGACGTTCTCGTCGGCCGAGGCCGTCATCGCCGAGATGAGGTCCAGCTTCGGGCGCGCGACGCCGTCGATCACCTGGGCCTTGCCCGCCTCCATGGCCCCGCCGGACACGAACACCGTCGGAATGTTCAGCCGCATCGCGGCGATCAGCATGCCCGGGGTGATCTTGTCGCAGTTGGAGATGCAGACCAGGGCGTCTGCGGTGTGCGCGTTCACCATGTACTCGACGGAGTCCGCGATCAGCTCGCGGCTCGGCAGGCTGTAGAGCATCCCCCCGTGGCCCATGGCGATGCCGTCGTCCACGGCGATCGTGTTGAACTCGCGGCCCACCCCGCCCGCCGCGGCGATCTCGTCGGCGACGAGCTTGCCGAGGTCGCGCAGGTGCACGTGGCCGGGCACGAACTGCGTGAAGCTGTTCGCGATCGCCACGATCGGCTTGCCGAAGTCGCCGTCGGTCATGCCGGTGGCGCGCCACAGCGCGCGGGCACCGGCCATGTTGCGGCCGTGGGTGGTCGTCCGGGACCGGAGCTCGGGCATGGCTCCTCCTCTTTCTAGCGTGTCTTCATCGTAGGCGCCGCGTGCAGTGCCAGTTATCGCTCGGGCTCCTCACTCGTCCCTCGCTCGTCGCGCTCGCTCAGTGGTCGCGTTCGGCCCGACATAGCCACGGATCGGATCGTCGTGGACCGCGAGTGGTTCGAGATCGACGGTGATGGCTATACGAGCATGCGAAGAACGTATATATTTCGAGCATGGTTCGACGCACAACCATCGACATTGACGATGCACTCCTTGCGCAGGCCGCAGCGGCGCTGGGGACCAGTGGACTGCGCGAGACGGTGCACGGCGCGCTGGCGGCGGTGGTGCGTGCCGAGCGGCGCCGACGGCTCGCCGAACGGATCCGCACCGGTAGGGGCTGGGACATCCACGACCCGGAGGTCTTTGCCGCGTCGAGGCAATGGCGGACTTCCTGATGCTGCTCGCAGACACCAGTGCGTGGAATCGCAGCGCGCATCCAGCGGTCGTGGACGAGTGGATCGTGCGTCTGGAACGCGATGAACTGGCCACAACCGGTCCCGTACGCCTGGAGGTGCTCTACAGCGCGCGTAGCGCGCAGGACTACGTCGAGATTTGCGAGGATCTCGACGCTCTGCACCAGGTGCCCTTCGGTCAGGACGCCATGGAGCGCGCCCAGTGGGTGCAGCGTCGACTCGCCGAACAGCACTCCCTGCACCATCGAAGCGTCCAACTGCCCGACCTGCTGATTGCTGCCGCCGCCGAACTCGCGGGCGCGGTCGTGTGGCACTACGACGAGGACTACGACCGCATCGCAGCCGTCACCGAACAGCCCATGCAGTGGATCGCCCCCAGGGGATCGCTGTAGCGGCCCGGCTGGAACCGCAGGTCGAAATCAGGGCTCAGTGGTCGCGGTCGGCGACGTGGGCGGCCAGTTCCCGCAGCTCTGTGGTGTCTGCGCGCAACACGGCGAGTTCGGCACAGGCCGCGTCTGCGTGCCGTAGCGCCTCGGTGCGCGCCCACTCGCGACCCCCGGCCTTCTCCACCAGTTCGGCGAGCTGGACGAGCTCTGCGGTTTCGGGCTCGTGGTCGGCCAGCCAGAAGGCCGTCAGGTGCTCGGCGGCGGCGCCGCCCTGGCCGATCGCCCACGCGACCGGCAGGGAGGTCTTGCGGGCCCGTAGGTCGTTCTGCGCGGGCTTGCCGGTCCGCTTCGGTGCGCCCCAGAGGCCAAGGACGTCGTCGGCCAACTGGAACGCGAGGCCGAGGCGTCGCCCGTATTCCTGCAGCGCCGCGACGTCGCCAGCCGAAGCCTCCGCCAACACCGCGCCGATCGCGGCCGACGCGGACAGCAGCGCGCCGGTCTTCGCCCCGGCCATCGCGAGCACGCGCTCGACTCCGATCTCCGGCCGCCGTTCGAACGAGACGTCCTGAACCTGACCCCGAATCAGATCGGTGTTGGCGGCGGACAGCAGCCGGGCCGCGGCGGCGCCCGCGGGGCCGGGAACCTCCAACAGCACGTCCATGGCCAGGGCTGCCAGGGCGTCCCCGCCCAGGACCGCCCCTGCGGTGCCCCACACCCGCCACACCGTCGGGCGATGGCGCCGCTCGTCGTCGCCGTCGATCAGGTCGTCGTGGAACAGGGAGTAGTTGTGCAGGAGTTCGACGGCGACGGCACCGGGCACCGCCACGGCCGGATCCGCCCCGACCGCCGCCGCACCCAAGAGGGCGAGCCTGGAGCGCACGGCTTTGCCGCCGCCGTCGCAGTCCCACCCGAAGTGGTACGCGGCCTGCTCCGCGGTGATCGGGTCGAGGCGTGCAACGGCCGCTCGCAGGGCCGGTTCCACCAGTTCGCGCAGCACGTGGACATCCTTGCAAAAGGCCGAAACCCGGCCCGTCGTGAGACGGACCGGGCTTCGGAAGTGACGCAGGATCAGGCCTTGACCTTCTTGAACATGAGGGTCTTGGTGTTGGTGAACTCCGAGAGGCCCTCTTCGCCGTTCTCGACGCCCATGCCGGACTCCTTGTGTCCGCCGAAGGGGATGTCGATGCCGTGGACGTGGATCTCGTTGACCCACACGGTACCGGTGTCCATGCGCAGGGCGACGGCGTTGGCCTCGGCCGGGGGACCCCAGACCGAGCCGCCGAGGCCGAAGCGGGTGGAGTTGGCCAGAGCTACGGCCTCGTCGACGTCGCTGTACTTGATCAGCGGGAGGATCGGGCCGAAGGGCTCCTCCTGCACGATGCGAGAGTCGTGCGGGGGGTTGTCCACCACGGTCAGCGGGACGAAGTTGCCCGGCAGGGACTCGTCGATCGTGCCGCCGACCGGGACGTCGTAGCCGTTCTTCTCCACGTCGGCGAACAGGTCCTGGAGCTTGCCGTACTGCATCTTGTTCTGAATCGGGCCGAAGTCCACGCCCTCTTCCAGGCCGTTGCCGACCTTCTTGGACTTGGCCAGCGCGACGAACTTGTCGCGGAAGGTGTCGTAGATCGAGTCGTGGACATAGAGGCGCTTGACCGCGATGCACCACTGGCCGGAGTTGCCGAACGAGGCCTCGAACAGGCTGTTGACCAGCTCGTCGGTGACCTCGGTGCCCGGCAGGACGAGCGCCGCGTCGTTGCCGCCCAGCTCGAGCGTGACGCGCTTGAGCGTGCCGGAGGAGGAGGCCATGATCTTCTTACCGGTCGCGATCGAGCCGGTGAAGGAGATCTTGTCGACGTCCGGGTGCTCGGTCAGCTGCTGGCCGAGCTCGTTGCCGCCCGAAACGATGTTGAGGACACCGGGCGGGAAGATCTCCTGCGCGATCTCGCCGAAGCGCAGCGAGGTGAGCGGGGTGGTGGGGGCGGGCTTGAGGACCATGGTGTTGCCGGTGATCAGGCAGGGCGCCACCTTCCACAGGCCCAGCAGGACCGGGAAGTTCCAGGGCAGGATCGCGCCGACGACGCCGAGCGGGGTGCGGTGGATCTCGACGGTGTGCTCGTCGGTGTCCTCGATGACCTCGTTCTCGAGCTTTCGCAGGCCAACCTCGCGAACCCAGAAGATGGCCGCGCCGGTCTCGACCTCGCCGCCGACGCGGCCGGGCGGGGTCTTGAGCGGCTTGCCCTGCTCCATCGTGAGGAGCTTGGCCAGGTCGCCGGCCTGCGCCTCGAGGGCGTCGGCGTAGCGCTGGATGTAGCCGGAGCGCTCCTCCCACGACAGCGCGGCCCACGCGGGGAACGCGGCGCGGGCGGCGGCGATGGCCTCGTCCATCTGCTCGGCCGAAGCGGCCGGAGCAGCGGCGATGACCTCGTTGGTGGCCGGGTTCTCCACGTCGATCGTGCTCGGGCCATCGACCAGCTTGCCGTTGATCGACAGCTTGTAGGGCCCGGTCCAGTCGATGATGCCGTTGGTCATGCGGAACTCTCCCTCAAGCGCCGGGCAGGCCGGGACGGCCGTGCCAGGGCGACTTAATCGTGGTCGAACGGACAACTGGGGACGTCGTCCGGGACTACCGCGAAGGGATCACCGCAGGTCAAAGACCCGGACCTTTACCAGCCTATGTCGCGTTTCGGACACGGGCCAGAGCAGAACTGGCCGTCCTGCTGAGAGCTATGTCTCGTCCTTCGCCATCGCGACGGAGACGGCCGGCACACCCTCCGGATGCAGCAGGATGTCCGCGATCACCTCGGTGCGCGCAGGCTCGTCGTCGCCGGCCAAACGCAGCAGTTGCGAGGTCGCGGGGAAGCCGTTGGCCCACACCGTGTACCGGCCGTCGGGCAGGCCGGGGAACTCGAAGGCGCCGTCGGATTCGGTGGTCCGGCTGTCCACCTCTGCACCGTCCGCGTCCAGCAGCCGCACCCGGGCGCCCGCGAGCGGGGCGCCGTTCGGTGCGCGCACGATGCCGAACACGCGGGCGCGCGCGGTGAGCGAGAGGTCGAGCACCGGCGGGTCGTGCGGCCAGCGGAGAGTCTTGGTGACGGGCGCGGTCCCGGCGGTCACCGCGAGCACCGTGTACGTGCCCGGCTCCGGAGCGGGCAGGCCGTAGCCGCCGCCGGCGTCGGTGCGCACCGTGGCGACGAGGCGGCCCGACTCGTCGAGAAGGGTGACCAGCGCGGCCGCCGCCGGGGCGGACCCGTTGCGGACCACCCCGCGCAACTCGGTCTCGCGGTGCAGGGTCACGTCCACCTCGGCACCCACCGACGCGAGGTCGAGGACGCCGGCCTTGGCCGCGTGCCCGAGCGCGCTGACGGCGATCAGGTACCGGCCGGGCGGCAGGTCCACGCGCAGCGCCCCCGAGGCGTCGGCAACCGCGCTGGCGGCCTGGGAGCCGTCCGGGGCGACCACGGTGAGGTGCGAGCCGGAGAGCGGCGCTCCATCGCTGTCGTGGACGACGCCGCGCAGCATGGCGGTGGCCGCAGAGCCTGCGGTGTCGAGTTCCATGCGGTGACTCCCTGGGCAGTACGAGACCGTTCCACGGTACCGAGCCGGTCTTCCGACTGTCATCGATTGAGCACGATTCGTACCTTCTGCACCGCAACCCTTGACCGTTGCAGTCACAGCCGATGCACATCGGCGTCCTAGAGGCGCTACAGCGGCGCCGGTCACTCTGCTTCCATGACCGCTCGCAGCTTTCCCGAGGTCCCTGCCCAGTCCGCCCACCCGGGTAACCCGGCGTCCAGTCCCGCGCCGGTGCGCGTGCTCGTCGTCGACGACGAGCCCAGCCTGTCCGAGCTGCTGCTGCTCGCGCTGCGCTACGAGGGCTGGCAGATCCGCACCGCGCCGGACGGCAACTCCGCGCTGCGGGCGGCCCGCGAGTTCAAGCCCGACGCGGTCGTTCTCGACGTGATGCTGCCGGACATGGACGGCCTGACCGTCCTGCGGCGGATGCGCAGCGAGGTCGGCGACATCCCCACGCTGTTCCTCACCGCCAAGGACGCCGTGGCCGACCGCGTCGCGGGCCTCACCGCGGGCGGCGACGACTACGTCACCAAGCCCTTCAGCCTCGAGGAGGTCGTAGCTCGCCTGCGCCGGCTCGTTCAGCGCACCCGCGGATCGCAGGAGTCCTCCGCCTCCCGGATCGTCGTGGGCGACCTCGAGCTCGACGAGGAGAGCCACGAGGTGCTTCGTGGCGGCGAGCCGATCTCCCTCACGGCCACCGAGTTCGAGCTGCTGCGCTACCTGATGCGCAACCCGCGCCGGGTGCTGTCCAAGGCCCAGATCCTGGACCGCGTCTGGCGCTACGACTTCGGCGGCCAGGCCAACGTCGTGGAGATCTACATCTGCTACCTGCGCAAGAAGATCGACGCCGGCCGGGAGCCGATGATCCACACCCTGCGCGGAGTGGGGTACGTGCTGAAGCCTGCAGTCTGACATCGGGACGTCGGTACGCTTCCGTTCACCACGTCGGCGTGTGTGAGGGAGGTCGTGCTTGATCGACCTGCCGTCGTGGGCGATCTACGTGGGCATGCCGCTCGTCGCGGCCCTCATCGGCTACGTCACCAAGCTCGTGGCCGTCGAGATGATGTTCCGGCCGCTGGAGTTCCGCGGCATCCCGCCCGTGCTCGGTTGGCAGGGCGTCATCCCGCGCTTCGCGCCCCGCATGGCGGCGATCTCGACCGACCTGATGCTCTCGCGGCTGCTGACCACCCGAGAACTCTTCGACCGACTCGACAGCAGGGAACTGGCGAACCGCCTCGCCGAGCCCATGCGGGCGACGGTGGACGAGCTCATCCGCGAGATCATGCTCAAGCACCAGCGCCTGGTGTGGGAGACCATGCCCGAGGTCGGCCGCAAGGCGGTCATCTGGGCGGTGCAGCGGCAGGCGCCGAAGATGCTCGAGCGGCTGGTCGAGGATCTCAAGCGCGACCCGGACTCGGTCATCGACCTCCGTGCGGTGGCGATCGACGCACTCGTGCGCGACAAGTCCCTCCTCGTCTCGTTGGTCCGCCGGATGGGCAAGCACGAGTTCGCCTTCATCGTCCGGGTCGGTGCACCCTTCGGCCTCGTCCTCGGCGGGGTTCAGGCAGGCGTGTGGGCACTGACCCACAACACCTGGATCGTCCCGATCTTCGGCGGCGTCATCGGCTTTCTCAGCGACTGGGCGGCCCTGCAGATGGTGTTTCGCCCCATCCAGAAGAAGCGGATCCTCGGCGTACTGCCGTGGCAGGGCATGTTCCACCGCCGCCGCAAGCAGGTGATCGAGGACTACGCCGAAGTCCTGGCCGAGGAGATCCTCAGCCCGCAGAACCTCTTCGACGCCATCCTCACCGGGCCACAGGCGGACAAGCTGCTGGACCTGGTCGCTCGCGAAGTCGACATGGCGCTGAAGTCGCAGGTCGGCCCCGCCAAGCCGCTGGTCGTGCTCGCCGTGGGCGGACGCCGGTACGAGGAGATGCGCGTCTGGCTCGCGAACGCCGCCGTCGAGCGGCTCCGGCCGGGCCTCATGAGCGTCGGGGACTACACGCTGGAGACTCTCGACGTTCGCGGCACGATCGTCACCAAGATGAGCGCGATGACCGACGACGAGTACGAGGGGTTGCTGCGCCCAGCGTTCAAGCAGGACGAGTGGAAGCTGATCACCGTCGGCGCCGTGCTCGGCTTCCTCATCGGCGAGCTCCAGGTGCACCTGTTCCTCAAGTGACGCCGGGCGGCGGCATCGTGCGGCCGGTCTCTTCCTCGTAGGCGGTCAGTTCCTTCTCCAGCGCGCGCATCAGCTCCCACACCTGCGCCGGTGGCAGGCGCAGCCGCGCGACGACCCGGGTGGGCGCCACCGCGGTCTGCGTCCCGTCGGTGTCCACCTCGAGGTACGGCGGGCGGCGCAGCGAGGCGAAGTCCAGGACGATCGAGTCCGGGGTGTGCCACAGGCTGACGAAGTCCGAGTGCAGGCCCACCTCGACCTCGGCGCTCATCTCGACGTCGTAGCGCTGCTTCGGCGGGCGGGAGTCGGCGTCCATGGGAAGAGCCTAGTTCTCAGGACTTAGGGGAAAATCCTCAGAAATGGGCTCTTTCTCATGCGGTTCTCATCTTTTGCTTCCATAGTGTGACGCGTCGAGCGAGTGTGAGAGCCGTAACCAGCGTCGCGGTTCTCATCTGGTTCGAGGAAACAAGCAACGCTCTGCGGTCCCAGCAGATCCGTCCCGGAAGCGCGACGTTCAGGCGTGGCAGCGCCGTCGTTCTCCGTTGCGTCCTGCGAGACCGCAGAACCCCTTTCCTTCGGAGCCTCGTTCCGTCCCCCGGGTACACGAGCGCATGTGTGCCCGCGAGTCTGAACTCCGAGGGAGCCGGGGCCGAGCGTCTTTTGCCGTGCCCCGGTGTGTGTCCGTTTCGATATCCGACGCTGGATTCGAAGGAGACGCTTACCTTGAGAATTAACTCGCGCATCGTCAAGGCCGTCCCGGTCGTGGCGTCCGTGGCTCTCGTCCTCGCCGCCTGTGGCAGCGACGGCGACAGCTCGCCCGTTGCCCAGCAGCCGGCCGCCGACGTTCCCGCGGCTGCCGCTCCCGAGGCTGCTGCCGAAGAGGCTCCCGCCGCCGAGGCCCCCGCGGCCAAGGAAGACGCCAAGGAGGCGGCCCCGGCCGCCGAGGCCCCCGCCGCGCAGGCTCCGGCCGCCGGCGCTGCGAAGACCGAGAAGGCCGCCACCCCGGCCAAGGCCGAGAAGGCCGCCAAGCCCGCCGCCAAGGCGGAGAAGGTCGCTCCGGCCAAGAAGGCCAAGAGCGGTGGCGTCCTCGCCGAGGACCTCACCGAGGTCAAGGACACCGAGTCCGCGTCCGAGAAGGCCGCGAACCAGAAGATCTACGACGAGAAGAACGGCGCCACCGAGGTCGGTGTCACCAAGGACCAGATCAAGCTCGGCTCGATCAACATGCACGGCATGGCGC
>JBQTKD010000026.1:0-10500 GCA_052386455.1 Sporichthyaceae bacterium
CTGCCCGCCCCGCTTCTTCCCCACGATCGACGCCATATATGGGTAATACATCATGCGGACGCGAAACCCCAGTACAGACACGGGAAACGGGTCAGCTCAACCAGATAGCGAGGAAAGTCCCGCTAGGGCCGGCGGGCGAGGAAGATCGCGGTGCCGGGGAACAGCCGGCCGCGAAGGGGGCTCCAGGCGCCCCACGTGCGGTCGTGGCCGGCCGGCCACTCGGGTTCGACGACGTCCTCGAGCACCAGCCCGGCGAACACGATCTCCCGCACCCAGTCCCCGAGCGTCCGATGGTGTTCCACGTAGGTCGGGCGGCCGGCGGCGTCGTACTCCACGTACGCGCGCCGGTCGAAGTAGGAGTCGCGCACGGTCAGACCGCCGTCGCCCGGGTCGTCGGGAAAGCACCAGCGGAACGGGTGCGTCACCGAGAAGCCGAGCCGCCCGCCCGGCCGGAGCACCCGGGCGACCTCTCGCAGCACCGCTCCGGCGTCCGCCACGAACGGCAGGGCCCCGTACGCCGAGCAGACGATGTCGAACGACGCGTCGGCGAAGGGAAGCTCGCACGCGTCCGCGACGGCCACCGGCACCCGCGTCCCGCACCGGTCGTCCAGTTCCCGCGAGTGCCGCAGTTGAGCGAGCGAAAGGTCCGTCGCGACGACCTTCGCGCCGGCGCCCAGGAGCCACCGCGCGCACTGCCCGGCGCCTGCACCGAACTCCAGCACGTCGCGCCCCGCGACCGCGCCGAGCAGGCGCGCGTCCGCCTCGCGCAATCCCTCCGGCCCCCACACGAAATCGTCGTCGCCGAGGAAGCGCCCGTGCTCGACCTGATACTCGGCGGCCGCCGCGTCCCACCACGACCGGTTCGCGCGCGTCGTCGCCCCCGCGGGCACCCGCGCCCGTCCCACGTCCGACACTCGCGACCTCCTCGGCTTCCAGCTTCCATCTTCGGTGGGCGAGTGGCCCCTACGACGGCCCGGGTAGGGGCCGACACGCAGCCGAAGTTGCGAGCTCCGGGCGTGTCGGCGGGCTCCCTGACCTGCGTCTTTGCGGGGGTGTCGCAACACCCCGCCGGAAAATTGACCGTGTTTCCGCGACGGAGATATCCTGGCAGGCGCGATGTGAGTCAGTGCGACCTCAGACGTAGGGGGCGCACGCTCGTTGGTCGTTGATCCGGAAGTGTCTTTTGGTCGTCGCGGCTCGTCCGAGCCGAGTGGTCAGGAGGAACGGGACGGTATTCGGCAGGCGGATGCGGCTCACACACGCGCCCGACTAGGCCCCGAGCGCGGGGCCCTCCGATTCACCAGATTCCCGAGGCCACCTACTCCATGACCACCACCATCCCGTCCTTCGGCGTCGTCGCGCCCGCAGCCCCGCAGGTTGCGATCAACGACATCGGCTCCGCCGAGGACTTCCTCGCCGCGATCGACGCGACCATCAAGTACTTCAACGACGGGGACATCGTCGAAGGCGTGATCGTCAAGGTCGACCGCGACGAGGTCCTGCTCGACATCGGCTACAAGACCGAGGGCGTCATTCCCTCCCGCGAGCTCTCCATCAAGCACGACGTCGACCCGAACGAGGTCGTCAAGGTCGGCGACGAGATCGAGGCTCTGGTTCTCCAGAAGGAGGACAAGGAGGGGCGCCTGATCCTGTCCAAGAAGCGCGCCCAGTACGAGCGCGCCTGGGGCACGATCGAGCGGATCAAGGAAGAGGACGGGATCGTCACCGGCTCGGTCATCGAGGTCGTCAAGGGTGGTCTGATCATCGACATCGGCCTCCGTGGCTTCCTCCCGGCCTCGCTCGTCGAGATGCGCCGCGTGCGCGACCTCCAGCCCTACGTCGGCAAGGAGCTCGAGGCCAAGATCATCGAGCTGGACAAGAACCGCAACAACGTCGTTCTGTCCCGCCGCGCCTGGCTCGAGCAGACCCAGTCCGAGGTCCGCCAGACGTTCCTGACGACCCTGCAGAAGGGCCAGGTTCGTCCCGGCGTCGTGTCCTCGATCGTCAACTTCGGTGCGTTCGTCGACCTCGGCGGCGTCGACGGTCTCGTCCACGTCTCCGAGCTGTCCTGGAAGCACATCGACCACCCGTCCGAGGTCGTCGAGGTCGGCCAAGAGGTCACCGTCGAGGTGCTCGACGTGGACATGGACCGCGAGCGCGTCTCCCTCTCGCTCAAGGCGACGCAGGAAGACCCGTGGCAGCAGTTCGCGCGCACCCACGCGATCGGCCAGGTCGTTCCGGGTCGCGTCACCAAGCTCGTTCCGTTCGGTGCGTTCGTGCGCGTCGACGAGGGCATCGAGGGCCTGGTCCACATCTCCGAGCTGGCCGAGCGCCACGTCGAGGTGCCGGAGCAGGTCGTCCAGGTGGGCGACGAGATCTTCGTCAAGGTCATCGACATCGACCTCGAGCGTCGTCGCATCTCGCTGTCGCTGAAGCAGGCCAACGAGTCGGCCGGCGGCGGCGACGCGGGCGACGAGCACTTCGACCCGGCGCTCTACGGCATGCCCGTGGAGTACGACGAGGCCGGCAACTACGTCTACCCCGAGGGCTTCGACGCGGAGACCAACGAGTGGCTGCCGGGCTTCGAGGCCCAGCAGGCCACGTGGGAGGCGCAGTACGCCGCGGCGCGCGAGAAGTTCGACGCGCACCGCAAGCAGGCCAAGGCCGCCCAGGCCGCCGACGCCGAGGCCTCCGCGGCCGCCGGCGACGACGAGGGCGGCGGCGCGCCGACCTCGTACTCCTCCGAGGCTCCGTCGGACTCCGAAGAGGCCAGCGGCACCCTGGCAACCGACGAGGCCCTCGCCGCGCTGCGCGAGAAGCTCACCGGCCGGAGCTAGTACCGATTCGAAGGCCCCGTCCGCGTTCAGCGGGCGGGGCCTTCGTGCGTCCCGGGACACGCATCTTCTGCACCGTTTTGCGCCCCATAACTCGCGGCGTAGGGCGCGAAACGGCGCAGAAGATGGGGCCGGCAGGATCGGGAACGTGCGGATCGGGCTGACGGGCGGCATCGGGTCGGGGAAGACCACGGCCACCGACCTGCTCGCCGAACTGGGCGCGACGATCGTGGACGCGGATCTGATCGCCCGTGAGGTCGTCGCCGCCGGCAGCGCGGGGCTTGCCGCCATCGCTGCCGCGTTCGGCGACGGCGTGCTGCGAACCGACGGCGAACTGGACCGCGAGGTCATGGCCGCCATCGTCTTCGCCGACCCCGAGGCGCGCGGCCGGCTCAACGCCATCGTCCACCCGCTCGTCCGCGCCCGCAGCGCGGAACTGGCGAGCCAGGCCCCGCCCGGCGCGATCGTCGTGCACTCCATCCCGCTGCTCGTCGAAACCGGGCAGCAGGACTCGTTCGATCTCGTGGTGGTCGTCGACGTTCCGCCGGAGGTCGCGATCAAGCGGCTCGTCGCGCATCGGGGCATGACGGAGGCCGACGCACGGGCTCGCGTGGCCGCGCAGGTGGACCGCGCGCAGCGCCTCGCGGCGGCCGACGTGGTCCTGGACAACTCACACGGACGCGACCATCTCGAGGTCCAGGTCCGCGAACTGTGGGCGGAACTTCAACAGCGACTCTGAGGCTCCGCTCGGCCGTTAACCTGCACCGCGTACGTTTGGGCTGCGTTCACCCGAGGTTCACGTGTGCAGGAGTTCAGATGACCATTGCCGACGCCTCCGGCGTCCTGCCGGACAGCGCCTACGAGGGCTTCACCGCGCCGGGGCCCGGAACCTGGACGCTGGACGCCAGCCACGTCCCGCACCCGTTTGCGCGCTACATCTGGACCCTGCCCGTGAAGGGCTTCGTCGAGGGCTTCGGCTCGACGTTCAGCCGGTACGGCACGCTGCTCGGGAGCTTCGAGGCCGTTCCCGTCGCCGGCTTCCTCTACAACCGGATCCTGCCGCTCGGCGCCCCGCCCGGGGCGGTGGGCCACCCGCCGAAGGAGGTCTTCGACCAGATCCTGGCGAACGACCCGGCGGTCCAGGAGCGCTGCGCCACCGCCGAGGCGGTCTGGGCCGAGCGCCGCTGGCGGGCCGACCTGCTGCGCTGGGACACCGAGCTCAAGCCCGCGCAGATCGCCCGGCGCGACGCGCTGGACGCCGTCGACCTCGGCGGCCTGTCCGACGAGCATCTGCTGACGCATCTGCAGGCCTGCGCCGACGCCTTCGAGCACGGCTGGTACCTGCACCACCTGCACAACGGCGCGGCGATCCTCCCCGTCGGCGACTTCATGGTCGCGACCATGACCTGGACGGGCCTGCCGCCGCACGCCGCCCTCGCCGCGCTGGCCGGCACCAGCCCCGTGTCCACCGGCGGCGGCGCCGAACTCGCAGCGCTCGCTGCGGCGATCCGTGCCGACCTGTCGGCGCAGACCGCGCTCTGCGCCGACGTGCCCGCCGCGGAGACCGTCGCCGCCCTGACGCGCCGTCAGGACCGCGTGGGCGAGACGATGCGCGCCTACCTCGCGGTCGCGCGCTTCCTGCCGATCGACGGCGAGGACGCGGTGGGTGTGCCCGCGACGATCGAGGTGCCGGATCTGGTGCTCGGCCGAATCCGTGGGCTGATCGAGGCCGGGTCGGCGGGCGACCCGCGAACGATCGCCGACGCCGCCGAGGCGCAGCTGCGCGCGGCCGTGCCCGCCGAACACCAGGCGGCGTTCGACGAACTGCTCGGCGAGGCCCGCCTGGTCTACCGGCTGCGGGACGAGCGCGCGGTCTACGGCGACCGGCAGGTCGGCACCGTGCTGCGCCGCGCCCTGCTCGAGGTCGGCGCGCGGCTGACCGCGCGCGGGCTGCTCGACGCCGCCGACCACGCCGTCGACCTCGACGCCGACGAGGTGCGCAGCCTTCTGCGGACCGGCTCCGGCCCGCAGGCGGGCGAGGTCGCGGAGCGAGTCGCCTGGCGGCTGCACGCGGACTACCGCAAGATGCCGCAGCTGTTCGGCGCCCCGCCCGGGCCGCCGCTGCCGGGAGAGTGGCTGCCGCCGGCGGCAGCCCGCGTCCACAACGCCTTCGGGTTCGCGATCTTCCAGGTGCTCGGCGACCTTGGCCCGGAGGCCACCACCTCCGGTCCGGTGGTCAAGGGCATCCCCGGAGCGTCCGGCGTGGCCGAAGGCCGCGCGCGCCTCGTCTTCGGCGTGGACGACCTCGACTCGATCGAGGACGGCGACGTCCTCGTGGCCACCCACACCGGGCCCGCGTTCAACCTCGTGCTGCCGCAGCTGGCCGGATTGGTCACCGACCGCGGCGGCATGCTCTCCCACGCCGCGATCGTGGCCCGCGAGTTCGGGATCCCGTCCGTCGTCGGCTGCGCCACCGCCACCACGCTGATCCCGGACGGGGCGCGGATCCGCGTGGACGGCGACACCGGAACGGTCACCGTCCTCGGGTGAGTTCGCCGGACAGTTCCGGGCCGGCTGCGGCCCTCGCCCGCGGTGCCGAGCGCCGGCTGCTCTTTGCGGCGTGTCTGGCCACCACCCTGGTGCCGCTGAGTTCCACGATGGTGGCCGTCGCGCTGCCGGACCTGCGCTCGGACTTCGACCTGTCCGTCGCTGCCGCGGTGTGGCTGGTCAACGCGTATCTCGTGGTGACGGCCGCCGCTCAACTCGTGGCCGGCGGGCTGGGAGACCGGCTCGGGCGGCGCCGTCTGGCGATCGTCGGCGTCGCGGGCTTCGGCGTCTGCAGCGCCTTGGCCGCGGCTGCACCGGCGTACCCGACGGCCATCGCGGCCCGCTGCCTGCAGGCCGTGTTCGGCGCGCTGGCGATCGTCAACGTCGCGGCCGCGGTCCGCACGGCGGTGCCGGCGGTGCGCCGCGGTCGAGCCTTCGGGATGGTGGGCGCCGCCGCGACGCTGGCCGCCGCGTCCGGCCCACTGGTCGGCGAGGTGGCCGTCCGATGGGCCGGCTGGCAGGGCACCTTCCTGATCGTGCTGCCGCTGGTGGCCGCGGCGCTGACCGCGGTCGTGTGCTGGCTCCCCGCGGACGGCGCGGTCGAGGGACCGAAGCGGTTCGACCCCTTCGGCGCGGTCCTGCTGCTCGCGACGCTGGCCTGCGCGGCCGTCCTGGTGAATCGCCTGTCCGAGGACACGCCGCTGGTGGTCGGCGTCGCGTTGGCGGCGGGCACGGTGTTGGCCGGGCTTGCGTTCGTTCTCGTCGAACGGCGCCACCCCGCCCCGGTGCTGACCCTCTCGGTGCTGAAGGTGCGCGCCCTCGCCGCGTCCGTGGTGGCCATCGCCTGCGGCAACCTGGCGATGTACCTGGTGCTGCTGGCAATTCCGCTGGTGGTTGTGGACCACGCCGCGGGCGTGATCCTCGCGCCGATGCTCGCCGGGGCGGCGGTTCTGGCGCCGGTGGGCGGTGCCCTGGCGGACCGGTGGGGCAGGCGCGCGCCCGCCATCGCCGGCAATCTCCTGATCGCGGCCGCGTTCGCCGCGCTGATTCCGCTGGATCTGACGGAGCGTCCCGTACTCACCGGCCTGCTGCTCGGCGCGGCGGGCTTGGGCATGGGCCTGTCCACGGCAGCGGTTCAGACCGCCGGCGCCGAGGCACTGCCGCCTGCCCAGGCCGGGTTGGCCGCCGGAGTGTCCTCCTCGGCCCGCTACCTGGGCAGCATCCTTGGTACCAGCCTGCTCGCCGTGCTGGTGTCGAACGGAAACGGCGAGCGCGTGTTCGCGGTCGCGGGAGCGTCCGCCGGGATCGCCGCGGCGGCGTCGCTGTGGATCGTGGCTAGCGGGGGGTCGCGTCTCCGCGGGGCGTCAACTGCACCACGGGCGCCGGCGGGCCGAGACGCACCGGCGGGCCCGGCTCGTTGAGCCCCTCGACGAGGACGCGCACGAAGTCGAGCACGTCCTCGGCGGCCATTCGGAACTCGGTGGGCACCGAGACTCCACACCCGTCGGCGACGGTGATCGCCACGGTGTCGTCGCTCAGCCAGCGAACCGCCAGGCGGCCGGGGCCGGTGGCGTCGTCGAAGATCGCGGGGACTCGGTAGCCGCCGGGTTCCAGGGCGGTAGCGCGCAGCGGAACGACGTCGGCCATGCCACATTTTCCGTCCCGATGCCGGACCTTTGTCAATCTGTGATCTACGCGGTCTTAGCAGTTTCTCAGGTTTCTCTCAGAGCTAGTGCCCGCGCCGGATCCACTCCTCGAGGTGCGGGGCCTCGTCCGCCACGGTGGTGGAGTCTCCATGCCCGGTCCGCACGATCGTCTCGCCGGGCAGCGTGAGCAGCCGGGTCGCGATCGAGTCCACGATCGTCTCGAAGCTGGAGAACGAGCGTCCAGTCGCGCCCGGGCCGCCCTTGAACAGCGTGTCGCCGGTGAAGATCGTGTCGAGCTCCGGGACCCACAGGCACGTGGAGCCGGGGGAGTGCCCGGGCGTCAGCAGGGCGTGCAGTTCGACTCCGCCCGCCACCAGGACCTGACCGTCCGTCAGCTCGCCGTCCGGCTTGCGGCCGGGGTGGGTCAGCTCCCACAGCGGAGCCTCGTTCGGGTTCAACAGGATCGGCGCGTTGAACCGGTCGGCCAGCCGGGGGGCTGCGTTCACGTGGTCGTCGTGGGCGTGCGTGCACACGATGGCCACGACCCGCCGATCCCCGACGGCGGCGGCGATCGCCTCGGGGTCGTGCGGGGCGTCGATCAGCAGCACCTCGTGCTCGTCGCCCACGATCCAGACGTTGTTGTCGACGTCCCACGTCCCGCCGTCCAGCGAGAACGTGCCCGAGGTGACGAGGTGCTGAATCACAGGATCACGACCGAGCGGAGTACGTCGCCGTGGTGCATCCGCTCGAACGCGGCCTCGACGTCGTCCAAGGCGATGGTCTCGGTGACGAAGTCCTGCAGCGGTAGTCGGCCCTGCAGGTGCAGGTCCACCAGCATCGGGAAATCCCGCGAGGGCAGGCAGTCGCCGTACCAGGACGACTTCAGCGCGCCGCCGCGCCCGAAGTACTCGATGAGCGGCAGTTCGGGGACCTTCATGTCCGGCGTCGGCACGCCGACCAAGACCACGGTCCCGGCCAGGTCGCGGGCGAAGAACGCCTGCTTCCACGTCTCCGGGCGCCCGACGGCGTCGACGACGACGTCCGCGCCGAAGCCGCCGGTGGCCTCCTTGATTGCCTCGACGGCGTCGACGTTCTTCGAGTTGACGGTGTGGGTGGCGCCAAAGCGGCGGGCGGTTTCGAGTTTGCGGTCGTCCACGTCGACGGCGACGATCGTGGTGGCGCCGGCGAGGTTCGCTCCCGCGATGGCACCAGCGCCCACGCCGCCGCAGCCGATCACGGCGATCGAGTCCCCGCGGCCGATGCCGCCGGTGTTGATCGCGGCGCCGATGCCGGCCATGACGCCGCACCCGAGCAGACCGGCGACTTCCGGCTTGACCGCCGGGTTCACCTTCGTGCACTGGCCCGCGGCCACCAGGGTCTTCTCCGCGAAGGCGCCGATCCCGAGCGCCGGCGAGAGGACCTGGCCCGTGGCGGCGAGCGTCATCTTCTGCTTCGCGTTGTGCGTCGCGAAGCAGTACTGGGGCTTGCCCTTCGCGCAGGAGCGGCACTGCCCGCACACCGCGCGCCAGTTGAGGATCACGAAGTCGCCCGGCGCCACCTCGGTGACGCCCGCGCCGACGGACTCCACGACGCCCGCGGCCTCGTGCCCGAGCAGGAACGGGAAGTCGTCGTTGATGCCGCCCTCGCGGTAGTGCAGGTCGGTGTGGCACACCCCGCAGGCCTGCACGGCCACCACCGCTTCCCCGGGACCTGGATCGGGCACCACGATCGTTTCGATCTGCACCGGCTTGCCCCGCTCCAGCGCGACTACTCCGCGGACCTGCTGCCCCATTGCTGCTCCCCGTGGTTGGTTCTCGTGCAGTCAGTCTGCCCTCAGCCCAGCCGGCGGCTCACCAGCGGGCGCACCTCCGCGATCCGGTCGTAGTCGCGGTCGACGTGCAGTACGCCGAGGCCGTGGTGCAGCGCGATCTCGGCGATGAGCAGGTCGCCGATGGCCAGGCGATGCCACATGCCGTGATGGTGCGCCAAGTCGGATTGGAGAGCGAGGGCGCGATCCAGGATGTCGGGCGGTGCAGGAGCGGGCAGATAGTGCTCGCGTAGACGCGCCTGGTGCGCGGCATAGTCCGTGGCCGAGCGCGCCGAGTACAGCTGCTCCAACACACCCATCGGGCACACGTGCAGGGCGCCGACCAGCTCCGCCAATTGCTCTCGGACGCCCGGTTGGTGGGCGCGAGCCGCAGCGCTCTTGTCCAAGATCCAGCCCGTAGGCCGGACCGGACGGCTCACCGCCACATCTCGTCGCTTGCCAGCACGTCCAGGTCGAGATGGGTTCCCATCGACTGCAGATCGGCCATCTGACGTGCGGCGAAGTCCGCCCGTTCGAGGTCCGCCGCGTCCGCCACCCTCCGCAGAGCTTCTTCGACGGTCGCGCGCGTGGTCTCCAAGCCCAATGCTCGCTTGGCGCGAGCGACGAGTTCCTCGTCGAGCTCGATGGTGGTTCGCTTCATGTATGCATGATAGCTGTGATGCGTATGCACCGCCCGGAGTGAGGACGACGCTGCCGCCCCGTAAACTTTCCCTACCGATCTGCTCGACTTCGGAAGGATCCACCGGCCCGTGCGTTCCGAGGCCAGCTTCCCCGCTGCCGACCCCGCCGATCTCGCACTTGCCGTCGAGCTGGCCAGGGACGCCGGCGAGCGCCTGCTCGCCGTGCGCGACGCCTGGTCCGGCGGGGAGTACTGGGAGCTCGGCGACGCGGGCGACCGCGAGGCCCAGAAGTTGCTCGCCGCAGGGCTGGCCTCCGCCCGGCCGGGGGACGCCGTCCTCTCCGAGGAGGCCCTGGACGACCCGGCGCGCCTGGGCGCGGACCGAGTCTGGATCGTCGATCCGCTCGACGGCACCCGCGAGTACTCCGAAGGCCGCGACGACTGGGCCGTGCACGTGGCGCTGTGGGAGCGATCGGCCGACGATCTGACGGTGGGTGCAGTCGCACTGCCTGGCCTCGGTCTGGTGTTGTCCTCGGACGGGCAGGCGGCCCGGCCGCGCCGCCCCGGCGACCTGCGGATCGCGGTCAGCCGGTCTCGCCCGCCGGGCTCCGCCGTGGCCGCCGCCCGCGCGCTCGGCGCCACGCTGGTGCCCATGGGCTCTGCCGGTGCCAAGGCGGCCGCCGTGCTGCTCGGCGAGGTGGACGCGTACGTGCACGACGGTGGCCAGTACGAGTGGGACTCCGCGGCGCCCGTCGCCGTGGCCCGCGCCTGCGGTTTCCACACCAGCCGGGTCAACGGGGACCCGCTGCGCTACAACCGCGCGGACGTCTACCTGCCGGACCTGATTGTCGCTCGGACCGAGATCGCCCCGCGGCTGCTCGCCGCGGTACAGGAGGCCAAATGAGACACCCTCTGTCAACCACCCCCTTAGGCGGCTCGCCCGAGGGCGCGGTTTCGGTTGGCGACGTGGGTCGCTTCGTCGTAGTGCATGCCTTTGACCAGGCAGTGCCACAGGATTTCGAGCCA
>JBQTKD010000027.1:0-4605 GCA_052386455.1 Sporichthyaceae bacterium
CGAGCCAAACGCGCCGGCATGCACTGGACCATCCGCGGACTCGACCCCGTCCTGGCCCTACGCACCCTGCACCAGTCCGGCCGAGACCAACTCCTCTGGCCCACACCACAAACCTGACGCACACCCCGCCAGGCCCGCGTGCTCAGAGAATGTCGGAGGCAGGTCGTAGCGTCCGGGCCGTGACGTCCCGTGCCCACGCCGATTGGTCGAGTCGCCGCGTCGAGCGACTCGACCGCCTGGTTGCTGCCCATCGTGCAGTTGGGGGAGTCGGACGGGGCCGGCGTTGGCTGACGACCGAGCTCAACCACGCCCTGATCGTGCGGCTCGCCTCCGAGTTTCAGGGGTTCTGCCGCGATCTGCACGACGAGAGCATCCGCGTGCTCGTCGACGTGCGGGTGGCGAACGACCCAGCACTCGCAGCCCTGTTGCGGTCAGCGCTGGAACGCGACAGGAAGCTCGACCGCGGCAACGCCACCTGGGGAAACGTCGTCGACGACTTCGGACGGTTCGGGCTGAGCCTTCGCGACGTCCTCGCCGGCTCGCACGAGCAGTACGGCGAGTGGATCGGCGTCCTCGATCGACTCAATCAGGCGCGCAACGCCCTGGCCCACGACAACTCCGTCCAGTTAGCCAGGTTCGAACAGACTCAACGCCTGACCCTGGCGACCTTCCGCTCGTGGCGATGAACGACAGCGTCCATCGCAGCCGCGGTGGACGCCGCTGTTGGCGCATACTTGGGGAACCTGAACGGAGAGCCGCCATGGTGAGGAGGTCGGTGATGGCATCGGTCCCGTCCCGCCTCGAAGCGGCAAGGCTTCGCGACTTCCCGGTCGGCACCCGCGTGCGGGTTCGCCTCGGTGCAGGCGTTCACGAGGCCGTGGTCATCGAGCATCACCACGGTCTCGCGCGCGTCCACATCACGATCGCGGGCGGCACCGAGCCGGTGCAGTCCTCCTACCGCCCCAGCGAGCTCGAACGAGTGTCCTGAGCGGCCCGTCCCCGCCACGCTCGTCCCCGACGTGCTGCTCGCGGCCGGGTCGGACCCGCAGATCGTCCTCGAGGTGGACGGGGCGACCGGTTCGCAGCTGGTGCGCCGGCGCAGCCGAAGCTGGCGGGAGGGAATCCTCGCGGCGTGAACAACGGCATCGCACTGTGCTCGCTGCACCACAAGCTCTTCGACCACGGCGCGCTCGGGATCGACGAGACCCTGCGGGTCGTCGTCTCGGCCGGGTTCACTTCCCGCACCGCCGCCGGGCGAGCCGTCTACGGCCTGCACGGCAGGGAGCTCGCGCCGCGACCCGGGACCGAGCCGGTCGCGGAGGTTCACGCCGCCTGGCACCGGCGGGAGGTGTTCAAGGCGCCCGCCCTGGCGAGCTGACTCGCCCCGAGGCGGCGACGTGGGAGCGGACTGCGCCCAGGGCGAATTCTGGGTAAGATTCTGGCTAGAATTCGGGGTGAGGAGTACTCTCGACCCATGCGGGTCGACACGAACGACATGTTGTCCATCACCGAGGCCAACGCCCGCGGCATCTCCAAACTCGCCGCCGAGGCCTCCGCGGGCCGGGACCTGGTACTGCTGCGGAACAACCGAGTGGTCGCCGCCGTGGTGGGCATCGAACGGCTGGAAGAACTCGATCGGCTGACCACGCTGCGCGAAGACCTGGGCCTGATCGCGCTGACCCTGAGCCGGGTGGCCACGGACAACGGCAACCGAACGAGTCTGGACGAGGTCATGGCCCGGTTCGGCCTCACCCGCGAGGACCTCGCCGACGCCGAGGACTGATGGCGCGCGTCACCTTCCTCGACGAGGCGATCGCGGACCTCAACGCTCTGGACGGCAGCGTCCTGAAGGCCGTGTTCGCCAAGCTGGCGCAGTTGGAGACCGAACCCGAGCGAGGCGAACCGCTCGGCTCGGCGCCCTCGGGCAATCTGACGGGTTTTCGCAAGCTCGTCGTCGGTGATCGAACGCACCGGATCGTCTACCGAGTCGAGCCGAATGGCGATGTCTGCGTGGTGTGGGTGATCGCCGGTCGAACGGACGGCGAGTGCTACGACATCGCCGTACGGCGCCTCGCCACGCTCGGAGAACACCCCGTCGCGAACGCCTTGATCGACGCCATCGGGATGCTCGCCCCGCGAGTGGCGCGACGCGTGCCCGAGCCACCCGAGTAGCCGGGCTCGCCGCGCCCGGGCAGGCGGTTCGGGATCGAATCGCGGGCATCGGCCGAACGGTGGAGCGGAAAGATCGTCCGTTCGTGGAACCGAATGGTCCGTTTGGTCCTCTAAGCCACCATTCCGGGCGATTGGACCCGGTTCGGGACCCCCACTCTGGAGAGCACGAAGATGCCGAAGTTCGCTCGGATCGCGACCTGCGCCACCGCCGTTGCCGCCGCCCTCGCCGCCGGAATCGCGCTCGCGCCCGCCGCCTCGGCGCAGACCCAGAAGGAAAGCCTGGACCTCGAAGGCCTCTTCACCGACACGGTCGTCACGGGATCGCTCGTCCTCGACGGAAACGTCGGCAAGCTGGTGAACCTGTCCTCGGTCACCCAGGTGGTCGACGAACTCGGCAAGGCCGTCGGCTCCCCGCGCACGGTCGCGCTGCGCAGCGGCACCGGCAACGGCAAGCTCGCCAAGTACTCGTGCCTGCCCAAGAGCAAGGGCAACCGCCATTTCACGGCCTTCACCCCGGCCGAGGCGTTCCTCGCCGACGACAAGGGCAAGACCCAGGCGCTGTTCTACGCCTACCGGCAGAAGCGGGCACGGGAAGTGGCCCAGGCAGACGGCGGAAGTTACGAGTCGACGCAGTTCGAGATCTGTGGTGTGGGCGGCTCGGACACCGAAGGCGGCAGCCGCCTGCGCCGCGCCGGGGTCGGCATCGCCTACGCCGACCCGAGCGCCACCTACAAGATCGGGCAGGAGTGGAAGGAGGGCGAGACGCCGGCGAACTACACGATGGACCTCGCCTTCAGCGTGCCGCTCAAGGCCATGGAGATCTCCGGCGGCATCTCGCAGACCCCGACGCACAAGCTCACCGGCTCCATCGGTACGCCGTTCAAGACCGACGTCGACGTCTACGCCCGCAACGCGGTCAACGCCTGGTGGCAGGACTCTTGCATCAGTGCCTGGACCGGGTGCCGCCACTGGCACGGCAGCAAGGACTTCCACGGTGCCGTCGCGCACTCGCTGTTCGAGTTCACCCCGCAGAAGGCCAAGACCGTCGAGGTCGGCGGCTTCCAGCTCCACGCGTTCCGCTCGGCGTCCTGAAAGACTGCCGACCATGACGACCCGTTTCGTTCGCCGGCTGGCCGCCGCTGCGACCGCGCTGACCCTCGGCCTACTCGCCGGGTGCGGCAGCGACGGCCCCGGCGCGGCGACCGCCGCCCAGGGCCAGCCGACTCCCGTGGCACGCGACCTGGGGAGCTACGACGCGTTCGTCCTGGCCAGCGCCGAGAACAACACACTGTTCGCCGACGTCTACGCAATCCGCTTCCAGCCCTTCGGGATCGACCGGATCACCACGGGCAAGCGCATCTCGCGGCTCGGCGCGGACCGCGATCACGTGGTCGTGGCCGCCGGCGACGAGAACGTAGACCGCTTGGCGGTGGTTAGCGGAACCGGCGACCTGTTGCCGGTTCCCGGTCTCGGCCGTCCCCACGCCTTCGCGCCCAAGGTTGTCGACGGCGTCGTGTACTACCGGGACATCGACGAGGCCGACCGCGAGGACGACAGCCGCTACTTCGCGTACAACCTCGGCGACCAGAGCAAGAAGCTCCTGTTCCGAACGCAGAAAACCCATTTCGGGCTCGCGCCGATGAACGGCGGCCGGACGATCTCCACCACGGACAGCGAGGACGGACCTGTGCGGGCCGTGGTCCGCGACAAGTCCGGCAAGCAGAATTCCTTCGACCTCGGCGACGAGGCGGGCAGCGGTGGCGCGCTTGGACGCGACTGGTTCGCCTACGCGCTCGTAGGCGTCGACGAAAGCGGGGAGGACAAGGCCCTCGGCCTGGCGCTGCTGAACCCGGACACCGGGAAGATCAAGCGCGTGCTCGGCGTGCAGGCCGTGGCCTGGAGCCCCGACGGCACGCGTCTGTTGGCCAAGCGCATCGGCTCGCCGACCGACAGCGCCCTCGTCCTGCTCGACCCGGCAAAGCCCGAGAAGCTGCTGGACGTGCACACCGTCTCCGGCCTGGCGATCTACTCTGGCGCCTGGGTCCGGGGCGAGGCACTGCCCTCCAGTTGAGCCGTACCCGGTCGGCCCGACGCCCGCGGCAGCGCCGACTCCAGGGGGCGCGCGCCAGCCGGCGACGAACTCAGTCCACGAGGCCGCCGAGGTCAAGTTCGTGCACCGTGCGCCAACTGTGCACCGCCACGTCGTGGCGGGATTCGCCGGCTTCGCCGCCGTCCACCAGGACGGCGCGGGGAACGTCCCCGCCCCAGTCGCGTTCGCGGAGTCGTCGCCGTCGCCGACGCGATCGCCTAGATGAACGATTCCAAGGGCTGTGCCGGAGCGCGGGGGCGGCGCCGCCCGACTGTGGCGGACTCCGGCGCCTATCAAGGCCCTGGGATAGGCGCCTACCTCCGCCAGAGTCGAGCGCAGGGTCG
>JBQTKD010000028.1:0-70638 GCA_052386455.1 Sporichthyaceae bacterium
GCCTGCCAGCGTTCGAACGCGCGCCGCGCCTGCACCTGTGCCTCTTCCAGCCCGGGCGCGTAGCGGGAACACGCCCGCGAGGCGTCGTCGAACGCGATCTCGGCCGCGGTCAACCGCCGGCCCACCAGTTCGACGTCCCCGGCCGCGGCGTCCGCGCTCGCCCCGGTCCAGCCCTCGACACCCCGGTGGCGCAGGTCTGCCCGCGCGTCGGCCGTGGCCTGCGCGACGGAGGCGAGCCTGCGCGCGAGCGTGCGCACCTCGTCCGGGTCGCCGGGGATCAGCTGCGTCCAGTGCGTGGCCGCGGACAGCGCCACCGCGACCCCGACCGGCGTGCCGCGGACCACCCGCGGCGGGTCCGGGAACCGCGGAGCGGGCAACGGGGTCGGCTCGAACACCACCGGGGCCGTCCCGCCGCCGGCCGCCGCGGTCAACTGCCGTTCGATCGCGTCGAACACCTCCGCGGTGCGCCACAGCGAATCGGCCAGGTCCTGCGCCTGCGTTCCGATCCAGCCCAGCCCGTGGCCCCACGCGGCGAGGAAGTCCACGATCGCCTGTTCGGCGTGCACCGACCCGCACGCGCACGCCCACCAACCGGCCTTGCCCGCGTCCTCGGCCAACTCCTCGGCCAACATCGCGACCGCCCGCAGGCCCCGCGACGCACGCGCCAACGCGTCGGTGTCCACCCGCAGATCGACCACAGTGCCTCCCGCCGTGGGCTGAGCGACCGCTTGTTCGGGCGAGGGGGAGTTAGGCCTGCCCGGCGCCTTGGAAGTCCACGACGGCGGTGACGGCGTCGAGGTTCAGCGGGCCATAGAGGTGCGGGAACATCTCGCCGTGCTCGGGAACGGTCTCGTAGCGCAGCGGGGAGCGGAGGCGCTCCGCTGCGATCGTCAGCATCACGAGGCCGCGCACGCCGGGGTAGTGACGCTCCGCGGTGGCGAGCACCTGGTTGGGCGCGGAGAGGTGGACGAAGCCCTCTTTGGCCAGCGACGGCGGCTCGTAGACGCCCGCGGCCTGCGCGGCGTCCCACTCCTCGCGTGTGGTCAGGTGCATCAGCACGGCGTCGTCGTCCGTCCTTAAATGTGCCGCTGGCCGACCGGGACGGCGAGCGCGCCTAGGCAGCGTAAGTGCATTGGCGCGGGCCGCGCCGTTGGCCACACCACACCCGGGTGGGGAACGACCCCGAATCCGCAGGCCAGGGGCGTGCTACTCGACGGGTGACGCGAACCACAGGGTGCGGTGGGACCAGTCGCCGGGGCCGAGCCGCTTGCCGGAGCACACCGCGATGGCGATCTGCGGCCGGCCGGTGCGGGCGTAGTACTTCTTCACCGCAGCCTGCGAGGAGGCGGGCACCTCGACGCGCTCGGCGACCTTGTAGCAGAGCTTTCCGCCGGGACCGGCGAGCACGATCCGGTCCCCCTCCTGCAGCTTGCCGAGCAACTTGTTGCCGAGCGCGCTGCCGTCCGGCCACGTGTGTGCGTTCAGCAGGGCGTTGCCCGCCGCACCGCCGAGGCGCATGCCGCCGAGATCGAAGGCCATCTGAACCTTGCCGCCGCCGCTGACCGGCGGGGTGCTCGAGGTCCCGGGCGACAGCGGCAGGCGGCGCAGCGCCACGACCTCGATGTCGGAGTCCACGCCCTTGATCGACGCGGAGGTGGGGATCAGCGGGCCCTTGGCGGTCGTGCAGCGGACCGGCTTTTTCGGCTCGGGCTTGGGCAGGATCTCCACTACTTCGGGGATCGGATCCGGCAGCGGGATCGGCGCCGCGACCGGCACCGCCTCAGCCGCCGCGCGGCCGTCGTCGTGCAACAGCGCGAACATGCCGCCGCCAAAGGCGACCGCGGCGAGCGTCCCGCCCGCCGCCCACTTCCTGCGGCGTGAATTGCCCTGACGTCCCACGACATCCCCCGTGCGTCGCGTCCCCTGTGGATCGGAGAAACGGTACCCCGCAAATCGGAGATATCGACGATTTGCCGCAAACTCTTGTCGATCTTGATCGTCGATCCCGGGCGCCGTTCCCAGCGATCTCGCTGGTTACGGCTTGCGGTCGGAGTGACCGAGGTTCCGCTCGGGGGCGATCACGTCGCGCACGCGGCGCTTCAGTTCGGCGGCGTCGGGGAAGCCGCCGTCGACAGTGCGGTCCCAGACGGTGGTGCCGCCGACCCGAACCAGGAAGACGCCGCCGGTGCCCGGCTGCAGGGCGACTTCGCCGAGTTCGGTCGAGAAGGTGCTGAGCAGTTCGCTGCCGAGCCAAGACGCTCGCAGCAGCCACTGGCACTGGGTGCAGTACTCGATCTCGACCCGAGGCGCGCGCATGGGCGTCATCTTCGTGGAACGCGCGAGGACCCGCGGCCCCGGGCGGGGCGACGGGTCCTCGTATGCCGCTTAGGCGTCGGCGCGGGTCAGGCGCAGGTGGGCGGCGTAGCCGAGGGCGGCGACCGCCAGGAGCATGACGCCGAAGCCGGCCCACGGGGCGAGCATGTCCGGGTCCTGCACCGTGGTGGTGATCTGCCCACCGGCGTTGGTGGGCCAGTACTTCGTGATCGGGTCGCGCACGCCCGAGGGCAGGGCCATCACGACGGCCGGCAGGACGTAGATCGAGCCGACCAGCGTGGCCACTGCACCGGCGGTGCTGCGCAGCAGCGCGCCGAGTGCCATGCCGAACAGCGCGACGGCGCTGCAGTAGAGGGCGACGCCGGTGACGGCGCGCAGTACGCCCGGGTCGGACAGGCTCGCCGTCGGGGCCTTCCCCGACATCAGCGACTGGCCGACGAAGAAGGACGTGAAGGCCATGACCAGGCCGACGGCCAGGGCGAGCGCCGCCACCACGACTGCCTTCGCGCCGAGCAGGCGACCACGTTTGGGGACGGCGATGAGGCTGGTCCGGATCGAGCGGGTGGCGTACTCGGAGGTGATGACCAGGGTGCCGAGGATCGCGATGGACAGCTGGGCGAAGAACCCGCCGAACATCGAGTTGGCCGTTGGGTCCCAGAGCAGGCGGGACTCGCCGCCGTTGGCGTAGTCGTGGGCGAGGATCGCGGAGAACATCGCGCTCAAGCCGATGCCGACGGCCAGGGCGATCAGGATCGTCCAGACCGAGGACCGGACGCTGCGGACCTTTGTCCATTCGGAGCGGACGGCGTCGCGGAAGCCCGGCGCGGTGGGGGCCGCCGGCGGAGCGATCGTCAGGGTGGTCATGCCGCACTTCCTGCCGTGTACTCGACGCTGTCGTGGGTCAAAGCCATGAACGCCTCTTCGAGCGAGGCGCGGTGCGGGGTCAGTTCGTGCAGCGCGATGCCGGCCAGGGCCGCCTCGTTGCCGATGGCGATCGCGTCGAGGCCGGTGATGCGCAGCGACCCGTCGGCGTCGTCGGCGACCTGGGCGCCGGCGAAGATCAGGCGGTTCGCGAGCTCGGCGCGGGCCGGGGTGCGGACGGTGGCCCAGCGGCCGGAGCTGGTCTCGACGAAGGTGGAGATCGGCTCGTCGCGCAGGAGCTTGCCGCGGCCGATGACCACGACGTGGTCGGCGGTGTGGGCCATCTCGTTCATCAGGTGGCTGGACACCAGGACGGTACGGCCCTCTGCGGCCAGGGCCCGCATGAAGCGGCGGATCCAGACGATGCCCTCGGGGTCGAGACCGTTGACCGGCTCGTCGAGCATGATCACGCCGGGGTCGCCGAGCATGGCGGCGGCGATGCCGAGGCGCTGGTTCATGCCGAGGGAGAACCCGCCGACCTTCTTCCCTGCGGCGTCGGACAGGCCGACCATCGCGAGGACCTCGTCGACGCGCTTGGCGCCGATGCGGTTGCTCTGCGCCAGGGCGAGCAGATGGTTGCGCGCGGACCGCTTGGGGTGCACGGCGCCCGGGTCGACGAGCGCGCCGATCTCGCGCAGTGGCGCGGCCAGGTCCCGGTAGGCCTTGCCGCCCACGGTGACCGTCCCGGCGGACGGAGCGTCCAGGCCGAGGATCATGCGCATCGTCGTGGTCTTGCCCGAGCCGTTCGGGCCGAGGAAGCCGGTGACCACGCCCGGACGGACGTCGAAGGTCAGGCCGTCGACGGCGGTCTTGGCGCCGTAGCGCTTGGTCAGGCCGCGCACTTCGATCGAGCCACCGCGCAGGGCGGTGGCGATCTGCGGGCTCGGCTGGTGCGGAATCTTCATGGATCAAGATTCGTGGGGACAGCGCCCGATTCGTATCGGTCGGACGTGCGGCGTAAGTGGGCCGAAAGGACGATCTGTAGTGAGTGCCATCCGGTCGCCGGCAGGCCTGGCCCGTCGCATGGCCGAGGTCGCTCGCGAGGTCCGCAACCGCTTGGCACCCGATCCGCTTGCCGACGGCTACGCCCAGACGGCGGTCTACGGATTGCTCGTCGCGCGGCTCGTCGGGTCCGACGGGTTCGGCGCGGCGGTGCCGACGATCGACCGCACACCGCTCGACGAGCTCGCAGCGGAGTTGGCCGCCGCGGACCTCGACGGGCTGCTCGCCGACTTCGGCGCGGACAGCCAACGGGGCGATCCGGTCGTCTACTTCTACGAGGAATTTCTCGCCGCGTACGACCCCGAGCAGCGCCAGAAACTCGGAGCGGTCTACACGCCGTTGCCAGTCGTGCGCTACATCGTGAAGACCGTCGACGACGCGCTCACGTCGTTCGGGCTGCCCCTGGGCGTCGCCGACTCGACCACGTGGGTGGAATACGTAGGGGCTCGGCCGGGGCTCGAGATCCCGGCGGGGGCGCGGCCGGACGGCGCCGTCGTATCGATGTTCGACCCTGCCGCCGGGACCGGCACCTTCCTCGTCGAGTGGCTACGTCGGGGTCGGCGCAATGCGGGGGAGGCCGGAGCGGCCGCGGCGTTGCGGCATGCCTCGACTGGCGAGATCTCGCCTGCTGCGCACGCGGTCAGCCTGCTGAGGGTCGCGCTCGAACTCGCCGAGGCCCCGCCGAGTCTGCCGATCCATCTCGGCGACACGCTCGGCTCGGTCGACTGCCAGGGGCGCTACAACGTCCTGATCGGGAACCCGCCCTACGACCGAGTCGAGAGCAGCGGCACGGGTGGGACGGTCACCGCGGTGCCCGCCGGCGGCGGACGGTCGCTCTTCGACGACATCGTCGACGACGCGAAGCAGCACACGATCTTCAGCCACCACGCCAGCCTCTACAACCTCTACGTCTACTTCTGGCGGTGGGCGATCTGGAAGGTGTTCGAGCAGAACACCGGACCCGCCGTCGTCTCCATGATCACCGCGTCGTCCTGGCTCGACGGCCCCGGTTTCCTGGGCCTGCGCCGGCTCGCGCGTGAGGTGGCCGACGAGATCGTGGTGGTCGACCTGCACGGCGACAACAAGGGCACCCGCAAGGACGAGAACGTCTTCGACGTCGAGTCCCCGGTGGCCGTCGTGACCCTGGTGCGCCGGGGGACCGGCGATCGCGCCACGCCGGCGCGTGTCCGGTACGCGAGCTACCGCGGCACCCGTGCCGAGAAGCTCGCGGCGCTGACCGACCTAGCCGCCGGGACGGCCGAGGTCGCAGCCGTGGAGGCGGCCAGCGGATGGCACGCCTCGTTCGTGCCGTCCGCGGGTGGAGCGGACTGGGAGCGGTACCCGGCCGTCGTAGACCTGCTGCCCTTTCAGATGCCCGGGTGCAAGTTCAACCGGACCTGGCCGATCGGGCCCGCCGCGGAGGTACTCGAGAGGCGGTGGGCCCGTTTCGTCGCCACGGCCGACGTCGCCGACCGAGAGCGGTGCTTCGTCACCGGCTCCGGCCGGAACATCCACACCAAGGTCGCCGGTTTCGAGAAGCTCGCGGACGAGCCCGTCGGTGCGCCGAACCCACCGATCGTCGGGTACGGCTACCGGTCGTTCGACCGGCAGTGGGCGTTGCGGGATCCACGGCTCGCAGCCCTCGAGCGGCCCGCGCTCTGGGCCTCGCTGTCGGACCGGCAGGTCTTCCTGCTGACCAAGCCCACGTTCCGCCTCGGCCTCGGGCCTGCGGCGGTCGTGTCCGTCGGCGTTCCCGACCTCGACCACTTCCGAGGCTCGTTCGGTGGCAAGGACGTCGTCCCGCTCTACCGCGACGCGATGGGCACGCCGAACGCCGATCCCACGCTGCTCGCGGCTCTCACCGCCACGCACCGAGCCGTGGACCCCGCGGCCCCGTCGGTGACCGTGGAGCGGCTGTTCGCCTACGTCTTCGGGATCCTCGCCGGCACCGACTACACGCAGCGGTTCCACGACGCACTCGAGACCCCTGGGCCGCGCATCCCGGTTGCCGCCGATCCCGTCCTCTTCGAGGCAATGGCCGCGCACGGCGAGCGGCTGGTCTGGCTGCAGACCTTCGGCGAACGGTTCGGCAGCGGCGCGATTCCGACGACAGGCATCGAGTGGAGCTCGGAGCCGACCCGCCTGCCACAGGGCCGGGCCGATGTCGCCTACGACCGCGCGACGGAAACCCTGCGCGTGGCCGATGGCCTGCTGATCGGCGTCCCGGGCGAGGTCTGGGATTTCTCCGTCAGCGGCATGCAGGTCCTGGCGAAGTGGCTCGGGTACCGCACGGCCAAACCCGCGGGTCGTGCCGCTTCCAGCGAATCGCCGCTCGACCGGACGCGCCCCGCCACGTGGTCCCCGGACTGGAACGTCGAGCTGGTAGAAATCGTCGCCGTTCTCCGGGCAACGCTCGCTCTGCTGCCCGAGGGGAACGCACTCCTCGACCAGATCGTCGCCGGCCCGCTCGTCGCAGCCGACGAACTGCCGGCGCCTCCCGACGCCCTCCGCCAACCGCCTTCGGGCAAGGCGGGCCAGGGCGGCGCGACGCTGCTCGCGGAGGCTTAGCCGGCTCGGGCGTTCTTCGGATCTCCGCCTCCCGGCGACGATTGGTCGCCGATCGCGATCCGCCCTCCCTTAGAAGAAGCCTGCCGGATAGAACGCCCGACAGAATGAAATAAGCCTTGTATTCGAACATTCATTCGATATCATGGCTCCATGAAGAACCCGGTCCTCGACGCGTACGTCGCCCTCGGCGTGGCGCTGGACGGCGTCCGTGCGGCGATGGACGATCCCGCCAACAACTTTGGGGACAGTGAACTGCTCGCGCTGCTGCGGATCCATCACCGGGTGGAGGCGCGGCTTGACGCGCTCGGGCTGGACCTGACGAGCTATGCGGACATGCGCGATCTCGCGCGCCGGACCGGGGCGTCGTCGACCTCGGCGTGGCTGTCTGCGGCAGTGAAGCTGCACCCCTCGACTGCCGCAGACCGGGTCCGGACGGCGCGGGCGATGGAGACGGCCTGCCCGTGGACCTACGACCAGTTGGCCGCCGGGGACATCTCCTACGAGCAGGCCTCGGCGATCGCCTCGGTCGTCACCGACCTTCCGGCGGGTGCGACCGATGCCCAACGGGGCAAGGCGGAGCGGTACCTGCTCGAACGCGCACCTTCGAGCAACGCGCTGGAACTGCGCAAGCTGCACAAGCGGGTCGACGACCTGATCGACCCGGACGGACTGCTGGACCGCGAGGCGACCGCGCAGAAGCGGCGCGACCTGACGATCCGGAACAACCACGACGGAACCCAGACGATGCGGTGGACCGACACCGACGAGCGCATCGCCAAGCTGAAGGCCGCGCTTGGTCCGCTTGCCGCTCCGCAGCCCGCGCCGGACGGGACGCGGGACCCGCGTCTGCCCGGACAGCGTCGCGCGGACGCGATGGGCGACCTCGTCGAAAGAACCCTGCGCTTCGGGAACCTGCCGGCCACCCGTGGGCACCGCCCGCACATCGTCGTGACCATCTCCGAGCAGGACCTGCGATCCGAGACCGGGTTCGGGACCACGACCACCGGCGAGACCCTCACCGCCGAGGCGGTCCGGCGGATCGCGTGCGACGCGAACCTGCACTCGCTGCACGTCGACGGGAATGGGATCCCGCTCAAGCTCGGTCGCTCCCAACGCTTCGCAAGCCCGAGCCAGTGGCTGGCGCTTGTCGCCCGCGACGGCGGCTGCGTCGGACCCGGATGCACCCGACCACCCGAGTGGACGCAGGCGCACCACATCGACTACTGGGAGAACCTCGGACCCACCGACCTCGAAAACCTGTGTCTGGTCTGCGACCACCACCACGATCAGGTTCACCACGGCGGCTGGGAGATCTGGATGTCCGAGGACGGGCATCCGGAGTTCGTCCCGCCCGAACACCTCGACCCGCACCGGCGCCCGATCCGGAACACCCACTGGCAGTCCGAACGCGGCCGACGGGCGTACGGGCAGGCCGCTTAGTGACGCCAGTCGCCACCGGCCCTCGCTCCAACGTCCGGTGGCGCCGTGCCTGCGGCAGATCGAGGCAGCAGCTGGTCCGGTGTTAACCGCAGCGCGCAACGGCGATGGGACACTTGGTGCACCGCCGGCTCGAATCGCGCTTCGCGACGGCGGGGTACGCGTCGGCGCATTGGAAGGGACCCCGTGCACACCAGCAACGTACGAGTGACCCGCGTGCCGCTGGCGGTGGGCGGGTGGCGTGGGCGGATCTCGCTCGACGGCGACGGCGCGACGATCGAGCCCCTCGCGGAGGGCAAGGGGCGGACCGTCGTGCTGTCGGGCTCGGGGATCAAGCGCGCGTCGTTCAACTCCGCCAACGGGCTCTGGGCGTTCCGCCTGAAGGAAGGCGGCAAGATCCACGTCCAGTCCTCCGGCAGCCTGCTTTCGGCCGACCGGACTCCGGCGGGCAAGGAGACCAACCGGCTGCTGAGCGAGCTGCTGGACCGGCACGGCGTGCGCGGGTTCCGCCTGTAGTGCCCCGCAGCGCACTGCGCCCAGCGGCGCGGTCGGTTACGAGCCCGCGATGAAGTCGCGGATCACCGGGTAGATCTCGGTCTCCCAGCGGCTGCCGCTGAAAACGCCGTAGTGCCCGACGCCCTCCTGCAGATGGTGACCGCGACGCTGCACGTTCGGGCAGAGCGCGTGGGCCGCCTCGGTCTGGCCGGGGGAGCAGATGTCGTCCTTGGCGCCCTCGACGGTGAGCAGGGCGGTGCGGGCGATCGCGGTCGGGTCCACCGTGCGGCCGGCGACCACGAGCTCGCCGCGCGCGAAGTGGTGCTCCATGAACACCTTCTGCACGGTCTCGAGGTAGAACTCCGCGGGCACGTCCATGACCGCGCCGTACTCGTCGTAGAAGTCGCGCGTCGCCGCGGCCTTCTCCGTCTCCCCGGTCACCAGATCCCGGTACATGTCCCGGTGCGCGATCAGGTGCCGCTTGCGGTTCATCGACATGAACGCGGCGAGTTGCACGAAGCCGGGGTAGACCTTGCGCCCGGCACCGGCGTAGCGGCCGGGCACGGTGGTGATCAGCCGCTTCTCGAACGAGGAGAGTGGCCGACGCTCGGCCATCAGGTTGATCCGGTTGGGGTTCACGCGCGTGTCGATCGGGCCGGCGATCAGCGTCATGCTCGCCGGCTGCGCCGGGTCGTCGTCCGCGGCGAGCAGGGACACCGCCGCGAGCACCGGCACGGCCGGCTGGCACACCGAGACCACGTGCGCGCCGGGGCCGAGCCTGCGCAGCGCGTTCTGCACGTGCGCGATGTACTGGTCGAAGCCGAACGCGCCTTCGTCGGCGGGGATGTCTCGAGCGTTGTGCCAGTCGAGCACGTACACGTCGTGGTCGGGCAGCAGCGTGCGGATGGTCGGGCGGATCAGGGTGGTGAAGTGCCCGGACATCGGACCGACGACGAGCACCTTCGGCTGGTCCGGGACGCCCTTGTGGAAGTTGATGAGGGTCGCGAACGGCGTTTCCCACCGCGCGCGTTCGGTGACGAGGACCTGCATGTCGCCGACGGGAACCGAGGCGATGCCGAACTCCGGGTGCACGTGCGTCGGGCGGGCCTTCGCGGCGATTTCGCAGGCCGCGCGCAGGTGCCGGACGGTGTGGGTCTTGGCGAGGGGCTTCGGAGCCCTGGTGAGAGCTCTCGCGGTCACTCGAGAGGCGGCGACGGCGGGCGAGCCCAGCCGGCGGTTGAGTTCGTAACCCGCGTAGAGCATCGACATCTCGACTCCTTCGGAAAAGTGATCCGAAGCACAAGTTACTCGAAAGTAGTACTGGGCGGTAGGTACTCCTGAGTATGTTCCCACCGGCGATTCGCGGCGCTCAGTCCTCGTCGTCGTCGAGACGTGCGATCCAGGTGGCCAGACGCTCGATCGGGATCTCGAACTCTGGGTTGAGATCGACGAACTCCTGCAGCCGCGCGGCGAGCCAGGCCAGGTCCACCTGCTCCTCGCCGCGCCGCGCGATCAGCTCTTCGATGCCGCGATCGGTGAAGTACACGGCCGGTCCTAGTTGGCGAAGGCCTGCTCGAGGAGCAGGTTCTGCTCGTACTCGTGCACCGAGTGCGAGCCGACGGCCGGTGCCGAGGACGCCGAACGGGACACGCGCTTGAGGGTGCGCCCACCGAGGTGCTCGGTGAGGTTGAGCGCCATGAACGGCCAGGCGCCCTGGTTGGCCGCCTCCTCCTGCACCCACCGCAGTTCGGCGGCGTTCGGGTACGTGGCCAGCGCCGCCTCGATGTCGGCCAGGGGCAGCGGGTAGAGCTGCTCGACGCGGACGATCGCGGTGTCGGTGCGTTCGTTCGTATCCCGGTACGCGGCGAGGTCGTAGTAGACCTTGCCGGTGCACAGGAGCACCCTGCGCACCGCCGCGGGGTCCGCCTTGGCGTCGCCGATCACCGGCTGGAAGTGGCCGGAGGTGAAGTCGCCCGGTTCGGACACCGCGGCGCGGTGGCGCAGCAGCGACTTCGGCGTGAAGACGATCAGCGGGCGGTGGTGCGGCGAGAGCGTCTGCCACCGGAGCAGGTGGAAGTGGTTCGCCGGCGTCGTCGGGATCGCGACGGTCATGTTGTCCTGCGCGCAGAGCTGCAGGAAGCGCTCCGGGCGGCCCGACGAGTGGTCCGGGCCCTGGCCCTCCATGCCGTGCGGCAGCAGCAGGACGACGCCGGAGCGCTGGCCCCACTTCTGCTCGCCGGAGGAGATGAACTCGTCGATGATCGACTGGGCGCCGTTGACGAAGTCGCCGAACTGCGCCTCCCAGAGCACCAGCGCGTCGGGCCGGGCGACGGAGTATCCGTACTCGAAGCCGAGCGCCGCGTACTCCGAGAGCAGCGAGTCGTAGACGTAGCCGGGGGCCTGGTCCGGAGAGAGGTGCGCGAGCGGGAGGTACTCCGCGCCGGTGACCCGGTCGATGAGCACCGAGTGCCGCTGGGTGAACGTGCCGCGGCGCGAGTCCTGGCCGGCCAGGCGCACCGGGCGTCCGTCGAGCATGAGCGAGCCGAGGGCGATGAGCTCGCCGAAGCCCCAGTCGATGTTGCCGGTCTCGATCATCGACGCCCGCTTCTGCAGCAGCGGCGCCACGCGCGGGTGGACCGTGAAGCCCTCGGGCAGCGAGACCTGCGACTCGACGATCCGCTTCAGCGCCTCGTGGCTGATCGCGGTGGCCGTACCGGCCGGCGCCGTCGGCACGTTGTACGTGGCCGGGACCGTCGTCGGAGTCGTCTGAACGCCGCGGGTCTCCGCGAACACCTTCTCGAGCTGGTCGCGGAAGTCCTTCAGCGCCGCCTCGGCCTCGTCGAGGGTGATGTCGCCGCGGCCGATGAGCGCCTCGGTGTAGAGCTTGCGGATCGAGCGCTTCGCGTCGATCAGGTCGTACATCAGCGGCTGGGTCATCGAGGGGTCGTCGCCCTCGTTGTGACCGCGGCGCCGGTAGCAGATCATGTCGATGACGACGTCCTTCTTGAACGCCTGGCGGAAGTCGAAGGCCAGGCGTGCGACGCGCACGCAGGCCTCCGGGTCGTCGCCGTTGACGTGGAAGATCGGCGCCTGCACGGTCCGCGCCACGTCGGTGGCGTAGAGGCTGGACCGGGACGAGGTCGGCGCAGTGGTGAAGCCGACCTGGTTGTTCACGACGATGTGGACGGTGCCGCCGGTGCGGTACCCGCGCAGCTGGGAGAGCTCCAGGGTCTCCGCGACGACGCCCTGGCCGGCGAAGGCCGCGTCGCCGTGCAGCAGGACCGGCAGGACGGTGAAGCCGGTGATGCCGCGGTCGAGGATGTCCTGCTTCGCGCGGACGATGCCCTCGAGCACGGGGTTCACGGCCTCGAGGTGCGACGGGTTCGCCGCGAGGCTGACGCGGGTCTGGCTGCCGTCGTATGCGGTGTAGGTGCCCTCCGCGCCGAGGTGGTACTTCACGTCGCCGGAGCCGTGCATCGACTTCGGGTCGATGTTGCCCTCGAACTCGCGGAAGATCTGGCCGTAGCTCTTGCCGACGACGTTCGCGAGCACGTTCAGGCGCCCGCGGTGCGGCATGCCGATGCCGACCTCGTCCAGGCCGTCCTGCGCCGCGGCGGCCAGGACCGCGTCGAGCAGCGCGATGACGGACTCGCCGCCTTCGAGCGAGAAGCGCTTCTGGCCGACGTACTTGGTCTGCAGGAAGGTCTCGAACGCCTCGGCCTCGTTGAGCTTGCGCAGGATCCGCAACTGCTCCTCGCGCGGCACGCGGTCCGGGACCCGCTCGACGCGCTCCTGGATCCATCCCCGCTCGCGCGGGTTCTGCATGTGCATGTACTCGATGCCGATCGTGCGGCAGTACGAGTCCCGCAGCACGCCGAGGATCTCGCGCAGCTTCATCAGGCCCGCGAGGGCGAAGCCGGTGCCGGAGACGAACTCGCGGTCGAGATCCCACAGCGTCAGGCCGTGGGTGACGATGTCGAGGTCCGGGTGGCTGCGCTGGCGGTACTCGAGCGGGTCGGTGTCGGCCATCAGGTGGCCGCGGGTCCGGTAGGCGTGGATCAGCTCGTGCACCCTGGCCTGCTTGGAGACCTGGTCCTCGTGGGAGGCCGAGATGTCGGTCTCCCAGCGGATCGGGGTGTACGGGATCCGCAGCGAACGGAAGATCGCGTCGAAGAACTCGTCCTCGCCGAGCAGCAGCTGGTGCAGGCGGCGCAGGAACTCGCCGGACTGCGCGCCCTGGATGATCCGATGGTCGTACGTCGAGGTCAGCGTCATGACCTTGCTGACGGCCATCGCGGCCAGGGTCTCCGGGGAGGCGCCCTGGTACTCGGCCGGGTACTCCATCGAGCCGACGCCGATGATCGAGCCCTGACCCTGCATGAGGCGCGGCACCGAGTGGACGGTACCGATCGTGCCGGGGTTGGTGATCGAGATCGTGGTGCCGGCGAAGTCGTCGACGGTCAGCTTGTTCGCGCGGGCGCGGCGCACGATGTCCTCGTAGGCGGCCCAGAAGGTCGCGAAGTCCAAGGTGTCCGCGGCCTTGATCGACGGGACCACCAGTGTCCGGGACCCGTCGGACTTCACCAGGTCGATCGCGATGCCCAGGTTCACGTGGGCGGGGATCGAGATGGCGGGCTTGCCGTCGGACTGAACGAACGAGGCGTTCATGACCGGCACCGCTTCGACCGCCTTGACCAGCGCGTAGCCGATCAGGTGGGTGAAGGACACCTTGCCGCCGCGGGAGCGGCGCAGGTGGTTGTTGATCACGATGCGGTTGTCGACGAGCAGCTTCGCGGGGACCGTGCGAACCGAGGTGGCCGTGGGCACCTCGAGGCTGGCCTCCATGTTCACCACGACGCGGGCGGCGGGACCGCGGAGCGTGCTGACCTCGGCCGTGCCGTCCAGGGCGGCGGCCGGCGCCTTGGCGGGCTCGGCGGGCGCGGGCGGGTCGGCCGGGATCGGGGCGGCCGCGGCTGCCGGGGCGGCGACGGGCAGGGGGGCCGGTGCGGGAGCCGGCGCGGACGCAGGGGCGGGCGCGGCCGGAGCCGGGGGTGCCGTCGGCGCCGGAATCGCCGCGGGTGCCGGCGGGGCGGCCGCGGGGGCACCGGCCGCCACCGGCCGGTTGCCGTTGTCCGGCTGGTAGTCGGCGAAGAAGTCCCACCACGCCCGGTCGACGGACTCCGGGTCGGTCAAATACTGCTGGTAGATCTCGTCTACCAACCACTCGTTGGGCCCGAAGCCGGCCATCGGATCGGATTGGGGGTTCGGAGACACGAGTGGTTCGACCTCTTCCGGCAATGCGTGCGACGGGAGCGCGAAGATTCTGGGTGGCTACCCCAGGGTAGTCCTTTGGATTGCTTCGTAGCCCTCGGCGCAGCGGCCGACTCACCCGGCCGGCGCAGCGGAGTTAACTCACAGTGACGCGCCGGTGATGTGAGCCTGTTCAGGCCAGGTCGGCGAGGATCCGTCGGGCGCTGTTGTGTCCCGCCGCGCCAATCACCGACCCGGCCGGGTGGCATCCCGCCGAGCCCGCGTAGAGGCCCGGTACCCCGGTGGCGTAGGGCATCCGGGCGTCGAACGCGACCGTGTTGTCGACGTGGTGGATGTGGCCGCCGCTGATCCCGAAGTGGGACGCGATGCCGGGCGGCGGGAGGGGAAACGTATCGACGACGCCGGCGCTCGTTCCGGGCGCGAACGTGTCGCAGATCTCGAGCAAATGGGCGACGTAGTTCGCCTGTTCGGCCGTCCAACTGGAGCCGGCGGGCTGGTGGGGCACGGACTGGACGAACAGCGCGGAGGAGTGCCGGCCGGCGTCGTCGGAGAGCGACTCGTCGACGGTGGTGTGCAGGTACCACTCGATGGTGGGGAACTCGGGCAGCCGCCCGGCCCGCACGTCCGCCCACATGGATCGGACGGCATCGAGCGGGCGGTCTGCTCCGGGCAGCAGGTGGACCGTGGCGCCGCCGGGGGAGCGGCCGCCGAGGCCGGGGAAGGTCGGCGGGCGGTCCAGCGCCAGGTTCACCTTCATGGTGACGCCGGGGCGGTAGAGGGACTCGAGGCGGCTGGTCAGGTCCGCGGGGAGATCGATCAGGCCGGGAAGGCGGAAGGGGTCGCAGCAGGCCAGCACGACTGGGGCCGCGATCGCTCCGTCCGCAAGCTCGACGCCGGCGACGACGCCGTCCCGGGTGGCGATGGCCTGGACCGGGGTGTCGGTGTACAGCTCGGCGCCGGCGCGGCGGGCGGCGTCGGCCAGCGCCGCGGCGACGGTTCCCATCCCGCCGCGGACGATCGCCCAGACGCCCTCCGAACCGGGAAGGCGGCCCATGTTGTGGGCGAGGAAGTTGTGGCCGGTGCCGGGGTCGTCGACGCCGGCGGCGAGGCCGGAGATGCCGTCGGTGACCGCGTACATCGCAAGCAGGCGCTGCGACACGAACCCGAACCGGTCCAGGTATTCGACGACGGAGCCGCGACACAGGTCGACGAAGGTCTGGCGCAGAGTCGGCCGGACGTACCGCTCGGCGGTGTCCTCGATCGAGCCGGGCTCGGCGAGCCAGGCGGGAGCGAGATCGGCCGACAGCTTCGCCAGTTCGGCGTTCAGAGCGGCGTCGGCGCGGGCGTCCGCCGACCCGAAGGCAGCGGCGAGCTCTCGTTCGTTCGCGGCGGCGTCGGCTCCGAACAGCAGCGAGGGCAGTGCCGATCCGGCCGGGCTCGGCAGCGCGTAGTGCGGATCTCTGGTCAGCACCGGAAGGTCGAGCCCCAGCTCCGCGACGAGCTCCGGCGGCATGAGCCCCAGCAGGTAGGCGCCCGTCGACTGCCCGAGGCGCGGCGCCTTCGGGAACGGGTACTCGGTGCGAGCCGCGCCGCCGAGCACCCCGGCCGCCTCGCAGACGACCACCCGCAGCCCGTCGCGGGCCAGCAGCGTCGCCGCGACGAGGCCGTTGTGCCCGCCGCCCACGACGACGACGTCGGCGCGCTCGGGCGGTCGCATCAGGTGGCGTCGCGCAGGTCGCGGGAGAGGATCTTGCCGGCGGCGTTGCGCGGAAGCTCGTCGAGGAAGACGACCTCGCGCGGGACGGCGTAGCGGGCGATGCGCTCGCGCACGCAGTCCCGGACGTGGTCGGCGGTCAGCGGGATCCGGGGGTCGGCGACCAGGAACGCCGCGAGGCGCTGGCCGAACTCCGGGTCGGGCACGCCGACCACGGCGACGTCCACGACGCCGGGCAGGCCCCCGATCACGTCGGCGACCTCGCGGCAGAAGACGTTCTCGCCGCCGCAGACGACGAGGTCGTCCTCGCGGCCGTCGACGTAGAGGCGGCCGGCGCCGTCGATGTGGCCGAGGTCTCCGGTGGCCATCGCGGAGGAGACGAGGGCGGGCACCTCGTCCCCGTCGACGTACCCCTCGAACAGCATGGAGTTGCCGACGAAGATTCGGCCGACCTCGCCGGGCGAACACTCCTGGCCGTGCTCGTCGAGGATCCGGATCGCGGTGCCCAGGGGCGGCCGCCCGGCCGTTCCGGGGTCGGCGGCGAGATCCTCCGGCGTCGCGATGCTGACCCAGGACACTTCGGTGGAGCCGTAGAGGTTGTGCAGGACATCGCCGAACCGCTCGCGGACTCCGGCGACCGTGCGCGGTGCCAGGGCCGAGCCGCTGGAGAGTACGAGGCGCAGAGCGGCGGTCGTGGTGTGGGCGGGGACTCCCAGCATGCGATTGAGCATCACCGGGACGACGAACAACTGCTCGACTCGGTGTTCCGCCATGGCGGCGAGCAGCGACTCGGCGTCGAAGTGCCGCTGCAGGACGACGGGGGAGCGCAGGGCGAAGGCGAGGGTGAGCCCGCCCAGTCCCCAGGCGTGGAACAGAGGTGCGGGGATCGCCGTGACGGCGCCCGCGCGCAGCGGGATCCGGCCGAGCAGGCCGATCACGGCGATCAGGCCGCCGATCGGGGAGACGTCCGGGCGGGCGGCGCCCTTCGGCGTCCCGGTGGTGCCGGAGGTGAGGAGGATCAGGCGGCCGGGCCGATCGGGCTTGCGCAGTTCGCGGCCGGGCCGTGCCGTGGCGAGCAGTTCCTCGAGGGTGCCGGAGATCGATGCGCTGTCGTGCCACGCGGTCAGCACGTCGAGGTCCAGCGGCAGGGTGGGCGGCAGCGGGAGATCGGCGTCGGCGACGAGCAACCGCAGGCGCTGCGCGGTGGCGACCCGCTCCACGGCCGCGGGGCCGGCGGCCGTGTTGAGCAGCACGACGTCGACGCCGACGCGGGCGGCCGCGAGCAGACACTCGACGAGCCCGGAGTGGTTGCGGCACAGGACCCCGACGCGGTCGCCCGGCCCGAGGCCGAGGTCCGCGAAGCCGACGGCGAGCCGCCGGCCGCGGGAGTCGAGCTCGGCCCAGCTGCGGGTGCCGTCGTCGTCGACGATCGCGACGTCGTACGGGTGCAGCGCGGCGGCGATGGCGACCGCACCGGGCAGGTTCGCGCCCTCGGAGCGCAGCACGCGGAGTTGACGCCCGATCAGCTGGGGCCGCGTCAGTTCCACGATGCCGCTGGCGGCGGTGGCGCGGACGGTCGAGGCGATCTCGCCGGCGTTCCGGACGACGAACTCGGCGGCTCCGAGGGCTCGCAGGGGAGCCGTTGCGGCCGAATAGGCCAGCCCTGTCAGCCGGCGTGGCTCCACAAACCGGGACAAACCGGACGCGCCAACAACCATTTCGGCTGTCGTGCGCAACGGTCTTGACACCGCCGCGTGGAGGATGCGTAGGCCGGTGTCGATCACTCGCGGAACCCTTCCATCGGTTCCCGACCCTACTGGCGGTAATGCACACAATCGGCGCAGGTAGGCTGCGGCATTCGCAGGTCTCGCCGTAGCGACCGAGGGAGCGTCCCTTCCCTATGTCTGGCACCGTCCCGCAGCGTCTTCGGCTGCCCGGCCCGGTCGACCGGTCGCTGGTCACCGTCGGCGAGCTGGCGTCGATGTCGGGGACGATCGTGCGCTACGGCGTCTCGGATCTGGTCCGCGGCAAGTTCCCCTGGCGCGAGTTCGTCCTGCAGGCCTGGTTCGTCACCAGCGTCTCGCTGCTGCCCGCCCTGCTGGTCGCGATCCCGTTCGGGATCATCGTCGCGATCAACGTGGGGTCGCTGGCCGCGCAGGTCGGGGCCACCTCCTTCGTCGGGGCGGTCAACGGCCTCGGCGTCATCCGCGAGGGCGCGCCGGTCGTGACGGCGCTGCTGCTCGCCGGCGCCGCCGGGTCCGCGATCTGCTCCGACCTCGGGGCGCGCACCATCCGCGACGAGATCGAGGCCATGGAGGTCATGGCGGTCTCCCCGCTGCGGCGCCTGGTCGTGCCGCGCGTGGCCGCGCTGACGATGGTCGGCGTGCTGCTCTGTTCGGTCGTCGCCATGACCGGCGTGGCCGCCGGCTATCTGTTCAACGTCTACGTGCAGAACGGCACCGCGGGCGCGTATCTGTCCTCGTTCACGTCGTTCGCCGCCGCGGGGGACTTCGTCGTCGCCGAGATCAAGGCCGCGGTGTTCGGCTTCATCGCCGCGATCGTCGCGGCGCACAAGGGGCTGCACGCCAAGGGCGGCCCGAAGGGCGTCGCCGACGCGGTCAACCAGTCCGTCGTGCTCACCTTCCTGCTGCTGTTCAGCACCAACATCGTGCTCACCCAGGCGTACCTGCTGATCGCACCGCCGAAGGTGGTCTGATGGCCACCTCCGCGATGTCGGGCGTTCGTCCCCGCCGAGCCCCGGTCGGGACCCGCGCCGCCGGCAACAGCCTGCTTCAACTCGGGACGCAGGCCACCTTCTTCGCCTCCGCACTGGGCTGGATGCCCTTCGCAGTGAAGCGATACAAGAAGGAGATCGGCCGCCTGCTCTCCGACATCTCGTGGGGCCGGGCGCTGCTCGTCGGCGGCGGCATCATGGGCGTGATGCTGCTGCTGTCGGCGTTCGTCGGCACGTCGGTCGGCATCGCGGGCTTCACCGGTCTCGACATCATCGGCCTGGCCCCGTTCGCGGGCTTCGTCTCCGCGCTGGCCAACACCCGCGAGTTCGCCCCGCTCATCGCGGCCACCGCGTTCGCCGCGCAGGTCGGCTGCCGGTACACCGCGCAGCTCGGCTCCATGCGGATCTCGGAGGAGATCGACGCGCTCGAGGTGATGGGCGTGCGGCCGATGCCGTACCTCGTCAGCACCCGCGTGATCGCGTCGATGCTGGCGATCCTGCCGCTCTACGTCGTCGGCCTGTTCGGGTCCTACTTCGCCACCCGCCTGGTGGTGACGACGTTCTTCGGCCAGTCGGGCGGCACGTACGACCACTACTTCCTGGCGTTCCTCAATCCCATAGACATCGTCTACTCGACGGTGAAGGTCGCGGTCTTCATCCTGCTGACGACCCTGATCCACTGCTACTTCGGCTTCCACGCCGTCGGTGGGCCGGAGGGCGTGGGCCGGGCCACCGGACGCGCGATCCGCGCCAGCCTCATCGTGATCATCGTCGTCGACATGTTCCTGACCCTGGCCATCTGGGGCTACGACCCCGGCGTACGGATCAGCGGATGAGCGCCGTGGGGGACTGGGCGCCGAAGCCGGGGACGCTGCGCCGCCGTGGCGCGCTGTTCCTCGCCGTCGTCACCGCGTCGATCGGGCTCGTCGTCCTGCAGTACTCCGGCGCACTGGCCGACGGCGTCCGGGTCGACACCGTCACCGCGGACACCGGCGACGCCCTCGTGACCGGGTCCGATGTGAAGATCCGCGGCGTTGTCGTGGGCCGGGTCGACTCGATCAGCCGCGAGCCCGGCGGCAACGGCGCGAAGCTCGGCCTGCTGCTCGAGCCCGGCAAGGCCCGATCCGTTCCCGCCGAGGTGACCTCGCGCATCCTGCCCGCCAACGTGTTCGGGCAGAGCTTCGTCGAACTGCTGCCGAAGGCCGGGGCCACCGGTTCCATCCGCTCCGGCACCCGCATCGCGGCGGACACCTCCGCGGAGACCCTCGAGCTCAACGACGTGTTCGCCAAGCTCTTCCGCGTGCTGACCGCGGTGCAGCCGGCGAAGCTGTCCGTCGCGCTCGGTGCGCTGGCAGAGGCACTGGCGGACAACGGCGACGACATCAACGCGGTGATCGGCCGCTCCGACGCCTACCTGCGCGACCTCGCGCCCTCCCTGCCGGACCTGAGCGCCGACCTCGCGGGGTTCGCGACCTTCGCCGAGCAGCTGTCGAAGCAGGCCCCGAAGCTCTTCGACTCGGTCGACGACCTGCTGGTGCTGACGCGCCTACTCGTCGAGCGGCAGAGCCAGTTCGTCGAACTGCTCTCCGGCGGGCTCGGGCTGACCGGCAACGCCAAGGACCTGCTGGCGAAGAACGAGAAGAACCTCGTCCGGGTGAACAGGCAGAGCGCCGCGATCTTCGGCGCCTTCGGCAAGCACCCGGACGCCTTCGGCAAGGGCTTCGTCGACCTCGGAGACTTCCTCGGCGGCCTGGTGGTGGAGAACGGCCGGGCCAAGCTCGACACGGTGATCACCCAGGCCCCGCTTCCGGTCTACGGTGGCGCCGACTGCCCGCGCTATCCGGGGCTCGACGGCCCGAATTGCCCCAAGGGAGCGGTCCTGCCCGCCGAAGCGGCCGCAACGGCCGCGCCGGCCGCACCCACGCTGCCCATCGTCTACGGCGGGATCGGGCCGGTTGGCAGCGTCACCGACAAGCTGATCCTGCATCAGATTCTGCTGGCCATCGACGCGATCCGTGGCGCGCAGGCCGGCGACGTCGGCATGCTGCTGGCCGGCTCGGTGCTCCGCGGCACCACGGTGCACGTGCCCGGAGGTACTCGATGAGTGGTACCACCGTTCGCGGAGCGGCGCTGCGGCTGCTGGTGTTCGCGGTGATCGCGGGGACGATCGCGCTGCTGCTCTACAACACCCTGGTCAACACCATCGGCAGGTCCACGGTCTCCTACACCGCCGAGTTCGACGACGCGTCGGGCCTGCACTCCGGCGACAACGTCCGAGTGGCCGGTGTCCGGGTGGGGCGCGTGGACAGCGTCAAGCTCGCCGGTGCGACCGCGCAGGTGACGTTCAGCGTCCAGCGCGATCAGCCGGTGCTGCGCAACACCAACGTCGCCATCCGGTACCAGAACCTGATCGGCCAGCGGTACCTCGCACTGCTGCCGGGCAAGGGCACCGCGCAGTTGCTCGAACCGGGCTCGCGGATTTCGAAGGCCTCCACCGACAGCGCCCTGGACCTGACCGTCGTCCTCAGTGGTTTCCAGCCGCTCTTCGACGTCATCTCGCCGGACGACGTCAACAGGCTCTCCGCCTCGTTGGTGAAGGTGCTGCAGGGGGAAGGGGACAGCATCCTCGCGCTGCTCAGGACCACCGCCGAACTCGCCGACCGGCTCGCCGCCCGCGACGAGGTGATCGGCCGGGTGATCTCCAACCTCGGCACCGTGCTCACCGAGATCGCCACCCGCGACGGCGACGTCGACGCACTCATCGGGCAACTGCGCCGGCTCGTCGCGGCCACCGCGGCCGACCGCGACAAGATCGGCGGCTCCATCCAGGCACTCGGTTCGCTGACCGATGCCACCTCGGCGCTGCTGCGCGACGTGCGCCCGCAGTTGAAGAAGGACCTCGCTCGCCTCGAACGGGTTGCGGGGACCTACGCGAAGAACAAGGACGTCTTCGGCGAAGCGGTGCAGGGCCTGCCCGTCGCGCTGCAGGCCTTCGCGCGCTCGATGCAGTACGGCTCCTGGGTGAACCTCTACATCTGCAACGTCTTCTACTTCGACGCCGCCGGCAAGCGGCAGCAGTTCGGCGACCCGGAGTCCAGTTCGGCGGTGTGCGCATGAGCGAGCTTGGTCGCGTGAAGAGGTTTTTCGGCAACCGCAGCCCGCGGTTCATCGGCACCGTCACCGTCGCGGTCGTGTTCGCGATCGTCGCCGCCCTGTTCGTGCCCAGCGGCTTCGCGCTCGGCAAGGAGACCTACCACGCCCAACTGGTCCAGGCGGGCGGTCTGCGATCCGGCGAGGAGGTCCGGGTTGCCGGCGTCCCCGTCGGCGAGGTGTCCGCGGTGCGGCTCGTCGAGGACTACGTGAAGGTCGACTTCCGCATCGGCAAGAGCGTCCAGCTCGGCCCGGACACGAAGGCGGAGGTGAAGGTCGCCACCCTGCTCGGCAACCACTACCTCGAGCTGCGCCCGGCCGGCGAGGGCACGCTGCCCGACCGCACCATTCCCATCGCGAATACCCGGGTGCCGTTCGCCATCCAGGACATCGTCGAGGCCGGCGGCACCGCGCTGGAGAAACTCGACGGCAAGAAGCTGCGCGATGCACTGCGCGTACTGTCCGACAACTTCCGAGACACTCCCGAGCTCACCGGCAAGGCGTTGGACGCCATCGCCCGGCTCTCCGACGTGATCGTGTCCCGCCGCACGGATCTGGACCGCCTGATCCGGCAGGCCAACCTCGTCTCGAGCAACCTCGACGCGAACGGCGACGTGCTCGTCGACCTGATGCGGCAGGCCTCGCTGATCCTCGAAGAGGTGACTCGGCGCCGCGACGCCATCGCCGAACTGCTGGCCGACTCCCAGACCCTGGCCGTCCAGCTGACCGGGCTGGTGCGAGACAACAAGAAGACGATGGGCCCCCTGCTCAAGAACCTGAACGTGGTGCTGGCGACCCTGCGGGAGAACAAGGCGGCGCTCGAGCAGATCGCGATCCTGCTCGGCCCCGCGTCGCGGTACTTCGCCAACGCCGCCGGCAACGGCCCGTACATGGACGTCAGCGGCCCCAACGCGATCTTCCCGGACAACATGCTCTGCGCCCCGCAGCAGAAGTGCCAGCCCCGCGCCCCGGGAGGCACGCCATGAGCCGCCGCCTGCTTGCCGCCCTCGCCGCCTGCCTCGCCCTGGGCGCCGCGGGCTGCGGGCCGCTGGGCGAGGGCACGAAGACCGTGAAGGCCCGGTTCACCTCGTCGGTGGGCATCTTCCCCGGCAACGACGTCGACGTGCTCGGCGTCCCCGTGGGACGGGTCAGCAAGGTGAGCCCGCAGGGCACGACGGTCCTGGTCGAGATGAAGGTCCGGGACAGCCTCAAGATCCCCGCCGACGTTCAGGCGCTGATCATCCCGCCGAGCGTCATCAACGACCGGTACGTCGAGCTCGCGCCGGTCTGGCGCAAGGGGCCGGAACTGGCCGACGGCGCCGAGATCCCGCTGACCCGAACCCGCACTCCGGTCGAGTTCGACCGCATCGTTCGGGCCCTGGACACCCTCGCGAACAGTCTGACGTCGGAGAAGGCGAACATCGGGGCGATCCAGGACGCCCTCGAGGTCGGCGCCGCCAACTTCCAGGGCAACGGCGAGAAGATCAACCGCGGCATCAAGGGCTTCGCGGCCGCGCTCGGTACGCTGTCGGAGCGGCGCGAGGACCTCTCCGGAATCGTCAACGCGCTCGACGGGCTCACCGAGGCCTTCGCGAAGAACGACACGACGATCCGCCGGTTCAGCAAGAACGTCACCACCGCCACCGAGGTGCTCGCGCAGAACGGCCAGGCGCTCAATCAAACGGTCGCCGCGCTCGCCGTCGCGCTCAAGGAAGTCGGCGCGTTCGTGAAGGAGCACCAGGACGCTCTCGGTTCCGGGCTCAAGGACCTGACCGTGGTGCTCGACGTCCTCAACCGCAACCGCGTGACGCTGACCGAAGCCCTCGACGTGCTGCCGCTGACCTTCCAGAACCTGACCCGCACGGTGAACCCGGCCAACCAGCGCTTCCGTTCCAACGGGTCGGCCGCGTCCAACCTCCTCAACCCGGTCATCGCCCAGCAGTTCTGCGACAGCTTCGGGCCGTTCCTCTGCCCGAACGCCGGCAAGCCCGTCGGCTCCATCTCCGACGTCTTCGGCACCGCGCGGAGGGCGCGATGAAGAAGGTGGCCGTGGGGGTGCTGACGGTGGGTCTGCTGTCCGGCTGCGGGCCCACGCTCTACGACCTGCCGCGGCCCGGCGGGGGAGTGGACGGCTCGACCTACAAGGTCGTGGCGCTGTTCGACGACGCGCTCAATCTCCCGGACGGCGCGCGGGTCCGCGTCGCCGGAGCGGAGGTCGGCAAGGTCGAGAAGATCGACGCCAAGAACTTCATCGCGCGCGTGACGATGCGCCTGCAACGTCGGGTCGTCCTCACCGATCTGGCCACCGCCGAGCTTCGGCTGACCACCCCGCTCGGCGAGGGCTACATCGTCCTCGACCCGGGCAAGGGGACCCGGAACCTGACCGACGGCGCCGAACTGCCGAAGTCGAACACCAACACCGCGGCCAGCGTCGAGGACATGCTCGCCGCCGCCTCGGTGCTCCTGTCGGGCGGCGGGCTCGGCCAGATCAAGACCATCGCCGTCGAGCTGCAGAAGGTCCTCGACGGGCCGAAGGGCAACCCGGCCAAGCTGCTCCAGTCGTTGAACGAGACGCTGAGCGTGTTCAACGAGCGGACCGGGGACATCGACAAGACCCTCGACGCCCTCGACACGCTCTCCCGCACGCTGGTGGACCGTCGGGCCACCCTGCGTGCGGCGCTGTCGGACATCTCCCCGGCGGTGAAGCTCCTGGCCGACCAGACCGACCAGTTCAGCGAGCTGCTCGCCCGCGTGGCCGACCTCGGCCGGGTCTCCGACCGCATCGTGCGCGCGACCCGAGAGGACCTGATCTCCACGCTGAAGTCCGCGCAGCCGGTGCTCGACGCGCTGATCTCGATCGAGAAGTCCGTCGGCCCGACGCTGGCCCAGCTGGTGAAGTTCGGCAAGTTCCTCGACGACGCGACGCCGGGGGACTACCTCACCGGCGACGCCGAGTTCACCGCGGAGACCGTCACCGGCAGTGCCACCGGTGGCCAGGAACTGACGCTGCGTCGGATGATGCGAGGTGCCGAATGATTTCGGTCCTTCGCCGGCGCGGGACGCTGATCGCCAACGTCGCCGTCCTCCTGGTGCTGGTCGTCGGCATGTACCACGTCGGGCTCAACATCCTCCGGCTGCAGATCGGCCGGGACCCGTTCCCGGTCACCTTGCAGCTGTCCACCTCCGGTGGCCTCTACGAACGCTCCGAGGTCGCCTACCGCGGCAAGCGCGTCGGCTCGGTCACTGCGATCGACCTGGTCCCAAACGGCGTCGAGGTGCGCCTGCGCATCGACAAGGGCACCGAGATCCCGGCCGACCTCGACGCGGTCGTCGCGAACCTGTCCCCGGCCGGCGAGCAGTTCGTGGACCTGCGCCCGCGGGTGGACGACGGGCCGCTGCTGCGCGCCGGCAGCGTCATCCCACGGGAGCGAACGGAGGTGCCGCTCACGGTGGCCGCCGTCGTCCGCGACGTCGCGAAGCTGCTCGACCAGATCGGCACCAAGGAGCTGCGGATCGTCGTCGACGAGCTCGCCGCGGCCTTCGGTGGAACCGGGCCCGCGATGCGGGAACTGGTGACCAGCGCCGACCGGCTCGTCGCGGCCGCGGCCGAGGACCTCCCGGCGCTCAAGCGGCTCCTGGCGAACGGCCGCACCAACCTCGACACCGCCAACGAACTGGCCGGGGACTTCGATCGGTTCAACGCGTCCCTGCGCACGCTCACCCGGGAGTTGAAGGAGGGCAGCCCGGATTTCGGCACGCTGCTCAACGACTCGCCGGCGTTCGTGGGCGACCTCAACACGTTCGTCACCACGCTGAGCTCGCCGATCTCGGCGCTGCTGGGCAACCTGGTCACGCCGGGCAGCCTCATCGCCGCCCGCATCCCCGCGCTGAACGCGCTGCTCATCGCCTTCCCGGAGACCACGGCGGCGCTCAAGACGGTCGCGCGGGACGGAGCGTTCCGCACGGAGCTGCACCTGACCAACAACCCGACGTGCTCCTACACCGGGCCTCGGCGCACGCCGATCGACCCCACTCGCACTGCGCCGGACCTCAAGCGGTTCTGCAAGGACACCACTCCTGGCGTGGGGGAACGCGGGGCGCGCAACGCTCCGCGGCCGGCGCCGTCCGGCCCCGCCGGCAGCAGCGCCACGATCCGCGCGGGCTACGACCCGCTCACGGGCGTCCTGGTGCTTCCCGACGGATCGCGGCTTCGCCTGGGGAACACCGCGGACCTGGGCGCCGCCAACGGCGCCCTCGCGCTCTTCCTGGGGCTGCTGCGCCCATAGGGCAGGTCTGCGAACTCGCCTAGGGCACGATGTCTCTCGACCTGCCGATCGACCCGACGAGGGCTGCCATGACCGACTCCCAGACCGCGCCCGCCGCGGAACCGGCGCCGAACCCGCGGGTTCGGCGGCCGAGCCCGGTGGTCGCGGTGTTGAGCGTCGCGCTCGTCCTGGCGCTGGTGTTCGCCGGGTGGATGGGCCTGAAGGTGCGCTCGGACAACGACCGCGAGGACGCCCGCCGGGCCGTCGTCGCGGCCGCCAACGGGTACGCCGTGGACCTGACGACGTACAACCACTCGCGGCTCGAGGCGGACTTCCAGAAGGTGCTCGACAACTCGACGGGAACGTTCCGCTCGGAGTACACCGCGGCGAGTGCGTCGCTGCGCGAGCTCATCGCGAAGTTCAAGGCGACGGCCACCGGCAAGGTGCTCGACTCGGCGGTTGTGCTGTCCAGCGACGAGGACAACGCGGTCGTGCTGCTGTTCGTGGATCAGACGGTCGCGAACTCCAACAGCAAAGAGCCTCGAGTGGACCGCAGCCGCATGAAGATGGGCCTGGAGAAGCAGGGTGGGCGCTGGCTGATCAACGCCCTGGACCTGCTCTAGCGACGGCTACAGGTGCTGGGCCCAGGTCGTCATCCAGATGCCGAAGGCGACGGTGGCGGCCGCGCAGAGCATCGCCAGTGCCATCAGCGCGGCCGAACCCCGGGAGAGCCGACGGGCCGGCGGAAGCGCGTCTTCGACGCCCGCCGTGAAGTGCTCGATCCGCGTTTTCATGAGCTAGATCGTGCCGCCTATCGGCCCCTTTGCACCCATCCGGTCGGCAGTCATGGAACAGGTTTGGGCGCGACATAACGAGTTCCCAGACTTCCGTCGCAGACCGTGTCTGCGTAGGTACGCAGGGCATTCGTGAGGCGTCTCACCGAGCCGATGCCGGCACAGAAACCTACGGTGCCGTAACCTTCAAGAACCCCCACCCGCCACCCACTTGGGAGCGCCGTGACGACCACAGGCGAGAAGCGTGCCAACGATCGCTCGCAGGCTTGCGATGGGTTGAGCGACGAGGCGATCCTCGTCGAACTCGAGTCGGTCGTTGAAGAGGAACTCGCTCGCCACCTTGCGCACGCCAAGGAGTGGTTCTCGCACGAGTACGTCCCGTGGTCCCTCGGCCGGGACTTCGACGGCCCGCTGGGCGGCGAGGCCTGGAAGCCGGAGCACTCCAAGGTGTCCCCGGCCGTTGCCACGGCGCTGGCGGTCAACCTGCTGACCGAGGACAACCTGCCCAGCTACCACTTCGAGATCGCGGTGCTGTTCGGCCGCGACCGGGCGTGGGGCGAGTGGGTGCACCGCTGGACCGCGGAGGAGGGCCGCCACGGCCAGGCCATCCGGGACTACCTGACCGTTACCCGCGCCTGCGACCCGATCGCGCTGGAGCGCGAGCGGATGGTCCACATGGCCGACGGCTTCCGAAACACCAACCCGGGCGACGCCATCGCGTCCATGGCCTACGTGTCGTTCCAGGAACTCGCCACCCGCGTCTCGCACCGCAACGTCGGCAAGGCGACCGGAGACCCCGTCGGGGACGCGCTGTTCGCCCGCATCGCGACCGACGAGAACCTGCACATGGTCTTCTACCGCAGGCTGCTCGGCGAGTGCCTCGACCTGGCTCCGGACCGCACGATGAAGGCGATCCTGCAGGTCGTGAAGACCTTCCAAATGCCCGGCTACGACCTGCCCGGCTTCCAGCGCAAGGCGCTGCAGATCGCCATGGCCGGCATCTACGACATCCGTCAGCACCGCGACAACGTGCTGATGCCCGTCCTGCGCCACTGGAACATCTTCGAGCGCGAGTTCGGCCCCGAGGGGGAGAAGGCCCGGCTCGAACTCGACGCCTTTTTGGCCGAGGTCGACGACGCGGCGCGCCGCTTCACCGAGCGTCGCGACGCCAAGCTCGCCCGCGACGCCGCACTCGCCGCCTCCAGGGCGGGCTGACCCCGCGCGGGGGTTGACAGTAACTTACTGTCAGTAACAAAGTGGACGAATGTCCCGTATGCGCCCGCTGGCCGCCGCCGCACTGGCACTTGCCCTCGCTCTTCCCGCCGCCGCGCCCGCGGCCGCACAGGACATCCCCGACGGGTCGGGCTCGCCCGTCTCGCCGGCGGAGGACGCCTTCTACGCTCCGCCGAGCCCGATCCCGGACGTCGCTCCTGGGACGATCCTGCGGTCGCGGCCGGTGGTGATCCGCGGCCTCGGCGTTCCCATGCCGGTCCGGGCCTGGCAGGTTCTCTACCGCTCCACGGACACGCAGGGCCGACCGAACGCGGTCTCCGGCACCGTCGCGGTCCTCGCCGACGGCAAGCCGGACGCGGAGCGGCCCCTCGTGGCCTACAACGTCGGCTCGCACGGACTTGGCCCGCTCTGCGCCCCGTCCTACCTCCTGCGCCACGGCGTGGAGCAGGAGGAGGCACTCATGGCCGGGATCGTCTCCCGTGGCTGGGCGATCGTGGTCACCGACTACGAGGGCTCCGGAACACCCGGCCCGCACACCTACACCGCCGGCCCCACCACCGGCCGGGCCGTGCTCGACGGCATCAAGGCCGCACTGAACCTCGAAGAACTCGGCCTGAGCAAGCAGACCCCCGTCGGCATCTGGGGCTACTCCGAGGGCGGCCTGGCCTCGACGTGGGCCGCCGAGCAGGCGAGGGACTACGCCCGCGGGGTCAACCTCGTCGGCACTGCAGCCGGCGGCATCCCCGTGGACCTGGAGAAGATCGGCCGCCGCGTCGACGGCACCTACCTGTCCGGCTTCCTGCTGGCCGCCGCCGTCGGGCTCAACCGCGCCCACCCGAGCATGCGGCTCGACGAACTGCTCAACGACGAGGGCAGGCAGGCCGTCGAGGCGATCGAGTCGATGTGCGTCGGGCAGTTCGCCACCACGTTCCCGTTCAAGAAGATCGCCGACTTCTCCACGGCCGACGATCCGCTCGGCCTCCCACAGGTCCGGGCCGTGCTGCAGGCCAACCGGCTGGGGCGCGGAACCCCCTCGGCGCCGATGCACGTGTACGAGTCCACCAACGACCAGTTCATGCCGCTCGAGGACGTGCGGGGGTTGGTGGCCAACTACTGCAAGAAGGGGGTCGCGGTGAACTACGTCGAGGACTCCTGGTCCGAGCACCTGTTCCTGGCCGGCTCCGGCGCCTACCCGGCGATGAACTGGTTGGCCGGCCGATTCGCCGGCGCAGAGGCGCCGAGTTCCTGCGCTAGCTAACGCGCATCCGACCGAAAGGGAACTTCGGCACGACCAGCTTGCGGATCAGTGCGGGGTTCACCAACGCGCTCGGCTCGGCCAGGCCCCACTGCACGCGCAGCAGGTTCTGTGCGACCTCGGTGTCGGTCTCTGCGACCGCCAGTACCTTGTGGAGCAGCTTGTCCAGCTTGGCCGCGGCGCCGGGTTCGTCCAGCCCGCCCGCGCAGAGCCGGTCCGTGGTGCGCGCGCGGGCCCAATCCGTGGTCAACGCCTTCGCCGAGGACTGGTACCAGCGTCGTGGCAGGTTCGCGTCGCCCCCGGTCAGGGCCTCTCGCAGCAGCATCGTCTGCCGGACGGCCAGCGACATTCCGCCGTGGGAGTGCACCGGGTTCAGTACGCAGAGCCCGTCGCCGACGACCAGCAGACCGTCGGGCGGGTAGAGCACCTGGTCCCAGCGGTGCCAGGTGTTGGCGGCGAAGTCGTGCACCTGCGGCTCGGTCCACGCCGTGGCGGCCACCGCGCGGTACCACGGCGGGGGGAGCAGCGGCTCGAGGAACGTCAGCAGGCCTTCCCGGTCGACCGGCGGGTGGTGCCCGCCGTAGCCGATGGCCGTCACGCGCCAGTTGCCTCGCTCGACGACGGCCGCGGCCACGCCCAGTGGGCGGGCCGGATGCGGTTCGCTCACGACGAACGGAACGAGGCCCTCGGCGTCGACGTCGGAGGACGTGACGGTCACCTGCCGGACGTCGACACCGAGGAGATCGTGCTGAGGGACCGTCAGTTCGCTTGTCTGGAGGAACTCCCCGCCCGTTGCGTCGACGACGAGACTCGCCGCCAGTCGCTCGGACCCGTCCGGGCCCAGCAGTGCGACACCGGTCACTCGGCCGGACTTCGTCAGCAGTTCGACCGCCTCGGCCGCCGGACGCGCGACCACCGCAGGTGCGGCCCGCGCCCGCAGATGGGTCTCGAGCAGTCCACGGGAGGGCTGGTACCAGGGCGCCGGTAGCGCCCCGTCGCGGCACAACCGGTGCCCGGCCAGCTCCAGGTGCATCTCGTCGAGTTGGCGAAGCACCGGAGTCCCGACGCCCTCCAGGCCGGCGAGCAGGCCGGGAAACAGGTCGTCCAACACCGCCGCGGCCGACGGTGTCAGCGTGCCGCGGTGAACGTCCACGGGCGCCCCGTCGGTGCCGTGTGCGACGAGCGTGACGTGGCCGAAGAACTCCGCCAGCACCTGCGCGGCCAGCAGGCCGCAGACGCCCGCGCCGACGACGACGGCGTGCGATCTGCTCACGCGACCCTCCTCACCACACCAGCGGAGCGACGCGATACCGCACGCGCGCGCGGTACTCGCCGTACCCGGCGAGGTTGCCCACCAGGAACCGCTCCTCGTCCAGCAGACGGGCCGCGATGGCGGCGATGGCGAGCCCTGCGGGTACCAGACCCCACAGCGAGTCCAGTGCGAGCGGAATGCCCGCCAGCATCAGGAACAGCCCGCTGTACATGGGATGGCGCACGCTCGCGTAGGGCCCCTGCGCAACGACTTTCTGAGTCTGGGTCACCTGAACCGTCGCCGCGGCGAAGCTGTTGGCGCGGAACGCGAGCCACACGACGAGCAGGCCCGCGGCGATCAGCGCGTCGCCCAGCACCCACACCGGCGCCGGCACCGGCGTCCACCCGTTGCGGTGGTCCACGGCCGCGACGACGATCGCGCCCAGGGTGCCGAGCCGTGCCGCCGTGGCGAGGGTGCGCGCCCGAGCGCTGCCCTCCTCCTTGGCCGCGCGGCGCAGGCGGCGTTCCAGCAGGGCCCGATCGCGACGGGCGAGGTACCAGGTCGTGGCGCCCTCGCCGAGCGCCATGACCGCGAGCATCGCCCAGGCCTGCCAATAGACCAGCGACCCGGCGGCCGCGAATGCGGCAATACCGCGGACCAAGATCAACATTGTGGTGGCCTTTGCGGCCTGCCGCGACAAATTCTGCATGGCGGGAAGATAGCCCGCTGCCGGCGCCCAAAACAAGTGGCGGAATTTGAAACTCGCGGGAGATCAAGTGATGACAAAAGTAACTAGCTTCCGAGCCTCGTTGGACGGACAGTCCTCGACGTCAGGTAGCCGGTGCAGACGCGGGAAGTCCGAATTGATCGGGCCCGTCCAGCTGCATCGTCGGAACACACATCACGTACAGGAGATCTCCTCATGCTGACTGCCATCCTCGGTGCCGTTCTCACGCCGCTTCTGCCGATCGTCAACGGCCTCGTGGCGGGACTCGACGCGGTTCTCGCCGCCGTGCTCGGGCTGTAGTCCAAGCCCCACCACCCAACGGGGCAACGCGCCCCCGCCATTCGAGTTGGCGGGGGCGCGTTGGACCAGGTGACGGGCTTGTGGGACGTCTAGAGCCAGCCCGCTTCGCGGGCGATTCGGATCGCCTCCATACGGTTGCGGGCGCCGAGCTTGCCGATGATACGGGACAGGTAGTTCCGGACGGTACCCTGCGAGAGGCACAGCTGCTCGGCGAGCTCCCGGATCGAAATTCCGCTCGCGGACTGCCGGAGCAGATCGATTTCGCGCAACGTCAGCGTTGCGCCGCTCGTTGTTGCGGCCGTTCTGAACCGCGTGTCGATAACGCGATGTCCCGAGGCCACGCGCCGAATGCAGTCCAGCAGCGCCGCCGATCCAGAATGTTTGTTTATCAATCCCGAGGCGCGCGACGTCAATGCCGTCGACACCAAATTCGGCAGTGGCCCGGCGGTAATGAATATCGCCTGTGTTCCCGGCGATTCCGCGGCCAGCGATTCCGATAGCGAGATTCCGTCGCGCCCGGGTACGTCGAGGTCGATGACCGCGATATCCGGCTTGGTGCTCGTCGCCATCGTTGCGAGGTCCGCGTCGGAGAGTGCCGTCGCGACGACGTCCATGTCGCGTTCGCCGTCGAGCATGGCGCGCAGGGCCCCGGCGTAGAGGGCGACCCCGTCGGCGATGAGCACGGTGATGTGCCGTGTCCGGGTCGCCTCGGCCTCGGACCCGTCGGGCAGCCCACTGGTGACGGTCATGGTGGTCACCACGGTGGAGCACGCGCGCGCGTGGTGCCGCGCTCGCTAGACCGATCGAGCGAGCCGAAGCCGAATCCCCACCCGTACGGCTTAGATCTGCTGGCCCGTCAGAGTGCGGCGCGCTGCGCGGGACAGACCGCGGTCTCCGCGCCCATCTCGGCGAGCAGGCGGGCGACCTCCCCCGGCACCTCGACCAGCACCCGCGCCGATCCGACGCCGCCTGCCACACGAGCGCGCGGGGCGCTGCGGTTGGCGAGCGCCGCCAGCGCTGCGGCGGTGGCGCGATCCGGGCACCCGATGCGCAGGGTGGGTTGGGCCGACAGACTCCCGGACGCGAGATACGCCGCCCGCCACGCCGCGCCACGACAGCACGCCGCAACGCTGGTGGTGTGCGCGGGCAGCCCGGGCACCGGGCGCCCGGCGCGGTCGCACAGCCCGAGCTTCGAGGCCAGCGGCGCGGCGCCGGTGTCCAGGCGAAGGACGTGGCGGTTCGGCCGTCCCGGCGCGGGCGCGGGCTGCACGGTCGGCTCGTATCCAGAGAAGGCGCGGATCGAAGCGGCGAGGCGGCGGATCGCGACCGGGTGGTCCAGCGCCACGTGCAGGCGCAGGCTCCCGTGGTCGAGGTGGAAGGTGCCCGCCAGCCGCAGCGCGACGGTCAGCTCCGTGGCGAGACAGCAGCGCGCACCGATCGGCTGCTGGGCCAGCTCCCGGTGCAGTGCGGGCGCCGGTGGCGGCGCCAGCTGGATGGTGGTCATGACGAAGCCCTCCGTGCCGAGGTTTCGAGCGGAAGTGGTGTGTCGTCCAGGACGGGCCAGCCGGCGGCGTGGGCGGCGGCGCGGAGGACCGGGTCGTTGCCGACGACGTGGGGATGTCCGACGGCCCGCAGCATCGCGAGATCGGACGCGTGGTCGGCGTAGGCGTGGCACTGCGTGGGGTCTGCCCCGTGCCGGTGCGCAGCGGCGACTACGGCCACCCGCTTGGTCCGGCCGATCATCGGCTGGCGGACCTGGCCGGTGATGCGGCCGTCGTGATCGAGCTCCGGGTGGGTGCAGTAGACGACGTCTGCCGCGAGGTCGTCGGCGAGGGGCTGCACACACGGGAGGAACGATCCGGAGAGCAGGGCGATCAGGTGACCGGATTCCCGGTGGTCCGCCAACGCCTGGCGGGTCGAGGCGACGAACGGCGGACCGATCCGCGCGCCTGCGCGCACCGCCGCGTACCAGTCCCGCCCGGCTGCCACGAGCTCGTCCCAGTCCCAGCCGGCCCAGAGCCGGTAGTAGGCCCGGTTGAGCTCGTCGCGGTCCACGCCGGAGCGGGCTAGGGTCCCCAGGTGTTCCGTCGCCGCACGATGTTCGTCGGCGGACCGGCAGAACCGCAAGAAGTCGATCATGGACTTGCCGGTGAGCAAGGTTTCATCGACGTCGAAGAACGCGATGACCCTATCCATACCCGAAGCCAACCAACCAATTGGTTGGATTGTCAACGAAAACTATTCACCATGTAGCTCACATCTCTAGGCAACCTCGGGAACTCTGAGGCACGGCCAGACGTGACGGGAGATCCCAAGTGACCGCAGCGAAGACCTCCGCACCGCGCGATGCGGAGGCGACGAAGCGCAAGCTGCTGGCCGCCGCGCGCCAGGAGTTCGCGGCCTTCGGGATCGACGGTGCGCGCATCGACCGCATCGCGGCACAGGCGGGGGTCAACAAGGAGCGCGTCTACGGCCACTTCGGCAGCAAGGACCTCCTGTTCGCCGCGGCGCTCGGTTCGGCTTTGGCGGAACTCTCCGAATCCGTCGCCAGCCCGGGCCAGGACCTCGAGGCGTGGGTGGCGGCCGTCTACGACTTCCACCACAGCCGATCCGAGGTTGTCCGGCTGATCATGTGGGAGGCGCTGCACAGTCGTACCGACGAGCTGCCGGGCGAGCCACAGCGCCGCGAGGCCTACAAGGCCAAGGTCGAGGGGATGGCCGGCGTGCTGGGCTGCCCGGCCGGCCCCGAGGTTGCGGCCATCCTGCTGTGCCTGATCGGCCTCGCCGCGTGGCCGAACGCGGTCCCGCAGTTGACGCGGCAGATCATGGGTGGGCACTCGCCTTCCAAGCGCGAACAAGATCGAGTCTTGCGCGAGCAAATCATGAGGTTCGCTCGCTACGTGATGAGCTCCGAGCCGCCCTCGCGTTTCGCGCCATGATCAACTAGGGGTCAAAAGGAGGCCCCGAGCCCTCCCCCGAGAAGTTGACCATGGAACTCGGCCAACCGTATGGTTGGCCACCTCGCCACGGACGGTTGTTGACCGCATACCGTGCGAAGCAATGGTCGGGGATACGGGGTCCGAACATGAGCGAGCTTGCGAGCGAGTCGACGGTGTTCCGCGGTCGCACGGGCGATCCGGGAAGTGCCACGCTCGTTCTGGTCGGCGACCAGTTCAGGGCCTTCGCCGCCCATCCGGGCGTGTCGACGGTGTCGGAGTTCGTGGGCGAGGTCCGGTCGGGGCACTACGACAGCCCGCAGGGGCCGATCGGCCTGGCCTGGGGCCAGGGCACCACGCCCTACGACCTGGAGTACGTTCGCGACGCGTTGACCGCCCGCGCGCTGCTGGACCACTTTCCGATCGCGCCGCCGCCGGAGCCCGCGGCCGGCCGGTACAGCTGTCACAAGCGACGCGAGGCCAACGCCCTCGTCGCGGGGCTGCGCCTGATCGGGGAGCATCGCTACTCGGCGTCCCTGCGGCTGCACCCGGACAACGAGCTACAGCTAGACCACCAGACCGGCGAGCACCTCCAGGGCCTCGTGGTCGTCGAGGCGTTTCGGCAGATGCTCATCGCGGTGTGTGAGCAGTACGTCGTCATCGGGCTCCCGCCGCGCGAGTACGGCTACGTGTGGCACAGCCTGGCGATGTCCTTCGACAACTTCCTGTTCCCGATCCACACCGGTCTGGACTGCCAGTTCGAGCACGTCGACCTGTCCGATGCGCGGCGCGTCCGGATGGTGGCCACGTTGCACGTGGACCAGGCGGGCACCCGCTGCGGCACCGCGCGGATCGAGTTCTCCGCGCTGGACGCGCGCAGCATGGCCGTCACCGAGCACCGGCTGGCCCGGGGCCGCCTGGATTCGCTGCTGGGCGGCTCGGCGGCCCGCACGCTCGCCGAGGTCGGCTGAGCAGTGAGCGAGCTTGCGAGCGAACCGGTGGCACTTCCCGCGAAGCGGATGCGGCCGATCGAGGGGGCCGAGCGCGCTTGCGAGTCGAGGTCCCGGAGGAAGGTCGCATGACGACGGTTGCGGTCGACCAACGCGCGGGGAAGGCCCGCCGCTGGCGTGCCGCCCTGCGCCCGACCGCCGAGCCCGAGTCCGGTTCCCGGACGGGTCTCCTGCAGTTGACCGTGTTCGCGCTCGCGGGCATGGCGGTGTGGTTCAGCGTCGTGGTGCTCAACAACGCGACGGACTTCCGCACCAACCGCGGGCTCGTCGAGGCGACGATCACCATGAAGGCGGTCATCGCGGAGCCCGGCAAGGGCGACGGACTCGAGTGGCGGGCCATGCCCGGCGACCTGGCCGGCCCGTTGTTCGGCGCAATCGTCGGGTACCAGGTGCTGATCGTGGCGAGCCTGTGGCGCGCAGTCGGCACCGGTGTCCGCGCGGTGCGCGGCCGTGCGGACCGGGCGCTGTTCGTGCGCCGGACGAACGCGGCCCTGATGCTTTTCCTCGGCCTGTTCTTCTTCTTCCTGGCCGGCGGCCTGTGGTTCGCCTACTGGCTGGCCCTCGGACCGGTGCAGCAGGTGCACCTGACTCTGCTGATCGTCGGTTTCCTGCTTGCCGTGCTGGTGAACGGCGTTTCCCCAGCGAGACAGGACACCTGACGCAGCGTCAGACCTGCCAGGCGGGCTTGCGCTTTTCGAGGAAGGCCGTCATGCCCTCCTTCGCCTCCGGCGAGGCGAACAGCGCTGCGGACAGCTTGGCGATGGCCTCGCCGTCCCGGTCGATCAAGTCGACGAGCTCGCGGCCGAGGAGCTTCTTCGTCTCGGCGAGCCCCTGCGGCGAAGCCTTCAGCAGTTCGCCCACGACTGCCTCGACGGCTGCATCGAGCTCGCCCGCCGGGACCGCCTGACTGATCAGGCCCGCGGCGGCGGCGGCGTGCGCGTCGAAGGTCTCGCCGGAGAGCAGCCAGCGGTGGGCCTTGCGCGGCTCCATGCGCGGCAGCACCGTCAGCGAGATGATCGCCGGCGCGACGCCGATGCGGGCCTCGGTGAAGGCGAAGGTGATGTCGTCGCTGCCGATCACCACGTCGGCCGCGCCGAGGATGCCCAGGCCGCCGGCTCGTACCGGACCGGCAAGACGCACGACGACCGGCTTGGACAGCGCGGCGATGCGCCGCAGCATCCCGAGGAACTTCCCGGAGACCTGCTCCAGGCCGAGGGCCACCGCTTCCTTGAGGTCCATGCCGGCGCTGAACGTGGGGCCCTCGTGCGTCAACACCACGACCCGGGTGTGCGGGTCTGCCTCGGCGGCGTCGAGCGCCTCGAGGATGGCGTCCAGCATCGCCGTGGACAGCGCGTTGCGGTTGGCCGGGGAGTTGAGCCGCAGGGTCGTCGCGCCTGCGGTCGTCTCCACCAATACGAGCTCGCTCACGTCGGGAGGACCTTGCCCTCCGCGGCCGCGGCCACGAGCGACGCGGGCGGGGCGAACCGGTCGCCGAACTTCTTCGCGAGCTCGTTCGCGCGGGCGACGAAGCCCTCCGGGCCGCCGACGAGCGAGCGCGACGAGCGAGGGACGAGTGAGGAGCCCGAGTGATCGACGGGGGAGTACTGTGCGATGTACTGGACGACGCCGCCGGTCCAGGGCGGGAAGCCGATGCCCATGATCGAGCCGATGTTGGCCTCTTCGACGGAGCGGAGCACGCCTTCGTCGAAGCAGCGGATCGTCTCCAGGGACTCGATCATCAGCATGCGCTCCTGCAGTTCCGCCAAGCCCGCCTGGCCGAGCACGGGGACCTCGTTGTCGGCGCCGAACGCTTCGCGCAGGCCCGGCCAGATCCCGGTCTTCTTGCCGTCGACGTAGGAGTAGAAACCCTTGCCCGCGAACCTGCCGGGGCGGTCGAGCTCGTCGATCATCTTGTCGACGACCGCGTCTGCCGGGTGGCCGTGGCCGCCCATCACCGAGTTCTCCTTGTTGGCGTCGCGGATCTTGCGCATCAGCGTCAGGGTCAGTTCGTCGGACAGCGCGAGCGCCCCGACCGGGTACCCGGCCTGGGTGCAGGCCTGCTCGATCGTCTGCGGGTCCACGCCCTCGCCGACCATCGCCAGGGCCTCGTTGATGAAGGTGCCGATGACGCGGCTGGTGAAGAAGCCGGGGGAGTCGTTCACCAGGATCGGGGTCTTGCGAATCTGCTTGGCCAGGTCGAACGCCTTGGCGAGGGTGGCCTCGGAGGTCTGCTTGCCGGAGATGATCTCCAGCAGCGGCATCTTGTCCACCGGCGAGAAGAAGTGCAGGCCGATGAAGTCCTCGGAGCGCTTCACGCCTTCGGCGAGACCGGTGATCGGCAGGCTCGAGGTGTTCGAGCCGAGCACGGCGTCCGGCGCAACGAGGTGCTCGATCTCGGCGAACACCTTGTGCTTGAGCTCGGGGTTCTCGAAGACGGCCTCGATGACGAGGTCCGCGCCGGCGACGTCTTCGGGCCTGTCGGTCGGCGTGATCAGGGCGAGCAGCGCGTCGGCCGCCTCCTGCGTGGACTTCCCGCGCGAAACGGCCTTCTTGACCAGGCTTTCGGAGTACGCCTTGCCCTTCTGCGCACCTTCGAGGGTGACGTCCTTGAGGACGACCTCGATGCCCGCCTTCGCGCACGTGTACGCGATGCCGGCGCCCATCATTCCGGCGCCGAGGACCGCGACCTTCCTGGCCTTGTAGACCTCGTGGCCCTTGGGCCGGCTGCCGCCGCTGTTCACGAACTGCATGTCGAAGAAGAACGCCTTGATCATGTTCTTCGAGACCTGACCGACCGCGAGTTCGACGAGGTACTGGGTCTCGACCTTGCACGCGTTGTCGAAGTCGATCTGCGCGCCCTCGACGGCCGCGGACAGGATCTTCACCGGTGCGGGCATCGGAGCGCCCTTGATCTGCTTGCGCAGGTTGGCCGGGAAGGCCGGCAGGTTCGCCGCAAGCGCCGGGGTGGACGGGGTGCCGCCGGGAATCTTGTAGCCCTTGACGTCCCAGGGCTGCTGCGCCTTGGGGTTCTCCTTGATCCACGCCTTGGCGTCGGCGAGCATCTGCTCGGGCGTGTCGACGACCGCGTGCACGAGGCCGTTCTTCAGGGCGTCGGCGGGGCTGTACCGCTGGCCCTGCAGGAGCACGTTCATCAGCGCGTCCTGAATGCCCATCAGGCGCACCGTGCGGGTGACGCCGCCGGCGCCGGGCAGCAGGCCGAGACCCACCTCGGGCAGGCCGATCTGGCTGCCCTTGGCGTTCAACGCGATGCGGTGGTGCGCGGCCAGGCAGATCTCGTACCCGCCGCCGAGCGCCGCGCCGTTGATGGCGGCGACGACCGGCTTGCCGAGGGTCTCGTAGCGGCGCAGTTGGCGCTTGATGTTGTCGACGCCCGCGCTGATCTGCGCGGCGTCCTCGCGGCGCATCTCGAGGATCTCGTTGAGGTTGCCGCCGGCGAAGAAGGTCTTCTTCGCCGAGGTGATCACGACGCCGGCGATGGAGTCCTTCTCGGCCTCGAGGCGGTCGTTCACCTGCGTGATCGACTCGACCCAGGCGACGTTCATCGTGTTCGCCGAGCCGGCCGGGTCGTCCATCGTGAGCACGACGATCCCGTCGGCGTCCTGCTCCCACTTGATGGTGCCCAGCGTGTCCTGCCCTGCCATCAGTCAGTTACCTCTCGTAGCAGCTTCGAAGTGACGCAGTGTCAGACTCGCTCGACGATCGTTGCGATGCCCATGCCGCCACCCACGCAGAGGGTGATCAGGCCGTAGCGCCCGCCGGTGCGGTGCAGTTCGTCGATCACGGTGCCGAGCAGCATCGCGCCGGTGGCGCCGAGCGGGTGCCCCATGGCGATGGAGCCGCCGTTGACGTTGACCTTGGCCTCGAACTCTTCGTCGGACAGGCCCATGTCCTTGGCGAAGCGCATCGGTACCGAGGCGAAGGCCTCGTTGACCTCGTAGAGGTCGATGTCGTCGATGGTGAGGCCCGCCTTCAGCAGTGCCTTGCGGGCCGCCGGCGCCGGGCCGGTCAGCATGATCGAGGCGTCCGAGCCGCTGACGGCGGTGGACACGATGCGGGCCCGCGGCACCAGGCCGAGCTCGCTGCCGACGGCCTCGCTGCCGACGAGCACCAGTGCGGAGCCGTCGACGATGCCCGAGGAGTTCCCCGGGTGGTGGACGTGGACGACCTTCTCGACCCAGTGGTACTTCTGCAGGATCACCGCGTCGAAGCCGCCGAGTTCGCCCATCATTTCGAAGGACGCGCTGAGCTTGCCCATGGACTCCACGCTCGCGTCCGGGCGGATGGTCTCGTCGTGGTCGAGCACGACGACGCCGTTGCGGTCCCGGACCGGGATCACGGAGTTGGCGAACGCACCGTTGGCCCACGCCTTCGCGGAGCGCTCGTGCGAGCGGACGGCGAAGCGGTCCACGTCCTCGCGGCTCCAGCCCTCGAGGGTCGCGATGAGGTCGGCGCCGATGCCCTGCGGGACGAACGCGGTCTCGTAGTTCGTCTCGGCGTCCAGCGCCCACGCGCCGCCGTCGCTGCCCATCTTCACCCGCGACATGGACTCGACGCCGCCGGAGATCACGAGGTCCTCCATGCCGGAGCGAACCTTCTGGGCGGCCAGGTTCACGGCCTCGAGGCCCGAGGCGCAGAAGCGGTTGATCTGCAGACCGGCGACGGTCTCCGGCAGGCCCGCCACGAGCGCGACGGTCTTGGCGATGTCCATGCCCTGATCGCCGATGGGGGTGACGCAGCCGAGCACGAGGTCGTCGATGCGATCGGTGTCCAGACCGGGGTGCCGCCGACGCAGTTCGTCGACCAAGCCGACGACCAGCGAGACCGGCTTCACCGTGTGCAGCGAACCGGTGTTCTTGCCCCGGCCGCGGGGAGTGCGGATCGCGTCGTAGACGAACGCTTCGGTGCTCATGCGCGTGGCCTCCCAGACGGCTGTGTCGATCGATGCCGAGTGCGTCGCATCGACGAAGTGACTCGCGAGTAGCCTAGCTCGCCGTGTTAGCTGACGTAAACGTGGCGCGGGAGTCGTCGGAGAGAACGTACGGGCCGTGCGGAGGGATTCCCCAATGCCCGGCTTGCCCCGGTATGGGGGAGCTCCGCCGGGGGCGGCGTGTCACGGACGGACCAAGGGGGAGAAATGGCCCCCGAACGTCACAGGTCTCGCATAAGTAAGTTGCCTACGATTTCCACAACGCGGGCAGACCTGGACAAACGAGGAGCAGCACATGCGGGTTACCGGGCGGCGTCGAGGTCTGGGTGCAGTCGGAGTGTCGCTCGGCGTGGCCGGGCTGGTGGGAGCCGCTCTGGTCGGCGTGCCGACGCAGCAGGTCTCGGCCGCGGAGGACGCGGCTCACGCGGCCGAGGACGGCCATGGGCACGGGCACAGCGGTCTGATCCCGATGGGCGGGGACATGGCCATCCTGCATCCCGAGGGGACCTTCAGCCTCTCGCCGCAACTGGCCGGGATGCTCGGGCGCGACACGATCGACATCCCCGGGCTGACCAAGCTGCAGACGGCGCTGTCCAAGCCCGCGGTCGTGGGCGGGGCAACTCCGCCGGTCGGCACGAAGCTCCTGTGGCCCGCCATCGACGCGACGAATCCCAGCGTGCTCGGGATCTACCTCAAGGAATACGAGCTCAAGGGCGTCGGCAAGAAGGTCGAGGTCTGGGTGGCCTCGGGCACGGATCTGACCTCGGTGGGCACTGCCTTCCCGGAGGGGGACTGCCGCAACGACGGCAAGAGCACCGTCGTGTCCACCGAGCAGGTCAAGGGCCTGATCGACGAGTTCGACAACAACATGTTCCCGAAGGAGACCAAGGTCTTCTCGACGCCCATGGACCGTGCGGGGACGCAGACCATCCCCGGCCTCGCGGCGGCGGGCATCAGCTTCGCCGGCAGCGGAGACAAGACCGTCACGCTCGTCGACAACGTTCGCGACGAGAACTTCTACGACTTCCCGAAGAACAAGACCTACGTGGCCGGTTTCTTCGCGCCGATCTTCAACGTGCTGACCGACCGCAACGTGATGACCATCGACGCGTTCGACTGGGAGCACCGCACGGGCGTCGCTCCCAAGGACGAGCCGAACACGGATCTGTGCAAGTCCCGTCCGGCCCGGCCGCGCGCCTACGAAGGCGTGTTCGCGCACGAGTGGCAGCACCTGCTGCAGGGCTACACCGACGAGAACGAGACCACCTGGCTGAACGAGGGCCTGTCGGACTATGCGATCAACCTGGTGGGCTACGGAAAGACCACCCGTGGGATCGACGAAAAGGGCGCCGAGTCTCACCTGTACTGCTTCCAGGGATTCGGCATCGTCAAGGGCGCGAGCAACCCGAACCCGAGCGACTGCGGAGGCCCGCAGAATTCGCTGACCCTCTGGCAGGACGAGGGCTCGGGCGCCGAGGTGCTCGCCGACTACGGCATCGCCTGGTCGTTCCTGCTGTTCCTGGCGGACCGGTACGGCGAGGAGATCATCACCAAACTGCACAACGACGGCGCCAACCAGGGCCTGGGTAGCGTGGCGGCCGCGCTCGAGGAGCTTGCACCCAAGGCAAAGCTGGCGGACGTGCTGCACGACTTCCAGGTGATGAACCTACTGGACCGCTTTGCGAGCGCCACCGGTGCCACCGTCTCCGGCATCGACGTCAAGCGCATCACCACCAAGAGCCTCAACGCGACGGTGAACCTGAAGAACCCGGCCGCGTACGACCTGCCCGGTGCCGCCCCGAACGGCGCGGACTACGTGCTGCTGCGCGACGGCGAGAAGACCATCGGCGGCAAGGCGCTGAAGTCGCTGTCCTTCGAGGGTGCGAAGACCGTCGCCGCGAGCTCGGCCGGCAGCGGGGACGTCACCATCCCCCCGCAGAGCAGCGAGGAAGTCGCCGAGGTCGAGAACTGGCACCTCACTCTCGTCGGTCTGGACACCAAGACCAACCGGATCCTGGTGAAGACCTTCGGCAAGGGCTTCTCCCACAAGGCCAACGCCAAGGACCTGAAGGCCTTCGCCTCCTTCCCGACCGTCGTCGCGATCGTCGCGCACGACGCCCTGGCCGACGTCGCCTCCCAGGTGACCGTCTACGCGCCGTACAAGCTGGTTGCGAACGGCAAGGAGCAGGAGGGCGGCGGCCTCCAGCCGTAGCCCCGAGCAACGCGTCCGCCCACCCTTCGGGGGGAGCGGGCGCGTTGCCCTTTAACGGTGCGACCGGTGCAGGTGGTGAACGGTAGGTTCTGGGCATGCACGATGCGCGCGAACTCGTAGACCTCGGCGACGAGGCGGTCCGGCGGCTGGCGCGGCGGGGGTACACCCTCGACCTGGCGCCGCTGCGGGACCTGTTGACGGCCCGCAACACGGCTATTCGCACCGGCGACGAACTGCGCGCGGAGTCCAAGCGCATTGCCGCCGAGGTGGGCAGGGCGGCCAAGGCCGGCGGCGACGTCGAAGCGCTCAAGGAGACCGCACGCGAGCTCAAGGACCAGATCAAGGCCGCCGAGGACGACGTCGATCGGCTGGCGGGCGAGCTGACCGAGGTGCTGCTCGGCATCCCTAACTTCCCGTCGGCGGCCGCGCCGGACGGGAAGTCGGAGGCCGACGCCGTCGAAGTACGCCGCTGGGGCACGCCGCCAGAGTTCGACTTCACCCCGCTCGACCACGTCGACATCGGCGAAGGGCTGGGCATCCTCGACTTCGGCCGGGCCACCAAGCTGTCGGGCCCGCGGTTCTCGGTCGCCCGTGGTGCCGGCGCCGCACTGGAGCGGGCGCTGGCGTCGTTCTTCCTAGACCTGCACACGCGGCGGCACGGCTACGTCGAATACTCGGTGCCGAACCTGGTGAACCGAGCCACGATGACCGGCACCGGGCAGCTGCCCAAGTTCGCCGAAGACCTGTTCGCCACCGCCGCCGGGGACCGGGAGCTGTTTCTGATCCCCACGGCCGAGGTGCCGCTGACCAACCTGCACGCCGACGAGATCCTCAACGCCGGCGATCTGCCCTTCGCCTACACCGCCCACACGCCGTGCTATCGCTCGGAGGCCGGCTCCTACGGGCGGGACACCCGCGGCATCCTGCGGCTGCACCAGTTCGCCAAGGTGGAGCTGGTGCGGATCTGCACGGCGGACACGTCGAACGAACAGCTCGAACTGATGGTGAGCCACGCCGAGGCCTGCCTGACCGAGCTCGGTCTGGCGCACCGCACGATCCGCCTGGCCGCGGGAGACATGGGCTTTTCGGCACAGCTGACCTACGACATCGAGGTGTGGCTGCCCAGCCAGCAGACCTACCGCGAGATCTCGTCGTGCTCGGACTGCAGCACGTTCCAGGCCCGGCGGGCGGGCATCCGGGTCCGCGAGCAGGGTGGCAAGCCCACCCCCGCGGCTACCCTGAACGGCTCAGGACTCCCCATCGGACGCACGATGGCCGCGATCCTGGAGCAGTACCAGCAGGCGGACGGCTCGGTGACGGTGCCGGACGCTCTGGTGCCGTACCTGGGAGTCAAGTCGCTGCAACGGCCATAAGGGGTCATCGGTGCCGCAGTACGCGCCGGAGCTGATCGCCGGCGGATTCGCGATCGAGGTCGCAGACGCCGAACTGCTGCACGTCCACCTTGGCCTGGCCGACCTTGCGCACACGCTCGTCCTGGCACGGCGGGGCGTGATCCCCGACGAGCCGCTGGAGCGACTGCTCAGCGCGCTGCTCGAAGCCCAGGACACCCCCGCCGCCGAGATCGGGTACGACCCGGCGCTCGGCGAGCTCTACAACTGCCGCGAGGAGTGGCTCGCCGCCCGCATCGGGACCGACGGCGGCTGGCTCAACGCCGGGCGTCCGCGCCGCGAGGCCGTGCGGATCGCGATGCGGCTGCGGCTGCGGCGCGACGTGCTCGCGGCGATCGACGCCGCGGCCGTGCTCGCCGAGGCGATCGCCGATCAGGCCGAACGGCACGCCGAGACGTGGATGGCCGAGCAGACGTACCTCCAGCACTCGCAGCCCTCCACCTTCGGGCACTACCTGCTGAGCTTCTCCTACGCCGTTCTGCGCGATATGCGCCGGCTCGAGGACTGCCTGGCGTGGGTGAACCGCAGCCCGGGCGGCGCCGGCGGAGTCAACGGCAGCGCGCTGACTCCGGACCGTTGGGTGGTCGCCGGGCTGCTCGGCTTCGACGACGTCATCGAGCACACCCGCGACGCGATGTGGCAGACCGACGGGCTCATCGCGCTCCTCTCGGCGGTGAGCAGCCTCGGGGTGACCGCGGCGAAGCTGGCCGAGGACCTGGAGATCTGGGCGTCGGACGAATTCGACTGGGTGCGCCTGGCCGACGGCCACAGCCGGGGCAGCGTGCTCATGCCGAACAAGCGGAACCCGTACGCGTTGACCATGGTGCGCGGCACGGCCGGCGTGCTGATCGGGCGGCTGACGGGGATGCTCGCGGTCACCAAGAGCCCGTCCGCACGCAGCGACAACCTGATCTTCGCCTACGGCGAGGTGCCGCGCGCGATGGAGATGGCGGTGCGTCAGATCCGCCTGCTGGCCGGTGTGGTGGACGGTCTCGAGGTCAACGCGCAACGCATGTGGGCCGCGCTGGAGAACGGATTCACCCAGGCCGCCGACCTCGCCGAGCAGCTCATGACCGCCTGCCAGGTGGACTATCGCAGCGCCCACCGGATCGTGGGGGCCGTGGTGCGCAGCGCCTCGGCCGCAGGCCTGCGTGCCGTCGACATCGACGCCTCGATGCTGGCGGCGGCTGCGGCCGAGATCGGCGTCGCGGACTTGGACACCAGCGGACTGGACCTCGCCGACGTGCTGGACCCGAAGGCCGTGGTGGGTTCGCGGACCACGCTCGGCGGCGCGGCACCGGAGACCGTGCGCGGCATGGCCGCCGACGTGCGCCGAGCGGCGCAGGGGGCCGCGGCGGCCGCCGCGAGCCCGGCCCGGGAGCTGGACGCGGTCGAGGCGGCGCTGCTGGCCGAAGCCCGCGACGTCGCGGGCCTATAGCCGGCGACTCCGGAGCCGGCCGGCGGATGCCGGGTTACTCGCCGACAAACACCTCGCCGCGACGAGCGGCGGGGATACGGGCGGTACGGCGGGCGAAGTTGGCCTCCTGCGCAGCCTTGTGCTCGGCGCAGAACCACACGGTGGCCCGGTACAGCGGCGTGTTGACGACGATCTGGTGCGGCGCGGGTGCCCCGCACTGCGGCTCGGTGTTCGAGGTGAACCAGGAACAGGTGTGCATGACATCTCCTCTCGCTGCGTTCTCGGCGGAGGGGTGCCGAATGCAGTGGTGGGTCGGTGGTTTCTCACTCGAGGGTGAGACGCACGCACCGGCGATGTCGTTGCAGGGGTTCCGTAAATCGGTAGATCGACCGGGTAGGGGATCCTCCGTTCGGACAGGTCTGTTTTGTCCGCTTCCGGCTAGTGCTCGAACAGGGTGGGGGCACCGCCGGTGACCAGGAAGACGATCGGTTCGCGGGGCAGGTCGGACTCCAGTAGGACGGCCATCGCGCGGGCGGCGAAGACGGGATCGAGGAACACGCCCTCGGTTTGGGTGACGAGCTTCGCGGCTCGATCGGCGGCGGGGGACGGCTGGCCGTAGGCGGCGGCGCGCAGGGCTTGTTCGTGCACGATCGGGTCGTCGGTAGGGGGCGGGGTGCCGATCAAGGCGGCGGCTTGGGTGGCGATGTCTCGGATGCGGGGGATGCACTGTTCGACTGGTCGGCTCACGCTGACCCCGTGGACGCGGTAGCTCGGGCGGAGCCACGCGGCGCCCGCTTCGAGACCGGCCTGGGTGCCGCAGGAGCCGGTGGACAGCCAAAGCTGACTGGGCGTCAGGTCGTGTGTGTGCAGCTGCTCGGCGAGCTCCGTGGTGGCGGCGACGTACCCGAGAGCGCCGACGGGGCTTGCGCCGCCGCGGCCCAGCAGGTACGGAGTTCGGCCGTCGGTGCGCACCTCTGCGGCCAGCTTTTCGATGGTCTCCTCGACCGACTCGCGCGCCGGGCTGCGGGTGAACTCGATCCGGGCCCCGGCCAGTTCGGCCAACGCGAGGTTGCCGACGAGTGGCACCGGGTCGCCGTAGATCGCCAAGATCGCGTCGAGCCCGCGGGTCCGCGCGGCGAGGGCTGCAAGCATCGTCCAGTTCGAGCTCGGGCCGCCGCCGGTGATGAGGGTGTCGGCGCCGTCGTCGATCGCCGCTCCGATCACGAACTCGAGTGTGCGGACCTTGTTGCCGCCGAGCCCGAGCCCAGTGAGGTCGTCGCGCTTGAACCAGATCTCCGCGCCGACGGCCGCTGAAAGTCGCTCCGCCGGGCGTAGGGGCGTCGGCAAAGTGGCCAGGCGCGCCCGCGGCCGCCCTGCGAGGCTCACCCGCCCACCGACCCCGCGGGGCGTCCGCCAAAGGGTGAGCGATAGCGCTCGGATGAGCGGACGCCTTGAGTAGGGGTGGAGGTCATCGGGTGGCCTCGTGTCGGGCGAGGACGCGATCCACGAAGGTCTGGGCGCTGCCCAGCGCCTTGGTGGGGTCGGTGGCCGCCTCGATCTGATCCTGAGTCAGGAGACCCTTGGCGGCGATGATTTCGGTGAGGTCGACGCCTTGGTCCAGGCCGGCCATCGCGGCGGCGTAGATCTCCTCGTGGGCGGCGTGCTTGCCGATGCGGTCGGCCAGCGCGCGCATCAGCGGCTCGGAGAGCAGGTAGCCGCGCATGCGCTCGAGGTTGGCGCGCATGCGGACGCCGTCGACCTGCAGGCCCTCGAGCAGGCGGATCGCGAACTGGAGCGCGGCGCCGGTGAGCTGGCAGGCCTCGGGAACCGCCAACCACTCGGCCTTCCAGGACCGTCCGTCGCGTTCGTGCAGCGCCACGAGACCCTCCAAGGTGGAGGCGGCGTCGAGACGGACGCGGCGGGCGAGCGTGTCGAGGTGCTCGGAGATCTCGGGGTTGCGCTTGTGCGGCATGGTGATGCTGCCGACCGTGCCGGGCGTGAACGGCTCCGCGAGCTCGGCGATCTCGGGGCGGGAAAGTTCGAAGATCTCGTTGCCGATCTTTCCGAGGGTTCCGGTCACCATGGCCAACAGCCCGACGAACTCCGCGACTCGGTCCCGCGCGGTAATCCACGGGACGGCTGGCGCCCCGAGCCCGGTGTGCTCGGCGAAGGCGTCGAGCAGGGCCGGCGCCTTCTCGCCCCAGAACTCCATGGTGCCGAGTGCCCCGCCGAGCTGGACGACGTCGAGGCGCGGGCCGGCCTGCTCGATGCGCTCGAGATGACGGGACAGCTCGTCGGTCCACACGGCGGCCTTGAAGCCGAAGGTGATCGGCAGGCCGGGCTGGCCGTGGGTGCGGCCGCACATGACGGTGTCGCGGTGGGCCTTGGCGAGTGCCGCGGTGGCGGCGATCAGGCGGCGCAGGTCGCGGCGGACGATGCCGAGGACCAGCTTGGTGGTCTGTGCGGTGGCGGTGTCCGTGACGTCCTGGACGGTGGCGCCGTAGTAGACCCACTCGCGGGCCTCGGGCGGAAGGATGCGGCGCAGCTCCTGGATGAGCCCGAGGGTGGAGTGGCCGGTGGCGCGAGTGCCCTCGGCGACCTTCGCGAGATCGAGCTTGTCGACGTCGGCGTACTCGGCGATCACGGCGGCGATGCCCTGCGGGAGGAGGTCGACCTCTTCCTGCGCGCTCGCCAGGGCGACGAGGACGTCGAGCCAACCCTGGGTGCGGCCGCGGTCGTCGAACATGGCGTGCAGTTCGGGGGTGGTCCACAGGTGTCCGAACAGCTGAGAGTCCGTCAGATGCGAGCTCACGCCTCTTCTCCCATGAGCAGGCGGCGCAGGCCGGCGCGGATCTCGTCGAGGTTGGCGCCCCAGGGCACCACCACGGTCTTGTCGGTGACTTCGAGGCCGCGCTCGATGAGGCAGCACTTGATCAGTGCGAGATCGCCGCTCGCACGGAACGCCGGGTCCTCGAGCAGGCGGGTCTTCGGGCACAGGTCGACCTGTGCGGGCTCGTCGCCGTAGAAGTGGCGGTGGAACTGCATGGAGCGCTCGCACCCGATCATCAGCCAGTCCTTGCGGTCGGCCGGGCGGGTGTCGAGGAACTCCACGGTTGCGCCGTCGGGCGCCGATCCGGAGCCGCGGCAGGGGAGCAGGTAGGTCTGCGCCGGGTTCGCGTCGACCAGATCGGCGACCTGCACCGCGTCGAGAATCAGCTCGATCGGCGGGAGGTCCTCGTCGAACTCGACGACCTGGGTGGCCTGGGCGAACAGCTTCGGCGGGTAGGGCGGGACGACCTCGGTGACGCGGATGGGGATCGGCGCGGGGGCGTAGATGAAGTTGACGTGGGAGAACATCCCGACGACGACGGTGGCGAGCTTGCCGGGTACCGCGGCGCATGCGAGCGCGGTCGCGTTGCCTACGTCGACGCAGCTGTCCTCGACGTAGGCGATGTCGTCGCCGAGCGCCAGTACCAGGGCGTCGGTGACGGGGGCGAAGAGGGGTTCGTAGTCGTCCTTGGCCACCTGGATCAGCGCGGTCTCGGTGCCGTTGCGCAGGACGAGGAACTCCGTGCGGCGGTAGACCTCCCGGCCGTCGAGGAAGTCGAGGATCTTCTGCTCGTCGAGCGGGAAGTCGACTTCCTGCATGGACAGGCCGCGGTACGGGTGCGACCGCGTGTTCGGAGGCGGCGGGGCGAGCCGATGGGCGAGCACGCTACGACGTTACGCCCCCGCGTGGCCCGCTGCCTTGTCCAAAACGGAGGAGTCGAGTAGGTGCCGTTCCTACTCTGCGACGCGTTCCAGCATCCGGCGGGCGCGGTCGACGACCGGCTTGTCGACCATCTTGCCGTCGAGCGTGGTCACGGCACCGCCGCCGGCGGCCTCCATCACGCGCTTGGCCCAGACGATTTCTTCCTCGGTGGGCCGGAAGGTGGTGTGCACGATCTCGAGCTGCGCGGGGTGGATGCACATCTTGGCGGTGAAACCGAGGCTCGCGCCGTGGGTGGAGTCGGCGGTGAGTCGGGCCTCGTCCTTGACGTCGACCGTCACGCCGTCGACCGGGCCACCGACGCCCGCTGCGGCGCTGGCCAGGACGAGGTGGGAGCGGGCCGCGAGGAAGGCCTGGTGGTCGTTGGGGTCCACGCCGAGCTGTGCGGAGAGGTCGATCGAGCCGAAGGCTGCGCGGACGACGCCGGGGACGGAGAGGATCGCGTGCGCGTTGAGGACGCCCAGGGCGGTCTCGACGAGCGGGATCACCGAGGCGCCGGTGGAGGCCACAACCTCGGCGACCTGCTCGGGGGTCTCCGCCTTGGGGAGCATGACGCAGTGGCCCTCGACTGCCTTGAGGTCGGCGCCGTACCAGGGGGTGCCCGGCGGGTTGATCCGCACGATGCCCCCGTTTCCGCCGTCGAGCCACTCGACCACGTGCTTGCGCGCCTCGGGCTTGTCGTCCGGGGCGACGGCGTCCTCGAGGTCGAGGATGATCGCGCCGGCGCCGGCGCCGGCCGCCTTCGCAAACCGGTCGGGGCGGTGGCCGGGGACGAACAGCAGGCTGGTGATCGAGGCGAGGTCGGCCATGGGTGCTCCTGTGACGGGTTAATTGCCTCTGTCGTACCACGCGGGTGCGGGGTTGCCGGCCCGGCGATGGGCTACGCCACATGTCCTCCCGACCACATAGGCTCGACGACATGCCGCAGCCCGAGGGTGCCGAACTGGAAGCCGTTCGCGAACGGCTTGGACAGCTCCGCAAGACGTATCTGCGCGAGGAAGACCGTGCCGCGCCGCCCACACGTGGGGTCCACCACTTCGCGCTGATCTGCTCCGACGTCGAAGCGACCGTGCGGTTCTACCAGGAGTTCCTCGGCTTCCCGCTCGTCGAACTGGTGGAGAACCGGGACTACAAGGGCTCCTCGCACTTCTTCTTCGACGTCGGCAACCGCACGCTGCTCGGGTTCTTCGACTTCCCCGGCCACGACCACCCGGACTTCATGGAGACCATCGGCGGCGTGCAGCACATCGCGCTGTCCATCGACGCCGCCGGGTTCGCGGCGATGAAGGCCAAGCTCGACGAGGCCGGCATCGACTACCTCGGGCCGGACCGCGGGGTCGAGGACAGCCTGTACTTCCGCGACCCCAACGGCATCGGCCTGGAGTTCTACTGCGAGGCGCTCGGCATCTTCGAGGGCGAGAACCTGCTGCCGGGCTGACCCCTCGTCAGAACGACCAGCTGGCGGGTGGCGCGGGTCATCGCGACGTAGCGGTCCACCGCGCCTTCGATCCCGTCGCCGAACGCGTCCGGATCGACGAGGACGACCAGGTCGAACTCGAGGCCCTTCGACTCCGCCGCGGACAGCGACCGCACCCGCGGCCGTGCCGGGAAGTCCGGATCGCCGATGACACAGGCGATTCCCTCGGGATGGTCGGCGAGCCACCCGGCGAGGATCGTGTCGCGCTCCGTGGTCGATTCGTAGCGGACCTCGATTCCGCTGCTGCGGATGGACGTCGGGACGTTGGCGTCCGGAATCGCGGCACGGATCACCGGTTCCGCCTCGGCCATGATTTCCTGCGGCGTGCGGTAGTTCACCGTCAGCGACGCCAACTCCACCCGCTCGAGACCGATCCGCTTCAGGCGTTCGTGCCAGGACTCGGTGAATCCGTGGCGGGCCTGGGCTCGGTCGCCGACTATCGTGAAGCTGCGCGAGGGGCAGCGCGCCAAGAGCATCTGCCACTGCGCGTCGGTGAGCTCCTGAGCCTCGTCGACGACGATGTGCGCGAACGGTCCGGCGAGCGTGTCCGGGTCTGCTGCCGCGACTCCGCGTTCGTCGACCAGGGCGCCGCGCAGGTCGTCGCCGTGCAGCATCGTCACGGCGCCCTCGCCGTCGTCGTCGGCCGCGATGATGTCGTCGACGACCTTCGCCATCTCCTCGCGGGCGAACTCCGTGACAACGGTGCGGCGCGCGTTGTGCTGGGCGGCCAGGGGGTCGCCGAGCCGTTGCCGGGCGGCGTCGAGCCAGGGGAGATCGGCGACGGTCCAGGGCGAGCCCTCGTCCCGCTTCAGGACGGCGCGTTCCTCCGCGGACAGCCAGGGCGCGCACTTCTTCAGGTAGGCGGGCACCGCCCAGAGGTCCGTGACGATGTCGTTCGGCTCGAGCAGTGGCCAGGCCCGGTGCAGCGTGGTGACCAGGTCGGTGTTCTTGCGCAGCGAGCGGAGCAGCAGGGCGGGGGAGAACGGCTTCTCGTCGTCCTCGCCCTCCTCCGTCCAGGTGTCGTCGAGGTGCTGCTGGACTCGCTCGGAGATCCGCGCGACGAGTTCGTCCCAGATCTGCTCGCGGGCGTCGTTGTGCGGCGTGCCGGGGGCCGGTGCGTCGAAGACGTCGGCCCAGTCCTCGGCGCGCAGTCGTACGTCGGCCCAGTCCGTCTCGACGACCATCGGCGTGGTGGGCGGGTCCTCGTAGAGCGCGACGGCGGCGTCGATCGCCTTGCCGAGGTCTCCGGTGGCCTTGAGGCGGGCTACCTCGGGGTCGGCCTCGGCCTCGGCGTCGGGCCCTTCGGGGAGCAGGTCGCGCAGGACGCAGGTGCGTACGCCCTCTTCGCCCAGGCTGGGCAGGACGTCGGAGACGTAGTCCAGGTACGGGCGGCTCGGGCCGACGACCAGGACGCCGCCACGGCGCTGCTCGAGCCGCGGGTCGGAGTACAGGAGATAGGCGGCGCGGTGCAGGGCGACGACGGTCTTGCCCGTTCCCGGACCGCCGTCGACGACCAGCGCGCCGCGGGATCCGGCGCGGATGATCGCGTCCTGGTCCGCGGCGATGGTGGCGAGTACGTCGCGCATGCGCTCGGTGCGGGAGCCGGCGAGGCTGGCGATGAACGCGGACTGGTCGTCGAGGGCGGCGTGTCCGGCGAGGGCGTCGGTGGCGAACACCTCGTCCCAGTAGTCGACGATCGCGCCTGCAGCCCAGCGGTAGCGCCGGCGGCTGGCCAGGCCCATCGGGTTGGCGTGGGTCGCGCCGAAGAAGGGTTCGGCGGCCGGGGTGCGCCAGTCGATCAGCAGACGGGTGCCGGCGGCGTCGGTCAGGCCGAGACGGCCGACGTAGGTGGTCTCGTCGTTCTCGGCGACCATGCGGCCGAGGCACAGGTCCAGGCCGTAGCGGCGCAGCGTGCGCAGTCGGGCGGTGAGGCGGTAGACCTCGAGGTCCCGGTTCAGCGCCGCCTGGCCCTTGACGATGGGCTTGGCCAACTCGGCCTCGAGCCTGCCGGCGAGGTCGGCGATCGAGTCCTCGAGGCTCGCGGCGATGGCCGCAAAGTGCCGCTCGTCGGCGGCGATCAGCGCCGGGTCGGCCTTGGCCGCGAGATTGGCCGGCAAGTCGAAGACAGTCAGAAGAATCCCCCTGGTTAGGCGCCTACTGTGCGCCATCATCCCGGCCTTGCGGCAAGCCCCGGGTGCCGCTATACCTTGAAAGAGAGGGAGCCGGACGGCTCCCGTTCGCGTTTTCGGCCCCCACGGCCGGGGCCCTGCGTAATCGCCAACCGCGCTGTACAGCGCTGCGTGCGAAGCCACGCCGGGCAAATGGACCGTCGGGTCTCCAACAGCGAAGGAATGACCTACGGGCGAGCTCTCCAATTGGGCTGTACAGCGCTGCGTGCGACGCCACGCCGGGCGAATGGACCGTCGGGTCTCCAGCCGCGAAGGGGAGACGCCACTCGCGCCCAGACAAAGCCGGACAAGCCGCTTTACTGTCGGAGGGCGCCGGCACTCTCCACGGCCATGACGACTCGAATCGGCTCGATGCACCGCGTGTTCACCAAGGATCACGCGCGGGCGATGGGCTACGACGACTATCGGATCCGTCGCATGGTCGAACGCGGCCACTGGATCCGACTGCGCTACGGCGTGTACGCCACGGCCGACGACTTCGCCGCGGCAAAGAAGGATCCCGTGCAGTGGCACGCGCTCCAGTGCGCTGCCGTTCTGCTGTCTCTGACACCGCGCTACCTCGCCGCTGCGGCGTCGTCGGCTCGGTTGTACGGGCTGGACTTCCTAGTCGAGCCGCCGGACGAGGTGGTGCTGTTGACCGACGACGAAGTCGTGCACGGAATTCACCGGGACGGGTACCTGCTGCGGCAGGCGCCGCTCCCCGACGGCCACAGGACGCGGAGGCATGGGATCCCGCTGACCTCGCCTGCCCGCACGTTGCTGGACCTCGCCGCGGAGTTGCCGTTCATGGACGGAGTGGTGCCCGTCGATTGCGCTCTGCATCGCGGGCTTGTCGATCCAGAGGAGTTGCAGCGGATCCTGGAATCGGCGGCGGGCAGGCCGGGGATAGAGCAGGCCAGGATGACCTTTGGATTCGCGGACGCGGCGGCGGAGTCCGCGCTGGAATCGGCGTCGCGCGTCGTGTTCCACCTCCACGGGCTCCCGCCTCCGCAGACCCAGGTGGAGAGGGTGTTGAGCAGCGGCCGCCGGATCCGCGGGGACTTCGTCTGGGCCGACGACCTGTGGGGCGAGGCCGACGGTCAGTCGAAGTACGCCCCCGATGGAAATCGCACGACGCTCGACGTCATCCGTGACGAGAAGCAGCGCGAGCAGGAGATGCGGGACGACGGACTAGAGGTGATCCGCTGGGGTTGGCGCGAAGTCCACCAGCAGCACCTCCTGGTACACCGGGTACGCGCGGGCATGGCGCGGACAGCGGAGCGTCGTCGGGGGCGATCCGGCTGACGGGGGAGGCGGCGGGGCCGTCGGTGTTCGTGGCTCCGGTGCTCTCTCGCCCGCTTGGCTGTACAGCGCTGCGCGTGACGCCACGCCGGACAGTCGGCCGTCGAATCGCCGGGAGGGAAGTGAAGGCCTCCCGGCGTGGGTCTCCAGTTCGGCTGTACAGCGCTCCGTGTGACGCCACGCCGTGGGAGCAGGCGTTCTCGTCGCCGGCTGGGCTGTACAGCGCAGTTGGCGACCAGGAGGTCACATGAGGGAGGGGCTGGTGGGATGGGTGTGCTGTCTCGGGGCAGTCTCCTCGTGGGGTGAGACAGGCTTTTCATTCTCGAACATTTGTTCGACGATGGAGTATGCCCGCTTCCGTTGCAGAACTTCTTGCGCGCCTCCCGCCCGGGGTGGTTTCGCGGGCGTCGGCTGTGGCGCCGGTCGAGGCGGTCGTGCCGGTGTCCGAGCAGTTGGCGCCGCTGCTGCTCGGCGGCGGTCTGCGGCGAGGCTGCACGGTGGAGGTTGCCCTGGGTGGACCGGTGGGGCTGGGGCGTGGGCTGCGCGTCGATGGGGCGGGCTATGCGGCCCCTCCTGCGGCGGGTGGGAGCACGCTGTTGTTGAACCTGCTGGCCGGGGCGTCGGCGGGGGGCTGTTGGTGTGCGCTGGTGGGTGCGCCCGGGTTGGGGCTGGCCGCCGCCGCCGAGGCGGGGGTGGATCTACGGCGTCTCGCGCTGGTGCCGGCTCCCGGGTCGTCGTTTGCGCGGGTGGTCGGGGCGCTGGTGGACGGGTTCGACCTGGTGGTCGTCGCGCCGTCGAGCGACCTGTCGTCCGCGGACGCGCGGGCCGCCTCGGCGCGGGCGCGGCGCTTCGGCGCGGTGCTGGTGTCCGCCGGGCCGTGGCCGGGCGCGGACGTGCGGTTTGCGGCGGTGCAGGGCGGCTGGGAGGGTTTGGGGGAGGGTCACGGGCGGCTGCGGGAGCGCCGGCTGCAGGTCCGAGCGTCTGGGCGCGGAGTGTTGGGTGGGACGCGCCAGATCGCCCTTGACTTTCGAACGTATGTTCGAGCACAGTGAGCGGGTGCCCACTCCTACCGCAACTCTCGCCGGGCGGACCATCGCCGTGTGGTCGCCGGACTGGCCGGTGCTCACCGCGGCCACCGCCGCCGGCCTGGATCCGCACCGGCCCGCCGCTGTGCTGTCCGGCGGCACGGTGCTCGCCTGCACGGCGAACGCCCGCGCGGCCGGGGTGCGCCGGGGGCTGCGGCGCAGGGAGGCGCAGTACCGCTGCCCGGACCTCGCGGTGCTGGACCGGGACCTGGCCGAGGAGGCGCGGGCCTTCGAGCCCGTCGTGGTCGCCGTGGAGGCGGTGGCGCCGGGGGTGGAGGTCGTCCGGCCGGGACTCTGCACGGTCGCCGCTCGTGGGCCGGCGCGCTTCTTCGGAGGGGACGCGCCGGCGGCGGCACGGTTGGCCGAGGAGGCCTCCGCGGCGGGCCCGGGGGATCGGTGCAGGGCGGGCGTGGCCGAGGGTGCCTTCGCGGCCACGCTCGCCGCCCGCTCGGGGCAGGTGGTGGCGGCCGGCCAGACGCCCGCGTTCCTCGCCGACCATCCGCTCGCCGCGATCGAGCGGCCGGACCTGGTGGACCTGCTGCGGCGGCTGGGTCTGCGCACCCTGGGGGACTTCGCGTGCCTGCCGGCGCCGGACGTGCTCGCCCGCTTCGGTGCCGAGGGCGCCCACTTCCACCGCCTCGCCCGTGGGTTGGATCCGCTCCCGCCGGACGCTCGGCGCCCCGCGCCGGAGCTGATGGTCCACGTCGAACTGGATCCCCCCGCGTACACCGTGGAGCAGGCGGCGTTCGCCGCGCGTCCACTCGCCGACGCGCTGCACGCGCGGCTGGTCGCCGCCGGGCTGGGCTGCATTCGGCTGACGGTGGAGGCCGCCACCGAGCATGGGCAGTCGCACGCACGGGTGTGGCGGCACGAGGGCGTGCTCACCCCGGAGGCCATCGCCGAGCGGGTGCGCTGGCAGTTGGACGGCTGGCTCAATCACACCGGTAGGGGGCAGCGCGGGTCCGCACCGAGACCGACCTCCGGCATCGCCGTGCTGCGGCTGACGCCGGAGGAGGTCGTCGAGCACGGTGGGGACCAGCTCGGGCTGTGGTCGGCCACGGGTGCGGACGCGGAGGCGGCGAAGCGGGCCGGGCGGGCGCTGGCGCGAGTGCAGGGCATGCTCGGCCAGCCCGCCGTGGTCACCGCGGTGCTCGGCGGCGGGCGCGGGCCGGGGGAGCGCGTCCGGTACGTCGCGTGGGGAGACCCGCGCGATCCCGCTCCGGCGGACGGCCCCTGGCCCGGCCGGGTGCCCGAACCCAGCCCCGCCCTCGTTCCGCCGGTTCCGGTGCAGGCGCGTCTGTTCGACGAGGCCGGTGCGCCCATCTCGGTCACTGCGCGGTTCGCCGTTTCCGGCGTCCCGGAGCGGCTGTGCGTCGGGCAGGACCTGCCGCGCCGTGTCCTGTCCTGGGCCGGGCCGTGGCCGGCCGAGGAGCGCTGGTGGGACGCGCGAGCGGCGCGGGTGCGGGTCCGCTTCCAGGTCGCCACCACCGATGGCATCGGCTGGCTGCTGATGCTCGAAGGGGACCGCTGGTCTGTGGAAGCGATCTATGACTGAGAGCAGGGCCGACTGATGGGCTTCGACAACCCGGTCATGCCCTGGCACGAACTCGAGCAGCGGCTGTCCGGAAAGTTCAAACCGGCGGGGCGAAACCGGCCGCCGGAGCGGCCCGGCAGCACGCGGCGCGCTCCGTACCGGCCGCGGCCGGACCTCGCCGCGGGCGAGGTGGCCGTCGAGTACGCCGAGCTGCACGCCCATAGCAACTTCAGCTTCCTCGACGGCGCCTCCCACCCGGAAGAGCTGGTGGAGGAGGCCGTCCGGCTCGGCCTGTCCGCGCTCGCGCTCACCGACCACGACGGCTTCTACGGGGTGGTCCGCTTCGCGGAGGCTGCGGCGCGGTACGGGCTGCCCACCATCTTCGGCTCCGAGCTCAGTCTCGATCTGACGCGGCCTCAGAACGGTGTGGCAGATCCGGAGGGCACCCACCTGGTGGTGCTCGCGCGAGACCCGGACGGGTACGCCCGGCTGTCCACCGCCATCAGCGACGCGTACGCCGCAGGCGGGGAGAAGGGCCGTCCGGTGTACGACCTCGAGGCGCTCGGCGCGGCCGCCGGCGGGCACTGGCTGGTCCTCACCGGCTGCCGCAAGGGCACCGTCCCCTCCGCGCTTTCGGCGGGCGGTGCAGCGGCCGGCGCACGGGAGCTGGACCGGCTGATTGCCCTATTCGGCAAGGGAAACGTAGCTGTCGAGCTCACCGACCACGGGCATCCCACGGATGCCGAACACGTCGACGCCCTCGGCGCGCTGGCGGCTCGTTTCGGTGTGTCCACCGTCGCCACCGCCAACGCGCACTACGCCGCACCGGACCGCCGACGGCTGGCCACGGCACTGGCCGCGGTCCGCGCCCGGCGTTCGCTGGACGAGCTGGCCGGGTGGCTGCCCGCGGCCGGCACGGCGCACCTGCGCTCGGGTGCCGAGCAGGCCGCGCGATTCGCCCGCCATCCCGGTGCGGTCGCCCGTGCCGCGGCCCTGGGCGCGGAGTGCGCCTTCGACTTGGCGCTGATTCGCCCACGCCTGCCGGACTTTCCGGTGCCGGCCGGGCACACGGCGATGACCTGGCTGCGCGAGCTGACCGAGCGTGGCGCCACGGAACGGTACGGGTCGCGGGACGCCGAGCGGCAGCCCGGCGCGTGGGCGCAGCTGGACCACGAACTGGAGATGATCGAGAAGCTGGACTTTCCGGGGTACTTCCTGATCGTCCACGAGATCGTCGAGTTCGCCCGCAGCCAGGACATCCTCTGCCAGGGCCGCGGCTCGGCGGCCAACTCGGCAGTCTGCTACTCGCTCGGCATCACCGCCGTGGACGCCGTCTACTACGGGCTGCTGTTCGAGCGCTTCCTCTCGCCCGAGCGAGGCGAGCCGCCGGACATCGACATCGACATCGAGTCCGGGCGGCGGGAGGAGGTCATCCAGCACGTCTACGCCCGGTACGGCCGCCGGCACGCCGCGCAGGTCGCCAACGTCATCTCGTACCGGCCGCGTTCTGCCGTGCGAGACATGGCCAAGGCGCTCGGGTACTCCACCGGCGCCCAGGACGCCTTCTCCAAGGGCGTCCATCGGTATGCCCTGCCGGCCGACGAGGGCTCGGCGGTCACGGACGACGAGGTCCCGGCCGAGGTGATGGAGCTCGCCGGGCAGGTCGCGAACTTCCCGCGCCACCTGGGCATCCACTCCGGTGGCATGGTCATCTGCGACCGGCCGGTGATCGAGGTCGTGCCCGTCGAGCCGGCGCGGATGGAGAACCGCACTGTCGTGCAGTGGGACAAGGACGACTGCGCGTCGCCGCTGGTGAACCTCGTCAAGTTCGACCTGCTGGGCCTCGGCATGCTCTCCGCGCTGCACGGGTGCCTGGACCTCGTTCGGGACCACCACGGTGTCGAGTGGACGCTCGAGACGATCCCCAAGGAGGACCCCGAGGTCTACGACATGCTCTGCCGCGCGGACTCCGTCGGGGTGTTCCAGGTGGAGTCCCGCGCGCAGATGGCCACCCTGCCGCGGCTGCAACCGCGCTGCTTCTACGACCTGGTGCTGGAGATCGCGCTGATCCGCCCCGGCCCCATCCAGGGCGGCTCGGTGCACCCGTTCATCCGGCGGCGCGCGGGCAAGGAACCGATTACCTATCCGCACCCGTCCCTGGAGAACTGCCTGCGCCGCACTCTCGGCGTGCCGATGTTCCAGGAACAGCTCATGCAGATGGTCGTCGACGCGGCCGGTTGCACGCCGACTCAGGCGGACCGGGTCCGCCGCGCCGTCGGGTCCAAGCGCTCCGCGGCGCAGATCGCCGCGCTGCAGGCCGAGCTGTACGAGGGAATGGAGCGCACCCACGGGATCACCGGGGCGACGGCGGACCAGATCTTCAACCTGATCGCCGCGTTCGCGAACTTCGGCTTCGCCGAGAGCCACTCGATCAGCTTCGCGCTGCTGGTCTACTCGTCCTCCTGGTTCAAGCTGCGGTACCCGGCGGCGTTCTGTGCGGCGCTGCTCAACGCCCAGCCGATGGGCTTCTACTCGCCGCAGTCCCTTGTCGCCGATGCCCGCCGGCACGGGGTCGAGGTGCTCCGGCCGGACGTGAACGTCTCGTCCGCCGGGGCATCGCTGGAACCGGCCGGGCCGGGGACTCTGCCGTCGGAGAGTGGCGAAACGGAGGCCTCCTGGGGCAGGGCCGCGGTGCGGCTCGGAACGAACTCGGTCCGGTCCATCGGCGACGACCTCGCCGAGCGCATCGCGGCGGGCCGCCCGTACGCCGACCTCGCCGACTTTGCCCTGCGGACCGGGGCCGGCGCCGCCCGCATCGAGGCGCTGGCCACCGCCGGCGCGTTCGACTGTCTCGGCCTGGAGCGTCGGGAGGCGCTGTGGGCGGCCGGTGCCGTCGCCCAGGCGAGCCCGGACCGGCTGGCAGGCACCGTGCTCGGCGAACGGGCGCCGAGTCTGCCGGACCTGGCGCCCCTGGAGCGGACCATGGCGGACCTGTGGGCCACCGGGATCACCCCGGACGGGCACCCCATGGAGCACGTCCGGAACCTCCTGGCCCCCGAGATCCTGTCCATCGCGGATCTGCGCGGGCGCCGGAACCGGGAGCGGGTGCAGGTGGCCGGGGTCGTCACCCACCGGCAGCAGCCGCAGACCGCGGCCGGAACGATCTTCCTGAACCTCGAGGACGAGACCGGGATGCTCAACGTGATCTGCTCGCCCGGCCTGTGGACCCGGCAGCGGCGCGTCGCCCGGGACTCCGCCGCGCTGATCGTCCGCGGACGGCTGGAGACGGCGGAGGGGGTGATCAGCCTCGTCGCCGAGGTGTTCAGGCCCCTGCAGGTCGTGACCGGTGCCCGTTCTCGGGACTTTCGCTAGGTTGCTACTTGCAAGTAAGGCAACCGCGGTGGCGCCCGCTCCGAAGGTGCGGCAGGGCTCTCGCGCGTACCTCAAACCCCGGGGAATGGCATGCAGACCATTTACGCGACGCATCTGCCGCTGCCCCACGACCTCGGACCAGCCGCGCTCGACCGTGCCGTCGAGGCCGTCGCCGGCTGGCTGCGGGACCGCTTCAAGGTCACCCCGAGCCCGCTGACCGGCGGCTCGGCGCGCACCGCGGACTACGCGATCGAGTGGGAGAGCCTGTTCGGCGAGGCGGGCGGACTGGTCGGGTTCGAGGTCGACCAGCCGGACGCCGAGGACGCCACCTGGCGCTGGCGCACGCACATCGACATCGGCGTCGAGGACGGCGAGGCCTGGCTACGGGTGCGCGTCGGGCTGTTCTCGCCTCGGGAGGGGCTGGTCACCAGGCCCAAGGTCGCTCCCCACCGCCCGCCCGTGGTCCGCCGCGTGGTGGACCGTCTCGACGTGCGGATCGACGACCGCCGCATCGACCGGCCCTGGATGCTCACCGTCCCCGAGGTCCCGGAGTACGTGCGGTTCCTGACCAGCCGGGAGCGTCGCCTGCCGGTGCTGGCCATCTCGCACGACTCCGAGGGCGAGCCGTTCCTGGACCGTGCCCGAGCCGCGGACCGCCTGCTCGGCCTCGCGCACGTCGTCGAGGTCGACCTGCAGTCCAGCTACGCGGTCACCGACGCCATCGGCAAGACGCTGTCCTGCTACTCCGGCGCCGTGCGCATGTACTGGCCCGGCTTCGCCGTCGGGGACGACCCGTACTTCCACCGCGCGTACGTCGGGGGCAGCCTCGCCTACCTCGGCCGCGAGGGCATGGGCGGGGAACTGTTCGACACCCTCGGCCGGCTCTCCGCGCTGTCCATCGCCGAGCCGGAACTGCGCCAGCGGCTACGGCGCGAAGAACACGCCCACAGCTCCCGCGCCTCCGCCGCGCAGGCCGCCGTGGCCCGCGCGACCCTCGCCAACACGACCGTCGTCGACCCGGTCGACCGGTCGGTCTGGCTGGACCTGTGCGCCGACCACGAACGTCAGCAGCAGCGGATCGCGGCGCTGGAGGCCGAGCTGGCCGACGCCCGCCTGGAGATCGACGCGTTGAACACCGCCTGCGAGGCCGCCGAGGCGCGGGCCCGATCGATCGCCGAGCCCGTCGCGAACTTCGCGGCGTCGCGCGTGACCGGGCGCCCGCAGCCGGCGATGCCGATCGAGGACCTGATTCCCGTCTGCGTCGTCGAGGCGGTCCGGGTTGCCCGCGAACGCTGCCCGCACCTCGTGCTTCTCGAGGAGGCGTTCACCTCCGCAGGCCGCAGCAGCTACGACGACCCCGAGCGCGTGCTCGCGAACCTGCTCCTGATGGAGCAGATCGGGGCCGACTGGGCGAGCGGCGAGCTCGTCGACGGACCGCACGAGGCGTTCCAGCAGCGCTGCAGCGGATACCACGGCGGTCTGCACGGTGCCCAACTGCCGAACGTGGACCGCTACACCCGGTCCTACGAAGGCCGCTCGATCGTCCTCGGCCCGCACATCGCCCGCGGCCACGGGGCGGACAAGTCGATCCTGCGGATCTACTGGTATCTGGACGAGGCCCGGCAGCGGATCGTGATCGGACACGTGGGCGGCCTGGTGGAGCACGGCGACTCGACGGGTCCGGACGCCGCAGGCTCCGCCCACTGAAGGTTGTAAGGGTCACCTAATCCATGGCGTCACGGAGGCGCCGGACGGGGAAGAATGGGCCCTGGCCCGCCGAACTCGACATTGGAGAAGCACCATGGCGCCCTCGATCGCCCGTCAGATCATGGACGTGCACCCGACCGGATTCGGACTGATCGACCGCAAGAAGCTCGACGCGGCGCTCGGCGCGCTGCAGACCGCCTCGCAGGCGGCCTCGGTCTGTGCGGATGCGAGCCTCAACGAGGGCCAGATCAAGGACATGCGCGAGTGCGTGCGCACCTGCCTGGACTGCGCGGACATCGTCGACGCCGCGGTGAAGACGCTGTCCCGCCACGCCGGGTGGGAGCAGTCCGCCGCGCCCACCATCCTCCGCGCCGCGGTGGCGGTGCTGGACGCGTGCGCGCACGAATCGGCCCGCCACGCCTCCATGCACATGCACGCCCGGCTCACCTCGGAGACCTGCCGCAAGGCGCAGACCGCCTGCGAGGAGCTGCTCGACTCCCTGGCCGCACGCAGCTAGATGGACCCGTTCGTTCTCCCGTTCACCGAGGTCCCGTTGGGCGGGCCGCGCGCGATGGGAGTCCGCCGGAGCCTGCCGCAGCGGCGGCAGTCGCTGATCGGTGCCTGGTGCTTCGTCGACCACTACGGCCCGGACAGTGTCGGGTCGGCTCGGGAGCTCGCCGACGGCGTCGCCGCCAGCGGCGGCATGCAGGTGCCGGGGCATCCGCACACGGGCCTGGCCACCGCATCCTGGCTGTTCACCGGCGAGGTCGAGCACCGCGACACCACCGGTGCACACGCGATGGTGCGTCCCGGCGAACTGAACCTGATGACCGCAGGCTCCGGCATCGCGCACTCGGAGTTCTCCACCCCAGCCACCACCGTCCTGCACGGTGTCCAGCTCTGGCTCGCGCTGCCGGAGTCGGCCCGGTTCGTCGAGCCGTCGTTCGCCCACTACGTGCCCGAGGCGACGGATCTCGACGGCGCCGTCGCACGGGTGTTCCTCGGTTCGCTCTTCGGCGTGCAGTCTCAGGTGTCGACGCACACCGCGCTGATCGGCGCCGAACTGGTGCTGCCCGCCGGCCACACGGTGGCCGTGGACGTCGATCCCGCGCACGAGCACGGCTTCCTCTGCGACACCGGCGTCGTGCAGGCCGCGAGCGCGGTCGCCGAACCGGGGGAGATCGTCTTCGTCCCTCGCGGTCGGCGACAGATCGTGCTCTCGGCACCCACGGACGCGCGTCTGCTGATCCTCGGCGGCGAACCGCTCGGCGAACAGATCCTGATGTGGTGGAACTTCGTCGGGCGCAGCCACGACGAGATCGTGGACTTCCGAGCCACCTGGCAGCGCGAACGCGAAGAGCTTCGCGGTGGCCGGTTTGGCGACTTCCCGTCCGCGTGGACGTCCACGCTCCCGGCGCCGCCGATGCCGACGACGCAGCTACGCCCCCGCGGTTAGGAGACATGCCCTATGGGCAGCAGCCTTCCGGCGAGCAGGTTTGCCCACCGCTGAGGACGATGGTCTCGGTTTCGTGGTGGTCCCAGGCCAGGGTCAAGGCGTTGAGCAGGACGTCGACCCGGTCCGTTCCCGGCAGCACGTAGCGCCCTGCGAAGACGTGGTACGGCACGCCCTCGACACCGCGCGCCCGCAGCGCGTGCACGTCGTTGGCGACGTTGAACTCGAACCGGCCCTCGGCCAACACTCGGCGGGCGTGCTCGGGGTCGAGGCCCAACCCGGGCGCGAGGCCCACCAGCGAGTCGACGTCGAACACCGACTCGGCCTGGCCGAAGTACCGCTCGAACACCGCAGCCCACGCGTCGCCGCCGACACCCTTGCTGCGGGCGAAGGCGAGGAACTGGTGGGCGAGGGAGGTGTTGCCCATGACGTTCTCGCGCAGGCGGTAGGGCGCAATGCCCTCCTCGGCCGCGGTCGCCTCGAGCTTCGCGATGTTGGCGTCGATCTGTTCCGGGCTCAGGCCGTACCGGTTGGCCATGTGCGCCTGCACGGTCCAGGTGCCCTGCGCGTGCGGCACCAGCTCGAAGGAGCGGTGCACCACCTCGACCTCGGCGCCGTGCTCGAACTCGGAGATCGCCCGGCGCAGCCGGTAGAAACCGATCCCGCACCAGGGACACGTGACGTCGGACCAGACCTCGACCTTCATGCGCTCATCTTGCCTCGTGGCGGTGTTCGCGCAGGCTCGCCTCAGACGAGCACGAGGGACGCGATGAGCTCTGCGTGGGCCCAGGCCAGTCCTCGTGCGCCGCGAGCGGCGCCGGTGGCGGGATCGACCTGTTCGGGCAGCGCGGCCGGATCGGTGTGTCCAAGCACCCAGGACAGGAGCGCCACGCCGCGGTCGCGGTCGCCCCGGCGCAGGTGCCATTGGGCGAGCCAGAGAGTGGTGATCGGCCAGGCGCCGCCGCCGGCCGAGCCGATCCCGTCGTTGGCGTCCTCGGGGAATCTGCCGATTCCGCCCTGCGGCCACCGGCTGCGGTAGTGGCCTTCCACACCATCCACGGCCGCGATCAGATCCGGGTCGGAAAGATCCTCGACAAGGGGATCGAAGGCCAGCAGGGCGCTGCCGAGCACTCCCGCGTCGAGTCCGGAGGTGCAGGCGAACCAGGAGGGATCCGGGTCGAGGACGGCCGGCAGGTGGGGCCGAAACCACGCCGGGAGTTCCGTCGGGATCCCCGCCCGCGTGAGCGCGCGCCGGCGCAGGTTCGCGGCGTGCACCGACCTGCCCCGGCGCAGTTCCCAGAGGTCGAAGCCGGCGGCGTCATCCTCCAGCGCCAGCAGATGGGCGACGAACCTCGGTGCGGCATCGGCGCCGCAGGCCAGCAGAACCAGCGCCGTGGCGGCAGGTCCGTCGTGCTGCGGATCGCCGTAGCCGCGGACGGGTTCCCCGGCCATCGTGCACCGGCTCGCGGACAGGTCCGCCACGCCGCCCACGAAATCGAGATACGCGGACAGCCGCACGGCCGCGGCGTCGCGAAGGTCCGCCGGACCCGTCAGGGCGAGCGTCCGAAGAGCCGTGGCGGCGGCCGCTGCGTCCCGTTGCCAGCAGAACCAGTAGTCGGGCTCGCCCGCCGCGCCCCGCGGGGCCGCGGCGATGGCTCCGTTGTCGGCGCAGCACCGCTCGATCGCCGCGAAGGAGCACCGCAGGAGGTAGTCGACGTCGAGGTCGACCGCGGCCGGAGCGGGCCGGGCCGCGACCGGGTTGGCGGCGGCCGTGACTCCGGCGAGGACCTGTGGGTCGAAGGGGACCTCGGTCGGTCCGGGCAGTCCCGCGCCGGCGGCGCGGAACGCCGCGCCGGCCCGTTCCTGATGCAGCGCCGTGCCCAGCAACTGGACCAACCACAGAGCGGTCGTCGGTCCGTTGCCGGCCGTCGGGTGCATCCAGGCCGGTGCTGGAGCCCGCCCGACGTACCAGGCGTGACAGCCCTGGATCGGCCGGTGGTCGGAGCCGAACAGGCCCACCGTCGGGGCGCCTAGAGTGAGCTCATGGTCTTGGCCTCGGCGCACCGGAAGGCCAAGTACCGCAAGCGCTTTCTCGACCGCCGGGGACATCGCGGCATCGTCCACCAGCACCGCGCTGGGCCCGCCCCGCAACTCGATCACGGCGAGTTCGGGTGAGCGAACTCGGCGAGCGGAGGAACGGGCCCAGTTTGCGGGTCGGCGTTATCGCCTCGATCGCGCACCGGACGCCGCCGCTGGACTACGGCCCCTGGGAACAGGTGGCTTCGACGCTCGCCGAAGGCCTGGTTGCGCTGGGCCACGAGGTCACCTTGTTCGCCACCGCCGATTCGCTGACCGCGGCGCGGCTGGTGTCGCACGCGCCGTGTGGCTACGAGGAGGGCGGCGGCTACGACGTCAAGGTGTGCGAGTCCCTGCACGTGGCCGCAGCGTTCCAGCAGGCCGAGGACTTCGACGTGCTGAGCAACCAGTTCGACTTCCTGCCGCTGACCTACAGCAGGCTGGTGTCGACGCCGATGGTCACCACCGTGCACGGCTTCTCCGGGCAGAGCATCCTGCCGGTCTACCGGGCCTACGACGACGTCGCGCACTACGTCTCGATCAGCGATTCGGACCGTCACCCCGATCTGCACTACGCCGCGACCATCCACCACGGAGTCGACCTCGCCCGGTTCACGTTCTGCGGCACTGCAGGCTCGTACCTGCTGTTCCTCGGGCGCATCCACCCCGACAAGGGGACGCACGCCGCGATCGAGGTGGCCCGGCGGGCTGGAATGCCGTTGGTCATCGCCGGGATCGTGCACGACGCCGCGTACTTCGCCGAGCTCGTCGAGCCGCAGCTGGGATCCGATGCCACGTACGTCGGATCGGTCGGACCCGAGCAGCGCGACGCGCTGCTCGGCGGCGCCGCGGCACTGCTGCACCCGATCGACTTCGCCGAACCGTTCGGCCTGTCCGTCGTGGAGTCGTTGGCCACCGGCACGCCCGTGATCGCGTTTCGCCGAGGCTCGATGCCCGAGATCCTGCGGGACGGCTCGACCGGCTTCCTCGTCGAGGACGTCGCCGAGGCCGTCGCCGCCGTGAGCCGGCTGGGCGAACTGCGGCGCAGCGACTGCCGGGCCGACGTCGAGCAGCGGTTTTCGGCGGCGCGCATGGTCGGCGACTACGCCGCGCTGTTCGCGTCGATCGTCGCCGGCGGCCCGTCGGTGAGCAGCCGACCGAGCAGGGCGGGCACGTCCACCACGGCGAAACTCACCCGCGCGTCGCCGGCGCCGTAGGGCAACAGCAGCCGGTCGCCGTGCAGCAGCGCCCCGCAGGAGTACACGACGTTCGGCACGTAGCCCTCGCGCTCCTGCTGCTCGGGACGCAGCAGCGGCTCGCGCAACGAACCGAGGATCACCGCCGGGTCGTCGAGGTCGAGCAACAGTGCACCGATCGCGTACTCCCGCATCGGCCCGACGCCGTGGGTGAACACCAGCCATCCCGCTCGGGTTTCGATCGGCGACCCGCAGTTTCCCGTCTGGATGAGCTCCCAGCCGTGGGTCGGGCGATACAGGGTTCCGGCATCGGCCCAGACGAAGCCGTCCGGCGACGTCGCCAGCGAACAGCTTTCGCGGTCCCAGCGGGAAATCGCCAGGTGGCGTCCGGAGATCGTGCGCGGGAACAGGGCCAAGCCCTTGTTCTTCGCGGCCGGTCCCGCCAGTTGCGAGATGGAGAACGTGCGGAAATCGGTGGTCTCGATGCGCTGCGGAACGACGTGGGTTCCGTCGAATGCGGTGTAGGTGCCCAGATAGCGGTCGGTGCCGTCGGCGTCGGTGAAACGCACGAACCGGGCGTCCTCCATGCCGTTGCGTTCGGAGGGGCCGTGCGGCCACAGCACGCGTTCGCTCAGGGACGACTCGGCCGCGAATTCGACGTCGTAGGCGCAGCTGAGCAGATGGCGGGCGATCGCCTCGGTCCTGTTGCTTCCCGGCCGGGTCAACAGCTGGCCGTGCAACTCGGTGAGCCCCGCGTACAGGTCGCCCGCGACGAACCGCGGGGGCAGCCGGCTCAGCAGGAAGCGGGTGCTCTCGTCGTCGGCTCCCTCCTCCGCCAGCCTTGCGGCGAACAGTTCGCGGTCGTGGACCGCGGGCACGATGCGCCCCGCCTCCACGTGCGGCCCCGGAGGATCGAGCCGCACGGCTCCGTCTGGGCCGAGCACACCTGACCTGAACTCGATGCTGGAACGATGCCCTTCGCCGACGGCACGCAGGCTCAACACGAAACGCAGTTCGCCGTCGGCCAAGCCGCTCTGATCGGGGTGCGGAACCGCAGCGGGGTTGAACAACGCCGCTGCTTCGATCGAGTACTCGTGGGTGAACCAGGCACCGATCAACAGCCTGCGCTGCGCGCTCACGTCCGCGTTCGGGGGAATGCGGTGAACGATCTGCCGGTAGTGGTCCACCAGCACTGCTTCCAGATCGCGGTGCCGGCCGCCGTAGCGGGCCAGGACGTCCGCGAGCAACTCGCCCACCGCCGCTTCGGGCAGGGCCAGGACCCGGCCGAGGACGCCGGTGGCGCGGGACTCCTCGTCGGTGAAGTGTTCGTTTCCAGGTACGAACAGCCGGGCCAGCACGCGCGCCGGATTTGCGATCAGGCCCACGGCGGTTTTGACGACCAGATCGCTCACCGGCGGACGAGGCGGGTGAACTGAAACTGCTGCAGGGTCGAAAGCAGCGCCAACGTCGACTCGGCGCCCTGGTTGTCGTTGCGGCCGGCCCTTTCCAGCCCGTCGTAGCCGCCAGCGGTTTCGACGTCGTACAGGCGCGTGGCGCTGTCGTTCTCGCCGCCGAACCAGCGGGCGCACAGTTCGACGCCGTGCAGCCATCGGGGATCGCGGGTCAACCGGAAGGCGCACGCGCAGGCGTCGGCGAGCGCCGCCACCTCGATCGGCTGCTGATCGAAGGCCGGCGGCCCCGGCTCGCCCGGTCCCCAACCGGCGACGGGGATCACCGACAGAACCTCGCCCCGGGTCTGGATCCGGAGCAGCCAGTCGAGCAGACGCAACCCGTCGGCCAGCAGCGCGTCGTCCGCGAGGGCGTGTCCGGTCACCAGCATGGCTTCGGTCACGACGGCGTTGGCGTAGGTCAGCCGCTCCTCCGGCCATGGCCAGGCCGCGCGGGCCTCGGGCAGCCGCAGGCGGTCTCGCGTCGCCGTCAGCACCTCCCGCGCCGGTGCGTCGCCCGGATGCGCGGCCAGCACCTGCGCGGCACCCAACGCCGCGAACGACGTCGCCCGCAGCCAGGGCGAGCGCCAGACCGAGCCTCGACGAAAGGCCTCCAGCGCGACGTCGTGCTGCGCGTCCCGCCTCGCCACGACAGAGCCCAGGGCCCACAGCGCCCGGCCCCAGCAGTCCTCGACGCCGGGGGAGCCCGACCAGGTCAGGTCGACGGCTCTGCGGTTGCGGAACCGGCCGTCGGGAGCCTGCGCGGCAAGAACGAACGCCAGGTACTGCGCCCGGAGATCGGCCAGATCGCCGGGGTTCTCCCGATCGCGACACACCACGACCAGGGCGCGTGCGACGTCGTCCAGGCAGTAGCCGTGCTCGGGCCGTGGGCTCGACCCGCGGGCGTGTTCGTAGAGACCCCCCGCATCGGTCAGCCGACGCAGGTGGACGAACGTGGGCGTCCACGGCGTCACGACGCTCGGACCAGCCCTGCCGCCACCAGGTCCTCGACGAGTTCCCGGTAGCGCCGGGCCACGGCACTCCAGAGCAGATCGGGGGCGCGCCGTGTCGCGCCGGCCGCCATTCGCTGCGCAAGACCCGGCTCGGCCAGGACGCGGCGAAGTCCCCTCTCCAGGGCGTGGGAATCGCCTTGCGGCACGACGAGGCCGACGCCGTCGGCCAGCAACTCCACCGCGGGGGGGAACGCCGTCGACACGACCGGCCGCCCGGCGGCCACCGCTTCGATCAGGACGCCGGAGGTCACCTGTTCGCGGGAGTCGTAGGGAAGCAGGACGACGTCCGCCCTACTCACCAGTTCGGTCAGGGCCGCGGCAGGGAGGTAGGCGGCGTCGAGCTCCACCAGATCCCCGACCCCGCGCGCCGCTATCCGACGGTGCAGACCGTGCCGGTAGCTCTCGCCCTGGCGCTCGAGCACCTTCGGGTGGGTCCGGCCGGCGACCACATACCGCGGTTGCAGATCGCGAAGACCGGCCATGGCGTCGATCGCCCACTCGATTCCCTTTCCCGGGCCCAACAGACCCCACGTCAGGATCAGCGGTCGCGCCCCCGAGGTGTGCGCGGGCGGGCCCGAAGCACCGGGACCGATCGCGCCGTGGGGGATGACGACCACGCGGTCCGCGTTGGCTCCGTACGTCCCCAGCAACCGGCGGCGCGCGGCTTGGGTCATCGTGACGACCACCGCGGCCAGGTCGATGAGCCGAAGCAGAATCGCGCGCTGCGATGGGGAGGGATGCTCGAGAACGGTGTGCACGACGACGACGGTCGGCACGGTCAAGCCGGCCAGGACGTCGAGTACGTCGCGACCGTCGAACCCGCCGTAGATGCCGTACTCGTGCTGGACGATCACGGCGTCCATCCGGTTCAGCGCCGCGATCGCGGCGGCCGCGCTGGCCCGATCGCCGTTCACGAGGTGGGCGACGACCTCGCCACCGGGATCGGTCTCGGGACGATCCACCACCCGCACGACGCAGGCCTGCACCCCCGGCACCACCAGGTGCCGGTGCAGGGCCGAGGTGAAGGTGGCGAGGCCACACGGCGTCGGAGGGTAGGTGCTCAAGATCCCAACCGAACGCGCCGAAGGCATGGACATGGCGGGACTCCCGACCGGTGCGCCTCTGGGACACCTGGCCGGTGTAGCACGAGGGTCGTCATGGTGATCGCCGCCGACGCCCGCCGGCTTCCGACGGGTCGTCCAGCCACCCAAGGCTGCTGGGGTGTGCCGCCACTCTCGCACGGTGGGTGGCCGAAAGATAGTCGAGCGCTGCGGTGCGTGCCTCCTACGCGAGTCGCTCGAACACCGCGGCCCACGCGTCGCCGCCGACGCCCGTGCCGGCCGTCTCCACGCCGCTGCACTTCCAGACGAACGTCGCCCGCATCCGTGTCCGTCGTCCGCTGGCGTAGCGCGCTGCCGTCGATCGTCCGCCACGCCTGGGACTGAAGTCCGGCCGTATACACCTGCACGTGCCGTTCAGGCCTGAGAGAAATCTAAGCGTTCGGTCTGCGGCGAGGCTGAGAAGGGCCGTTCCGACTGAGGAAATCGGCCTCAGAAACCCATGGATATTCAGACTGTTCTCATCTTTCCGCACCATATTCCGACGTGACGCCGAACACGCGGCCGTAACCAGCGTCGCGGCCCCGGGTGCTCGG
>JBQTKD010000029.1:0-56370 GCA_052386455.1 Sporichthyaceae bacterium
ATGAGCTCCACGAGCTCGTTGACGCGCTTCTGCACGTTGGCCTCGGAGTCGAACGCCATGGGCAGGTGCAGCGCGGCCGTCACCGGATCGCGCTGCTCGACGAAGCGCTCGAGGGACACCTTGAGGCACTCCTCGACCGTCATCGCCGGGAACAGCTTGGCGTCCTGGAACGAGCGACCGAGGCCGAGGTGCGCGCGCTCCTGCGGGGCGAGCGCGGTGACGTCGCGGCCGGCAAGGCGGACCCGGCCGGCGTCGGGGACCAGGAAGCCGGACAGTGCGTCGAGGATGGTGGTCTTTCCGGCGCCGTTGGGCCCCATCAGCCCGACGATCTCGCCCGGGTACACATCGAGGTCCACGCCGTCGATCGCGGCGACGCCGCCGAAGGACTTGCGCAGGCCAGTGCAGCCGATCGCCGGCCGGTCGGCGACCTGGAGGGTCTGCGTCGGCTCGGGGGCGTCCTCCTCGAGCGCGCCCGCGAGAAAGACCGAGCGAATCAGGTCGCCGCGCTCGAGGATGTCCGCGGCCGGCCCAGAGAAGCGGCACTCGCCCTTCTCCATGAACATCGCGCGGTCGGCGACCTTCAACGCGAGTTCGGCGGACTGTTCGACGAGCAGGATGCCGAGACCTTCGTCGCGCAGCTGCAGGACGACCTCGAGCAGTTGGGACACGATCGCCGGCGCCAGGCCGAGCGAGAGCTCGTCGATCAGGAGCAGCCGCACGCCCGACCGCCCGTTCTCGCCCGGCGGGCCCTGCACGAGCGCCTGGGCGAGTGCCAGCATCTGCTGCTGGCCGCCGGAGAGCAGCCCGGCGCGGTCGTTCATGCGCGGGGTCAGTGCGGGAAACAGGTCGTTCGCCCAGGTGATCGCCCGCGCGCAATGGTCCTTGTCCTTGCGGCCGACCCAGGTGGCCATGCGCAGGTTCTCCGCGACGGTCAGGTCCGGGAAGATGCCGCGCCCACCGGGCATGTAGGCCAGCCCCGAGCGGGCCATCTTCATCGGGTCGGATCCGGCGAGGTCTCTGCCGTCGAGAACGACGCTGCCCTTCTTCGGCGGGGTGAGCCCGGAGATCGCGCGCAGCAGCGTCGACTTCCCGGCGCCGTTGGTGCCCAGCACCGCGAGCACCTCGCCCGCGCGCAGGGTCAGGTCCACGCCGTGCAGGACGGGGTTGCGCCCATAGGACACGTGCAGGTCGCGGCACTCCAGGGTGGTCATGCCTTCGCTCCGACGCGCTCGCCGACGGCTGCGAGGTCGACCTCCGAGGCGCCGGTTTCGCCACCGGGGCCGGACAGGACGATGCCGCGCCGGCGGGCGACGATCCGGAAGATCGCGCCGCGGGCGTTGTCGATGAGGCGGGCGAGGCCCCCGGGCAGGAGCATCAGGACGAGGAGCACGCCGGTACCGGTGACGAGCAGGTTCATCGGGCCGGAGAGGTTGTACTGCGCGACGCGCAGGACCACGGCGCCGGCCAGTGCGCCGATCAGCGACGTCGCCCCGCCGAGCACGACCATCGAGAACGCCTCGAAGGCCATGTTCGGCGCGTAGGACCCGGCCCGCACGCCAGCGAGGGCGATGACGTGCATCGCACCGGCGAGGCCGGCCAGTGCGCCGCTGACGGCGAAGCCGGCGAGCTTGACCGCCGTCGGGTTCAGGCCGCGGGCCGCGGCGGCACGTTCGTTGTCCCGGACCGCGAGCATCGCTCGGCCGGGCCGGGATTGGCGCACGCCCGCGACGAGGACCAGCGCCAGCGCCAGCATCGAGAGGCAGAACCAGTACAGGGTTCGCTCGTCGTTGAGGTCGAACCGGGACAGGAGCACCGGTCGATCCACCTGGGTGGGCACCAGGTCCGGGAAGTTCGCCGGGTTCAGCAGGAAGGTGGACAGCGGCACGGCGAACGCGAGCGTCGTCACGCCGAGGAACAGGCCGCGGATGCGCAGTGCCGGCAGCCCCACGAGCAGCGCGGTCAGCGCGCCGGTGGCCATGCCGCCGAGGACGGCGACGATCAGGTCCGCGCCCGCGCGGGCGATCAGGTCGCCGGTGACCACGGCGCCGAGGCCGGCGATCGCGAACTGGCCCAGGCTGATCTGGCCCGCCCACCCGGTGAGCACGACCAGGGAGATCGCGACCATGCCGTAGATGATCGTGACCGTTCCCAGCAAGGACGTCTGACTGGGCGTCATGAAGAACGGCAGCACGATCAGGATGCCGGCCACGGCGAGCAGGAGAACGCGACGGCCCCACACGATCTCCGGGAGCTTCGCGATCTCCCACGGCACCGGCGGAGTCTCCTCCGCACCCGTCCAGCCGCCGGTGTTCACGTCGGCGGCGCGCGTGAGGCGGTGGCGCTGGAGCAGCAGGGCGACGAGCACGACGAGGAAGAGGCCGACGTCGGTCCAGCTGGACCGCGAGGTGTTCCAGAAGACCGCCTGCTGGAACACGCCGACGCCCACGCCGGCGAGCACCGCGCCCGGCAGGCTCTCCATGCGCGCGATGACGGCGGCGGCGAGGGCGGGCAGCAGCAGCGTCGGGCCCGAGGCGATCTCGCCGCCCTGGCCGACGAGCGGGGCCGCGAGGATCGCGGCGAGTCCGGACAGTGCGCCGGCCAGGGCCCACACGATGGTGGACAGCCGCCGGACGGGGATGCCGAGCAGCATGGCGCGCTCGGCGTTGGACGCCGTCGCGCGGATGCCGACGCCGGCGGAGCTGCCGCGCAGGAAGAGCGCGAACAGGGCGAGCACGATCGGCACGACGACGAGCACCATGACGTGCGCGCCCTCGAACCGCAGCTTCCCGAACTCGAACTCCACGTCCAGCGGGGTCTTGAAACTGCCGGTCAGGCCGCCGAGGCCGCCTTCGACGCCGAGCCACGTGGGGACGAACAGCGAGACGCCGGCGAGGACCTGCGCGAGACCGATCGTCGCGACGGTCAGCACGAGCCGCGGCGCCCAGAACAGGCGCTGCACGACGAGGCGGTCGCACAGCGCGCCCGTCAGCGCGGCCACCGCGACGCCGATCGCGAACGCCGCGTAGTAGTTCCAGCCCTTCGCGACGAACAGCTGCACGGACAGTGCCGCGGCGGCCGAGCCGAGCGCCGCCTGCGCGAAGTTCACGACCCGCGAGGAGCGGTACACCAGCACCAGGCCGAGCGCCGCGCACCCCGTGAGCGAGCCGAGCACGACGCCCTGCAGCACCACGCCCGCGGGGAGTCCGGAGGGCAGCACGGCGTTGAGCACCGCCCACGCCGGCACGAGTGCCAGCGCCGCCAGAGCTTGTCGCCGGCGAGCTTGCGAGCCGCCCATGACACTGCGGGTTGCGGCCGTCAACGGGCCCTGCCGGGGCGCGAGAGGCGGGTGGGACGACTTCCCTTCGCTGCTGGCGTCCGTCGGGCCGCAGACCGCGGCGTGGCGTCGCCCGCAGCGCTGTACAGCCGAACGTGCGAGCCCAGGCAGGTCGTCATCTACGCGGCGCGCAGGCGGTCGGCCAGGGCGAGGGCGAGGAGCAGAGCGAGACCGATGCCGAGGGCGAGCGCGGCCTTGGCCCGGCCGCCGACGTCCTCGGCCTGGACCGCCGGGATGGCGCCGAAGGTCTCGCCGCGTGTGTCGAGTTGGACGACGTCCGCGACGACGCCGGCCTCGGCCGGTGCTTCGGTGAAGGTCGCGTCCGGGACGGACGGAGAGCCGGAGGGCACCGGCGGGATCACGGGCACAGCGGGAACGGCCGGTACGACGGCCGGCGGCGCGACTGCGTCGTCGATCGCCGGCAGGAGGTCCGCGCGGGCGCTGACGCCACCGATCTCCAGGCGCCCGCCGGTGCGGCCGCTGCTCGCGCCGACGAGCGCGTTGACGACGATCCCCGCGGCCGCGGCGTCGGGGTAGGAATCGAGCACGGCCTTGGCCACGCCGAGCAGCAGCGGCTTGGTCACGGTGCCGAGCTGGGTGCTCGGCTCGACGAGGGACTCGGGACTGCGCAGCTGCAGCACCAGCGGTGCCACCGCCGCCTCGCTCGCGGTGCCGACGACGGCCGGCACGCCGATCGAGAGGCCCGTCGGCTCCAGGGCCTTGTTCGCCGAGGCGAAGGCCTCGGCGAGCTGGTCGTTGGACTCGACCGGCACGGACTGTCCGGCGATCGTCATCGATCCGAGGGAGAAGGACTGTGCCGCAGCCTTGCCGGGCACCTTCAGCGCGCTCCAGCGCAGGCCCGAGAGCACGACGACGCCGTCGCCGAGCGCGAGCTGACCCAGCGTCACTTCGCTGAGTGCCCGCGTCGGGTCCGCGACCGAGCGGCTGGCGCCGCCGGTGACGCGCAGGACGCCCGGCACGTCGATCTCCGGGCCCACGACCGAGCCGAGTGCCGCGAGGGGCTTCTCGGTGGCGGTGGCCAGTTCGTAGGCGCCCGCGGGCGTTCCCTTCGCCGGGGCCGGAGCGCCAGGGGGATTGAACGGGTACCGCTCGACCCTTTCGGCGCGGCCGGACGCGGCGCTGATCGGCTCGGGTAGTTGCAGGGGAGGGGCCTTGCCGTCGTCGCCGGAGGCGCTGGCGTTGATCAGCGTCCCCGCGAGACCCAGGTCCGCCACGCTCGCCGAAGCGGCGGCGGTGCCGGAGTCCACCTGCGCGGTCGTGATGCCGAGCGCCCCGGTGAAGCCGGGCACGCCGACGTATGGCACGAGGCGCATCGTGACGGCCTGCGCGCCGCCCCGGAACTGCTCGTCGGCGGGAGCCTCGGCGTGTGCGACGCCGGGCACGACCAACCCGCCGGTCAATCCGGCTACCACCACGATCGCCTTGGCTCGCCGGCGTGCCGCCCTACTCGCTCGGAGACGCGGTTTCCGGCGAGCGAAGCGGTACTCCAGCGAGTGAAGCGCAGGGCCGAGGGCGCTCACGGGGCCGCCGCCGGGGGAATGGGCGCCGCGGCGGCCTTGGCGGGCCACTCGCCGCGGTACCGGCGGTTGCCCTCGGGGGAGACGTAGCGGCCGGGTTGGCTGTTGAACGGACTGATCGCGCGGCGGTCGTAGTAGATCTCGCGGGCGTCGTCGATCGCCGTGTAGTCGTTCGGGCCCCAACTCCAGTGGCCGAGCGCGCCGCTGGCGCCGGGGTAGGCGAACATGCCGCGCTGGAACGTCGACGGGTTCAGGTTCGGCCCGGCCATCTGCAGCCCGATGAACAGCATCAGCATCGAGTAGTAGTCCAGGTCGCGGGCGAGCGTCGGTTCGTCGTTCGGGCGGATCGTCTTGTATGCGCGGTAGGACTCCGACGCCTTCCCCTGGGTCACGTCGCCGAGGAAGCTCTGGCCGGTGGCGAACTGCCACTGGTCCTGGTCGTAGAACTGGCCGGCGACGTCCGCGTCGGTCAGCACCGTGCCGGACAGGAACCACTCCGGCCAGAAGTCCTGCTGCGTCGCGGAACCGGACAGGAAGAACGGCAGCAGTGGGTCGGTCACCAGGATCACGGTGGTAACCCCGGCGTTCTTCATCTGCGCGGCGATGTTCGGCGCCTGCTGCTGCATGTTCGAGAAGTCCAGGGAGTAGCGAACCTCCTTGGCGATGGAGATTCCCGCCTTGGCCAGGTTCGGCCGCGCCTCCTTGAGGCACTGCGCATAGATCGCGTCGTCGGGAAGGATCAACCCGTATTTCCGGGGCTTCTCGCGCAGCGCGGCACTGCCCGCTCGCTCGGCCTTGCCGGTGGCCGGCAGCCGCTTGGCGAGCAGGTCGACGGCGGAGTTCAGCAGCGTCGTGCAGTCGATGAGCTGGCCCCAGGCGTACGGCGCGCGCGCCTTGTAGTAGCTGGACGGGAGGTGCACGCCGCCGAAGGAGACGACCTTCTGGCGCACGAGCGCGTCGAGGTAGGGCTGGCTGATTGCGGACAGGTCAGCGAACGCCTTGATCTCCTGGCCCACCTTCAGTGCGTCGGCGTTCGCGGCCTCCTGCCCGGTGCCGGACAGCTCCTTGAACGCGTCCCCGCGGCCCTTGTACGGGACCAGCTTCACCGTGCGGCCGTAGAGCTGGAAGGTGCGGTTGAAGTACTCCAGCAGCGCGTCGCGGGTGCGCTTGGCGCCCTCCGGGTTGGAGACGATGCCCTTCTTCTCCGCGGTCTTGGCCAGTTCGCTGTTCTTGCCCAGCGGGCTGGCGATCTCGCGGTACGTCACGACGATCTCGTTCGCGGTGACGCCGCGGGACGTGGCGCCGCCGTTGCCGCCGGTGAAGGCGAGGCACGGAGGGGAGTACGCGGAGTTCTTGTCCTGTAGGGCCCCGCCGGAGCAGTTCTTCGCCGCCCGCACCGCGCCCTGGACCGCTGCGGTGGCCGGTCCGGCCTTGCCTGCGGACCCGGTGGGGCCGGGGGTCTGGCCGACGACCGGCGCGGCGCCGCGCTTGGCGCCACCGGACGCGGGCAGGCCCCGGACCGGGGACGCGGCCTGCACGGGATCCGCCGGGCCGCCGCCCTCGAAGACTGCCGGCTCGCCGCTGCCGACGACCTGGTTGATCTCGGTCTTCAGGGGCTTGCTCGGCACGAGCAGGGTCACCAGGAGGAGGACGACGAGCAGCGCCGCAAGCGGGCCGTACCCGCGAAGAATCAGCCGGTTGACGCGGCGGGGGCCGTCTGGCTTCACAGCCGTGACTGTAGGCCTTCCTTACGGTGTACGGCCCCGTTCTGTCCGATTCTCTAAGGAATTGACCCGCCAGAAACCCGCCAGTCGGGACGCACGCGGCGCTGTACAGCGCTGCGTGCGAGACAAACCGGGGCAAACCGGACACGGGAGTCGCCGGCAGCGCTGTACAGCGCGGTTGGCGACACCCGGATACTGCATGGCTTTCCGTATAGGTGTATGGATATGCTGGAGTCGAAGGAGGCGGACATGGGCGCGCAGGTGGCGGTTGCCGGGGCGAGTGGCTACGCGGGAGGCGAGCTGCTGCGCCTGCTGGCGGCACATCCGGAGCTCGAGGTGACCGTCGCGGCGGCAGAGAGTCGGGCGGGCGAGCTGCTGTCCGCCGTGCATCCGAACCTCGTCGGACACCCGGACCTCGAGATGGTTCCGACCACCGCCGAGGCGTTGTCGTCCGCGGACGTCGTCTTCCTGGCCCTGCCGCACGGCATGTCGGCCGCCCTGGCCGCGCAGCTGCCGGCCGAGCAGCTCGTCGTCGATCTCGGCGCGGACTTCCGGCTGCGCGACGGCGCGGCGTGGGAGCGGTACTACAAACTGCCGCACGCCGGCACGTGGACGTACGGCATGCCCGAGTTGCCGGGTGCGCGGGAACAGATCGCCGCGTCCAAGCGGATCGCCAACCCGGGCTGCTACCCAACGTCGGTCAGCCTCGCCCTCGCGCCGCTGCTCGCGGCGGGGCTCGTCGAGGCGGACGACATCGTGATCGTCGCGGCCTCCGGTACGTCCGGGGCGGGCCGCAAGGCCACCACGAACCTGCTGGGTTCGGAGGTCATGGGGGACCTGGCGCCGTACAAGATCGGCGGCACGCACCAGCACACGCCGGAGATCGCCCAGAACCTGGCCGACGCCGCAGGCGGGCCGGTTTCGGTGAGCTTCACCCCGATCCTCGCGCCGATGCCGCGCGGCATCCTCGCCACCTGCACCGCGAAGCTGAAGCCTGGCGTGGACACCGCGGCGCTGCGGGCGGCGCTCGCGGCGGCGTACGCCGGCGAGCCGTTCGTGCACCTGCTCGGCGAGGGGCAGCTGCCGCACACGTCCGCGACGTTCGGCTCCAACGCCGTGCACCTGCAGGCCGCCGCGGACCTCGACTCCGGCCGGGCGACGGTGGTCTCCGTCATCGACAACCTCGGCAAGGGCGCGGCCGGGCAGGCGCTGCAGAACGCGAACATCGCGCTGGGCCTGCCCGAGACCCTGGGCCTCTCGACCTTTGGGGTGGCGCCGTGATCGCGAGCGACTCGAACGAGCGAGGAACGAGCGAGAGAGACAAGCGAGCATGAGCGGTGTCACTACACCTGCGGGCTTCCGGGCTTCCGGCGTCGCCGCAGGCTTGAAGTCCAGCGGAAATCCGGACGTCGCGCTCGTCGTCAACGACGGCCCCTCCTTCGCCGCGGCCGCCGTGTTCACCGGCAACCGCGTCCAGGCCGCCCCGGTGGTGTGGAGCCGGCAGGTCGTGGCCGACGGGCGCGTGGACGCGGTCGTCCTGAACTCCGGCGGGGCGAACGCCTGCACCGGCGTCGACGGCTTCGCCGACACCCACCGCACCGCAGAGCACGTGTCCGATCTGCTCGGTAAAAGCGCCGTCGACGTCGCGGTTTGCTCCACCGGCCTGATCGGCGAGCGGCTGCCGATGCCCAAGCTGGCCAAGGGCGTCGTCGCCGCGCACCAGGCGCTGAGCGCCGACGGCGGCGCTGATGCCGCGCGGGCGATCATGACCACGGACTCGGTGCCGAAGACGGCGGCGGTGATCCGGGACGGCTGGAGCCTCGGCGGCATGGCCAAGGGTGCGGGCATGCTGGCACCCGGTTTGGCCACGATGCTCGTCGTGCTCACCACCGACGCGGTCGTGGACGCGCCGCAGCTGGACGAGGCTCTGCGCGCGGCCACCCGGGTCTCGTTCGACCGGGTCGACTCCGACGGCTGCATGTCCACCAACGACACCGTTCTGGTCATGGCCTCCGGAGCGTCGGAGGTACGGCCCGAGCCCGCGGAGTTCGCCGCCGCGCTGCGGGAGCTGTGCCTGGACCTCGCGATGCAACTGCTGCGCGATGCCGAGGGCGCATCGCACGACATCGCCATCGCCGTCGTGAACGCGGCCACCGAGGACGAGGCCGTCGAGGTCGGCAGGGCCGTCGCCCGCTCGAACCTCTTCAAGTGCGCCGTGTACGGGAACGACCCCAACTGGGGCCGCATTCTCGCCGCCGTCGGCACCACCGCGGCGGCCTTCGACCCGCACACGCTGGACGTCACCTTCAACGGCGTGCAGATCTGCCGCGCCGGCGGAGTCGGCGACTCTCGCGACAAGGTCGACCTGACCCCACGTCAGGTCGACGTGGTCATCGACCTCAAGGCGGGCGTCGCCGCGGCGACGGTCTGGACCAACGACCTCACCAACGAATACGTCCACGAGAACTCGGCCTACTCCACATGAGCGAACTCACATGAGCAGAACTGCCAACGCGCAGGCGAAAGCGGCCGTCCTGGTCCAGGCGCTGCCCTGGCTGACCCGGTTCAACGGCCGGATCGTCGTGATCAAGTTCGGCGGCAACGCCATGACCGACGACGCACTGATGGAGGCGTTCGCCGAGGACCTCGTGTTCCTGCGCCTCGCGGGCATCAACCCGGTGATCGTGCACGGCGGCGGCCCGCAGATCTCCGCCGCGCTGGACAAACTCGGCATCGAGTCGCGCTTCACCGCGGGTCTGCGCGTCACCACTCCGGAAACCATGAACGTCGTCCGCATGGTGCTCGTCGGGCAGGTGCAGCGGGAGATCGTCGGGGCGCTGAACGCGCACGGTGCGTTCGCCGTCGGCCTGTCGGGCGAGGACGCCCGCCTGTTCACCGCCACCCGGCGCGGTGCGATGGTCGACGGCGAAGAAGTCGACATCGGCCTGGTCGGCGAGGTGACCCTGGTGCAGCCCGGCGTCGTGCAGGGACTGCTGGCCGACGGCCGCATCCCGGTCGTCTCCTCCGTCGCCCGCGGGACCGACGGCGAGATCTACAACGTCAACGCCGACACGGCCGCCGCCGCCCTGGCCGTCGCGCTCGGTGCGGAGAAACTCGTCATGCTCACCGACGTCGAGGGCCTGTACGCACGGTGGCCTTCGGCCGGCTCCGCAAGCTCGCCGGGCGAGCCCGACGACGACGAGGTGATCGACAAGCTGACGGACGATCAGCTCGCCGAGATGCTGCCGGGCCTTAGCTCGGGGATGATCCCGAAGATGGAAGCCTGTCTGCACGCCGTGCGCGGCGGCGTCCCCGCGGCGCACGTCGTGGACGGGCGCGTGCCCCACTCTGTTCTGCTGGAACTGGTGACTGACGAAGGCATTGGGACGATGGTGGTGCCCGTCCCGAGCGAGCGTGACGAGCGAGGGACGAGTGAGGAGCCCGAGCGAAAATGTCAATGAGCGCGACGACCGATCTGCAGGCGCGGTGGGACAACGCGCTGATGCCGAACTACGGCACCCCGCCGGTGGCCCTGGCCCGCGGCGAGGGCTGCTGGGTGTGGGACGTCGACGGGAACCGCTACCTGGACCTCCTCGCAGGGATCGCAGTGACCTCGCTCGGTCACGCTCACCCGGCGCTTGTCGCCGCCGTTACCGCGCAGGTCTCGACCCTCGCCCACACCTCCAACCTGTACCTCCACCCCACGGGCGTCGCGCTCGCCGAACGGCTGCTGGGCCTGCTCGGCGCGACCGGCGACGGTTCGCGCGTGTTCTTCTGCAACAGCGGCACCGAGGCCAACGAGGCGGCGCTCAAGGTCGTCCGGCGCCACCGCGGCCCCGGCACGCTGCGGATCGTCGCCGCGCAGAACGGCTTCCACGGCCGCTCGTTCGGGGCGCTTTCGATCACCGGCAAGTCCGCGATCCGCGAGCCGTTCGCGCCGTTCGGCATCGACGCCGACTTCGTGCCCTACGGCGACGTCGACGCGCTGCGCGCCGCCGTCACCCACGGCACCGCAGCGGTGTTCCTCGAGCCCGCGCTTGGCGAGGGCGGGGTCGTCCCGCCGCCGCCCGGCTACCTCGCCGCCGCTCGCGAACTCTGCACCGAGACCGGCTCGGTCTTCGTACTCGACGAGATCCAGGCCGCCATCGGCCGCACCGGGACGTGGTTCGGCCACGACGACAGCGCCCAAGAAAATGGGCACTGGAGACCCGACGTGCTGACCCTGGCGAAGGGCCTCGGCGGCGGCATGCCGATCGGTGCGTGCATCGGCCTCGGCGACTTCGGCTCGAAGCTGCTCAAGGGGGACCACGGCACCACCTTCGGCGGCAACCCCGTCGCCGCCGCCGCGGCGCTCGCAGTCCTGGACACCATCGAGGCGGAGGGACTGTTGGAGAACGCCGCGAAGGTGGGCGAGCACCTCGCCGCCGGGATCGCCGCGGTGGAGCACCCGCTGCTTGCCGGGGTTCGGGGCAAGGGACTGTGGCTCGCGCTCGTCCTCGCCGAGGAGGCGTCCGCGAAGGTCGAGCCCGCCTGCCGCGCCGCCGGATTCCTCGTCAACGCCGTGCAGCCGAACGCCATTCGCCTCGCCCCGCCGCTGACGCTGACCATCGAACAGGCCGAGCTGTTCGTCGCCGCCCTACCGAGCATTCTGGAGGCGGCCTCGTGACGCTCCGTCACTTCCGTCGAGACGACGACCTGACCCCGGCCGAGCAGCTCGAGGTCCTCGACCTCGCCGACGCCATGAAGGCAAACCGCCTCGGCTACAAGCCGCTCGAGGGCCCGCGGGCCGTGGCGATCATGTTCGACAAGCACTCGACCCGCACGCGCGTGTCCTTTAGCGTCGGCGTCGCCGAGCTCGGCGGCTACCCGCTGGTCATCGAGGCGTCGGGATCGCAGCTCGGGCGCGGCGAGCCGATCGCCGACACGGCGCGTGTCCTGGACCGGCAGTGCGCGGCGATCGTCTGGCGAACCTTCGGTCAGGACAACATCGAACAGATGGCCGCCGTCGCGCAGGTGCCCGTCGTGAACGCGCTCTCGGACTCCTTCCACCCCTGCCAGGTCCTTGCGGACCTGCAGACCATCCGCGAACACCTCGGCCGCCTGGCCGGCGTCGTGTTCGCCTACGTCGGCGACGGCGCCAACAACATGTCCCACTCGTACCTGCTCGGCGGCGCCACGGCCGGCCTGCACGTGCGCATCGGGTGCCCGGAGGAGTTCGCGCCGGACCCGGGGATCCTCGCCCGCGCCGCCGAGATCGCCGCGACCACCGGGGGATCGGTGAGCGTCACGCACGACCCCAAGGAGGCCTTCACCGGCGCCGAGGTCGTCTGCACCGACACGTGGGTGTCCATGGGCATGGAGTCGGACGGGCGCGGCGCGGTGTTCGCGCCGTTCACGGTCGACACCGCAGCCATGGCGCTGGCCGACGCGCGGGCGATCGTGCTGCACTGCCTGCCCGCCTACCGCGGCAAGGAAATCACGGCGGAAGTCCTCGACGGGCCGCAGTCCGCCGTGTGGGACGAGGCCGAGAACCGCCTGCACGCCCAGAAGGCGCTGCTGGCGTGGCTGATCGAGCGTTCGGGATGACCACCATCCCCGCCACCAAGACCGCCCGGCACCGGCGGATCGTCGAGTTGCTCTCGCGCAGCCGCGTGCACTCCCAAGGCGAACTGGGCGAGCTGCTCGGTCAGGACGGTCTGACGGTCACTCAGGCGACGCTGTCGCGCGACCTCGACGAGCTCGGCGCGGTGCGCATTCGCGACGAGGACGGCGACCTCGTCTACGCGGTTCCCGGCGACGGCGGAGATCGCCGCCCGCGCGTCGGGGACACCGCGAGCAACTCTGCGCGCCTGGCTCGGATCTCCGAAGAGCTCCTCGTCTCCGCGGAGGCCTCCGCCAACCTCGTCGTCCTGCGCACGCCGCCCGGAGCGGCCCAGTTCTTCGCCTCCGCGATCGATCAGGCGGCCCTGCCCGACCTGCTCGGCACCATCGCCGGAGACGACACCGTCCTCGTCATCACCCGCAACCCCGCCGGGGGAGCCGTCACCGCCGACTGGTTCCTCAATCTCGTCAACAAGGAGCACACCCCATGACCGAGCGCGTCGTACTCGCCTACTCCGGTGGCCTGGACACCTCCGTCTGCATCGGCTGGATCGCGGCCCAGACCGGGGCCGAGATCGTTGCCGTCGCGGCCGACGTCGGCCAGGGCGGCGAGGACATGGACGTCATCCGTCAGCGAGCCCTCGACTGCGGCGCGGTGGAGTCGATCGTCCTGGACCTCAAGGACGAATTCGCCGACGAGTACTGCCTCCCCGCGCTGAAGGCGAACGCGCTCTACATGGACCGCTACCCGCTGGTCTCCGCGCTGTCGCGCCCGATCATCGTGAAGCACCTCGTCGACGCCGCCCGCTACCACGGCGCGACCATGGTCGGCCACGGCTGCACCGGCAAGGGCAACGACCAGGTCCGCTTCGAGGTGGGCATCGGCGCGCTCGCGCCCGAGATCAAGGTCCTCGCCCCGGTCCGCGACTCCGGCATGACCCGCGACAAGGCCATCGCATTCGCCGAAGAGCGGAACATGCCGATCGACGTCAACAAGAAGTCGCCGTACTCGATCGACCAGAACGTGTGGGGCAAGGCCGTCGAGACCGGGTTCCTCGAGGACCCGTGGAACGCGCCCATCGAGGACCTCTACACCTACACGCAGAACCCGGCCACGCCGCGCGACCCCGACGAGGTCACGATCACCTTCGAGGCCGGCAAGCCGGTGGCGATCGACGGCCGCCCGGTCACCATGCTCGAGGCCATCGTGGAAATGAACACGCGCGCCGGCGCGCAGGGCGTCGGGCGCCTGGACATGGTCGAGGACCGCCTGGTCGGCATCAAGAGCCGCGAGGTCTACGAGGCGCCCGGCGCGATCGCGTTGATCACCGCGAAGCAGGAGCTGGAGAACCTCACCGTCGAGCGCGAGGTCGCGCGCTTCAAGCGCGCCATCGAGCAGCGGTGGACCGAGCTGGTCTACGACGGCCTGTGGTTCTCCCCGCTGCGCAAGGCGATCGACGTCTTCCTGGACGAGGTCAACTCGGTCGTCACCGGCGAGATCCGCATGACCCTGCACGGCGGGCGCGCCGTGCCCACCGGCCGCCGTTCGCCGCAGTCGCTCTACGACTTCAACCTGGCGACCTACGACGCCGAGGACACCTTCGACCAGTCGATGGCCAAGGGCTTCATCGAGCTGTTCGGCATGTCCAGCCGCATCGCCGCGGGCCGCGACGCTCGCCTGGCCGGCGACAAGTAGGCGGTTCTCGTTTGCGGATGACATCCCTTGTGCGCCCTTGTCGCACGTCCAGGGAGGCGACAAGCACCGCCAGGGGATGTCATCCGGTACCGGAAGGTGAATCAGAGTGAGTGGTGGGACGAGCGGGTCCGACGGGCTGCGGTTGTGGGGCGGGCGGTTCGCCTCCGGTCCGGCCGATGCCCTGGCCGCCCTGTCGGTGTCGGTGCACTTCGACTGGCGCCTGGCAAGCTACGACCTAGCCGGATCCCGCGCCCACGCGCGCGTCCTGCATCGGGCGGGGCTGCTCTCCGACGACGAACTCACCGGGATGCTCGACGGCCTCGACCGGCTCGACGCCGACCTGGCGTCCGGTGCGTTCACGCCGACCGTCGCCGACGAGGACGTGCACACCGCGCTGGAGCGCGGCCTGATCGAGCGGGTCGGCCCGGACCTCGGCGGACGGCTGCGCGCGGGCCGCTCCCGCAACGACCAGGTTGCCACGCTGTTCCGGATGTACCTGCGCGACGCCGCCCGTCGGATTGCGCATCTCCTGACGGACCTTCAGGAGGCGCTCGTCGAGCAGGCCACCGTGCATCTCGGCGCCCCGATGCCCGGCCGCACGCACCTGCAGCACGCCCAGCCGGTGCTGCTCTCGCACCACCTGCTGGCGCACGTCCACGCGATCGGCCGGGACGTGTCCCGCCTTCGCGACTGGGACGCCCGCACCGCCGTCTCGCCCTACGGCTCCGGCGCGCTCGCCGGGTCCTCGCTCGGGCTGGACCCCGAGCAGGTCGCCGCCGAGCTCGGGTTCCTCGGGTCGGCCGCCAACTCCATCGACGGCACCGCGTCGCGCGACTTCGCCGCCGAGGCCGCGTTCGTGTTCGCGATGATCGGCGTGGACCTCTCCCGCCTCGCCGAAGAGGTGATCCTGTGGGCCACCAAGGAGTTCTCCTTCGTGACGCTCGACGATGCGTACTCCACGGGGTCGTCGATCATGCCCCAGAAGAAGAACCCCGACGTGGCCGAACTCGCCCGAGGCAAGGCGGGCCGGATGATCGGCAACCTCTCGGGATTGCTCGCCACCCTCAAGGGTCTTCCGCTCGCGTACAACCGGGACCTGCAGGAGGACAAGGAGCCGGTGTTCGACTCCGTCGACACCCTCGAGGTGCTGCTGCCGGCCTTCACCGGCATGATGGCGACGATGCGCTTCCACACCGCCCGGCTCGCCGAACTCGCCCCGGCGGGCTTCTCGCTCGCGACCGACATCGCCGAGTGGCTGGTCCGGGAGCACGTCCCGTTCCGCGAGGCGCACGAGATCGCCGGCGCGTGCGTGCAGGCCTGCGAGACCAAGGGCTGCGAGCTCGCCGACTTGACCGACGACGACTTCGCAGGGATCTCCAAGCACCTCGTGCCGGCAGTCCGCGAGGTGCTGACCGTAGAAGGCTCCATAGCGTCCCGCTCCGCCCGCGGCGGCACCGCGGCGGCTCGGGTGCAGGACCAGTTGACGGAGCTTGCGGCGGCGCTCGCCGATCAGCGGGCCTGGGCGAACGGTGGCGTCTGACATGCGCAAGGCAACGGCGGTTCTCGCCCTCGGTCTGGTCTTGGTTGGCTGCGGCAAGGTCGACCAGGCGGCCGAAAGCGCGAAGGCCGCTGCGGAGGCGGCCGCGTTGTTGCCACCCGAGGCCTACGAAGCCACCAAGCTGTCGGCCGCGATCAAACGCTGTGCGGTGAAGACCTGCCCGACCAGTTCGCCCAACTACGTGACCGTCCAGGTGACGGTGGCACAGAAGAACGGCGACCCGCCGCTCGGCGGCTTCGCCGTCGTTACAGTCTTCAACCGCCCGGGCGACACCACCACGCAGCAGGCCGAGTGCTCCGAGATCGCCGCAAACGACCCGACCGCGAAGCGCGGCGTCTACCGCTGCCTCGGCATCCTCTCCGGCCCCGGCAAGTGGACGTTCGCCGCGCGGCTCTTCCGCCCCGGCGCACCCACGGACGGGTCGCCGATCGTCTCGGCCTCGACCACTCTCGACATCGCCGACGCGGTGAAGTTGAACGGCGAACGCCCGGTTTCCTGAGCCCCCTACGTGCACGCTCGGGCCGTAGCACTGGTGCCTCGGGTTGGGTTTCCTAGACCGGGTCGTCCGGGGCGAGGAGCGCGCCGCCGAACATCGCCTGCCGCAGGGCTTGCATGGCCTGCTCGGCGGCATCGGGCGGCCACTTGTCCGGACGCTCCGCGATCTGCTCGCGGGCCCAGCGGCTCCACTCGACGATCAGGGCGTAGAAGTCGACGTAGAACCGCGCCATGACCGCGAGATCGTTGAGGTGCTCCGGCGTCGCGCCGACGGTTTCCAGCCACGTGGGCATCTCGGCGGTCCCACGCTCGAGCAACTCGGCTACCTGACCCTCCAGGCCCGCCAGAGCGGCGATCACGTCCTCTCGCTTGCCCGCGCGCCCGAGAATCAGCCGGACGATCGACTCCGATTCGAACGCGAACGGCGGCGGCGGGGTCTTGAACCAGGCCCGCAGCGCTTTCCGGCCGGCCGGAGTGATCGTGTAGAGCGTCCGCTTCTGACGCCCTTTCATTTCCTCGTTGGCCGTGGCAAAGCCGTGCTCGACGAGGATCTTCGGCTCGTTGTAGAGCCCGCTCGTCGATCGCGGCATGCACTGCGAAAAACCGATCCGGATCATCCGCGTCAGTTCGTACCCCGTGTACGGACGCTCGGCCAGCAGGCCCAGCACGGCGTAGCTGGTGGAGGTGAGCTGCTTGGGCACCGCACGAACATACTCGGCGATCAACAGGAGCCCTGGTACGCCGCCCCGTCGCCGAGGTAGCACTCCCGCACGTACCCGTCGGCGGCGATCTCCACCGGGGTGCCGGACGCGATCATCCGACCCGCGGCGAGCACGTGGACCAGGGAACAGGTGTCGAAGACCTCGTACACGTGGTGCTCGACCAGCAGGACGGTCAGGCCCAGGTCGCGGTGCAGACCTCGGATGAGGTCGAACAGCAGTCGCGTGGTGATCGGGTCCAGCCCGGCCGCGGGCTCGTCGAGTACGAGTAGGCGGGGCCTTGCGAGCAGGGCCCGACCGATGTCGAGGCGACGACGGGCGGAGAACTCGAGGGTGCTGGCCCGCCGGTCCCAGTGTCGGTCGATGCCGAGCACCACTGCCATGGCGCGGGCGGCCTCCTCGGCTTCGAGCAGTTCTTTGCGTGACCGAGCGCTGCCTGCCAGGAATCCGACAGTGGTGGCGCGGCACTGCGTTGCGGCGCCGATCAGCAGGTTCTCGCCGACGGTCAGGTCGTCGACCACTCGGGTGCTTTGGAAGCTTCGGGTGAGGCCACGCCGGGCACGCTGCCAGGCGGGAAGGTCGGTGGCGTCCTCGCCGAACAACTCGACCCTGCCGCCCTGGGCCGGCCGGATCCCGGCGATCACGTCCAGCAGCGTGCTCTTGCCCGCGCCGTTCGGTCCGATGAGCCCAACTATCTCGCCCGCCGGGACGTGGATCGCGACGTCGCGCAGAATGTCCGCGCCGCCGATGCGTACGCGGACCCCGTCGGTCGCCAGGGCCGCCGTGTCCGACGCCGTGCCCGGAATCCAGCGACGGAGTACCGCGAGTGCTTCGACCGGTCCCATGGCGTCTGGCTCTTCTTCGGGCGGGACCTGCCCGGACAGCAGGTCCTGCGCGCGCCCGCCGAGACCGCGCGAACCCGCGAGAGTGCCCAGACCCAGCCCGATGCCGGCGAGCAGGAACGAGTTGAGGTGCAGTCCCTCCAGGGCGAACGGAATCACCTGCATCGCCACGGCGATCCCAAGGACCCAGGCGAGCGCATCGCGGCCCGCGAGGACCGGGATGGCCAGCAGGAACAGCGAAAACGGGGCGAGGTAATTGGTGAAGACGGGCGGGTTGACGAAGAACCAGCTTCCGAGCACACCGGCGAAGCCGACGAGCGCGCCGGAGACGGCGAAGACCGCGAGCCGATGGCGCAGGGGAGCGATGCCGACGGCCGCGGCAGCCTGCCGGTCCGCGCCGACCAGTTGCACGGCCAGGCCGGCGGGGCTGTGGCGGTACCGGACGAGGAGGGCAAGCGCGATCGCCAACCAGGACAGGGCGAAGAAGTAGAACGTCGTGTCCCCGCGCAGGTCGAGCCCGAAGAACCCCGGCCGCGGGTTGGTGATCGGGATGCCGAGTTCCGTGCCTCCGGAGATGCCGCCGGAGAACCGACCCGGCGCGAACACGAGCTTCTCCAGCACGCCCTGCAGCCCCAACGATACTACGATCAGGTAGATCCCCGGCAGCCGAAGGGTGAGCAGCGCGAGCAGGCCCATCAGCGCCGCCGCGCCGGTCACGATCAGGACGGCCGCAGGGATCCAGGGCAGCCCGACGCCTTGGTTGTCCGGGCGGTCGAGCCACCCGAACATGTACATCGAACTGCCGAACAGCCCAGCCGAGGCCAGCGAAATCTCCCTTGCCCAGCCGTGCAGCACCAGCAGCCCGAGTGCCGCCGCGGCCAATGGGATCGCCCCGGTCACGAGGAAGATCCAATGGTCCCGGGCGAAGGCGACCCACCCCAGCGCCAGCCCTGTGAAGGCCAGCACCCGAGGGCGCGACATCAAATCGAGGACAGGGCGTCCAGTCGACGGTCCGCGGATCACGACCACGCCCTCCGATTTCCTGCGGCGGTCTGTTCGTCGGCCGGTGCGATCGAGTCCCCGCGGATCGCCACCACCACGTCGCTGACGCCTGGCCGCAGTTGTTGGAACTGCTCGGCGACGAGCAGCGCGGTGCCGCCGTCGGCCAGCTCGCGGAACGCGCGGTACAGCCGGTCGACGATCGTCGGCGCCAGACCCTGCGACGGCTCCTCGACCAGCAGGACGCGCGGCTCGCCCATGAGTGCCCGGCCGATCGCGAGCATCTGCTGCTCGCCCCCGGACAGCGAGCCCGCCGGTTGCCGCAGCCGTTCCGCCAGCTCGGGGAACAGGTTGAGCGCCGTGTCGAAGCCGCGCCGCTGCAGCCGCCGGTGCAGCGCAGCGGTCCCCACGAGCAGGTTCGCTTCGACGTTCATCGACGCGAAGATCCTCCGGCCCTCGGGGCTGAAGCCGAGTCCCGCCGCCACTCGCCGTCGCACGGGCCAGGCGGTCGCGTACTCCGTGCCGATCCGAAGCCGGCCGCCCACTGCCGGTACGGTTCCCACTACGGTCTGCAGCAGCGTGGACTTGCCCGATCCATTCGCGCCGAGCAGCGTCACGATCTGACCGGGTTCGACGCTCAGGTCGATGGACCGCACCAAGGCCTGCCGATGGTGACCGATCGTCAGGTTCTCGCACGCGAGCGCGGCGCTCACAGCGCCTGCCGCGTCAACAGGTAGAACTCGGTGCCGCGTCGTCGCAGCACGAGCATCACGGCGGTGAGCAGCACCGCGTTGACCCACAACTCCTGGATACCCAGGGAGACCGTGCCGAACATCCCCGCGGTCAGTGCGGTTTCGGTCAGGCTGACGAGGGCCGCGCCGAGCAGGGCCAGTGGCAGGCTCACCATCGCTCCGACGACGGCGACCGCCAGGCCGCGCAGCAGGAACTGGAGGAGGGCGCCGGGGTCGGCGCCGATGCTGGAGGCGATCGCGACGCCCGCCAGCGCGGAGATCGCCCCGGACACCGCGTAGACGCCGGTGCCGATCCGGGCCACCGCGACCCCGTTCCACTGCGCCGCCTGCAGATCGTCGGCGATCGCGCGGATGTGTCGCCCGGCGCGGGTCCGGGCGAGGAAGGCCGCCAGCGACGCGACGAGCACCGTCGTCGTGCACAGGACCGCGAAGCGCAGATCGGTTACGACGGCGCCGCCGAACTCGAAGGATCCGCGGCCCACCGGGCTCGGCGGATAGACGAACGGCGGCACGTGCAGCGTCGAGGTGAAAATGCCGAACAGCAGCAGCATCGCCGCGAGCGACATGACCGTGTGGGTCATCCGGGACTGCCCGACGAATCGCGGAGACATCGCCAGCGCCCCGTACCCCGCGGCCACGGCTGCGCCCGCCGCGACGATCACCGCCAGGCCGAGCACGGGCGGCCACGCCGGATGCCGGCCGGGCACCAGATTCTCGTTGTAGGTCAGCGCCCAGTACCCCATCGCCGCCGCCGTCGCGATCCCGCCGTGCACGAAGGCGATCGAGCGGCCGACCCGATAGCAGAGCACCAACGAGATCGGCAGCAGGCCGTAGAGGCCCGCCTGCACCACGCCCATGACGAGGACCGGTTGCCACAGCTGCAGTTGCACGGAATCACCACCGCCGTATCTAGTCCAATCTGGACTAGATACGGCACACTACTCCAACATGGACTGGTGTCAACAGGACCTGATTCTCCGTCACGAGATCCTCGAGGAGGTGCTGACGCCGCACCGGAACGCCGTCGGCGCGATCTACGAAGGGCTGCGCGGGCACGCCTACCGCAGCCTCAACTACTGCGTGCAGGCCGTGCCGGGCGACGAGGAGCAGGTGACTCGCTTCGCCGTCGTCGCGGCCTTCCACGACCTGCCCGCGTGCCTGACGCGGGACCTGCGCTACCTCGACCCGGCCAAGGAGATGGCGGGGGAGTACCTCGCGAGAATCGGCCGAGAGCACTGGCGACCGGCGGTGGACGCCATGATCGAGAACCACCACAAGGTCCGCGCCTACGTCGGCCCCCACCGCGCCGAGGTCGAGGCCGTACGCCAAGCGGACTGGCTCGACGGAACCGGCGGCCTGCGCCGCTTCGGCATCGACCGCGAGCTTTCGCGGCGCCTCAACTCCGCGTTCCCGCCGCGGGTGCTCGTCGCTCCTGCGCTGCGTTTGATCTGCGGGTACGCGGTGCGTCACCCGCGGCGGCCCCTGCCGATGATCCGGTGGTGAGTCTGGAACGCACCGGTTCACCGGTCTAACCTGGGGAGATGAACTCCAAGCCCAACGGCAATGGCGCCGAAGAGGCGCTGAACGTCCTACGCGACATCTGGGCCAACGACGAAACGTCGGCCGCGGAGTTCCGCGAGTTGGAACCCAGGGGCAAGATCTGCAAGAACACGTCCATGCTCGGCATCAAGGGCATGGAGGACGAGGGCATGGCCGAGGCCATGCGCGCCGAGTGGCGCCGCCAGCTCGCCAACGACGGCAAGATCTCCGCCGGTTCGCGCAGCATCGCCGAGCTGATCGACGACGGCGACCTGTGAACTACCCGCCCACGGTCGCCGCGCTGACCGAGACGCTCCGTGGTGCGGACTATCTCGCCGATCGGGGCCTCGCGACCGCCCTGCACGTCTCGCTGCACCTCGGCCGGCCGCTGCTGCTGGAGGGGGAGGTGGGCGTCGGCAAGACCGAGATCGCGAAGACCGTCGCGCAGGTCTTCGGGAAGCAACTCATTCGCCTGCAGTGCTACGAGGGCATCGACACCGCCCAGGCGCTCTACGAGTGGGACTACGCCCGGCAGCTGCTGCACATTCGTGCGATGTCCGAGGGGGATGCGGCCAACGAGGCGAACGTCGACGCGGTCTTCGGCCCGCGCTTCCTCCTCGAGCGCCCGCTGCTCGCAGCGATCAAGGCCGGGCCGGCCGCGGTGCTGCTCATCGACGAGATCGACAGGGCCGACGACGAGTTCGAGGCGTTCCTGCTCGAACTGCTCTCGGACTTCCAGATCTCCATCCCCGAGATCGGCACCGTGAAGGCGGCCGCGCCGCCCGCGGTCGTCCTCACCTCCAACCGCACCCGCGAACTGCACGACGCGCTCAAGCGCCGCTGCATGTACCACTGGATCGGCTATCCCAGCGCGGACCGCGAGGTCGCGATCGTGCTTGCCCGGCGCCCGGGCGTCTCGGAGGCGCTCGCCGGCAAGGTCGTCGCTGCGGTCAACCGGCTGCGCGAGATGGATCTCGCGAAGCCGCCCGGCGTGGCCGAAACCATCGACTGGGCACGGACTCTGGAGTTCCTCGGCGAACCGGACCTGACGCCCGAGGCAGCCACGGACACCATCGGCGCCGTAATCAAGGACCGAGACGACCTCGAGGTCGTCACGCGCCGCATGGACGATGTCCTCTCCTGACGCCGGAGACCAACTGGTCGCGGTCCTGAGCGGCTTTTGCCGGGAGCTGCGCGGGGCCGGGGTCGCCGGCGGGACCCACGACCTGATCGCGTTCGCCGACACGATGAGCGGACCGCTGGATCCGACCGATATCGTCGATCTGTACTGGGGCGGTCGCACCACGCTGGTCCACCGTCGCGAGGACATCGAGACCTACCACCGCGTGTTCCGGCAGTACTTCCTCACCAAGGGCAACCCCGTCGCGCAGATCGTCAAGATTCGCGCGCACGCCGACGCACCGCGCGAGGAAAGCGTCGTCACCTTCGACATCCCCGAGACCGACCCGCGTGCCGACAACGACGACGAGGAAGAGGCAACTCGGCTCGGGCTCATGGCCTCGAACGTCGCCACGCTGAAGAGCAAGTCGTTCGGCGAGTGCACCAGCAACGAGGAGGAGGCGTTGCGCCGCATCATGCGCCGCATGCGGTTGCGTCCACCGACCCGGACGACCCGGCGCACCAAGCCCGGTCCCGGCCGTGGCAAGCCGGATCTGCGCCGCACGATGTCGGCCGCCATGCGCACGCAGGGCGAACTGCTCGAGCTGCGTCGCCGAGTCCGGCGAACCCGCGCCCGTCCGGTGATCCTGATCCTCGACATCTCCGGCTCGATGGCCGACCATTCGCGCAGCCTGCTGCAGTTCGCCTGGTCCGCGCGGCGCGCGGCAGACAGGGTCGAGGTGTTTGCGTTCGGCACCCGTCTGTCCCACCTGACCAAGGCGCTGAACACCCGTTCGCTGGACATCGCCATGACCCGCGCCGGCGCAGAGGTCTTCGACTGGGAGGGCGGCACCCGCATCGGCGCCGCAGTCGAGGAGTTCGTGAAGCGGTGGGGGCGGCGCGGCATGGCCCGCGGCGCGATCGTGGTGATCTGCTCCGACGGCTTCGACCGCGGCGACCCGGAGACCCTGCACAAGGGCATGGAGAAGCTCGCCCGCCTCGCGCACACGGTCGTGTGGCTGCATCCTGCCCGCCCTTCGGGTGCCACCGACTGGGTGCCCCAGAGCCTTGGCATGGCGGTCGCCGCGCCCTTCTGCGACGCTGTCCTCTCCTGCCGCGACCTCGCCGCCCTGGAGGAGTTCGCGAAGGCGTTGCCCGGGTTTGCCTCTGGCAACAAATGGCGCAGTGCGAGTCGAGGAGTGCACCGGTGATTCGACTCGGTTCCCTTGCGGGCTACGTGTTCGAAGGCCCGCGAGTTCTCGGCGGCTGGCCCGTCCCGAGCAACTCCGCGGTCTACGTGGTGATGCACCGGCCCGACCCCGACGGCAAGCCGCAGCAGTACGGCGTGCTGTACGTCGGCCACGCCGAGGACCTCGCCACCGCCGGCCTGCCGTTCGAGCACCCGCGTGCGAACGCGTGGATCGCGCGCGCCGGCTCGAAGTGGAAGCTGTATATCGCGAGCCTCGCCGTGGCCGGCAGTGCCCGGCAACGCGAACAGATCGTCGGCGAACTCTGCGCGGTCTACGACCCGCCGTGCAACGACGAGAAGTTCGACAACGCCTGGGCGGCGCACTGGATCCAGGAGTACGACTCGCCCGGCCTCACCGCCCCGCTCACCACCCCCCGCGAGGCCTGACGCTGCGGCACGCCTCGCGGGGCGATTCTTCTAGGGCCGGTTGAGCGTGGCCGTGCGCCACTGCGTCTTCTTCCGCCACGCGATGTGCGGACCGGCGGCGTTGACTTCGGCGCGGCCAGGCAGCGACCCGAGTTTCACGACTACGCGACGGTGTCGGTCGAAGATCCACTGACCGCCGTTGTCGCCGCCGTCCCAGCCCAGAACGTCGGGCGTGAGGACGGGATAGAGAAACGGAATGTTGTCGCCAACGATGTCGGTCAGCGTTCCGTCCGCCGTTCGTAGGGTGAGCGTCGAGCGGGTCTGAGTCTCGTCCTGCGGGGAAACGGTGCGCACGATGAACGCGACGTCTTGGCCCGACGAGGCGAGGTCCACCAGGCGTCCCTGTTCGCCGACCCGAGCCTCGTACACGACCTCGTTCTGCCCCGTGCGCAGATCGCGACGGTGCACGTGCGCCACACCCTCGGGCATGGCAGGGTCGATGAATCGGGACTTCACGTAGAACATGGTGTGGCCGTCGGCGGACAGGTTCGACGCGTCGGAGACCTCCTGCCGTGCAGGCTCTGCCGCCGGAAGGTCCCTGGAGTAGATGTGGGCGCGCGCCGGGCGCTCCTCCTCACCTGTCTTTACCGCGGCCGACCAGTACACCCGCCCGTTGGCGAGGAAGGGAATCGTGCCGTTGAACCTGCGGTCGGAAAGTCAGGCCGGCGAACTGCTTGGCTGCGGTCGCGTCATCGACGGAGATCACGGTTGCAGCCGGACCGGACGACACCAGACCCGCGGGACTGGGCGTTGGGCGGTTTGCAACCTGGTAATCCTTGGGACCGCAGGCGGCGCTGGCCAGGGCCAGCGCCGCGAGCAGACAGATGCGTGCCTTCACCACGTGATGCCGTTGGTCTGGAGGAAGCGGGTGGTGAAGCTGCTGGACGAGTAGGTGAAGTTCGCGCTCACGCCGCTCCAGACGCTGGTGGCCGGATCGTCGAACGACGCGGTGTTGCCGCCGTCCGAGTAGCCCTGGGCGGTGATCCAGTGGCCGATCAGTCGATCCGCCGGGTGGCCGTTGTAGTGAACGCCCCCCTTGTACTCGACGGTGCTGACACCGAAGGGGTGGTCCCAGTCGATGTCGAACAGCAGGTTCGCCTTGAACTCGGCGGTCGTGGGCGTGGCGAGGTCGACGTACCAACCCGTGTCCGCACCGGTGTTCCACCGGTTGACCCCGATGCGCCACAGGTGCTGCGCCCACGGGGTCTTGCCGAGATCGTCGGTCTGCATGTACCAACTGTGGGCGAGGTCCTTCTGCCCGTCGAGCATGTTGCCCGGCGAGTAGGCGCTGTACGTGCGGCCCAGGGTCTTGAGGACCATGTAGCCCGAGGCGGGCCCGCAGTAGAAGCTGTTGCTCTGCGCCACGTGGGCGACCGACAGCGACTTGGACGCCGTGGACGCCGTGGTTGCGGTGGCAGCGCTCATTTTCGCGCTGCTGGTCTGGGGCGAGGCGGCGGCGTCGCCGCGAATGCCAGAGCGGCTCTGCCAATCGGCCAGCTTCTTGTCGAAGCCGGCCTTGTCGGTTTTGCCGAGCTTCAGCTGCTGCCAGGACTTCGCCAGAGCGGACTTCTCCGCAGTCTGAGCCGCCTCGGCGGCGGTCTGCTGCAGGGCGCCGAGAGAGACGTCGCCGCCCGTCTCGTTGCCGGGACCCGTCGCGGCCGCCGCGGGTACGGACGCGACTACGGTGAAAGCGATCCCGGCCATAGCGGCCCGGAGAGCCTGCTACCGCAGCACACTCCCCGTCGTGGGCAGCGCCCGGCAGCGCGAACAGATCGTGGGCGAACTCTGCGCGGTCTACGACCCGCCGTGCAACGACGAGAAGTTCGACAACGCCTGGGCGGCGCACTGGATCCAGGAGTACCACTCTCCCGGCCTCACCGCCCCGCTCACCACCCCCCGCGACGCCTAGCTCGCCTCTGGCGCGATCCGCTCGAGCAACTCGCCAAGGTGGTCGAAGCCCGCCGCCACGCCATCGAACTTGGCTCGCATCTCCGCGAAGCCCTCGTCCACCTTCGCGAAGCCTTCGTCCACCTTCGCCTCGAGCCGATCGATCCGGGCGTCGACGGCGTCGAAGCGCGCGTCGACCGCGTCGAACCGGGCGCGGGTCTGTTCGCCCAGTGCACTGATCACTCGGGTGTTGGCGTCCACTTTGGCGCTCAGGTCGGCCAAGTCCCGGTCGGCGGCCGCGGCCAGGTGGCGCGCCGCGGCGGCGTCGGCGGCGACTTCCTCCATGCGGCTCTCCAGCGCGGAGATACGGGCTTCGTGATCGGGCGAAGGTTCCATGAACGGAGAGTAGATCGGACCGGCGACAGTTTCGAGAGAGGCGCAGGACTGCCCCGTTCGCAATGCGGTTCGCGTAGAGTGTATTACGTAATATTCTAGATACGTAGGAGATTAGATGCGGCTCAACAGCAAGGGCCAGGTCACCATCCCGGCGCCGTTGCGGCACAAGCACGATCTGCGCGAGGGGGACGAGGTCGACGTCGTGGAGGAGGACGGCGTCCTGCTGATCGTGCGCGCCGACGCGGACCGCAGTAGTGGGGAACGCCTCGTCGAGCGCATGCGCGGACGGGCCACCACGAGCATGCGGACCGACGAACTGATGCGACTGCTTCGTGACGAGTGACCCGCGGCCCGCCACCCTGGTCGACTCGATGGTCCTGCTCGACGTCCTGACCGACGACGCGCAGTGGGGCGAATGGTCGGCGAGTGCGGTGGCCCTCGCCCGCGACCACGGCGATCTCGTGGTCAGCCCGATCGTGTACGCCGAGATCTCCCTCGGCTTCGACAGCCTGGAGGAGTTGGACGCCGCCGTCCCGGAGGTCGATTTCGAACGGGAACCGCTGCCGTACGAGGCGGGCTTCCTCGCCGCACGTGCGTTTCTGGCGTACCGGCGTCGAGGCGGAGAACGTCGTTCGCCACTGCCGGACTTCTACATCGGCGCGCACGCGGCCGTCCGGGGCCATTCGCTGTTGACGAGGGAGCCCGCTCGTTACCGGACCTACTTCCCGTCGCTGACCTTGATCGCTCCCGAACCGCGGCCAAGGGCCTGACGCGGCGTCAGCCCACCGCGGTACGGACCGCCGCGACGAACTCCTTGCGCGCGGTGAGGAACGGCGCGTGGCCCGCACCGTCGAGGATCGTCAACGACCCCTTGGTGACCTCCGCGAGATACCGGCTCGCGTCGGGCGGGGTGATCTGGTCCTCCGAACCGCAGATCACGTGCACCGGCGTCGAGATCTCCGGCAGGTACGGTCGGCGGTCTTCGGCGCCCAGGTTGCCGAAGCAGGCGAGGTTGACCTCCGGGTCGGCCTTCGCCGCAAGTCTGCCTACGAGGGCCAGGGCCTCGGGCTGGTCGGGCTCGTTGACGACCATCCCCGCGAAGGCGGCCGCGCCGGCGCCCCAGTCCTGCGCCAGCAACTCGCCCAGCTCCGCCGCGGCGGCCGGGGGAATCGCCGGCTCCCAGTCGGGTCGCTGCACCAGGCAGGGGGTGGTGGAGACGAGCAGCAGGTTGCGCACTGCCTGCGGGCGCGCGGCGGCCAGCACCTGAGCGACGGCGCCGCCCATCGACCACCCGAGCAGATCGAGCGGGCCGGTGCCCAACGCCTCGAGCAGCCACGCGACGTCCTTCGCGAAGTCCTGCGTCAGATACCGGTCGGCGGTGGCCGAGCGGCCGTAGCCGCGCAGGTCGATGTTGATCACTCGGCGGTCGGCGAACTCCGGGATCAGATCGGCGAAGACCGTCCGGTCGGACATGATTCCGTGCAGGAGCACCAGCGGGGTCCCGCCGCCGATGTCGTCGAAGGCAAGAGTCGTCATGGCGCCCAGCCTGCCGGCCGCCCTCCCTCAGTTCGGGTGGTACCCCACCGATTCGTGGAGCCGCGATCGGCGCGTGCCCGATGCGGGTTTGGCGACGGCCGGACGCTCGGGGGTGGGCGAGACGCCGACGAGAACGCGCTCTGCGAAGCCGTAGACCAGTGGGAGGGCCTCGGCGATCGTGTTTGCGGTTCGCTCGGTGTGCTCGAGGTTCGACGGAATCGTCGCGGCGTCCGCGTTGATCTGCGCCACCAGCTCGCTCGCACCCTCGAGCTTCCTGGCGATCTTCGTGAGCTGAATCGTCAGGACGACCAGGAAGAACGCCAGGCCGGCGACGAGCACGCCCACCAGGATCGAGGAGAACACCACGTGGCCGGTCACGTCGCCCTTGGCTGCAACAGTCATTGGATCCTCAGCTCGACGCAGAGACGGGGTGTTCGACCGCGTTGACCACGCGGGTGAGCCAGCCGTGGTGTTGGAGGCCTTCGTCGAGAAGCGAGTCCACCACCGCAGCGGTGTCGCCGACGATGGGATGCCCCGCAGTGTTCTCGGTGATGGCGATCAGGGTCTCGCCGATCTCGGAGACGTTGCGGTCGATGATCGCGACCAGCCAGACCAACAGGGACAGCAGGGCAACCACGGCGACGATCACGACGATGCCGAGCACGTTCATGACGGTCCAGCGGTCCAACTGCGACTCGGACAGTGCATAGGTCGTCATCGCTTCACCCTCCCAACGTCACGCGGGCGCGGTTCAGGCCATTCACGATGTCCGCGACGCTGTCGATGGTCGTCGTCAACCCGGCCAACTCGGCCGTGTGTTCCCGAGACTGCTGAAGCGATTCGTTGATGGGCGGTGCCTGCCGACCGATCCTGTTCGCCAGCAGCAGGATTGGCACGACGAGGGCCACCACGGCCGCGACGACCACGCCGAACATCACGAACCCGATCGTCCACCCGGTGTCGTTGTTCACCGCTGTACTCCGTTCGCCCAGGTGCGTACCGGTGCCAGGTACCCGTTGACCGCCTCCACCGACGGCCCCACGGGAGCAGTCGAGGCGGCGATGGCGTCCACGCCGCCCTGAAGGGTCGTCAGAATCTTGGAGACCGCACGCAGATGGAGAATGACCTGCAGCAGCGCCGAGGCGACGATCGCGATGATCAGCCCCGCGATGATGCACATGAACCAGGCTTCGACCGGCATGGGCTCAGACCTCCGTCGCGACGCGATGCTTGCCCGACGGCTCGGCCTCGGGCTCCGGGGGCGCTTCCCTTGCGGGCAGCAGCTTGTTGACGGTGCCCGCGTACCGCAGGGCGCCCTGCGCCACGGCCTTGACCGCGACACCGGTCTTGCCGAGCAGTCCCGGCACCGGGTCGACCCGATTCATCAGCTGCACGCCGCCGTCGAGGATCGACTCGGCCGCTCGCCGGATCGCGATCACCGGAATCAGCAGGCGGTTCAGCAGGGCGATCACCACCGGCAGCACGACGAAGAACAGGATCGCGTTCGCGATCCACATGAGAGTCGTGTTCACGCTGCCACCTCGTACCACCGACGGATGCCGAAGATGCGGCCGAACGCGCGCATCAGCGCCAGCTTCGCCGCGTTGACGCCCACGCCGATGCCGCCGACCGACCGAGCGCCGACGAGTTCCTCGCCGCGCTGCATGCGCCCGATGTTCTCCTCCATCGCGTCGCCGAAGCTGCGCATCATGATGGTCATGACGTCGGCGACCGCGCCGCGGCCGAAGGTCGCGACGGCACCGGACAGCTGGAGGTCCTGGTCGACCTTCACCCGGGTGCCGCCGCGGCCCGACGGCGCGAGCGTCGCGGTCAGGTCGAGCACCGCGGTGCCCTTGCCCTTGGCCTCGGAGCCGTCCGCGTGGATGACGACCTTCCGGCTCGCCCGGTCGCGTTCGGTGATCTGAACGACGCCGCCGAACGTCAGCGACACCGGCCCGACCTTGGACACGACCAGGCCCCGGTACTTCTCCTCGCCCAGGTCCTCGACGATCTCCGCGCCGGGCAGGCAGGCCGCGACGGCCTCGACGTCGCCGAAGTAGTCCCACACCGCGTCGAGCGGAGCGGCTACCTCGAACTCGTTGTGCAGGTGCATGGCCTCAGTCCTGTCTGACCGGCGGTGGGCAGGACACGTCCTCGCCCGTCTGCAGGGCGCGCCACACGCGGTCCGGCAGCGCGGGCATGTCGATGTTGCGGCAGCCCGAGTCCTTGATCGCGTCCATGACCGCGTTCATGTAGGCCGCGGGCCCGCCGACCGCGGCGCACTCGCCGACGCCCTTCGCCCCGATCGGGTGGTGCGGACACGGGGTGACGACTTCGTGGAGTTCGAAGCCGGGCGTCTCCCACGACGTCGGCAGCATGTACTCCATGTAGTTGCCGCCGATGATGTTGCCGTCTTCGTCGTAGGTCTGGAACTGCATGTTGCTCATCGCGTACGCCTCGGTGAGCCCGCCCATGATCTGGCCCTCGACGATCATCGGGTTGATCCGCACGCCACAGTCGTCGACCGCGACGAACTTGAGCACGTCCCACACGCCGGTGCCCGGATCCACCTCGACCTTCGCGATGTAGCAGGCGAACGGCCAGGTGAGGTTCGGCGGGTCGTAGTAGGCGTTGTTCTCCAGGCCCGGCTCCATGCCGTCGGGCATGTTCGCGTACGCCGCCATTGCGCATTCCTGGATCGTTGCGCCGCGGTTCGGTTCGCCGCGGACGTAGAACCGGCCGAGCTCCCACTCGACGTCCTCCTCGGCCACCTCGAGCAGGTGCGCGGCGAGCTTGCGCGCCTTCGCCTTGATCTTGCGGGCCACCATCGCCGTCGCGGCGCCTGCCACCGGCGTGGACCGCGAGGCGTAGGTGCCCATGCCGAACGGCGTGTTGTCCGTGTCGCCGTACTGCAGCACGATGTCCGCGGCAGGGATGCCGAGCTCGTGCGTGACGATCTGCGCGAACGTCGTCTCGTGGCCCTGGCCCTGGGTCTGCGACCCGATCTTCAGAATCGCCTTGCCGGTCGGGTGCACCCGCAGCTCGGCGGAGTCGAACATCTTGATGCCGAGGATGTCGTACTCGCGGCTATTGCCCGCGCCGAGCGGCTCGGTCATCGTCGAGATGCCGATGCCCAGCAGCCGGCCGCGCTTCTTGGCCTCTTCGCGCTCGGCGGCGAACGTGTCGTAGCCGATCGCGTCGAGCCCCATCTGCAGGCACTTGGAGTACTGTCCGGAGTCGACGAGGAACCCGAACGCCGTGCGGTGCGGGAACTGATCGTCCCTCAGCAGGTTGCGCCGCCGAATCTCCGCGGAGTCGATGCCGAGGTCCTGCGCGGCTGCCTCGACCATGCGCTCCTGGAAGTACATGGCCTCGGTGACGCGGAACGAGCACCGGTACGCGACGCCGCCGGGCGCCTTGTTCGTGTAGTAGCCCTTCGCGGTCATGTGCCCGACGGGCACGTTGTAGCAGGCGAACGCGGAGTGCAGCAGACCGATCTTGAACTTCGACGGCTGCGCGTCGGCGAAGAACGCACCGAGGTCGGCGTCGGCGTGCATACGCACGCCGAGGATCGTGCCGTCGTTCTTGAGCGCCATCTCGCTGGTCAGGTACATGTCCCGCGCGAACCCCGTGCTGGAGAGGTTCCCGGAGTTGTCCTCGATCCACTTGACCGGCCGGCCCGTCAGAATCGAGCCGAGGATCGAGCAGACGTAGCCGGGGTAGACCGGCACCTTGTTGCCGAAGCCGCCGCCGATGTCCGGGGTGACGATGCGGATCAGGTGCTCGGGCAGTTCGGCGATCAGCGCCACCGCAGCCCGCACGATGTGCGGCGCCTGCGTGGTCATGTGCACCGTCAGCTTCCCGGTGGCGGCGTCGTAGTCCGCGACCGATCCGCAGTTCTCGATCGGCGAGGGGTGCGAGCGCGGGTAGTGCAGCTTCAGCCTGGAGATCACGTCGGCGTTCGCGAAGGCCGCGGCGGTCGCGTCGGCGTCGCCGACCTCCCACGTGTAGACGACGTTGTCGGTCTGCCCCGCCTTGTCGTCGCGGATGAGTGGCGCGCCCTCGGCAACCGCCTGTGCGGGGCTGACGATCGCGGGCAGCGGCTCGTAGTCCACCTCGATGAGGTCCAGCGCGTCGCGCGCGATGTACGGGTTCTCCGCGACGACGCAGGCGACCTCCTGGCCCTGGAATCGGACCTTGTCCGTGGCGAGCACGGCCTGGGTGTCGTAGGACAGCGTCGGGATCCAGGCGAGGTTTCGCTGCGCGGCCATCTCGCCGGTCAACACCAGTTTCACGCCCGGCACCTGCCAGGCCTTGCTGGTGTCGATGCTGCGGATGCGCGCGTGCGCGATGGGGGAGCGCAGGATCTCCATGTGGAGCATGCCGGGCAGTTTCACGTCCTCGACGTAGCGGCCGCGGCCGCGGACGAAGCGCGCGTCCTCGACGCGGGGCCGACTGGCGCCCAGTCCGCCGATCTTGATTTCGTCCTGCGCCGTCATCGGGCACCTGCCGGGTCCATCGTGTTGGCCGCCCACTGCACGGCCTTCACGATGTTCTGGTAGCCGGTGCAGCGGCACAGGTTCCCGGACAGCCCCCAGCGGATCTCGTCCTCGGTGGGGTGCGGATTGTCCGCGAGCAGCGCGCAGGCCGTCATCATCTGGCCGGGCGTGCAGAACCCGCACTGCAGGCCGTGCTCGCGGTGGAAGCCCTCCTGAATCGGGTGCAGTTCGCTGGCGCTCGCCAGGCCCTCGACGGTCGAGACCTCGCAGCCGTTCGCCTGGACCGCGAGCATCGTGCAGGACTTCACGGCGACGCCGTCGACGAGCACGGTGCACGCGCCGCAACTGGTCGTGTCGCAGCCGACGTGAGTACCCGTCAGGCCGAGGCCTTCGCGCAGGAGGTGTGCCAGCAGCAACCGGGGTTCGACTTCCACCTCCTTCCGCTCCCCGTTGACCGTGACGGCGATCCGGTACTGGTCCACGTCCACGATGGGACCTTTCTAAGCGTATGAGGGGGTGTCAGGCCGCCTGGGCAAGGTCCCGGTTCAGCAACCGGGTCACGAAGGTGGCGATCACGTGGCGCTTGTAGTCGGCAGAGCCGCGATGGTCGCTGCGCGGCTGCGCGGCATCGGCGGCCAACCGGGCGGCCTCGGAGATCACCGAGGAGTCCAGGGCCTTGTTGGTCAGGTAGTTCTCGGCGTCGACGCAGTGGACGGTCTTCGGGCCCACGCCGGTGAGGGCGATACCCGCCCGCGAGACGCGCCCGCCACTGGTTTCCAGGGCGACCGCGGCGCCTGCGGTGGCGAAGTCGCCGACCCGGCGCTCGAGCTTGAGGTACCCGCCGCTGCGCGTACCGCGACTGCCGGGGAACACCGCGGCGATCGCGATCTCGTCGTAGGCCAGGGCGTTCTCGAACGGTCCGAGCACGAACTCGTCGACTCCGATCTCGCGCTGGCCGCTCGGGCCCTGCGCGATCACGACGGCGCCGAGCGCCGTGGCCACGGCGGCCCAGTCGCCCTGCGGATCGGCGTGGCACAGCGACCCGACGAGCGTGCCGCGGTTGCGCACGATGGGATCCGCGACCAGCGGGGCCGCCGCGGCCATCGTGGGCTGGTGCGCCGCGAGGATCGTCGAGCGCTCGAGGTCGCGATGGCGACACAGCGCCCCGACCCGCAGGCTGCCGTCGCCGTCGCGGGTGTGGTAGCCCAGATCGGCGATCCGGTTGATGTCGACGAGCAGCTCTGGCGAGGCGAAGCGCAGCTTCACCATCGGGATCAGGCTCTGCCCACCGGCGAGGACCTTGGCATCGTCGCCGTAGCGATGCAGCAGATCGACCGCCTCGGCAACGGATTCTGGTGCGACGTAGCGGAATTTCGATGGATACACCGGGGACCTCGCCTTTGAGACCGGGTGTTGCGGGGTGGGGTTAGCGCGGTTCGACGATGGCCACGGGCTCGGAGTCGGCGTCCGGATCCGGACGGCGTTCCTGGTGCGGGGGCCACGGACCCTGAACGGGCTGGCCGGCGACCTTCAGGAACTCGACGAACTCGCTGAACGCGAAAACCGTCGGGCTCGGGCCCTCCTTGGGCAGGTTCTCGATCACTTCGAACATGCGTGGATTGCCACGGCTGTGGCCTGTGGATTCGACGCCCACGACGTCATCACCTTCTCGAGTCGACCGCCGGGGGGGGACGGGGCGGAGGGGCCGTACGGGCAATACGGCTCGACGTGGCGGAAGTTACACCTGATTCGCTATAACGTCGATAGCACGACACTTTGGAGGGCGATCGACCGATGTCGAGCGCTGACGTGGCGGCCCGGGCAGAGCAGCTCCGGCGGGAGCGAGTGCCGTTCGTCCACGCGCGCGTCATCCGCGCCGAGAAGCCGACCTCCGCGAAGCCCGGCGACGAGGCGGTGGTGCTGTCCAACGGCGCGATCGAAGGCTTCGTCGGCGGCACCTGCGCCGAGGCGACCGTACGTGCCCAGGCCCTCGCGCTGTTCGAGCAGCGCCAGACGCGGATGCTGCGGATCACCCCACGGGACGAGACGGACCGTCAGATCCCTCCCGACACGGTGCTGGCGCACAACCCCTGCCTGTCCGGCGGTGCCCTGGAGATCTTTCTCGAGCCCGTGATCCCTCCGCCGCTGGTGCTGGTGCACGGCGAAAGCCCCGTCGCCCGCGCGCTGGTGGCGATCGGCAAGGCCCTCGGCCACGACGTCCTGGACCCGGTTGCGGTCGGTTCGTTCGACGGAGCGTGGGCCGTGGTCGTGGCCTCGCACGGCCGCGGCGAGGAGGAGACCGTGCAGGCCGCGCTGGCGGCCGGGGTGCCGTACGTCGGCCTGGTCGCGAGCCCCAAGCGCGGAACGGCGGTCGTCGCGTCGCTCGGACTTTCCGAGGAGCAGCGCTCCCGCGTGCACACCCCTGCAGGTCTGGACATCGGCGCCGTGACCGCGGAAGAGGTCGCGCTGTCGATCTTCACGCAGATCGTGGCCCTGCGTCCCGGGCAGTGGCGAACCGCCGACGACACCCACCCGCACGAGGCGCCGGCTGGACTTGACCCGGCCACCGATCCGGTGTGCGGCATGTCCGTCGCCCCGGTCACCGCCTCCCTGCACCTGGACCACCTCGGCGTCCGGTACTGGTTCTGCGGCACGGGCTGTCTGCGCGCCTTCTCCGCCGAACCGGCGGCCTACCCGTCGCGCTGACCACTAGAATGTCCAGGTGACCAGAATTCTGACCGCTACCGAGGCCAAGGCGCGGATCCTCGCTCTGCTCGACGAGGTGGCCGCAGGCGAGGAGATCGAGATCACCAAGCACGGTCGCGTGGTCGCTCGGCTCGTACCCGCCGGTGGGTCCCGTGGTCTGCGCGGATCCATGTCGGGCGTCGCGCGCAGTGCCGGGTCGGACGACGAACTTTTCTCGACCGGGGTTGTCTGGAACGCCGAGTGACCCTTCTGCTGGACAGCCACGTCCTGCACTGGTGGAGCGCCGAACCGAAGCGCCTGAGCGCGCGAGCGACCGCAGAGGTGAGCGCGGCCGACGAACTCGCGGTCAGCGGGATCACCTGGTGGGAATTGGCGTGGCTCGCAGCGAACGAGCGCATCGTCCTGTCCGTGCCGGTCGAGGTCTGGCTGGCCGGTCTCGCGGAGCAGGTTCGCACGATCGGGATCACCCCGTCGGCCGCCCGGACGGCGGTCGACCTGCCGGCAACCTTCCCCGGCGATCCGGCGGATCGCCTGATCTACGCCACCGCCGTGGATCGGGGCTGGTCGCTCGTCACCAAGGACCGGAGGATGCGCAACCACAAGCACCCGACGCCGGTGACCGTCTGGTGAGTCGGACGCTGCGCCGCGCCTGCTACGACCGGCCGGTGCTCGAGGTCGCCGCCGACCTCCACGGGTGTGTTCTTCGGAGCGACGAAATGGCGGTGCGCATCACCGAGGATCGTCGCCAAGCCGCGATGGGTAGCATCTGGGTTGCTACCGGGGTAGCATGACGGGGTGAAGATCAGTGTGAGCTTGAGCGAACGGGATCTCGCAACGCTCGACGAATACGCAGCGCAGGCGAACTTGAGCTCGCGTTCTGCGGCGGTGCAACGGGCGATTCGCCTCCTTGCCGATCAATCCCTGCAAGACGACTACGAGGCGGCCTTCGCCGAGTGGGACGCCTCCGAAGACGCGCGTCTGTGGGACACCACGGTGGGAGATGGGCTCGACGATGCGGCGCGGTGAGATCCGCCTGGTCGATCTCGAACCGGTGCTCGGCGGCGAGGCGAACAAGCGTCGCCCGGCGGTCGTGGTCAGCAACGACCGCGCCAACGCAGCCGTGGTCGCGAGGGGGCGCGGTGTGGTGACAGTGGTGCCGTTGACGAGCAATACCGAGCGCGTCTATCCGTTTCAGACGCTGCTTCCTGCCGATCGAACGGGTTTGCGCCGAGACTCCAAGTCTCAGCCGGAGCAGATCAGAGCAGTAGCTCCAGAGCGAGTCGGTCCGGCCATTGGGCTGCTCGACGGGGAGCTGCTGCGGCTCGTCGACGACGGCCTCAGGGTGCACCTCGCGCTCTGACGCCGATACGCGCCGGCGGCAGCACGCCCCCGGCTGAGAGAATCCGGCGGTTGCCGCCAGCCGCTCGGAAGGAACGTACGTGCCAGACGCGAAAGAGCGAAGCGAATGAGCCGTGGGCACATCCTCGACGAACTCGCGTGGCGGGATCTCGTCGCACAGCACACCGAGCGCGAGGCGCTGGAGAAGGCGCTGAACGACGGGCCGGTCACGCTGTACTGCGGGTTCGACCCGACGGCGCCGAGCCTGCACGTGGGGCACCTGGTGCAGGTGCTCACGCTGCGGCGGTTCCAGCAGGCCGGGCACCGGGTGATTGCGCTCGTCGGCGGCGCCACGGGCCTGATCGGTGACCCGAAGGAGACCGCCGAGCGCAGTCTCAACACCAAGGACGTCGTCGCGGAGTGGGTCGGGAAGATCCGCGCGCAGATCGAGCCGTTCCTGAGCTTCGAGGGCGACAACCCGGCGGTCATGGTGAACAACCTCGACTGGACGGCGCCGATGTCCACCGTCGACTTCCTGCGCGACGTCGGCAAGCACTTCCCGGTGAACCGGATGCTGGCTCGGGACGCGGTGCAGAACCGGCTGAACTCCGAGGTCGGCATCTCCTACACCGAGTTCTCCTACGTCCTGCTGCAGTCCTTGGACTACCTGGAGCTCTACCGCCGCCACGGCTGCACGCTGCAGATCGGCGGCTCGGACCAGTGGGGGAACATCACCGCGGGCTGCGAACTGGTCCGCCGGGTCGAGGGCGGCAAGGCGCACGCGTTGACCACGAACCTGCTCACGAAGTCCGACGGCACCAAGTTCGGCAAGACCGAATCCGGCGCCGTGTGGCTGGACGTGAACCTGACCTCGCCGTACGCGTTCTTCCAGTTCTGGCTGAACACCGACGACCGTGACGTGATCGGCTACCTCAAGTCCCTCACGTTCCTGACGCAGGATCAGGTCACCGACCTGGAGAAGGCCACCGCGGAACGCCCGGGTGCCCGCGAGGCGCAGCGCACGCTGGCCCGCGAGCTCACGGCGCTGGTCCACGGCGAGCAGGCGGCCGCCGGCGCCGAGGCGGCCGGGCACGCGCTGTTCGGGCGCGGGGAGATCTCCGACCTGGACGCCGCGACGCTGGCCTCGGCGCTGGGCGAGCTCCCGACGGCGGAGGTGTCCGCGCCGCTGCCGTCCTTCGTCGAACTGTTGATCGCCACCGGCCTGGAGAAGAGCGGCAACTCCGCCCGCCGCACGATCGGCGAGGGCGGGGCGTACCTGAACAACGTCAAGGTCGAAGACGAGGCGGCCGTTCCGAGCGACGGTGACCTGCTGCACGGCGAATGGCTGCTCCTTCGGCGGGGCAAGCGGAACCTTGCGGCCGTCCGAGTCGTAGGCACCTAGGAAGGCCCCCACCGGGGGCGTACCTCGGAAGGGCTCGATGGAACTCCAGATCGGCGGTCTCACCTGGGCCGTCACCATCGGACTGGTACTCGGCCTGCTGGCCCTGGACCTGCTCCTGGCCGCGCTGCGCCCGCACAGGGTCGGCTTCGGCGAGGCCGTCGCGTGGTCGGTGTTCTACATCGGCGTGGCGATCGCCTTCGGCATCTGGTTCACCCAGGCGCACGGCGGGGACTTCGGCACGGAGTACTTCGCCGGGTACATCGTCGAGAAGAGCCTGTCGGTCGACAACCTCTTCGTCTTCGTGATCATCATGGCGACCTTCGCCGTGCCGGAGGAGCACCAGCACAAGGTGCTCACCTTCGGCATCGTGCTCGCGCTCGCCATGCGGGCGGTGTTCATCGCACTCGGCGCCACGCTGCTCGCGCTGTTCTCGTTCATGTTCCTGCTCTTCGGCGCGCTCCTGCTGTTCACCGCGGTGCAACTGTTCCGCCACCGGGACTCCGATCCGGACGTCGAGAACAACGGCATCGTCCGCGCGGCCCGCCGCCTCCTGCCCGTCTCGCAGGAGTACGTCGGCGGCAAGCTGCTGACCAAGGTCGACGGCAAGCGCCTGGTCACGCCGCTGTTCATCGTCCTCGTCGCGATCGGCACGATCGACCTGCTGTTCGCGCTGGACTCGATCCCCGCCGTGTTCGGCGTGACGGAGGAGGCGTACATCGTCTTCGCCGCGAACGCGTTCGCGCTGCTCGGCCTGCGCGCGCTCTTCTTCCTGGTGCAGGGCCTGCTCGACCGCCTGGTCTACCTGTCCACCGGCCTCGCGCTGATCCTGGCCTTCATCGGCACGAAGCTGATCCTGCACTGGGCGCACGAGGACATCAGCAAGGACGTCCCGGAAATCTCCACCAACGTCGGCCTCGGCGTGATCGTCGCGGTGCTGGCCGTCGTCACGGTCGCGAGCCTGCTCAAGACGCGCAAGGACCCGACGGCGGTTGCGCACGCCGGCTCCGTGCTCGGCTCGCCGGACCGCGAACGAACCCGCCACTGAGGGGCCCGGGATAGCGTGAAGGCGTGAACGAGGACAGCGAAACCGAGCTCGAAACCGTCGAGGAAACCCCCGCGGACGCGCCGCTGCAGGCGGGCGACGCACCGTTCGACGGCATCGACGTCCCGCACACCGGCGACGAGCGCGTCGACGAGGTGCTGGCCGGCCTGCTGGACCTCGCGGGTGCTCCGGTTGCCGACCACGTGGCGATCTACGACACGGTGCATCGCGGTCTGCGCGACTGCCTCGCCGACCTCGAGCACGCGCGCTGAGACGGGCCGCACCGTGGCGAACAAGCTGACGCGCCTCGACGCCGAATTGGTGCGCCGCGAACTGGCGCGCTCGCGCGAGCACGCCGCGCAGCTCATTGCGGCGGGGCGCGTGACCGTCTCTGGGCGACAGGCGGCCAAATCGGCGACGCAGGTGCTGCCGGCCGACCCGATCCTCGTCGCCGAGGACGAGACGGACCCGGACTGGGTTTCGCGCGGCGCCTACAAGCTCGAGGGCGCTCTGGCGGAGTTCGACTCCCGGTCGGGTGGCGGACCGCTCGTCGAAGGCCGGCGGTGCCTCGACGCCGGCGCCTCGACGGGCGGCTTCACCGAGGTCCTGCTTCGCCGCGGTGCCGCGACGGTGCTGGCCGTCGACGTCGGCTACGGCCAGCTGGCGTGGAAGCTGCGTCAGGACGAACGCGTCGTCGTGTTCGAGCGCACGAACATCCGCACGATGGATCCCGCCGACGTGGCGCCCGCGCCCGACCTCGTCGTGAGCGACCTGTCGTTCATCTCGCTCTCGACGGTGCTGCCGCCGCTGTACGCGCTCGTCTCCCCGACGGCCGATCTGGTGCTGATGGTGAAGCCGCAGTTCGAGGTCGGCAAGCAACGCCTCGGCCCCGGCGGCATCGTGCGCAGCCCGGAGCTGCGCGCCGCCGCCGTGCGCGAGGTCGCCGCCACGGCCCTGGGCCTCGGCCTCGGAGTACGGGGAGTGACGGCCAGTCAGTTGCCCGGCCCGCAGGGCAACGTCGAGTACTTCCTGTGGCTGCGCGCCGGAGCCGATCCGCTGCGCGAAGAGGATCTCGCGGCCGCCGTCGAGGCAGGCCCGCAGTGACCGAGCAGCGGACGGTGTTGCTCGTCGCGCACGTCGGGCGGCCCGATGCGGTCGCGGCGGCGCGGAAGATGGCGACTCGGCTGCAGCGTGCGGGAATTGTCGTGCGGGCTCCGAAAATCGAGGCCGAACAGTTGGCGCTGCCCGGGGTGGAGGCAGTGGCCGCGGAGCCGGATGCCGCCGCGGGGTGCGAGCTCGCCGTCGTCCTCGGCGGAGACGGCACCGTGCTGCGCGCCGCGGAGCTCGGCCGCGAGGCCGGGGTGCCGCTGCTGGGCGTCAACCTCGGTCACGTCGGCTTCCTCGCCGAGGCCGAGCGAGGACAGCTCGGCGGAGTCGCCGACCGGATCGTCGAACGGGATTGGACCGTCGAGGAGCGCATGACCGTAGACGTGGTCGCGCGCTTCGACGGCGCGGAGATCGCCTCGACCTGGGCGTTGAACGAGGCCTCGATCGAGAAGCGCGACCGAATGCTCGAGGTTGTCGCCGAGGTGGACGGCCGGCCGCTGTCACGGTGGGGCTGCGACGGCGTCGTCTGCGCCACCCCGACCGGTTCGACCGCCTACGCCTTCTCCGCCGGCGGCCCCGTCGTGTGGCCTCAGGTGGAGGCGCTCCTGCTCGTCCCCCTCAACGCGCACGCGCTCTTCGCCCGACCCCTTCTCGTCGGGCCGGACTCCGTCGTGGCCGTCGAGGTCGAGCCGGACACCTCGCCCGGCGTCCTGCGCGTCGACGGACGGCGCGAGTGGGCGTTGCCTGCCGGCGCTCGCGTCGAGGTGCGCCGCGGCACCGTTCCCGTCCGCTTCGCGCGCCTCGCCGACGCGCTGTTCACCGACCGACTTGTGCGCAAGTTCGAACTCCCGGTCCGCGGGTGGCGCGGCGCCCTCGCCGAGAACACGGTGGACGATTCCGAATGAGCGTCGCAGCGCGTACCCGAACACTCCCGATAGTGCAGTCTGAGCCCGCATTTCGGCCCGAGAGCGTGCCTGGAGTGCACTATCGGCGCAGATCGGGGCGGCGGATGGCGGGGGAGCGCGGATGATCGAGGAGATCGTCATTCGGGGGCTCGGGGTGATCTCCGAGGCGGTGCTGGAGCTCGGCCCCGGTCTCACGGTGCTCACGGGCGAGACCGGTGCGGGCAAGACGATGGTCATGAGCGGCCTCGGGCTGTTGCTCGGCGGGCGTGGAGACGGGGCGCTGGTCCGGTCGGACTCCGCGCGCCTGTCCGTCGAGGGCCGCATCCGGGTCGACCCGGACGGGCCGGTGGCGGCGCGCGTCTACGACGCCGGCGGCGAACTGGAGGACGGGGACACCCTGATCCTCGGCCGGGTCGTGCTGCCGGAATCCCGCTCCCGAGCGTGGGTCGGCGGGACGTCCGCGCCGATCGGCCTGCTCGGCGAACTCGCCGCGGACCTCGTCGTCGTGCACGGCCAGCACGAACAGCAGGGACTGGCTCGGCCCGGCCGCGCCCGCGAGGTGCTCGACCGGTTCGCCGGCGCCGAGGCTGCAGCCTTGCTCGCGGCCTATCGCGAGAACTATCAGGCGCTCAAGGCCGTCCGCGCTCGCCTCGCGGACATGTCCGGACGGGCGGCCGAGCGCGCCGTCGAGGCCGACGGGCTCCGCTACGGGCTCGAGGAGATCTCCGCCGTCGACCCACAACCCGGCGAGGATCAGCTCCTGGTCGTGGAGATCGCGCGCCTGGGAAACGCCGCCGACCTCGGCGCCGCCGCCCGCAGCGCCCAGGACGCGCTGCGCGGCGGCGAGCGCAGCGGAGCCGACGCCACCGCGCTGATCGGCCACGCCCGCGGAGCGCTGGCGGCCGCCGCCGGACACGACCCCGAGCTGGAAAGCCTGGCCGGCCGGCTCGCGGAACTCGCGCACCTGGTCAACGACGTCGGCATGGACCTGGCCTCCTACGCCGCCGGAATCGACGCGGACCCCGCACGCCTGGACGCCGCCCAGGAGCGGCTCGCCGCGCTCACCCGGCTGTGCCGCAAGTACGGCCCCACGGTCGACGACGTCCTGGAGTGGGCCGCGCGGGCCGCGCCGCGCCTGTTCGAACTCGACTCCGACGCAGAGTCCGGCGACGAGCTCCGCGCGAGCGAGAAGGTCCTCCAGGAAGCTCTCGACGGCGCAACCGAGGCGCTGCGGGCCGTCCGCACCGCGGTGGCCGCCCGTCTCGCCGAACAGGTCGAGGCCGAACTCGCCGCGCTCGCCATGCCGCAGGCCCGGTTCGTGGTCGTCGTCGAGGCGGCGACACCGGGACCCGACGGCGCGGACGACGTCGAGTTCCGCCTCGCTCCGCATCCCGGCGCCCCGGCTCGCCCGATCCACAGGGGCGCCTCCGGCGGCGAGCTGTCCCGAATCATGCTCGCGTTGCAGGTCGTTCTGGCGGGTGCCGACCCTGCGCCCACGTTCGTGTTCGACGAGGTCGACGCGGGGATTGGCGGCAAGGCGGCCGTCGAGGTCGGCGCTCGCCTGGCCCGCCTGGCCCGCACGTCGCAGGTGCTCGTCGTGACCCACCTGCCGCAGGTCGCCGCGTACGCCGACGCCCATCTGCTGGTGGAGAAAGACGCGGACGGCGAGGTCACCCGGACCGCTGTCACGGCACTGGACGAGAAGGCCCGGCTGCGCGAGCTGTCCCGGATGCTCGCCGGGGACGCCGACTCCAAGGCCGCCCGCACCCATGCGAGGGAACTTTTGGCAGCAGCGGCGACACATCGCGATCGTTGATCGTTCAATTGACGCAGGTACCGTGACCTGCCGTCAGTTGATGTTGGGAGCCCACGCGTGAGGATGGCCGAAAGCCTGCGCTTCGCGCTGCGCGGCATCCTGTCCAGCAGGCTGCGCTCGCTGCTGACGGTGCTGATGATCCTGATCGGCGTCGCCTCGGTGATCACCCTGGTCGCCGTGGGCACCGGATCGTCGCGTCAGGTCGAGGCCAACATCGCCAAACTGGGCTCGAACGCCATCTTCGTGCTCCCGGACGCGCCGAACGGCCGCGGCCGTGGCGGTCTGGCCGGGCAGGCCCGGCGTGCGCTGGGCCTGAAGGACCCGTCCACCAGTGGCACGATGATCAAGAAGGCGGCGCTCACCTACGAGGACGCCGAGGCGCTGACCGAGCCCGCGGCCGCGCCGAACATCGCGGCCGTGGCGCCCACCCAGTTCATGTCGAACGCGGCGTTGGCCTGGGGTACCTCCTCGGCCACCGCCCTCGCCCTGCTCGGCACCACGCCCTCCTACTTCGTGGTCGACGAAACCCAGGTCCCGATCGGGCGCACGTTCACCGACGCCGAGTACACGGCTCGCGCCCCGCTCATGCTCATCGGCAAGACGGTCGCGAACAACCTCGGCGGGCGCGACCCCACCGCCCTGATCGGGCAAGAGGTGCGGGTGAACGGCAAGCCGTTCACGGTGATCGGGATCATGGGCGAGCGGGGCTTCAACGGCCAGCGCGACATGGACGACCGCATCGTGGCGGTGGGGACCGCGGTCAGCGACTCGCTGTGGGGCTACGCGCGCCCCGGCGCCGGGACGATCAGCTCGATTCTGGTCAAGGCGACCACGCCCGAGACCGTGCCGCTGGCCCAGAACGAGATCACGCGCATCCTTGCCGACCGGCACAAGGTCAGCCTGGTCAACCTCGACTTCATCGTCTTCAACGCCTCGGTGGTCCGGGCGGTATCGGAGGACTCCAACCGCACGCTGATGCTCCTGCTCGCGGTGGTCGCCGGGATCTCGCTGCTCGTCGGCGGCATCGGGGTCATGAACATCATGTTGGTCTCGGTCACCGACCGAACGCGGGAGATCGGCATTCGCAAGGCCATCGGCGCGGGCCGCAAGGACATCGTCGGGCAGTTCCTCGGCGAGGCGGTGTTCCTGTCGGTTGCCGGCGGGGTGCTCGGACTGGGGGTGGGTTTTTTCGCCACCCAGTTCACGATCGCCGGGGTCGAGCCCGTCATCGCGCCGTTCTCGGTGTACCTGGCGCTCGGCGTGTCCCTGCTGACCGGCCTGGTCTTCGGGCTCTACCCGGCCAATCGCGCCGCGGCGCTGCGCCCCATCGAGGCGCTCCGCTACGAGTAGGGCTGAGAAAACTCTCAGCCCCAATCCAGGCCGTATCCAGCCAAGCCGGTCAGCCTGACACCTCCGGCGCGTCGTGCGACGTGCCGTCGGGGCGAAACGGGGACCGACGTGCGAATCGCGGAAAGCTTGCGCTTTGCGGTGCGCGGCATCGTCGCCAACCGGCTCCGGTCGATGTTGACGATCTTGATGATCCTGATCGGCGTGGCCTCGGTCATCACGCTCGTCGCCGTCGGTACCGGATCCTCGCGCGAGGTCGAGGCCTCGATCAGCCGGCTCGGCTCCAACACCCTCTACGTCCTCCCGGACGCGCCGACCGGCCGCGGCCGCGGCGGCCTGGCCGGTCAACTGCGTTGCGCCATGGGCCTCAAATCCCCCTCGGTGCAGGGCACGATGATCAAGAAGGCGCAGCTGACCTTCGCCGACGTCGACGCGCTGCGCAACAAGGCCGCCGCACCGAACGTCGCCGAGGTGGCACCGGCCGTGTTCATGCAGCGAGTGGAGTTGGCCTGGGGCACCGAGTCGGCAACCGCCCAGGCGCTGATCGGGACCACCCCGAACTTCCTGTCCATCGACGAGACCACGGTCACCGTCGGGCAGGCGTTCACGCAGGCCGACTACGACGCCCACAACCGGCTGATGCTGCTCGGTCCCACGGTGGCGAACAACCTCGGCGGGCGCGATCCGACGAGGCTCGTCGGGCAGCAGGTGCGCGTGAACAACCAGGCCTTCACGGTGGCCGGAATCCTTTCCGGGAAGGGCTACAGCGGCCAACAGGACCAGGACAACCGGATCATCGCCGTCGGGACCGCGGTCAGCGACGCCCTCTACGGGTACGCGCCGCCCACCACCGGCCCGATCAGCGCCATCGCCGTCAAGGCGACCACACCGGACACGGTGCCGATCGCCCAGAGCGAAGTCACCCGAGTCCTCGCGCAGCAGCACAAGGTCAGCGGGGTGAACCTGGACTTCATCGTGTTCAACGCCTCGGCGGTGCTGTCGGTGTCCGCGGACTCCAACCGCACGCTGACGATCCTGCTCGCGGCCGTTGCCGGGATCTCGCTGCTCGTCGGCGGCATCGGGGTCATGAACATCATGTTGGTCTCGGTCACCGAACGAACGCGGGAGATCGGCATCCGCAAGGCGATCGGGGCCGGCCGCAAGGACATCGTCGGGCAGTTCCTCGGCGAGGCGGTGCTGCTCTCGCTCGCCGGCGGCGTCCTCGGTTTGGCCGCCGCCCTCGTGGCGACGCAGTTCACGATCGCCGGCGTCGAGCCCGTCGTCGCGCCCTTCTCGATCTACCTGGCCCTCGGGGTGTCCCTGCTGACCGGCCTGATTTTCGGCATGTACCCGGCCAACCGCGCCGCCCAGCTCAAACCGATCGACGCTCTGCGATACGAGTGACAACTGCCTAAATCCGCCTGACGTGGGAAGGTGGGCGCTGTGAGACTGCCTCGGGCCGGCCGCAGCGCTCGGCCATTCGGTGGGGGCGGCGCCGTGCGCGAGCGGGTCGGCGTGCTGCGCCTGGACAGGCGTACCAAGAACCTGACGAAGCGGCTGCAGCCCGGCGACATCGCGCTCATCGACCACCTGGACCTGGACCGGGTCAGCGCCGAGGCGCTGGTCGCGTGCCGGCCCGCCGCGGTGCTCAACGCCGCGCCGAGCATCAGCGGGCGGTACCCGAACCGTGGCCCGGAGATCCTGCTCGCGGCAGGCATCCCGCTGATCGACGACCTCGGCGGCGACATCTTCGACCTGGTGAGCGAAGGCGAGGTGCTGCGCGTCGAGGACGGCACCGTGCTGCGCGGCACCGCCGCACTCGCGGCGGGCAAGCTCGCGAACTCCGAATCCGTCGAGGCGGCGCTGACCGCCGCTCGCGAGGGTCTTTCGCTACAGCTGAAGAAGTTCGTCGCGAACACCATGGAGCACCTCGAGCGCGAACACACCGTGCTGCTCGACCCGATCAGCTCGCCGTTGCTCAAGACCCGCATCGAGGGCCGGCACGCGCTGATCGTGGTCCGCGGCCCGCAGTACCGCGAAGACCTCGCCGCACTGCGGCCCTACATCCGCGAGTACCGCCCGGTGCTCGTCGGCGTCGACGGCGGGGCGGACGCGCTGCTGGAGGCGGGGTACACCCCGGACCTGATCGTCGGAGACATGGACTCCGTCTCGGACAAGGCGCTGCGCTGCGGTGCGGAACTGGTCGTCCACGCGTACTCCGACGGCCGAGCGCCGGGCATGGAACGGCTCGCCCAGCTCGGCTGCGCGGCCGTGGTGCTGCCCGCCATGGGCACCAGCGAAGACGTGGCGATGCTGCTCGTCGACGATCTCGGCGCGGACCTGATCGTGGCGGTGGGCACGCACGCGAACCTCGAGGAGTTCCTGGACAAGGGCCGCGAGGGCATGTCCAGCACGTTCCTGACGCGGCTGCGGATCGGCAGCAAGCTCGTCGACGCCAAGGGCGTGTCCCGGCTCTACCGCAGCCGGATCAGCAATCTGCAGCTGCTCGTCCTCTTCGCCGCGGCGCTGATCACCATGGCCGTGGTGGTAACGGCTTCGCCTTCCGGGCGAGCCCTCACGACCGAGTTCGGGGCGCGCTGGGACGATCTCGTGTACTGGTTCCAGGGCCTGTTCTAGGTCCGGCCTGCGTACGGGAGCTTCCCCTGATCGATTTTCGGTACCACCTGGTGTCACTGGTCGCCGTCTTCATGGCGTTGGCGACCGGTGTGCTCGTGGGCTCCTCGCTGCTCAACCAGTCGCTGATCGACCGGCAGAGTTCGCAGATCACGGCCCTGCAGGGGGAGAAGAACGGGCTGCGCAGCAGCCTGGACGCAGCCCAGGGGCAGATCGCCTATCGGGACAACTACCTCGCCGAGCTCCGCGGCACGCTCCTGCCGGGCCGGCTCATCGGGCACCGGGTCACGATCGTCGTGATGCCCGGCGCGTCCGGCAAGGACGTCGACACCCTCGCCCGCACGCTCAACGAGGCCGGCGCGCAGATCGCCGGGCGGGTCGCGCTCAACGACGACTTCTTCGCCGACGCGAACGACCCCGAATCCGCAGCCAAGGCCAAGCTCCGCGACGAGACCGTCCGCAAGTACTCGCTGGCCGCGGTGAAGAGCAAGGCGCCCGCCGCCCAGCTCGCGGCCGCGCTGCTCGCCAAGGACTCCGGCAGGGCCCTCGAGCCGGGCGCCGAGGCACTGCTCGTCGAACTGGACCGGGCCGGGCTCGTCGGGCGCACCGCCGTGGCGGCGCCGGGCGACCTCGCCGTCCTGGTCACCGGCCCCACCCCGCCGAAGGGCACGCCGGTGACCGACCGGCGCCGCAGCGGGTCGGTTGCCCTGGCCGAGGCTCTGGACTCCGTCGGCAACGGCGCGGTGGTCGTCGGGCCGCTCGAAGAAACCGCCGGAGCGGTCCAGGCCGTCCGGCGGGATGCCTCCGTGGCCGACGACGTCTCCACCGTGGACAACGTCGACACCCCGTTCGGGCTGATCGCGACGGTCTACGCGCTGGTCGAGCAGCTCTCCAATGGCGCCGGGCAGTACGGCGCCGGCGGCGCACCGCTGCCGAAGTTCCGCACCGACGCCAAACCATGAGGTTGAGGGGCGCAGTGCTCGCGGCGGCGACGGCGCGGACCGCGCTGGAGTGCTGGCGGCGCCGTCCGCCGGGCGGCGCGGACTGGGACCGCACCAACCACCGCGGCGAGCCGGTCAGCCTGCTGTCCGGGCCCGCGTTCGTGGCCGGCGCGGCCGGCGGCGCCCTCCTGGCGCCGGGTGCCTCGCCGCGCGCCCGCCTCGCCACCGCAGTCGCCGTGCTCGGCGCCGGAGCGGTGGGGCACTACGACGACCACCACGGTGGCGGCCAGGCCAAGGGCCTCGCGGGGCATTTGACGGCGCTGCGCCGGGGGAGGTTCACGACCGGTGCCGCCAAGGTCGTCGGGCTGACCGCGACCGGGGCCGTCGCGGGCCTGCTGCTGCCGCCGGGCCGCGCGCGTCGCGGGGACGTGGCCGTTGCGGCGGCCGTCGTTGCCGGCTACGCCAACCTGGCCAACCTGCTCGACCTGCGCCCTGGCCGCTGCCTGAAGTTCGGTCTCCTGCACGCACCCGTGGTGCTGACTCCCGGCGGCGCCGTCCTGGCCGGGCCGCTCGGCGCGGCCGCCGGACTCCTGGACACGGACCTGCGCGAACGGACCATGCTCGGCGACACCGGCTCCAACGCACTCGGCGCCGCGCTCGGAACCGCCGTGCTGGCCTGCCACGGCCGCCTCGGCCGCGCCGCGCACCTCGCGGCGTTGTGCGCACTCACGCTGGCCAGCGAGCGCATCTCGTTCACCGCCTACATCGCCGAGCACGAGCCCCTGCGCCGCCTCGACCAACTCGGTAGAAGGCGGTGATCCGCCCGGTCGCGGGAACGCTGGCCGGGGCAGCGGCCATGGTCGCCGTCGTCACGATCGCCGCCCGGGTCACCGGGTTCGGGCGCTGGATCGTGTTCGCGCAAACGGTGGAGGGCGGGTGCCTCGCCGACGTCTACAACACCGCGAACCTCCTGCCCAACGCCATGTTCGAGGTCGTCGTCGGCGGGGCGCTCGCGGGCGTTGTGGTCCCCCTGCTCGCCGCCGCCGTCGCGCGGGGGGACCGCGAGCACGTCGACCGCACCGTCTCGGCCCTGCTGACCTGGGCGACGCTGCTGCTCGTCCCGGTCGCCCTGCTCGCCGCCGTGCTCGCCGAACCGTTGGTCCGGTTCTTCCTCGGCTCGGCCGGGGACTGTCCCGGCGCCGTCGCCGTGGGCGTGCGGATGCTGTGGATCTTCCTGCCGCAGCTGTTCTGCTACGGCGTCGCCGTGGTGCTCTCCGGGACGCTGGCCGCGCACCGCCGCTTCCTCGCCGCGGCGCTGGCCCCGCTGATGTCGAGCCTCGTGCTGATCGCGACCTACGCGATCTTCGCCGCGATGGCCGACGGCCGGATCGGCACCGGCGAGGTGTCGCCCGGCGCCCGCGACGTGCTGGCCGCCGGCACCACCCTGGGCGTGCTCGCGTTGGCGGCGACGGTGGCCGTGCCGCTGCGGGCCGCCGGCATCCGGATCCGGCCCACGCTCACCTTCCCCTCCGGCGTCGCGGTCCGAGCACGGGCCCTGGCCGCGGCCGGTGCCGCGGTGCTCGTTGCGCACCAGGGTGCGCTGCTGGTCGTGATCTGGCTGGCCAACCACCACGGCCCCGCAGGCTCGGTCACGGCCTGGACCTGGGCGCTCGCGGTCTTCCTGTCCGCGCACGCCGTGCTCGCCCTGCCGATCGTCACGAGCGCGTTCCCGCGGATCGCCGCCGCAGCCGACCCGACGGCCCTGACCGCGTTCAGCACGCGCCTCGTGCTGCTCGCCGGGTGCGCGGGCGCGGCGGTGACGATCGGCGCGGCCGTGCCGATCGGTCGCGTGTTCGTCGCCGGCACGTCGGTCGGCGACGAGACCGCACTGCGCGCCGGCATCGTTGCGCTCGGCCCGGCGCTGCTCGGCTTCGCGCTCGTCGCCCACCTGTCCCGTGTGCTCTACGCGGCCGACCGGGGGAGAGCCGCCGCGGTGGCCGGATGCATCGGGTGGGCGGCCGTCGCCGGCGCCGGGGCGGTGGCGGTGGCGATCGCGCCGGGCCGCGACGCGGTCGCGGCCATCGCCGCCGGGTACTCCATCGGTCTCACGGTGGGAGGCGGGTTGCTGCTCGCGGCCGTGGTGCGGCTGTACGGCCGGGCGGTGCTCGCGGGCCTCGCCCGGACCTTCGCCGCCGGGATCCTCGCCGGGGCGCTGGCCGCGAACGTTGGCCGGATCCTCGGGCGGGAGTTCGAGGACGCCGGCTTCTTGGCCGCCGCAGCGGGCGCAACCGCGATCGGGATGGGGACCTTCTTCGTCTTCTTCGCCGCAGTCTCGATCGGAGACCCGGCGACCGCGCGGGCGCTGCGCAGGGGAGGTGGGAATGGCTGAGCCCAGGGTCCTGCTGGTGCTCGCGAGCAGCACCGGCGGCGTCGGACGGCACGTCGCCTCGGTGGCCGCCGCGCTGGCGGCGGCCGGCGTTCCGGTATGCGTCGCCGGTCCCGCGGCGACGGCCGAACAGTTCGGCTTCGCCGGAACCTTCGTCCCGGTCGAGATCGCCGACGCGCCCCGCCCCGCTCGCGACGTGGCGGCGGTTCGGGCGCTGCACCGCGCCGTGGCCGAGTTCGCCCCCACGGTCGTGCACGCCCACGGCCTGCGCGCGGGCGGCGTCGCGGTCCTCGCGCTGCCCGGTCGGCGGCCGCCGCTGCTCGTGAGCTGGCACAACGCGATCCTCGCGACCGGCGTGCACAGGGTCCTGCCCACCGCCCTGGAGATCCTCGTCGCCCGCGGTGCCGACCTGAACCTGGGCGCGTCCAGCGACCTGGTGGCTCGCGCGCAGCGCCTGGGCGCGCGCCGGGCGATGCTCGCGCCGGTCGCCGCACCACCGGAGCCCGCCGAGGTGCCCGACCGGACCGCGGCCCGCGCAGCGCTCGGTCTCGACGATCGCCCGTTCGTGGTCGCCGTCGGCCGCTTCGCGCCGCAGAAGGACTACCCGACGCTGCTGACGGCCGCGGGCCTCTGGCGCAGCCTGGTGCCACAGCCGCTCGTCGGCGTCGTCGGGTCGGGTCCCCTCGAGGGCGAGATCCGCGCCCGGATCGCCGCCGAGGACCTGCCGGTGCGACTGCTCGGCTCGAGCGTCGAGGTGACCACGGTGCTTGCCGCGGCCGACGTCGCCGTGATCACCAGCCACTGGGAGGCCCGCTCCCTGTTCGCCCAGGAGGCATTGCGCGCCGGCGTTCCCCTGGTGTCCACTGCGGTCGGCGGGATTCCGGAGTTGGTGGGCGCCGCCGCCGTGCTCGTCCCTCGCGGGGACGCCGTGGGCCTGGCGCACGCCGTCGCGGGGCTGCTGGCGCGCCCGGAGCACGCCGCTCGGCTCGCGGTCGCCGGACGCGCCCGCGCCGCGCAGTGGCCGGACGAGGCGGCGGTCCAAGATCAACTGCTCGGGCTCTACCGCGGCCTGGTGTCGATAGCCGATCGGCGTAGCGGCGCAGTGTGATCCTCGCTTCGCTCGTCAACAGGCTCAATCGCCTCGGACACACCGGGACTCGTTCCTCGCCCCGATGTGCCGCTCGGCTCAATCGCCTGTAGGTTGGAATCCCGTGGACCCCCGGCGGCTCGCCCCGCCCCTCACCTGCCCACGGAGCGCATCTTGGTCACGCCGCACGTCACCAAGCACCTGTTCGTCACCGGCGGCGTCGCCTCGTCCCTGGGCAAGGGACTGACGGCTTCCAGCCTCGGCAACCTGCTCACGGCGCGTGGTCTTCGCGTCACGATGCAGAAGCTCGACCCGTACCTGAACGTCGACCCGGGAACGATGAACCCGTTCCAGCACGGCGAGGTCTTCGTCACCGACGACGGCGCCGAGACCGACCTCGACGTCGGGCACTACGAGCGGTTCCTGGACACCGAGCTGCACGGCTCGGCGAATGTGACGACGGGTCAGGTGTACTCGACCGTCATCGCCAAGGAGCGCCGCGGGGAGTACCTCGGCGACACCGTGCAGGTAATCCCGCACATCACGAACGAGATCAAGGCCCGCATCCGCAAGATGGCCACGCCCGTCGGCGGCCAGGAGGCCGTGGACCTGGTCATCACCGAGATCGGCGGCACCGTCGGCGACATCGAGTCGCTGCCGTTCCTCGAGGCCGCACGCCAGGTCCGGCACGAGGTCGGCCGCGACAACGTGTTCTTCCTCCACGTCTCGCTCGTGCCCTGGATCGGCCCGTCCGGCGAGCTCAAGACCAAGCCCACCCAGCACTCGGTGGCCGCGCTCCGCTCGATCGGCATCCAGCCCGACGCGATCGTCTGCCGTTCGGACCGCCCGATTCCCACGGGCGTCAAGCGCAAGATCTCGCTGATGTGCGACGTGGACCTCGAAGCCGTCGCCGCCGCGTGCGACGCCCCGTCGATCTACGACATCCCGAAGGTCCTGCACGCGGAGGGCCTCGACGCCTACGTCGTGCGCCGCCTCGGCCTGCCGTTCCGCGACGTCGACTGGACGGCCTGGGACCTGCTGCTGCGCCGTGTCCATGCTCCGGCCAACCACGTCACGGTCGGACTGGTCGGCAAGTACGTCGACCTGCCCGACGCGTACCTGTCGGTCACCGAGGCGCTGCGCCACGGCGGGTTCGCCAACGACGCCAAGGTCGAGATCCGCTGGGTCACCTCCGACGACTGCCAGACCTACGAGGGCGCGCTCGAGCAGCTCGGGGACGTGGACGCGATCTGCGTGCCCGGCGGCTTCGGCGTGCGCGGCATCGAGGGCAAGCTCGCCGCGATCCGCTTCGCCCGCGAACAGCAGATCCCGCTGCTCGGCCTGTGCCTGGGCCTGCAGTGCGTCGTCGTGGAGTACGCCCGGCACATGGCCGGGCTCGCGGGCGCAAACTCCGTCGAGTTCGACCCGGCCACTTCGCATCCCGTGGTCGCCACCATGGACGACCAGCGCGACGTCGTGGCCGGCGAGCGGGACCTCGGCGGCACGATGCGCCTGGGCCTGTACCCGGCCAAGCTCGCCGAGGGCTCCATTGTCCGCGAGCTGTACGGCGAGCCGTACGTCTCCGAGCGGCACCGGCATCGGTTCGAGGTCAACAACGCCTACCGCGCGGACCTGGAGCGGGCAGGCCTGAACTTCTCCGGCACCTCCCCGGACGGGCGCCTGGTCGAGTTCGTCGAGCTGGACCGCTCCGAGCACCCGTTCCTGGTCGCCACCCAGGCGCACCCGGAGTTCCGCTCCCGGCCCACCCGGGCGCACCCGCTGTTCGCCGGGCTGATCGCCGCCGGCCTGGAGCGGCGTACCAAGCGCCTCGGCGCGTCGGTTCCGGCTCCGGCCGAGCCCGTTCTTCAGTGACGGACGAGGTTGCCGACGCTCCGGCGTCGATGAAGGTCCGCCGCTCGGTTCCCGTCTACCAGGGCGGCGTCGTGCGGATGCGGCGCGACCACGTCCTGATGCCCGACGGTGCACTGGCCGTACGCGACGTGCTCGTGCACCCCGGATCGGTCGGCGTGCTCGCGCTCGACGACGCCGGCCGGGTCCTGGTGCTCCGCCAGTACCGCCACCCGATCGGGCAGCGGCTGTGGGAACTGCCGGCCGGACTCCTCGACTTCCCCGGCGAGGAGCAGCTGGCAGCGGCCCGCCGCGAGCTCGCCGAGGAGGCGCATCTGGAGGCGAGCGACTGGCGCGTGCTGCTGGACGCGTACACCTCGCCGGGGGGCAGCGACGAGGCCGTTCGGATCTATCTGGCCCAGGGGGTCCGCGAGCTCCCGGGGGAGTGGCAGGCCGGCGTTCACGAGGAGGCGGAGCTGCTCACCCGGTGGGTGCCGCTGCCCGAGCTGATGGCCGGCGTACTGGCCGGTCGGCTGCGCAATCCGCTGCTGGCGATGGGGATTCCGGTGCTCACCGCGGTGCTGGCCGGCGCCGGCGTGGAGTCGCTGCGCTCCGCGTGACCTTGATCAACAAATCGTCCCAAAACGTTCCAAATCGCGTCAGATCGGGCCAAATCGGGCGAAACAGCCTCCCGAGGATGATCACAAACAGGGAAGTGTCGACGTACGTTCGACGCTCCGAAGCAGGCACCCCAGCCTGATCCGGAGGGAAAGGACGATCACGATGTCGAAGTTTTCAATGCCCACCGTCGGTGGGCACGGGTGGTACGGCCGGCGCCGGCGCTACGGCTACGGCCGTCGCTACCGGGGCTGGTACGGCCGTCGTCGTTACCGCTACTACGACAGCTACCACAGCCACGACAGCTGCTCGGACTGGTACTAAACGGCAGGACAGCACACTGCCGTGCACAGTTGATAGCGAGTGCGCCCCGTCCGTCCCCCAGCGGTCGGGGCGCACTTGCGTCTGAATCGTCTAATTCGTCCGCGGACACCTCCCGGAGAGGCAGAATGCGAACGTGCACACCTCTCTTTGGCCCCTTGCCGCCGCCGAGTCCATCGCCTCGGGCGCGCGGCACGAGCGTGGCGCCGCGTGAAGCGTAGGTCCAAGCCGTCCATCGTCATCGGGGACTCTGCGCAGTACCCCGACTCGCCGCCGCCGACCCCGCCTCCGTTCTCGCCGCCGGCGGCCACCGAGGCCCGCGAACCCCGTCGTGGCCGTTTTCGCGACGCGTTCGCTCCCGAGGCCGAGGGCGAGGGCCTAGTCGCCGAGGCGCAGACCTCGACGCTGCGCGCCATGATCAAGCGCTTCTGGCCGGACGTGCGCCCGTTCCGCTGGGGCATCGTCGCCATGCTCGTGCTGGCGATCGTCGGGCCGCTGATCGCCGCCGCGCAGATCTGGCTGTTCCAGCGCATCATCGACGACGTCCTGGTGCCCACCGACATCGACGCGATGTACGACATCGCCCTGCTGTACCTCGCCCTGTCCATCGGCGGCGGCATCATCGGCTGGATCGACTCCTACCTCGGCGCCTGGGTCGGGGAGCGTCTCCTGCTGCGCATCCGCGGCAAGATGCTGCGCAAGCTGCAGGGCGCCAACACCACCACGCTGGACAAGCTGCGCGCGGGCGACCTGCTGACCCGCCTCACCGACGACGTCCGCGCCGTCGAGGCGCTGATGATCGGTATCGTCGTCTCGGCCACCGGGTCGGTCGCCCAACTGGCGTTCTTCGGGACCGCGCTGTTCCTGCTGGACTGGCGCCTGGCGCTGCTCTCGCTGACCGTCGTCCCGTTCTTCTGGCTGATCGCGGCCAGCTTCGCCCGCAAGCTCAAGCGCATTGCCCGGCAGCGGGCCCGTCGCGCGGGTTCGCTCACCGCGGTGGCCGAGGAGAGCCTCTCGGTGCTCGCCCTGGTGCAGGTGCACGGGCGCGAGAAGGAGGAGGCCGCGCGCTTCGACCGCGAGGCCAACGCCGTGCTGGCCACCGAGCTGTCCGCCGCCCGCCTGACCGCCACGTTCCCGCTGGTCGTCGACCTCGTCGAACTGCTCGGCATGCTCGCCGTCATCGCCGCGGGCGCCTGGGCGCTCGAGCAGGGCAATCTGACGCTCGGCGGGCTGCTGGTCTTCCTGACCTACCTCACCAAGATGTACGGCCCCGTCCGCTCCCTCGGCGACCTCGGCAACACGATCGTCTCGGCGATGGCGGACGTCGAGCGCTGCGAGGAAATCTTCAACGTGCCCAACGGCGTCGGCGAGGTCGCCGAGCCGGTCGTGCTGAACCCCGCCACCACCCGCGGTGTCCTCCAACTGCGCGACGTGACCTTCCGGTACCCGGGCGCCGACCGCAACGCCGTGCAGGGGCTTTCCTTCGTCTTCGAACCGGGCCGGATGAGCGCCCTGGCCGGGCCCAGCGGCTCCGGCAAGTCCACGCTCGTGCGCATGCTCGCTCGCCTGGACGACCCGGATTCGGGCACCGTCCTGCTCGACGGCCACGAGCTGAAGCAGCTGCAGATGCGCAGCCTCCGCGACACCGTCACGGTCCTGCTGCAGGAGGCCCCCGTCATGGACGGCAGCGTTCGGGAGAACCTGACGTTCGCCAAGCCGGGTGCCGACGACGCCGAGGTCTGGGCCGCGTTGCGCCTGGCCGGTGTGGACGACGTCATCGCCGCCCTGCCGAAGGGTCTGAACTCCCGGCTCGGGCAACGGGGCCGCACCCTGTCCGGCGGCCAGCGGCAGCGCATCGCGTTGGCGCGCGCCCTGATGACGGGCGCCCGTGTGCTGATCCTGGACGAGCCCACCACGGGCCTGGACGACGTCACCGCGCAGCGGTTCCTCAACACGCTCCGGGCGCTGTCTGCGGACCGCACGGTCATCGTGTCCAGCCACGACGCCGTGGTGCTGGCGGAGGCGGACGTGGTGCTGCAGCTCGAGGCTCCCGCAGCGCCGCCCGTGTCGCTGATCAAGCGCGACGAGGCGGACTGGGACGACGAGGCCTTCGTCGAGGACAGCCGTGACGACTACCCGCCGGAGCCCGCGCTCTACTCGATGTAGATCCACAGCCAACGCTGGGAGATCTCCCGGGAGATTCCCCGCAAAGCTGGGAAAACGGGCAGCTGGGACCCGGGGAAACCGAAGAATTCCCACCTAACTTTCCTGTTGTGCCAGGAAATACCGGCACATCGGAAGGGAGGGCACCCCCATGGCCCAGAGTTTGTTCTCGATCCCGGTCGTCGGTTCGGGTCGCGGTCGCGGCCGCGGTCGCAACCGTCGGCGTTGCTACTGGCGTCGCGAGCGGAAGGTCTACTGGCGTCGCGGCCGTCGTCGGGTCAAGTACAGCTGGACCCGCACCTGCACCTGGTAGTACCCCACCACGGGATGTGCTCGCCGCTGCCGTGCCCGCGGCGAGCGCACCCGAGGAAAATTCGCAAAAGAAGCGAAAAATATCCCAAACTGCCAGGGTTTTCCCGGGCCGAAAACGTACCGTCCCTTCTGAGTGGACCTGCCGGGTCCACCGCGTAAACGAAGGGCAGATCGCTATGGCACGGATGATCATGTCCATCCCCACCGTGGGTGGAGACCGTTGGCGTCACGGCGGCCGTCGTCGGCGTCACTGGTACGGCCGTCGTCGGCGTCGTTACTACCGTCGCTACCGTCGTGGTGGTTGCTACAGCGGCAGGCGGGATACTTCTCGCTCGTGGAGCGACTGCTGAGTTTCAGACGACGGTCCGATGGCGCGCGCCCCGGGTGGCCGGGGCGCGCCCCCGCGTCCGGGGTCGACCAACCCCGCGTGGCCCCCCCCGGGACGGCCGCGCCGCGCGATATGGCGCGGGCGGGGGTCCGCCTGCAGC
>JBQTKD010000030.1:0-87731 GCA_052386455.1 Sporichthyaceae bacterium
ACCAACCTTCTCCCCCCGGGGTTGCACGCCGGCATTCCCCCCGGCAGCTTATGAACGGGGGGGGCGGCCCCCCCACGCCCCCAAAGTCCCGTAGCGCAAGGAGTCCTCGCACATGGACGTGTACGGAAAGTTCGTCCCGCTCGCGGAGTGGAAGGTCCTGATCGACGACCACCTCGAGAAGACCGCGGCGGGCGAGCCACAGGAGCCGTTCTACAACGTCAAGCCCGACGCTCGCGAGGTCGTCTACGACGCCATCTTCATCGGCGGCGGCGCGTCCGGTCGCTTCGGCACCGCGGCGCTCACCGCCCGCGGCGGCCGCGCACTGGTCATCGACAAGTGGCCCTTCCTCGGCGGATCGTGCCCGCACGAGGCCTGCGTGCCGCACCACATCTTCTCCGAGGCGGCTCGCGAGCTCGACTACGCACGCGAGTTCTCCGGCGAGTACTGGTACCCGGAGTGGGACTCGACCAAGGCCTCGATCCTCGAGGTGCGGGACATGTTCATGAAGAACCGGAACACCGGTCACGCGATCATGAACTTCCAGTCCAAGGAACAGCTCGGGATGGAGTTCATCCTCGGCGCGTGGGCCAACGTCGCGCCGAAGACGAAGGACTGGTTCGAGGTCGAGGCCAACGGCGAGATCTTCAAGGCACACAACCTCGTGCTGTGCGTCGGCGCCCGCCCGATCCCGCCGGACATCCCCGGCATCGACAAGTACGGCGTCTTCGACTGGTCCAGCATCCTCGACCACCTCGACTACGAGCCGAATCGCTGCGTTGTGATCGGTGGCGGCAAGACCGCCTTGGAGTACGGCTCGTTCTTCCAGGCCACCGGCTGCCACACCACCTACCTGTCCCGGTCCCCGCTCATGGGCACCAAGGGTCTGCACCACGTGGACGCGGACATCCAGGACTTCGTGAAGCGGATGATCCTGCACCGCGGTTCGACTGTGCACGAGGGCGTCGAGCCGATCGCCATCCTCAGTGAGGGGAGCTTGGGCGAAGACAAGGTCACCGGGGTGAGGTTCCGCGACGCGAGCGGTGCCGAACACGTCGTGGAGACCGACTTCGTCTTCCTCGGCCTCGGGGAGACGGCGCAGTCCCACCAGTTCGACGTCCTCGGCCTCGAACTGAACGAGAAGAAGCAGATCGTCGTCGACAGGAAGATGCGCACGTCCGTCCCCGGCGTCTACGCGGCCGGGGACCTGATCGACGGCCCGATGGAGATGTTCAAGGCCCGCAAGGCGGGAGTGTGCGCGGCACGCCAGATCATGGGCGAGACCGACTACGAGTTCGACTACTCCGACTTCCCGGACTTCCTCCACACGACCTACGAGGTCGCGTGGACGGGCCTGTCCGAGGCCGAGGCCCGCGAGAAGTACGAGAACGTCATGGTCATCCAGATGCCCCCGAAGGGCGTCGCCCCAGAGGACTGCGGCCTCCCGGCCACCGACGGCTCGATGTTCTTCGCCTTCACCCGCCCGGGCCTGAACGGCATCATCAAGTCCGTCATCGACGCCGACTCGCGCAAGATCGTCGGCATGCACTCGGTGGGCTTTGGGAACAAGAACTCGTTCCAGTACCTCGACGTCCTCATCAAGCAACCCGGCGGCTTCACCATCGACCAGATGGGCGAGGTCAACGAGCTCTTCCTCAACGACGGCTTCCCGCAACTGCACCGGCTCCGCGCCGGCCAAAAGCAACTCAGGGACCTCTGATGCCGGCTCGCAGAACGTTCGTCTGGCTCAGCCCCGAGACCACCGGGCGCAAGCGCCCGCCGAGCGAGTACGAAGAGGTCTCCACCGGAGTCCAGTGGTCCAGCGAACCCGTCTCACGGACCGAGATCGGCCAGTGGCGGCCGGAGGACTGTGCGCTGCACGCGGACTGGAACGCCTTCCGCGACCCGCTGCAGATGCACTACCGGAACTACGTCATCGGCCAGGACGCCGCGGAGAAGCAACTCGACTCGGTGTTCGCCCTGGCGGCGGAGGCGGACTTCCTCTCCGGCCTCGACGACCAGTGGCGCGAGACCCTCACCGTCCTGGTCGGCACCATGGGTTTCGCGCACTGGGGCAACTCGATGGCGATGCAGCACGTCATGCGCTTCACGCTCAGCCCCACCGTGGCGTGCGCGGTACAGCTGCAGATCATGGACAAGCTGCGCGCCGCGGAGCGTTCCGTCGAGCTGTACGAGACCCTCAACCCCGCAGCGCCCGAGGGCGCGCTCCACGCCACGTGGGACGGCGAAGCCGGCCTGCAACCGCTGCGGCGCTACATCGAGGAAGTCCTGATCGAGAAGGACTGGGCGAAGGTCGTCGTCGCAACGAACCTGGCGCTCGGCGGCGTGCTCGAGCCGTTCCTGAAGGGCGTCTACGTGGCCGGCGGCCGGGCGCACGGCGACTTCACCACCGCCGCGCTCGGGACGCACCTGGCGAAGGACGCCGCGCGCGCCGTGGCGTGGACCGACGCGTTCGTGGCGATGGTCGTGGCCGACGACTCGAATGCAACGTTCGTGCAACACTGGCTCGACGAGTACGTGCCCACGGCGGTGGCGGCGATCGACGCGATCGCCGCCGCCTACCCGGTCGGCGGGGTGAGCGCCCTGGCGGCGGACACCGCGCGGTCCGAGCTCCGCGGCCGTCTCGAGAAGTTGGGTTTCGGCCTGTCCGACATCGTGCGCAAGTCGCTTGAAGGGGATGCCGCGTGCTAGTTACACCGAGTAGGGCGAAAAGCCGCGCCAAGCAGCTGTACTGGAAGCCGTCCTACGTCGACCTCGACGCGATGTACCCGGCCAGCGCCTCGTCGGGCATCCACTTCGACGACTGGGACGCGTGGGACGACCCGTTCAACATCTCCTACCGTCAGTACATCGACGTCCAGGCCAAGAAGGAGGTCGGGTTCCACCCGGTCCGCGAGGCCTTCGAGCGGTACAAGGGCGAGCAGCACGTCCCGCGCCGCTGGCTGGACGGCATGAAGCTCGCCTTCCCGATCCTGCAGACCGCCGAGGTCGCCGCCGGCCGTGCGCACGCGCGCACCGCTCGGTACGCCCCGGCCCCCGCGCTGCGCGCCGCCGCGTTCTACCAGTCCATCGACGAGATGCGGCACTTCCAGAACCACCTGTTCGAGCTGCGCCTGTACAACCAGTACGACGACGGCTTCGACAACTGGGCGTTCTGGCGCGACAACCACTTCGTCATGCGCTCGGGCAAGTACATCTACGAAGACATCATGAACTGCGACAACGTCTTCGAGGTGATCATCGCCCTCAACCTCTGCGTCGAGGTCGTGTTCACGAACCTCATCTTCGTGGGCATCCCGTCGGTCGGTGCGCTCAACGGCGACACCGCGATGGCGCAGGAGATGCTGACCACGCAGTCCGACGAGACCCGCCACATGGCGATCGGCCAGTCGACGCTGCGCACTCTGCTGCGCGACGAGCGCAACGTCGAGCAGCTGCAGTACTGGCTGGACAAGTGGTTCTGGCTGCAGCACCGCGCGATCGCCGGTCCGGTCGGCACCATCCCGGACTACTTCGCGAAGCGGAAGTACATCCCGTACCAGCAGATGTACCAGCGCTACGTCGTCGACAACTTCATCTCCGGGATGATCGACGACCTGAGCGAGTTCGGCCTCAAGCCGCCGCGGTTCCTCGACGACGCGATCGCCGAGCTCCCGGACTACTCGCACACGCTGTACCGGACGCTGTTCCAGTACAAGAACGTGCTGTTCAACAAGATGTTCGTGCCGACCGACGAGGACCTGGAGTTCTTCAACAACGGGTACCCGACCTTCGACGCGAACCACGGCAGGTTCTGGGACGAGGTCCGGGCGGGCGACCCGAAGGACCTCCCGCAGCTTCCGATGGACTGTCAGATGTGCGGCCTGCCGTGCGTCTTCCCGGTCCCGGAGCGCCCGACGGTTCAGTGTTCGACCTACGAGGGCCAGATCTTCTGGTTCTGCTCCAACGGCTGCAAGTGGATCTTCGACCACGAGCCGTTCCGCTACGCCCACCGCGTCACGCCCGCCAGGGCGCTCAACGGTCTGGACGTGCCGGAGCTGCGGAAGAAGATGGGCCTGACCAAGGGCATCGGCGGCCTGCTCACGGCGGAGGAGGACGTCTGATGACCAGTCAGGCGACCGAGCAGGAGTCGCTGCTCGTCTACGCCCGGGCGGACGGTGCCTCGACCCCGCCGCTGCTGATGAATCCCCTGCCGGAGTGGACGGTGAAGTTCTTCACCAAGCTCGGCCAGCGCTCGCTCTATGTGAAGCTGCCGGGCACCGTCTCGGCGTACCGCTTCACCACCGGCGCGAAGCTCGACCCGGAGGCCGCGCTCGGCGACCTGGGCATGCTGCCCTACGAAATGATCGAGTTCCGCTCGGAGTCCTAGCGAACTCGACCCACAGACCAGGCCGCCACGGGGGATTCCTACTCCTCCGGGGCGGCCTGATCCATGTCAAAGCTGGGTGACGCGCCAGGCGTTCTCTTCGCGCCACGCCACCCAGGAGCCCGCGGCGTGAACGTCGGCGACGTTGGGATCGCCGGGGAGGCGGTAGAGCGTGCCGCTGCGCCGGTCGAACACCCACATCTGCACAGTCGACTGACCCAGGTTCAGCTCCGTGTCGTCCCGGCCGGTCCACGCCACCACCGTGGGCGTTAGGACGAGATCGTCCATCGTCACGCCGGTGATCGTGGTGGTGGTGCCGTCGGCGGCCCGACGGGGCAACGTGCGAGGAATGCGAACCGGACGGAGGCCGCCCACCGATAAGTAGGATGAATGGTAGGATGATGTGGTGGCCAAACGGAAGGTGTCGGTGACGCTGTCCCCGGAGCGGATCGAGTCCGCGCGCGCTGCACTCCCGCACGTCACGCTGTCCGAACTGCTCGACGAGGCGCTGCAGGCATTGGTCGATCGTGAACTGGAACGCCGATGGCTCGCGGGGCACGCCGAGGCTGCGGACCTCCCCGGCGAGGTGCCGGTCGATCTCTCCGACGTTCCCTGGGACGCGGAGTGAGCGAGGCTCCCGTCCCGCACCGCGGCGAGATCTGGTGGGCCGACGTCCCGGGCGACAAGGTTCGCCCGATCCTCGTCCTCACGCGGGAACCGTTCATCGTCCGTCTCCATTCGGTGTTGGTCGCGCCGATCACCACCCGGGTTCGCGGGATCCCGACCGAGGTGGAGCTCTCCGCCGACGAGGGACTGCCGCAGACCTGCGCCGCGAACTTCGACAATCTGTTCACCTTGCGGCGGGAACGCCTGCGCGAGCAGGCAGGCACCATTTCGACAGAGCGCTGGACCGAGGTCTGCCGGGCCTATCGCTTCGCCGTCGGGTGCTGAGGTTTACCTGCGCGCGAGCGGCACTCAGGATTCCCAGGCGGACAGGAGATCGGCGGGGCCGTAGGTGGCCTGCAGTCCGGTGCAGCGAACGCCGCTGCGGGACACGGCGATCAGCGGCACGGGATCGCCGGTCACCGCCGCACGGTGGCGGGCGAGCGCCGCGAGGTCTCGTTCGTCGAACGGCGACCGTTCCTGCCACTTGATCGAGCCGAGGAACAGCAGGCGTTTGGCCACCGGACCGCGATCGGCACCGACGATGTCGATCTCGACGTCGTTGCTGCGAGTCCAGTACCCGCCCACGACGCCGGGTGCGGGCAGCGACTCGTCGGGCAACAACCGGGCGAGTGCGTCGCGCACCAACGGCTCGACCGCTCGGCCGCGCCAACTGCCCCAGCCTTCGCGTATGCGTTCGACCACCAGGTCCCCGCGCCCCCTTTCGATCTCGGCCATGTGCGGTTCCAGGAAGGACAGCCAGAACCGTAGGTAGGGGTCGGCAATCCGGTAGCGACGCTCCTTCGACGGGGTCGTCGACAGCGGAAGCTCGGCGGCGACCACGCGCTTGTCGCTCAGGGTGTCGGTGGCCCGGACCAACGTCGAGTGCGCAATGCCGCCGGCGGCCCGCGCAATGTTGGTGAACGTGCGTTCGCCGGACCCGATCGCCTGCAGCACGTCACGGCCCATGGCGCGCGGCGGGAACTCGGCGGCGAGAGACCGTTCGGCCGAGACCAACAGAGCCGACAGGGGAGTGGCCAGGGCGTTGCCCAGGAACTTCCACACGGATCCGCCGGCCGGCCATTCGCGGCAGATCAGCGGCAGGCCGCCGGTGATCAGCGCGGCGTCGATCGCCGCCGCCGGTTCGAGCCGAAGCATGGTGGCGAGGTCTGCCGGAGTCAGCGGCCCGAGAACCAGTTCGCTGCCGCGCTGGTGGAACGGACGACCGTGCGTCGTGAGGGCCTCCATCATCGAGAGGTCCGAACCGACGAGCAGCAGGAGAACGGGCTTGCGCGACAGGCTTCGATCCCACGCGCGCTGCAGAACCCCTTCGAACGCTTCGACCTGGTCGATCAGATAGGGCAACTCGTCGATCACCACCACGCTGGGGCGATCATCGGGAAGCACGTCGGCGAGGAGTCGCAGAGCGGCGTTCCACTGGGTGGGCGCCTCTTCGGAGTACTCGGAGCGCTGGGGGAGCGAGGAGCCGGCCACGGCAGCGCCGAACTCGACCAGCTCTCGCTCGGCGGGTTCTCCGGCCGCGGTGAAAAATAGGCCCGGCGCCTCCGCGCGACGCAGGAACTCCTCGACGAGACGCGACTTGCCGACTCGACGGCGGCCGCGCAGCAGCACGCAACGGCCCGGATTGGCGGATCCGCTGCGCGCCTGTGCCGCCACGGCGTCGTGTGCGTCTCTCAACGCCGCCAGCTCGCGTTCGCGTCCAATGAAGTCGCTCACGGCGATAACAGTAGCGCGGCAGATAGTATCTTTGAAGATAGTGCCGAGGTCTACCGCCGAGCGACGAACCCGTCGATGCGTACCGTGGGCCGGCCCTTGGTGCCCACCACGACGATCTTGAGGGTGCGCCGGTCCAGGATGGGCTTGGTGATCGACCACACCACCTGCCGGGACTTCGTCGAGGACGAACGGGTGTCGACGGTCTTGAGCAGGACGCCGTCGAGGAAGACCTTGAACTGCCCGCACGTACTGCAGGTCTGCGCGATCACGGGGAAGTACGAGCCGTGGAAGGACTTCGACAGTGCGGCGCCGGCCTTGGTGGCGGTGCGCAGGGTCCCGGCGAAGTTGCTCGCCCCGGTGGCGGCCTTCCAGGTTCCCGAGGCGGTGAGCGAACGGTCGTCGTAGGGCACCCAGGCGATCGCCGGCGCGCCCCACTCGGTGACGTTGCCGCCGCCGTCGCGGATGCGGGTGCGCAGGTAGTACGTGGCGCCCGCGGTGGCCTTGACGGTGGCGCTGCGCGCGGTGCCCTTGCTCAGGGACTTGTAGACGGGTTCGAACCCGTAGTCCTTGCGGGCACTGTCGTAGGGCAGCGTGCCGATCTGCGTTTCGTAGGTGCCGCCGGGCGGCAGCGCCGGACCCCAACTGGCCGTGAAGTTCGGACCGGAGCTCACGAGCTTGCTCAACACCGAACCGACCGGCCCGGTGGTCGCCGGAGCCAGCGGAGCGACCGTCAGCGTCGCGGCGGGCCCGGCATCCCCGGACCCGCCGAGAACGAAGACGGAAAAGCTGTACCGGGCGCCGTTGACCAGGCCGTCGACGAACGCCGTCGTGCCGAATCCTGCGGCCACGGCGGTCCCGTCCTCGGGAGTCTGCGGCGCCGGCCCGTTGGGTCCGCTGCGACGCACGACGTTCCACCCCATGCACGCAAGGCAGCCCGCCGCCTCGCTGCCGGGGTCCGCAGCCGCGGGGTTGCGCCACGTCAGCGTCAGCTCGCGGCTGCCGATGCTCGCCTTGAGGTCGATCACCGACGGAACGGGCACCGGGGTGTAGGCGGGACGCGGGGCCACGATGTGCGGGAAGATTCCGTAGAGCCCACCGGGGTCGGGCACGGTGGTCTGCGTCTGCCCGTCGGGAGTGATCGTCCGCACCGTCTGCAGTTGGCCGTTGACCGGCTCGGTTTCGTAGACGATCTCGTCGCCGGCCGGGACCACTGCTGGTGGTAGACGCCGCTGCGGCCGAACAGCACGCGCGGCGGTCCGTCGAGCGGGTGGACGACCAGCGAGCTGACCGAGCCGTCGCTGGTCAGGTAGCTGACCGCCCGCCCGTCCGGGGCCCAGCTCAACGAGCCGGCGTAGCGCGCGTACGGGGTGGGCAGGGTGCGGCTGTACGCCCCGTCGAGGCTCGCGACGACGACCTTGGCGCCGTTGTTCTCCATCCGGACGTAGGCGAACAGCCGGCCGTTGGGCGACCACGCGGGCTCGATTCCGCCGGTGCCGCCCGGCAGTGGAGTCGGCTGCCCGCCGGCAACCGGTACCACCATGAGCTTCGTCGTGGCGGCCACGTCCAGGGTCGTGCGGGTGAACAGGACGCGCTGTCCGTCCGGACTGAACTGGGCGCCGGTGTCCGCCGTGGTGGTGTCCTGGGTGAGCCGGCGCGACGTGCCACCGATCGGGTGCAGCCACAGGTCGAGGTCGTTGAAGGCGGCGTTGAGCCGTTCCGAGGAGTAGGCCAGCGTGCTCGCGTCGGGAGAAACGACCGGCTGGTGGTGAAATCCGGAGTCGGTGCTCAGGCGGGTTGCAGTGCCGTCGCGGCGCAGCGCCACGACGTCGGTGCGGTCCCAGTTCGGTGCGTACGCCCCCGTCGCCACGACGATCCCCGTGTCGCCGGCCTTCGCCGACACCGTCTCGCTACGCGGTCCCTCGCCCTCGGCGTTCCGCGCGCTGACGGCATACCAGTAGGTCTTGCCCGGCAGCGGGCTTCGGTCGGGGATCACGATGGTCGGGGTGACCTTCGCGCCGATCGTGCCGAACTGCACGAGCTCTGCCGCCGATTCGCCGCGGTAGAGCGTGTACTCCGTGACGTCTGGATCCGGGCTCGTCGGGAACGCGAGCTCGATCGAGTGCAGATTCGGATTCAGCGCCAACGTCGGCGCGGGAGGGAGCGCGGCGGACCCGGCCACGGCCGGGCCGGGAAGCAGCGCGAAGCTCAGGGTCACCGCAAGGACTGCACGTCGCATCGCGGGAGCCTAGAGCCTCCGGGTCGCCACGTCATTGTCTACATATGCTTGACGCAACGCTTCAGCTTCGTCAACAATAAGGGAACGCCCAACGAGAGGACTGCCCGATGGCCGCCGATGCCCCGAAGCCGCCCGTGGTCTCCTTCGACGCCAGCCCGGACTCCTACCGTCACCTCGCGCTGAAGTTCGACGGCCCCGTGGCCACCATCGAGCTGCGCATCGACGAGAACGGCGGCCTCGTTCCCGGGTACGAGCTCAAGCTGAACTCCTACGACCTCGGCGTGGACATCGAATTGCACGACGCAGTCCAGCGCCTGCGCTTCGAACACCCCGAGGTGAAGACGGTCGTCGTGACCGGCGGGCTCGAGAAGGTCTTCTGCGCCGGCGCGAACATCCGCATGCTGGCCGCCTCGGGTCACCCGTGGAAGGTGAACTTCTGCAAGTTCACCAACGAGACCCGCAACGGCATCGAGGACGCGACCGAGCACTCTGGCCAGACCTACGTCGCGGCCGTGAACGGCACTGCGGCGGGCGGCGGGTACGAGCTCGCACTGGCCTGCGAGGAGATCCTCCTCATCGACGACAACTCCTCCGCCGTCTCGCTGCCCGAGGTTCCGCTCCTGGCGGTCCTGCCGGGCACCGGCGGCCTCACCCGCGTCGTGGACAAGCGCAAGGTCCGCAAGGACCGCGCCGACATTTTCGCCACCAAGAGCGAGGGCATCCGCGGCAAGAAGGCCGTGCAGTGGAAGCTCGTCGACGCCGTGTACCCGCCCAGCAAGTTCGCCGACTCCGTCCGTGCGCGCGCCCTCGCCCTGGCCGAGCGATCCAGCCGGCCGGCCGACGGCACCGGTGTCGCGTTGACGCCGCTGCAGCGCACGATCACCGAGAACGCCCTCGAGTACAGGCACCTCACCGCGACGATCGACCGGGCCCGCGGGCTCGTCGAACTGACGGTCCGTGGCCCGCAGGACGCGCCGCCCGCCGACCTCGCCGGCATCCACGCCCAGGGCGCGGAGTTCTACCCGCTCGAACTGACCCGCGAGCTCGACGACGCAATCCTGCTGCTGCGCACCAACGAACTCGAGGCCGGCACCTGGGTGATCCGCACCGAGGGCAGCGCGGATTCCCTGCTGGCGTACGAAAAGTGCATCGCCGACCACGCGAGCGACTGGTTCGTCAACGAGGTCCTGCACTTCTGGAAGCGCACTCTCAAGCGACTCGACGTCACCAGCCGCAGCATCATCGCCCTGGTCGAGCCGGGCTCCTGCTTCGCCGGTCCGTTCCTCGAACTGCTGCTCGCCGCGGACCGCCAGTACATGCTCGACGGGATCTTCGAAGAGGGTCCCTCCAGCCAGGACCCGGCGACGATCGTCGTCACCGACATCAACTTCGGGGCCCTGCCGATGTGCAACGGCCTCACCCGCCTGCAGTCGCGTTACTGGGGCGACGACGAGGGCCTCGGCGCGGTCCGCAACGTGATCGGCAAGCCGCTGGACGCGCAGGCCGCCGAGGAGCTCGGCCTGATCACCTACGCCCTGGACGACATCGACTGGGCCGACGACGTCCGCCTCGTTCTCGAAGAGCGCGCGGCGATGAGCCCGGACGCCCTGACCGGCATGGAGGCCAACCATCGGTTCGTCGGCCCCGAGACGATCGAGAGCAAGATCTTCGCCCGGCTCACCGCCTGGCAGAACTGGATCTTCATCCGCCCCAACGCCGTCGGGCCCGAGGGTGCACTGCGCAAGTTTGGTACTGGACAGAAGGCAGTCTTCGACCGCCGGCGCGTTTGAGAAGAAGGGGTCTGAGCATGACCACGATCGACTACACCGAGCGCATCCCGAACAACGTCGACCTCGCCTCGGACCGCAAGCTGCAGCGCGCGCTGGAGTCCTGGCAGCCGAAGTTCCTCGACTGGTGGAAGGAGATGGGCCCGACCCTGCCCACCGAGGACGTCTACCTGCGCACCGCCGTCGACGTCGGCAAGGAGGGCTGGGCGCACTTCGGCCACGTCGCCCTGCCGGAGTACCGCTGGGGCATCTTCCTGTCCGAGCGCGACGGCGACCGGCAGATCGCGTTCGGCGAGCACAAGGGCCAGCCCGCGTGGCAGCAGGTTCCCGGCGAGTACCGCGCCGACCTGCAGCGCCTCATCGTCATTCAGGGCGACACCGAGCCGGCATCCGTCGAGCAGCAGCGCCGGCTCGGCCTGACCGCCCCGTCGCTGTACGACCTGCGCAACCTCTTCCAGGTCAACGTCGAAGAGGGCCGCCACCTGTGGGCGATGGTCTACCTGCTGCACGCCTACTTCGGCCGCGAGGGCCGCGACGAGGCCGAGTCCCTGCTCATGCGCAACTCCGGCTCGGAGGACGCGCCGCGCATCCTGGGCGCCTTCAACGAGGAGACCCCGGACTGGCTCTCGTTCTACATGTTCACCTACTTCACCGACAGAGATGGGAAGTACCAGCTCGGGACGTTGAAGGAGAGCGCGTTCGACCCGCTCTCGCGCACCTGCGAGTTCATGCTCAAGGAGGAGGCCCACCACATGATGGTGGGCACCACCGGCGTGGACCGCGTGGTGCAGCGAACCGTCGAACTGATGCGCGAACACGACACCGAGGACATCGCCAAGCACGGCGGCGTTCCGCTCGACGTGATCCAGAAGTACATCAACTTCCACTACAGCGTCTCGCTCGACCTGTTCGGCGGCGACACCTCCACCAACGTCGCGAACTACTACACCGCCGGCCTCAAGGGCCGCTGGATGGAGGAGCGCCGCAAGGACGACCACCAGCTCCGCGACCAGTCCGTGTTGATCCCGTTCATCGAGAACGACACCCTGGTGGACAAGGAGGTCGCGGCCCTGACCGCGCTGAACGTCGACCTGCGCCACGAGTACATCGGCGACTGCAGCAACGGCGTCAAGCGGTGGAACTCGATCCTCGAAGACTGCGGCATCGACGCCACGCTGTCGCTGCCGAACGTCGGTTTCAACCGCGCCGTCGGCACCTTCTCCGGCCACCGCATCACGCCCGACGGCAGGATCGTGTCGCAGTCCGAGTGGGACTCCTCGGTGGACCGCTACCTCCCGACGGCGGACGACAAGGCGCACATCCAGTCCCTCATGCAGCCTGTCTACGAGCCGGGCAAGATCGCGAGCTGGGTCGCCCCGCCGAAGACCGGCATCAACGGCCAGCCCTTCGAGTACGAGTACGTGCATCTGGCCTAGGCCCTCGCACGTGGCGCTGTACAGCGCTGCCGGCGACCTTCCGACGGGTTCACCCGGCGTGTCGTCGCACGCGGCGCTGTACAGCGCGGTTGGTCAACGCTCCTTGCATCCGGAGGGATACACAGCGCAATGTCCGAGATCGTCGTGTCGACGAACTCCCGCGGCATCTTCTCCGCCGGGGACATCACCGAGTACCCCGGCAAGGGGCGCCTCATCGTCGTCGGATTCGGCGAAGTGGCGACCGCCGTCAACAACGCCGCCGCCCTCCTCGACCCGGAAGCTCCCGTGTTCCCGGGTCACTCCACCGACGCGGTCCCCGCCGCGTAGGAAGGACAGCCCCGATGCCGTACGTCATCGCAGAGCCGTGCATCGACGTCATGGACACCTCGTGCCGCGACGAGTGTCCCGTCGACTGCATCTACGAAGGTGCTCGCAAGCTCTACATCAATCCGAAGGAATGCATCGACTGCGGCGCCTGCGAGCCCGTGTGCCCCGTCGAGGCCATCTCCCAGGACCGTCGGGTCAATCCCGACTACGCCGAGCACGTCGAAGACAGCCGACGGTTCTTCCTCGAGGTCCTGCCCGGCCGCGACGAACCGATCGGCAATCCCGGTGGATCCCACATGGTTGGCGTCCTCGGTGCCGACACCGAATTCGTCGCGGGACGGTGACACGATGAGCAACGACTCCATGGGCGTCCCCGCAAGCGAGCTGTCCGACGCCGAACTCGCCCAGCAGGGCACCCAGGCCCACGCCAGCCGCAACTGGGTGTTCCTGCACGGCACCGCGGAGCAGTTCAGCCGGCACACCGAGCGCATGCTCGAACTCGAACAGGAGTACCTCCGCCGCTTCCCCAAGCGCACCTGGCAGGGTCTGGGGGCCGACGAGGTCGCGCCCGCGACCGGCAAATCCGAGACCGAACTGGAATTGGAGCTGCTGCGTCGCTACGCGGCGGCGCTGGACGGCCGGCTGCACAAGCTCGAGGCGCACCACCTCGCGCGCGAGATCGGTATCGAACCGGCCGTCGTCGCGCGTCTGTTCAAGGCCTCGCCGCCACTGTTGACGACCGCCGGCGAATACCGCCAGATCACCGACGCGGGCCGCGCCCGTGCAGCTGCTTCGCAATAGACACCGCCTAGGAGACAATCCCCATGCGCTTCACCGACGTCGCCATCCCCGCCGGCCTGGCCTGGTCCTCGCCGTTCGCCAAGTGGCAGGGCTCGCTCGCCGGAGTAAACAGCCTCGACCTCGCCGCCGCGGTCACCACCAAGGCACTGGGGGAGCGCCACGTCGCCGTCGAGAACATCGACGGCCTGGTGCTCGGCTGGACGATCCCGCAGACAGAGGCCTTCTACGGCGCCCCGTCCCTCGCGGTGAAGATCGGCGCCCCTGGGCTCACCGGCCCGATGGTCGCGCAGGCCTGCGCCACCGGCGTCGCGGTGCTCGCCGCTGCCGCCGGCCAGGTCGCAGCGGGCGCGGGCACGCAGCTCGTCGTCACCACCGACCGGACCAGCAACGGCCCGCTCCTGTCCTACCCGAACCCCACTGGCATGGGCGGTGCGCCCAAGACCGAGCACTGGGTGCTGGACAGCTTCGGCCGCGACCCCTCGACCGGCAAGGGCATGCTCGTCGCCGGCGAGACCGTTGCCGCCAAGCACGGCATCACCCGGGGCGAGTGCGACGATCTGACGGTCCTTCGGTCCGAGCAGTACCAGCGCTCGCTGGCCGACGATCGCGCCTTCCAGCGCCGCTACCAGGTCGCCGTAGTCATTCCCACCAAGCGCGGCAGGGGCCTCGTCCTCGAAGCGGACGAGGGAATCCGGCCTGCAGTGCTCGAGGAGATCTCGAAGCTCGCACCGGTCGACCCGAACGGCGTGCTGACCTTCGCCAGCCAGACCCACCCCGCCGACGGCACCGCGGGGGCGATCGTCACCACCGCGGACCGCGCACGCGAACTGTCCGGCGGCAACGGCATCGTGCGCCTGCTCGGCGTCGGGTACGCCCGTGTCGGCACGTGCCACATGCCCGAGGCGCCGGTGCCGGCCGCGCAGCGGGCCCTGGAGGCCGCCGGCCTCACGCTGGCCGACGTCGACGCGGTGACCACGCACAACCCGTTCGCCGTGAACGACCTCGTGTTCGCGCGCGAGACCGGCTTCCCGCTCGAGCGAATGAACGCCTACGGCAGCAGCCTGATCTTCGGCCACCCGCAGGCCCCGACGGGTCTGCGCTCGATCGCCGAACTCATCGAGGAACTGCGCCTGCGCGGCGGCGGCGTCGGCCTCTTCACCGGCTGCGCCGCCGGCGACACCGGGGCGGCCATCGTGCTTCGCGTGGAGGACTGAATCGTGCCTCTTTTCGCCGCACCGGACATCGCCCGCATCGACCGGCCCGACGGCTCGATTCTGCTCGAGTCGCGCGAGCCGCTGCAGCCCTACGCCCGCTCGCTCGGCGATCTGCTCCGGGCGGGCGCGGCGGCGCACCCGGAGCGCGTGCTCGTCACGCGGGTCGTCACCGGCGCCTCGTACACCTGGGGCGAGGCGAAGCGGGCCGCGGACGCCGTCGGCCAAGGCCTGCTGGACCACGGCCTGGGCGCCGACCGCCCGCTGATGGTCCTGTCCGGCAACTCGATCGAGCACGCCCTGCTGACCTACGCCGCCTACACGGTCGGCGTGCCGATCGTCCCGATCTCCCCGGCGTACTCCACGGCGTCGTCGGACCACGCGCGGGTCCGCGCCATCGCCGAACTCGTCCGGCCCGGCCTGGTGTTCGCCGACCACGAGGCGACCTTCGCGGCCGCGCTGTCGGTCGTCGAAGAGGCCGGTGCCTCGCGCGCCGACATCGCCAAACTCCTTGCAACGACACCGACCGAAGCGGTTGAGGCCGCCGCCGCGGCCGTGGCACCCGAGAGCGTGGCAAAGATCCTCTTCACCTCGGGCTCGACGGGCGTCCCGAAGGGCGTGCCGAACACCCACCGCATGCTCTGCGCGAACCAGCAGCAGATGCGCCAGGTGTGGCCGTTCCTCGTCGAGACGCCCCCGGTGCTCGTCGACTGGCTGCCGTGGAGCCACACCTTCGGCGGCAACCACAACTTCAACATGATCCTGGCCAACGGCGGCACGCTGCACATCGACGACGGCAAGCCGATGCCGGCCCTGTTCGACAAAACCCTCGCGGCGTTGGCGCAACACGGCCCGACGGCCTACTTCAACGTGCCCATGGGCTACCAGATGCTGGCGCCCACGCTGGAAAGCGACCGCGCGTTCGCGCAGGCGTTCTTCGCGGGCGTCTCGATCCTGTTCTACGCGGCCGCGTCGCTGCCCGCCGAGCTGTACCACCGGCTGCGGGCCATCTCGAAGGAGATCACCGGCCGCGAGGTCCCGCTGACCTCGTCGTGGGGGACCACCGAAACCGGTCCCGCCGTCACCTCCGCGCACTACGACCCGTCGCCGTCGGGCTGCATCGGGGTGCCGATCCCGGGGGACACCCTCAAGCTCGTCCCCTCCGGCGACAAGCTCGAGATTCGCGTCAAGGGCCCGAACATCGCCGCCGGGTACGTCGGCGCGCCCGAGGCCACCGCGTCCGCGTTCGACGACGAGGGGTACTACCTCACCGGCGACGCGGTGAAGTTCGTCGACCCCGACGACATGAACAAGGGCCTGCTCTTCGACGGCCGCATCGCCGAAGACTTCAAGCTGCTCTCGGGCACGTGGGTCAGCGTCGGCAACCTGCGCACCGCGCTCGTCTCCGCCGCGGGCGGCCTGCTCGCCGACGCCGTGATCGCCGGCCACGACCGCGACTACGTCTGCGCACTCGCCTGGCCGTCGGTCGCCGGCGCCGCCTCGGCCTCTCTCCACGGAGAGCTCGCAGTGGTCCTGGAAAACCTCAACCGGGGCCGGGGATCTGCCGCCCGAATCGAACGCCTGATCGTTCTGATCGAGCCCCCCGCACTGGACGCGGGCGAGATCACCGACAAGGGCTACGTCAACCAGCGTGTGGTGTTGGAGCGGCGCGAGGAACTCGTCGCCCAGCTCTACGCCCCCGACTGCGCCGAGACCGTCGTACGCCCCGCCGCGCACTCAACGCGAAGGAACAGCCCATGACCGAACTCCTGCAGAGCTACGCGTCCGGTTCCTGGTTCCGCGCCACGGACGCGGGCGACCCACTGCTCGACGCCGCCACCGGCGAGGAGGTCGCTCGGATCTCCTCGCGCGGCCTGGACTTCGCCGGCATGGCCGAGCACGCCCGCAGCGTCGGCGGTCCCGCGATCCGCGCCCTGACGTTCCGTCAGCGGGCCGCGCTGCTCAAGCAGGTCGCTGCCCACCTCAACGAGAACCGCGACCCGCTCTACGCCCTGTCCACCCGGACCGGCGCCACGAGGCGCGACTCGATGGTGGACATCGACGGCGGTATCGGCACCACGTTCGTGTACGCGAGCAAGGGCGCGAAGGAACTGCCCGACGACGCCGTGCTGATCGACGGCGCCGACGAGAGGCTCGGCAAGACCGGCGTCTTCCTCGGCCGCCACGTGTACACCTCGCGGCCCGGCGTCGCCGTCCAGATCAACGCCTTCAACTTCCCGACCTGGGGCATGCTCGAGAAGCTCGCTCCCGCGTTCCTCGCCGGGCTGCCCAGCATCGTGAAGCCCGCGAGCCAGACCGCCTACGTCACCGAGGCCGTGGTGCGGCTGATCGTCGAATCGGGAATCCTCCCCGAGGGCTCGCTCCAGCTGATCTCCGGCTCGGCGGGCTCGCTGTTGGATGCACTGGAGGAGCAGGACTCGGTGTCCTTCACCGGCTCCGCGCACACCGCCGCCCTGCTGCGCGGCGGCAGCGCGGTCGCCGGTCGCGGTGTTCGCTTCCAGGTCGAGGCCGACTCGTTGAACTGCTCGATCCTCGGTGCCGACGTGTCGCCGAACAGCCCCGAGTTCGACCTGTTCGTGAAGGGCGTCGTCACGGAGATGACCGTCAAGGCCGGCCAGAAGTGCACCGCGATCCGCCGTGTCCTGGTCCCGAACGGGCTCGTCGGCGAGGTCGTCGACGCCATCTCGGCGAAGCTCTCGACCATCACCGTGGGCAATCCCGCCAACGAATCCGTCCGCATGGGCGCGCTCGCGAGCTTCGGGCAGCGCGACGAGGTCCGCAAGGCCGTCGAGGCGCTGCGCAGCTCGGCCGACGTCGTCTTCGGCTCGCCCGACACCGTCGACCTCGTCGATGCGGACAACGAGCGCGGCGCGTTCCTCTCCCCGATCCTGCTGCGCGCGCGGGCCGGCGCGACGGAGTTGCACGACGTCGAGCCGTTCGGCCCGGTGAGCACCGTGCTCGGGTACGACTCGACAGTCGAGGTGATCGCCCTCGCCGCCCGCGGCAGGGGCAGCCTCGCCGCCTCGGTGGTCACCGCCGACGCTGCCGTCGCCCGCGAGGTCGTGCGCGGTCTCGCGCCGTGGCACGGGCGCGTGCTCGTGCTCGACACGGAGGGAGCCCCGGAGAGCACCGGCCACGGCACTCCGATGCCCACGCTCGTCCACGGCGGCCCCGGCCGCGCCGGCGGCGGCGAGGAACTCGGCGGCATCCGGGGCGTCCTGCACCACATGCAGCGCTCGGCGATCCAAGGCTCCCCGGCGATGCTCGACGCGATCACCGGCGGCTGAAGGTCCGGTGGGCTAAGCGGGGAGCTCGAAGGGTCTCTCGAGATCCGGAAACATCGGAAAGTGACGGGTATTTAGAGTCCGGAGATCGAGTCCGGCAACCGCGACGGTGCCGGCAATCAGGTAGTCGCCGAGGCCGATGTTCGAGTGCGAACGCCGGTAGGTCCGCCAGTACTCCGCGGCCTTCCAACCGGCGCGTTCGTTCACATCGAGCACTCGCATGCTTTCGAACAGGCGTCGCACCTCGTGCCGTTCGCTGCTGCGCATCCCACCGGCAATCTCCGCCACGGTGACGACGCTGACCGTCAGGCGCCCGGCTTCGCGCCGAGTTGCGAGGAGCCAGTCGCGTGCCGCTGCGACTCCGCGCAGATGGGCGATCAAGATGTCGCTGTCTACGAGGATCATCGAGCGCGCAGTGCCTCCAGGTATGCGTCCCGGCCGCTAGTGCCCCGGACGGGCAGCTCGACGCGCTCACCCAGGACGCCGAAGGACGCCTCGATGGCGGCCAGGTCAGCGTCGACGTCGGCCGTGCGCGCGCTCAGGCCCTGGTCTACGAAGCGGCGCACCAGTTCGGCGCGCGAGACGCCTTCCCGCTTGGCCAGCTGGTCGAGCGCGGACGTCTGCGCCTCGTCGAGGTAGATGTTGGTCCGCTGCATACACCACAACATACACCACCGAGGTGGGAGGGTCAGGCGAAGCGCTTCGCCTCGACGTCGGTGCCGGACAGGGCGAGCACCTCGTTGAACCCGACGAGCAGGCAGTTCACGAACAGCTCCGGCTCGTAGAACGCGGCCGGGTCGAAGTTCACGCCGATGCACGCGGTGTCGCCGTGGGTGGCCAGGGTGATCATCGCGGGGACGCCGGGGTTCGGGGCCAGCCCGTACATGCGCGTCACCTGCACGCCGCCGAGGTACTGCGCGTGCGGGGAGCCGGGCACGTTGCTCGCCTGCAGATCCGAGCCGGCCAGCAGACCCGGGCCGACGTGGCCGATGACGGTGCCGGGCAGTCGAGCCGCCAGCGGCGCCAGGTGGTTCACGTGGTTGAGGGCCGGCTCCGCACGGGCGGCCTGCACCTGCGCGCGGATCTCCAGCATTCGCTTGCCCGGATCGACGACGCTCGCGACCGGACCCACCAGCCGAGCCGGTGCGAAGGCGTTGCCGCCGAGCGCCCCGCTGTCGGTGCGGGTGGCCACGGGAATCGTCACGGGCACCGCGTCCACCGGTTCGCCCATGACCTCGTGGTAGCGGCGGTACCCGCCGAGCAGTGCGGCGAGGAACGCGTCGTTGAGCGACGCCCCGACGCTCTTGCCCGCCGCCTTGAGCACGGGAAAGTCGACGTCGATCATCGCGAACCGCCACGTGGTGCTCCGTGCGGACAGCAGCGGCGACGGCTCGCACCGAGGGGGCGTCAGAACTCGACGCAGCGACTGCACGTACTCCGTGCCGCCTGCCAGGGCCGGGCCGGGGTTCTTGATCGTGTTGAAGGCTCCAGTCGCGAACCGAGCGACGCGGCCCGGAGTCGCCTTCACGTTGTCGACGACCTCCAGCGCCAGCGCGCCGATCGTCCCGATCTCCGGCTCGTCGAGATCCCACACCGGGAGGTAGGGCATGTTCGTCGGCGAGCTCGGGTCGCCGCCGTGCAGCAGCGCGAACAGGGCGAGCAGTCCGAGGCCGTCGGACATCGAGTGGTGGACCTTCATGACGTACGCGGACCGACCGTCCGGCAGCCCCTCGAAGAGAATGGCGAGCCACGGCGGGCGAGCGCGGTCGAAGCCGCTCATCGCGGTGTGTTCGATCGCCGTCGTCAGCTCGGCGGGGGTTCCGGTGGCCAGGCGGGTCCGGCGGACATGGAAGCCGAGGTCGAAGTCGCCGTGCGGCGTCCAGCGCGGGGGAGCGACCCCGCCCGGCGGCACGACCACGCGGTGGCGCAGGCGCGGCGCCCGGGCGACGAGCGCGTGGTGCGCGGCCAGCACGTCGTTCCATTCGGGAGTGCCGTCGAGGAGTTCGACGCCCACGCAGGTGTTGCGCATGGTGGAGCGTTCCTCGACGCGCCACATCAGCGTTTCGAGGGCGGTCATGGCCTCGTGCGGCCCGCCACCCCACAGGGTCGGCGCGGCGGCGCCCCACACGTCTTCGTTCATGGAGGCATTAAACTCGACGACATGCGCAAGCCTCCGGTCCAGGACCCGGGCGACGAGGATCTGCAGGTCTCGCCGCCGAAGGACCACGCCGCCGGCCTCACGGCCGTCGCCTGGTCGCTGCGGCACGCCAAGGACCAGATGGGCGTGGCGCGCAGCCTCTCCGCGCTGCGGTTGCTGAACCAGAAGGACGGGTTCGACTGTCCGGGCTGCGCGTGGCCGGAGGGCGACCATCGGCATCTCGCGGAGTTCTGCGAGAACGGCGTGAAGGCCGTGGCCGAGGAGGCGACGAAGCGGCGGATCACCGCCGAGTTCTTCGCCACTCACTCGATCTCGGAGCTGGCGCAACGCTCGGGCTACTGGCTCGGACAGCAGGGCCGGCTCACCGAGCCGGTGATCAAGCGCCCCGGATCCGAACACTACGAGCCGATCGCCTGGCACCACGCCTTCGATCTGATTGCCCATCACCTGCGCGAGCTGGAATCGCCCGACGAGGCCGTCTTCTACACCTCCGGGCGCACCAGCAACGAGGCCGCGTTCATGTACCAGCTGTTCGTCCGCGCCTACGGGACGAACAACCTGCCCGACTGCTCGAACATGTGCCACGAGTCGTCCGGCTCCGCGCTGACCGAGACGCTCGGCATCGGCAAGGGCACGGTCAGCCTCGACGACCTGCACGGCGCGGACCTGATTCTGGTGGCCGGTCAGAATCCCGGCACGAACCACCCGCGGATGCTCTCCGCGCTGGAGACCGCGAAGAAGGCAGGCGCGCGGATCGTCGCGATCAACCCGCTGCCGGAGGCCGGGCTGATCCGGTTCAAGAACCCGCAGAAGCCCGGCGGCGTCCTCGGCAAGGGCACCGCGCTTTCGGACCGGTTCCTCCAGATCCGCATCAACGGCGACCTCGCGCTGTTCCAGGCGCTGAACCTGCTCCTGCTCGAGGCCGAGGACGCCGCGCCCGGCACGGTGGTGGACCGGGCGTTCGTCGAGTCCCACACCGCCGGCTTCCAGGAGTGGTCCCGGGAGTTGCGCGGGCTTGCGTGGGACGACGTGCACGCGGCCACCGGCCTGACCCGAGCGGAGATCGAAGGCCTACGCGACGACGTGCTCGCGGCCAAGAGCATCGTCGTCTGCTGGGCGATGGGCCTGACCCAGCATCGGAACTCCGTGCCGACGATCCGGGAGATCGTGAACTTCCTGCTCCTGCGCGGAAACGTCGGTCGACCCGGCGCCGGGGTCTGCCCGGTGCGCGGACACTCCAACGTCCAGGGCGACCGGACGATGGGCATCAACGAGAAGCCGCCGAAGGCGTTCCTCGACGCGCTCGACGCGCGCTTCCGATTCGCCTCGCCGCGGCCGCACGGCTACGACGTCGTCGAGGCCATTCGCGCCATGCGCGACGGCAAGGCGAAGGTCTTCCTCGCCATGGGCGGCAACTTCGTCTCCGCCAGCCCGGACACCGACGTCACCGAGGCCGCGCTGCGAAACTGCACGCTGACCGTGCAGGTCTCCACCAAGCTCAACCGCGCCCACGTGGTGTGCGGCGAGACGGCGCTGATCCTGCCGACCCTCGGCCGCACCGACGCCGACGTCCAGGCCAGTGGAAGACAGTTCGTTTCGGTCGAGGACTCCATGGGCCTCGTGCACTCCTCGACGGGCCGCCTGGAACCGGCGAGCGACCGCCTGCTGTCCGAGCCCGCGATCGTCGCGCGCCTGGCCCGCGCCGTGCTCGGCACGGACGAACTGGGTTGGCAGGCGATGGAGGAGAACTACGACGTCGTCCGCGACCACATCGAGGCCGTTATCCCGGGGTTCGAGCGCTACAACGAACGGATCCGCGCCAAGGGCGGGTTCGCGCTGCCGAACGCGCCGCGCGACGCCCGCGAGTTCCGCACCGCTTCGGGAAAGGCCACCTTCACGGTCAACCCGCTCGAGGTGCTGGCGATCCCGGCAGGGCGGCTGCTCCTGCAGACGATGCGCTCGCACGACCAGTACAACACCACGATCTACGGCCTGCACGACCGCTACCGGGGCATCGAATCCGGCCGCCGCGTCGTGTTCGTCAACCCCGCGGACATCGCCGAACTCGGGCTGAGCGACGGCGCGGTGGTCGACCTCGTCGGGGAGTGGCCCGACGAGATCGACCGAGTGGCGCACGGGTTCCGCGTGGTCGCCTATCCGACCGCCCGCGGGTGTGCCGCGGCCTACTATCCGGAAACCAACGTGCTCGTTCCGTTGGACAGCACCGCGGAGATCTCCAACACCCCCACCTCGAAATCGGTGATCGTGCGACTGGTCACGGCGCAGGCTTGACCCACCGCTGCAGGTAGATCGCCAGTGGGGTGGCGGTGAACACCGAGGAGAACGTCCCGACGACCAGACCGAGCAGCAGGGCGATCGCGAAGTCGACGAGGGAGTCCCCGCCGAGGATCGCGAGCGCGGCGAGGATGAACATCGCACCCAGGCCGGTGTTCACCGTGCGCGGCACCGTCGCCAGGACCGCCTCGTTGCAGATCCGGTCGAACGGATGGGTCGGTTTCGCCGCCCACGTCTCCCGCACTCGGTCGAACACCACCACGGAGTCGTTGACCGACAGGCCGACGATCGTCAGCACCGCGGCCAGGAACACTCCGTCGATCGGCCGGCCCATCCAGGCGAACGCGCCGGTCACCAGCACGACGTCGTGGAACATGGCGAGCACCGTGGCCACGCCGAAGGTCGCTCGGAACCGGATCGCGAGATAGAGCATCTGCGCGCCGAGGGCGATCAGCAACGCGACGATCGCCTTGGTACGCAGTTCCTTTCCGAGGCTCGGCCCGATCAGTTCGTCCCGCAGCGGACTCACCTCGCCGCCGCCGGCCTTGCCCAGTGCATCCCGGATCCGCAGTTCGTCGGCGTTGCCCACGTCGTTCGCGCGCACGGTGATGTCGTCGGTGCCCGACGCCTGCACGATCGCGCGCGGGAACCCGGCCTGCGCCACCGCGGTGCGCGCGACCTCCGGGTCTAGCCGTTGGGTGGTCGAGTACTCGACCAGGCGCCCGCCGGTGAACTCGACCCCGAGGTTGAGGCCCCGCACCGCGATGCCCGCGATCGCGACCACGAGCAGCGCGCCGGAGATCCCCAGCCACAGCCCGCGACGCCCCATCAGATTCGGATCGCGGCGCACCAACCACTCGCGCACCCGGCCAGGGGAGGCGATGCCGGACAGCAGGGGCCGGCGACGCACCGCCGGCCGGTCCACGGCGATCTCGGCCAGCGTGCGCGCGACGATCAACGCGGAGACCATCGAGGCGAGGACGCCGACGCTCAGGGTGACGCCGAAGCCCTTCACGGGCCCGCCCGCGAAGTAGAACAGCAGTCCCGCCGCGAGCAGCGTCGTCACGTTCGAGTCCACGATCGCCGTCCACGCCCGAGCGAAGCCCGCTCGCAACGCCGCCCGCAGGTTGTGCCGGTTGGCGACCGCGCCGCCGCCGGCGTACTCCTCCCGGGCGCGTTCGAAGACGAGGACGTTCGCGTCGATGGCGATGCCGATCGCGAGCACGAATCCCGCCAACCCGGGCAGGGTCAACGTCGCGCCGATGGCGACCAGCGCGGCGTAGGACATCACCGCGTAGCAGGCCAGGGCGATGGTGGCCAGCGCGCCGAACAGGCGGTAGACCGCCACGATGAACAGACCGGTCGCCACGATGCCGATCAGCGCCGCCTTGAGGCTGGCGTCGATCGCCGCCTGGCCGAGGGTCGGGCCGACGACGCGCTGCTCGATCACCTCCACCGGTACGGGCAGGGCTCCGCCGGAGATGAGGACGGCGAGGTCCTTCGCCTCCGCCGCGGTGAAGCCGCCGGTGATCTCGGTCCTGCCGCCGGCGATGCCGCCCTCGCACGGCACCGACGGATCCACCTGCGGGGAGGACACGACCTCCCCGTCGAGCACGATCGCGATCCGGCGTTTGGGATCCCCGGCCGGGGCACAGGCGGCCTGCCCGGTCAGCGTGCGCCACTGGCTCTCGCCGGCGGAGTTGAAGTCCACGACGACCTTCCACCGCCCGGTCCCGCCGGCCTCGACGGTGCGTTCGGCACCGCCCACTCCGGCACCGGTCAGTCCCGGTGTGGCGGTCAGGATCAGCGAGGACGCGCCGCCCTCGTCGGGCAGGATCAGCCTGCCTTCGCCGTCCGGGCCGGGGGTGGCCGTGCGCCCGGTTTCGCCCTGGACGGCGTGGAACTGCAGTTGCGCGGTGCGCCCGAGGACTTCGGCCGCCTGCGCGGGCTCCTGCAGATCGGGCAGTTCGACGATGATCCGCCGCTCGCCGGCGCGGGCGATGCTCGGCTCGGCGACACCGAGGCCGTCGACTCGCCGGCGCAGCACTTCCAGCGCTCGGTCGGTCGACTCTTTGTTCGCCGCCACCGTTGGCGAATCTCGGGTTTCCAACACGATCTGGGTGCCGCCGCGCAGGTCGAGACCGAGCGTGGCGGGGATGCTGAAGGCGACGACCAACGAGCCGCCGACGAGCAGGAGGGACAGCAGCGCGCGCAGTTTCAGGGCGCGCGAACGGGAGGTCTTTCTGGACGAGGGCATGGCAGGGCTCCGGAACGGGTCGTGATCGGCCCTTCCTCGGCCGTGTCCCCTACGCTGCGGCGAGGGAAGGGACGCTCCCCGCGCGGCGGGCGGGCCGCTGCGGTGGAGACCGTCCGCGCGTGGCCGTGCGGACGCCGAACCGCGGCCGCGGCAGGGCGGCGGCCGCGACGAGCAGCAGGGGCACCAGGGCGGCAACGACCGGCAGCGGGCCGAGGTCCGCGACGGGGCCCGCATCGCTCGGAGCGTCGGTGCGCACGAAGCGGGTGACGACCGGGCGCTGCATCCGTACCGCAGTGGCGTTCTCCACCGACGACGACGCGGCCGCGACCCGAGTGATGGTGCCCGCCGACTCTGCGGCGTGCGCGAAGGTCGGGGCCGGCAGCCCCACCAGCCACGCGACCGCGAGCAGCCAGGAGGCTACGAGCGTGCGCGGCCGCACCCGAGGGGTCACCCGTCCACGCTACCCGGAGGAAGCCTCGGCGGCGGGGATACCGGCACCGTCCCAGCCCCGCGCGGCGTAGTAGCCGGACACCATCTCCTGCAGGGAATCCGCGGTCAGCACCGCCGCCGGTCGACCCTCAGGTCACCGGCATCCGGAAGGTGGCGACGAGGCCGGTGGGTTCGGCCTCGGCGAATTGCAGACGACCGCCGGCGGCGTCCAGGATCTGCTGCACGATCCACAGGCCGAGCCCGGCCGTTCCCCGCTGGTCGCCGATCCCGACGAACTTGGCGGTCAGCTCCCCCAGGCTCTCCGGTGCCACTCCCGGGCCGTGGTCGCGCACCGACACCTCGAGTTCTCCCTCTAGAACGCGCCAGCGCACCTCCACCGGTCCTTCGCGGCCATGCCGTGCGGCGTTCTCCAGCAGATTGGTGAGCACGCGTCGCAGACCCTGGGCGTCCACCGCGACCCGCGTCTGTGCAGGCTCGCCCATCGACTGAAGGCGGGGCGGGTGAAGGCCGACCGCGTCCGCGGCCGCGGTGATCAACTGGGCCACGTTCACGATGCGGATGCGGCCGGCGGCGAACGCGGGTTGGCGGGCGAGCGCGACATCGCCGAGCGCGGCGAGCATCTCGTTGAGGTGGTCGATGTGCAGGTTCGCCAGTCGCAGGCTCTCCGCCCGGTCCCGAGTAGTCATCGGCGTGCGTTCGTCGACGAGCGCATTGCCGAGCGCCTCCAGCGAGGACAGCGGGGTGCGGAACTCGTGCAGCAACACGTGCAGTCCGTCCTGCTGAGACTGGTAGGTCGCCAGCAGTCGCGCGCGCAGATCCCGCTCCTCCTCGGCCGCGGCGTGCTCGGCCTGCGCCTCCAGCACGGCCTGCAACCGGGCGTGCTGCTCCTTCTCCGCGAGCACGGACAGGCTCACCCCGAGCACCGCGACGAACCCCAGGTACAGCGGCCACCAGCCTGCCGCCATTCCGCGGTGCGGGCCGGGGCCCGCCAGGACCACCGCGGCGTAGGCCGAGCCCGCCACGGCGGTCAGCGCGAACGCCGCCGCGGCACCGTGCCGGGCGGCGGCGGCCACGATCACCAGGACGAGGATCGACACCGTCGGGCTTGTGGCGCCGCCGGTGAGCCCGACGACCGCGAGGGTGAACGCGGCGTCGATCAGGGTGATCAGCCACGCGTAACGGGTGCGGCGCATCTCCAGCCTCGGCCGAGCCAGCATGAGCAGCGTGTAGGCCGCGGCCGCCGACACCACGGCGACGGCCGCCTCCCGGTGTTGCCGGACGGCCTCCGGACCGAGCCACACCAGCACGCCGATCGAGGCCACCACCGCGGCCCGCACCGCGGTGACCACCCGGGCGACGGTGGCCAGCGCCTCGTCGTCGCCGCCAAGGCGCGCCACCGGGTCGGTCGGGACGGCGCTCGTGCGTGCGCGTGCCGTGCGGATCGTCAATCTGATGACTCCTCAGCCCGGCAGCGGTCTAGGATCCGATGGGTGGAGCGGGACACCGACCGGCGCCTCGTGGTGATCATCGTCGACGACCACGAGCTGTTCGCCCAGGGCCTGGCGCTGCTGCTGACCCACCGGTGGGCCGAGATCTTCGAGGTCGCCGGCCGCACCACCCACGCCGAGGAGGCCGCGGCCCTGGCCGTGAAGACCCGCGCGGATCTGGCCGTGGTGGATCTGACCATGCCGCCCCTGGGTGGGGTGACGGCCATTCGCGCGATCCGCAAGCTGAGCCCGCACACCGGCATTCTCGCCCTGTCCGGATCCGGCGACGTGGGACTGGCCGAGGAGGCGCTGCGCGCCGGCGCCGACGGCTTCCTGTCCAAGACCGCGCAGCCCGACGCACTGGTGGCGCCGTTGCGGACGATCGCGGCCGGGATGCGGGTCCTCGACGGCGCCGTCCTGGACAGCCTGCTGGGCGCGGCGCGCAAGCCCGACGCGGACCTGCTGGAGCGGCTCGGGCCCGTCGACCTCACGCTGTGGGTGCTGGTGGCGGCAGGCCTGGAGACCGCGGACATCGCCCGCCGGATGGTGGTCTCGGAGCGAACCGCGAAGCGCATGGTCGCCTCACTCCTGCACAAACTCGGCGTCTCCAACCGGATCGCCGCCGCGGCCCTGGCCGGCAGGTACGGGCTGCTCGACGAGGCGGCCGAGGGCTTCGGGGCGCCCTGACCGGCCAGGCCGCTCAGCGGCTGGTGCGTTCCGGGGTCCAGGTGGCCGGCAGGGCCCGGACGCCGTTGATGAAGTTGGCGGACAGGAACTCCGGTGCTGGGGCGTGGATGTCCGGGATACGGGTGTAGACCTCGGTCAGCAGCGACTTGAGCATGGTGCGGGCCAACGCCGCCCCGAGGCAGAAGTGCGGCCCGCCGCCGCCGAAGGCGATGTGCGGGTTGGGGCTGCGGGTGATGTCGAAGGCGTAGGGATTTTCGAAGACCTCCTCGTCGCGGTTGCCCGAGCAGTACCAGAGCACGACCTTGTCCCCGGCCTTGATCTGCGAACCGCGCATCGTCACGTCCCGGGTGGCGGTGCGACGCATGTGCAGCAGGGGATAGGACCAGCGCAGCACCTCCTCCACCGCGCCGGCCACCCGGCCGGGAACGTCGGAGACGAGCAGGGCACGCTGGTCGGGATGCACCGACAGCTCGTGGATGGCATAGGCCGAGGCGTGCCGGGTGGTGTCGTTGGCCGCGACCGCGAGCAGCACGAAGAACGCGCAGATCTCGTCCTCGGTCAACCTCTGACCGTCCCACTCGGCCTGCACCAGCCAGGTCATCAGGTCCTCGCCGGGGTTCGCCCGGCGCATCGGGATCAGCTCCGCGGCGGTCTGGTGCAGGTCCATCACGCAGCCGGCGAACAGCTCCAGGCCGGTCTGCTCCCCGCACTCCGCCGGGTCGGACCAGGACATGAGCCGTTGTGCCGCCGAGATCGTCCGGTCGTACATCTCGCCCGGGGCGAGGCCGAAGAAGCTGGCGAAGAGCCGGCCGGGCAGTTGCATCGCGACCAGATCGACGAAGTCGCCCTGCCCCAGCGGGGCCATCTCGTCGACCAGGTCCCGGGCGTGCCCGTGGATCCAGCCCTCCAACTGCAGGACGTTCTTTGGCTTGAAGGCGTTCATCACGATGCCGCGCAGCTGCGTGTGCCGCGGGGCGTCCATCGCGATGAAGGACTGCGCGACCTCGGTCATCTCCGGGCCGAAGTCCTCCATCGTGATGCCGTCGGCGGAGGAGAACACCTCGGGGTTGCGGCTGGCCTCGCGGATGTCCTCGTTCTTGGTCAACGACCAGAACCCACGGGTGTTCAGATCCGGCGGGAGCAGGTCGGATTCCGCCGGCCGGCTCCACGGGACGGGGTTCTCCCGCCGGAGCACCGCGAACGCGGCGTCGCGTTCGGCCATCGACTGCGCCCAGAACTGACGGGAGCTCAGGTCGATGTCCCCGTGCGTGGTGAGGAGGGGTGCTTGGGTGACGGTCATCGCGGATCCTCGCAGCCGGTCAGCGGTGGGTGTAGACGACGCCCTGGTCCGGGTCGAGAACCCAGCCGTTGGGGGTCCCGTCCGGGTTGGCGACGGTGTTGACGGAGTCGTACTTGTAGATGAACTCCCGGCCCTGGCCGTATTCCTTGTTCCAGTTGGTTCCGTAGCGCTCCGAGTTGACGTACTGGAAGCGCTGGTCCAGTGAGGCGTCGGACTTCCACACGGTGCCGTTGCCCAGGGTCGCCATGAGGCGCTCGCGGGTCAGGTTCGGCCCGACCTCCTTGGCGGCCTGGGCGAAGATGTTGATGCCCACGTAGCCGGCCTGCACGATGTGGTGGTTGCCGCCGCGGTTCGCCCGCGCGTACTTGTTCATCGTCGCCATGAACTCGGTGCCCCAGAGCCGGTAGGTGGTGTTGGTCCAGTACCGCCCGGCCGGGTGCTTGCCGAACAGCGAGCCGAGCACCTCGCCGGCGAGGTGGTTGCCCGAGATGCCCTTCGGCGGATAGTAGTTCTGCTGCGCCGACTCCACGATGAACTTCGCCATGGTCGCGGGGTTGATCACGTAGTGCACGATGTGCTCCGGGTTGGCGGCGCGCATCGCGAGAACGTGCGAGGACATCGAGGTCTCGGAGATGGAGACGTCGGCCTTCTTGACCAGCTTGGCGCCGGAGGCGTCCAGAATCTTCTTGACCTCGTTGCACGCGAGCTGCATCTCGGGGCTGGTCAGGCAGATCAGGCCGTAGGTCTTGGGCTTGACGACGTTTTTCGCCCAGTGCGCGCCGGCCATCGCTTCGTGGATCATCGACATGTGGGCCGGGAACATGTACGGGTCCTGCCACTCGGTCTGCGAGTAGGCCCACGCGCCGACGTAGGGCAGCTTGAACTGCTTGAGATCGTCGTGGATCGAGGCGGTCGCCCAGTCGATCCCGGTGACCAGGGAGAAGATCTTGTCCTGCGCGGCGAGCTTCTTGATGCACGCTTTCGCGCGGGACACCTCTCCCGGGCCGTCGTCGCAGTCCACGATCTGCAGGCGCCGGCCGAGTACCCCGCCGCGGTCGTTGATCGCTGCGACCATGCCCAGGTTGCCGCGGACCTGCGGCTGGGTGATCAGGTTGCCGAGCGCCATGCCGTGCATGTTGATCGAGCCGAGCTTGATCGAGTCCCGGGTCACGCCGACGTCGGTGGCACCGTCCTTGGCCTCGTAGATTTCCTGATTCGCCGCCTTGGCCTCGCCGATCTCGGTCCCGACGACGATCGCCCCTGCGGGCTTGCGCCCGGAGTCGTGCTTCTTCGGCGTCTTGGCGGCCACCTTCCCTGCCGGGGCGGCGGCCTTCGGGGCGACGGCCTTGGGCGCCGGGACCTGCGCGGCGGAGGTCTGGGCCCGTGTCGCCTTCGGGGCGGCGGGCTTGGGGGCAGCGGCCGGCGCGACGGGGGCCTCGGCCTGCGCCTGGGCAGGCGCGGACGCGGGTTCCTGCGCGACGGGGGCGGAATCGTCCTCGCCGCCACCACAGGCGCCCAGCAACAGAGCGACCGAGACGGCCAGCGGAAGCGCGCGGAGGGTGGTTCTCGGGGCGGCGTTGCCTATCGGATTCACCTGTTCTCGTTCAGCGTCGGAGCCGGGCGGCCCCAGACTCCCGATGCTGCGCCCGTTGGGTGCGCGGTCGAAACGGTCCGCTGGGCCAATCGACGGTCTGTGCGGGCCACGCCGTGGGCCGGCGGGGCCGCCCTGCGCGGACCCTTCATTCGGTGACGCCGATGGCCCGGGTCGGGCAGTTCGCGACCGCCCGGTCCACCTGTTCGCGCAAACCCTCGGGTGCGTCGGCCAGCAGCACGATCGTGCGGCCCGCGGCGTCCTCGTCGAACACCGCCGGAGCCGCCACCAGGCACTGACCGTGCCCCCGGCACACCAAAAGATCGACACTGACCCGCACCCTGGCCTCCGCTCTCGACTCAGGGCAGTATCCGCAGCGGGCGGCCGGCGCGCTGCGTCCAGACGGGCCACCGATGGCCCACACGGACGCAACGCATGTTCGCGACCACCGGCGCAACCGTGTGCGAGTACATCCGCGACGAACGACTCACTGCGGTCAGCCCGAGGTCTTCCTCCAGCCGAGCGGTTCTGCCGCCGGGCGAGAGGTACAAAGGGATCCCGATGGGAGCCAGCCTGCCGAACGAAAACTGTCGGACCTTCCGGGCAGGATGCGCAGCGAGCGGAGAGGGGCGAGAATGGCGGGCATGACCGAGCAGCGGACGCTTGCAGAGGTCGGGCTCGCCCCCGGCAACCGCCCATTCACCGTGGCGGACCTGGAGGCGATGCCCGATGACGGCAGGCGTTACGAGCTCATCGACGGGACCCTGCTGGTGACGCCGGGACCCAGTTGGCAGCACCAGTCCATGGCGGCTTCACTGTGGCGTTTCCTGGACGACGCGTGCCCGCCCGACCTTCGCGCTGTCATGGCCCCGTTTGCCGTCCGAACCGCGAACGACAGCGAGGTTCAACCGGACGTACTGGTGACGCGGTTCGCCGACTTGACCTCCGCGCTCCTGCCGGTTCCTCCGCTACTGGCGTCAGAAGTGCTGTCGCCGAGCACTCAACTGCACGACCGCAATCTCAAGATGGCCCACTAGGCGCGCATGGGGGTCGAGTCGTACTGGCTGCTCGACCCGCAGGAACCGGGCTCGATCGTCGCTTATCGCCTGTCGGCGGGCGCGTATCGGGAGGTCGGATCGGCAATAGGCGAGGAGGTTCTGGTCGTGGAATACCCGTTCCCGCTCGTCGTGGTGCCTAGCCGGCTGCTGGACCGGACGCGTCCGTAGCCGTCGGTCGCCCCTGCGGGTCCCACCCGCGGGCCGCGTAGTACCCGGACACCATGGCGCGCAGGGACTCCTTGGATAGCGCGGCCTGCTCGCCGGACTTCAGGGTCAGCGGATCGGCCAGCAGGCGAGGCGGGAGGGTGTCGTCCGCGGCGGTGGCGCCCTCGCGCAGGTTGTAGAGCCGTTTGGCGCGCACGATCCGGGCGGCTACGGCCTGCAGTTCGGCGGCGTCGAGGTCCCACCCGGTGATCGGGCGCAGCAACGCGGCCCATTCGGCCAGCGGATCGTCGTCGAAGACCCCGCGCAGGAACGAACAGAGAATCAGGGAGTCCATCAGCGCGGCGCGGTCCTCGTGTTCGATGGCGACCCGCACGTGTTCGGCGCCCGCGTTGAATCGGTCGACCTCGCCCGTCAGGTCGGCCTGCCCGGTCCCGGAGCGGTTGTGGTCCGCACCTCGCGCGTTCACGGCCAGCCCGAGGGCGGAGGCCTGCATGGTGCGCGGCTCGAAGCCCGGCAGTTCCAGCCCCTTCACGTGGGGGGCGAACTCGCCCGATCCGCCGCCGACGATCTCCGCCGCGCGGCGCGATCCCTCCGCGAGCAGCCGGCCGAGCCCGGGGGAGCGGTGGCCGATCGCGGCGATGGCCCGCAGCACCGCCGTGCCGTCGCCGAAGCGCAGCCACGGCTCGTCGATCAGGCCGCGCGCCGCGCACTCCATGGCCCAGGCGATCGTGCCGCCGGCGGAGATGGTGTCGATGCCGTAGTCGTCGCAGCGGCCGCTGGCCAGCAGCACGTCGTCGGGATCCGTGACCCCGCACATCGGGCCGAGCGCCACCGCGTTCTGGTACTCCATGCGAAATTTGCGACCGCCCGCGCGCGGATAGATGTGCGTGCAGCCGATCGTGCACGAGGCGCAGGTGCTGCGTGTCGAGCCGCGGAGCTGCTCCATCTCCCCGGCGTCGAGCCGATCGGCCGCCTCGAGTTCGACGTGCTGGAAGTTGTGCGCGGGCAGGGCGGCCACCGCGTTGTAGGCGAGCAGGTTGCCCAGGGTGCCCAGGGCCCGATGCGCCGAGGTGGCCGGCCCGACGCTGCGTGCGCGCAGATCGCGGGCCACGTCCAGCACGGCGGGCGGGTCGGCGACCTCTGCTCGAAGGGATCCGCGGACCAGCACGGCCTTGAGGTTTTTGGCGCCGAGCACCGCGCCGAGGCCGCCGCGCCCGGCGTGGCGGCCGTCGTGGCTGATCGTCGCGAATCTGACGCCCCGTTCGCCCGCGGGCCCGATCACGGCCGCCTGCCACCCGGGACCGAACCGTGCGCGAAGCATCGCCTCGGCCTCCTCGGCCCGCCGTTCGGCGAGCTCCGGCGCCGGCTCCAGCCGAACACCGTCGGCGTCGATCAGCAGCACCGAGAGTTCCTCGGCCAGGCCGCGAATCGCGATCGCGTCGTGCCCGGTCATCTTGCCTGCGATCGCGAACCGGCTGGAGGCCAGCGCGTCGGTCAGCAGGCCGGTCAGCGGCGACTTCCCGACGACGGCGAACTTGGCGCTCGTCGTCAGCGGCGTCCCGACCAGCGGCGAGAACACGAACAGGATCGGTGCCTCGGGCGCGAGTGGGTCGACGCCGGGCGGAGCGAGCTCGTGCAGCAGCCACGTCCCGAGACCGACCCCGCCGAGGTACTGGCGCAGCACCTGCTCGGGCAGCGGCAGCGCCGCCCCGGCCGCCTCGGTCCCGACGACGTTCACGACCAGGGCACGCCCGAAGTATCCGCCCGCCGTCACGGCCGGCCTTCGAAGCGGGCGCGGACGGACGCGTACTCCGCGGGGTCGTTCACGTTCAGCACCGAGTGCAGCTCGGGGTCCGCCGCGGCCAGGTCGGGATCGGCGAGCAGGTCCGCCTCGCTCAGCGCCCGCACCGAGCAGTGCTCGAACAGCGCGTGCGGCCAGTGTTGCCCCGCCTCGAGCAGTTCGGAAACCAGCGGCGCGAGCGTGGCGCGGTATCCGGCCGCGAGCGGCTGGCGATAGCCGTGGACGTAGGGCAGCGCGACGTCGATCGAATCGTCGGCCAGTTCCGCGAGCACTCGGCGCACGTACGCAGGGTGCAGCATCGGCATGTCCGTCGCGCACAGGAACGCGATGCGGGCTCGGGCGCCGACGATCGCGAAGCCGCCGGCCAGCCCTTCGAGGGGCCCGCGTCCGGCGACGGCGTCCCGGCCGATCTCGACGCCGTCGGGCAGGTCCGGAAGGTACTGGTCCGCGGCGCCCACGACGACGACGGGACCGGTCAGCGTCGCGCGCAGCATCGCGGCGGTGCGGAACAGGAGCGTGGAACCGTCCCACTCCAGTTCGGCCTTCGGGCTGCCCATCCGCGAGGAGCGCCCGCCGACCACCACGATTCCCGCAGCGTCCATCGTCGCGATGCTACGGCGCGGAGGTCAGGTGGCGGTCATCCCACCGTCCGCGGCGAGGATCGTGCCGGTGCAGAATGCCGATTCCTCGCAGGCGAAGAACAGGGCCGCGTTCGCGATGTCCGCCGGCGTCCCGAGGCGCCCGATCGGGTACTTCGCTACGGTCGCGGCCATGCCCGCCGCGGGGTCGCCGCCGCCGCGCAACGCGATCAGATCGTCGATCATCGGCGTGTGCACGGTGCCGGGGCAGATCGCATTGACCCGGATCCGGCGCGGCGCAAGGTCCAGGGCCGCCGCCCGGGTGAACGCCACCACCGCGCCCTTCGAGGCGCAGTACGCGGCGGCGTTGGCGATGCCGACCAGCCCCGCCACCGATGCGGTGTTCACGATCGCCGCAGTCGCGCCCTCCGGCGGCGTCATGAACGGAAGAACCGCCCGGGTGCAGAGGAACACACCTTTCGCGTTGACCTCGAAGCAGCCGTCCCAGTCGGCCTCGCTCATCGTGGCCAGGGGAGCGAACCGGACCACGCCGGCGTTGTTGCACAGGACGTCGATCCGCCCGAGTGCCCCCGCCGCGGTCTCGAAGGCGGCGGTCGTCGACGCAGCACTCGCCACGTCCACCTCGACTGCGAGCGCGCGCCCACCGGCCTTCTCGATCAGCGCGGCCGTGTCGGCCGCGCCGTCGGGCGAGAGGTCGAGGACGGCGACGTGCGCGCCCTCCTCGGCGAAGCGCAGCGCCGTGGCGCGGCCGATGCCGGAACCGGCGCCGGTGACGACGGCGCCGCGGTTGGCCAGCCTCATCTCAGAGGTCCCGCAACGGGCCGCCGACGCGCAGGCGGTGCAGCTGCGGGAAGCCCTCGTTGAGGAACAGTTCGTTCACGTCGGCCATCTGGTCCGCGGAGAACCCGCCGGGCATCTTGTGCAGCAGGTAGTCCAGGTACTGGAAGGCGTTGCGGACGCCGAAGGCCACGAACTGCAGGCCGAGGATCTTGCGGCTGTCGCCGTCGATCACGGACTTCAGCAGGCCGTTCTCGCCCATGCCCTCGAGCGCGAAGAACATGGAGCCGTCGCCGACGGGCAGCGCGCAGTCCTCGCGCGGGACGCCGTCCGGCGGAAGCTTGATGACGACCACGTTGGAGTACTGCTCGCGGGCCTCGGCCTCCGACAGCCCGGTCCACACCACCTCGTAGGTGGAGTGCAGGAAGTCCGGGTACATACCCTCGATCTCGTACTCGACGTGCTCGCCCATGATGTTGCGAGCCGCGACGATCCCGGACTTGCGCGCCTTGAACATCTCCCGCGGCCCGGGGATCATGTCGCCGCACGCGTAGACGCCGGGCACCGAGGTCTGCATCGTCGCATCGACGAGGAAGTGCCCCTTGTCGTCGGTCGCGCAGCCGAGGTGCGCGAACTCGTCGGTGAGCGGGCGTTCGCCGGTGCCGAGGAAGACCATGTCGCAGGCCGTCGTGAACTCTTCGTGCGTGGTCATGTTCCGGTAGGTGACGCTCTCCACCCGGTCGACGCCGTTGATCGAGACCGGCTCCATGTGGTCGAGGATGTCGATTCCGCGGCGCTTCATCGCGTCCTCGACCCACGTGCGCATGTCCTCGTCCACGTGGTGCAGACCCTTGGTCCGCATCAGCTGACTGCGCGTCACGATCGTGGTCGCACAACCGGTGGCCTGGAAGAACGAGCCGTACTCGATGGCGGTCTTGCCGCCGCCGATGACGACGCACCGGTTCGGCTCGAAGTCCAACCAGGCGGGGTCGAGCATGGTGGCGAAGTTGACGACGCCCTTGAGCTGCGTGCCGGGCACGTCCGGCGCAATCGGGCGAGCGCCGATCGACAGCACCAGGTTCTTGCACGTGAAGACGCGCCCCGCGACCTCGACGGTGTTCTTGTCGATCACCGTGGCCGGCGCGTTGAGGACGTACTCCATGTTCAGCTGTTCTTTGGACTGGAAGTTCATGATCCCGTGCGCGGAGCCGCGGGACTTCAGGAAGCCGTCGCGGATCTCGATGATCGACGCGCGCTTCTTGACGTCTTCGTAGTCCTCGCACCAGTACTTGTTGCTCATCAGGCGCGCGTAGTCGAGCATGCGCGCGGCCTCGGAGAACACGTGGTGCGGCACGCACGCCTCGTGCGGGCAGGAGCCGCCGAGGAAGGGCCACTTGTCGATGACCAGCTGGCGGCCGCCGCGGGCGCGGAGGAACGCGGAGCCGAACCGGCCGGCGGCGCCGCCGCCGATGTAGATCGCGTCGTACTCGCGGTCGTCGACCTCGGGCGGCGCGACGTTCCAGATCGGACCCAGCGAGGGGTCCTCCATGTAGGTGTCGACGAGCGGACCCCACTCGCCCAGCGAGATGAACTCGCCCCAGATGTTGCGGCCTTCGGTGCTCTGCATGCCGGTTGCCTCGCTTCGCTCGGTCACGCGACCTCCTCGTTGAAGTCGGGCCACCGTAGCGAGGGTAGGTCAGGTCTGGTCCCGTTCACCGTGGCGGGGAGTGGGCGATCAATCCTGTCTTCGAGGACAAGGTCGCCCGGGGCGCTCCGGGACGAGGATTCGAGGCACGCCACGGGCCTGGAGGAACAGCAATGACGCTGCTCAAGCGCGAGGAATGGCACGACATCACCCGCCTCACCGACTGGGACTTCACCTACGTTCCGAAGGACGCGGCATTTCCGGAGTGGATGTCCGGCGGCGGCCAGACCGACGAAAAGCGCTGGGCCCAGTGGCGCGAGGACTACCGCTGCACCTACCGGGAGTACGTCGCCACGCAGCGGGAGAAGGACACGGCCGCCTACTCGGTGAAGGCCGCGGTGGCGCGCTCGTCGCTCTACGACGATCTCGACGAGGGGAGCAAGACCAACTCGAAGCTGCACTTCGGATCGCTCTCGCTGATCGAGTACGTCGCTGTCCCGGCCGAGCTGTGCATGGCTCGCTTCGGCCTGACCGGCGGTTGGCGGAACATGGCCGTGCTCGGTGCGATGGACGAGATGCGCCACACGCAGCTGAATCTCTTGTTCGCCCACGAGCTCGTGCCCAAGCACATCCACTACGACTGGGCGCAGAAGGCCTACCACACGGACAACTGGGCGATCATCGCCGGCCGAGCGTTCTTCGACAACACGATGGTCGCCACCTCGGCCGTCGACATCGCTCTCGGCCTGCCGTTCACGGTCGAGACCGGGTTCACGAACCTGCAGTTCGTCGCGCTCGCCGCCGGCGCGCTCGAGGCCGGCGACGTGAACTTCGCCAACCTCATCTCCTCGATCCAGACCGACGAGGCCCGCCACGCGCAGCAGGGCGGCCCGACGCTGGAGGCCGTGCTCGAGAACGACCCCGAGCACGCGCAGTGGATCATCGACAAGACGTTCTGGGTCTGTCAGCGCCTGTTCTCGATCGTCACCGGCCCGTCGATGGACTACTACACGCCGCTCGCCTCGCGCGAACAGTCGTACAAGGAGTTCATGCAGGAGTGGATCTGCGATCAGTTCATGCACTCCATCGAGGACTACGGCCTGCGGCGGCCGTGGTACTGGGACGAGTTCATGGACTGCCTCGACCACTCCCACCACTCCGGGCACCTCGGCACGTGGTTCTACCGGTGGACGCTGTTCTGGAACCCCGACGCCGGCGTCGGCAAGGCCGAGCGCGAATGGCTGCAGTCCAAGTACCCGGACTGGGAGGAGCACTGGGGCCCGATGTGGGACCAGGTCATCCACAACGTCAACGACGGACGCCCGGACCTGACCCTGCCGAACACGCTGCCGTGGATCTGCAAGATGTGCAATCTCCCCGTGGGCTGCGCGACCTCGCCCAAGTCGGCGAAGTACCCGGTGCGCCCGTACAAGATCGTGCACAACGGCAAGAAGTACTGGTTCTGCTCCGAGCCCTGCCGCAAGATCTGGTGGGAGGACCGGAACACGATGATCCACCAGCGCACGATCATCGACCGGCTCCTGCAGAAGGCCTTCGAACCCGCCGACCTGGTCGGTGCCTTCGACTACATGGGAATCTCCTCGGAGGAGATGGGCGACGACGCGCGAGGCATGTCGTGGGCCTTCGAGTACCAAACGTGAGCACCGCGGTGGAGATCCCGGTGCAGGCGCTCTTCCAAGGCGACTTCCTGACCTTTCTGGTGGTGTTCGAATCCACCGACACCGTGGATCAGGCGTGCGAGAAGGTCGCCGAAGGCGTGGTTGGCCGCCGCTTCCCGCCCCGAGACGGCGGCTACGAGATGCGGCTAGAAGACGGGACGCTGCTTGCTCCCGATGCAGTACTGGCGGACGTGGGCCTGGAACCAGAGGATTACGTCGTAGTCAGCTTCCGCAATGGCGCGTGAGTCGAGGAGAGATCGATGAAGGTTCGAGGCGAAGAGGTCCTGCTGCCGACCACGCACGTCGGGTCGTATCCCAGGCCGATCTACATGCAGGGCAAGGTCTTCGACAACGGCATCGACGCGCCGGAGTTCCCGAGCTTCCGCACGCGCGAGCTCTACCGGCACGCCGTTTCCGGCGTGATCCGCGACCAGGAGCGCATCGGTCTGGACATCGTCACCGACGGCGGCCAGCACTACGAGAACGAGACCGACTACGAGCTGTCCGAGCTGTTCCACTACATGCCCAACCGGTTCAAGGGGATCCGGCCCTACGGCGACCGCATGGTCGTCGGCGTGTACGACATGCCGATCTACAAGCCGCTGATCCACGACGAGATCGAGTGGTACCGCCCGGTGTGGAAGCCGGTGATCGAGGCGTGCAAGGACGCCACCGACAAGCCCGTCAAGATCAACACGGGCCTGGGTCCGGTGTCGATGGCGCTGCTGAGCACCAACGGCCACTACGGCGATCTGCCGAGCGTGGCCAAGGCCTACGCCCGCGCCTACAACGCCGAGTTCAAGGACATGGCCGCCCGCGGCGTTGACCAGATCAGCTTCGCCGAGGCGCTGCCGATCGTGTTCGCGCTGCTCGACCCGGCCGACTGGATGATCGAGGCGATCAACATCGCGTTCGAAGGCGTGGAGTGCTACCGGGTCGCGCACATGTGCTACGGCCACGAGGAGGGCCAGAACGCCGTGCCCGACTCGGGCGCGATGGGCAGCAAGATCTTCCCGTGGGCCTTCGACATCGACGTCGACCAGCTCCACATCGAGATGGCCAGCCACAACTTCGAGGACACCAAGGCGCTGACCCAGTGGCCGGCGGACAAGGACCTCGGCATCGGCGCCATCGACGTCAAGCGCCTGGCCGTCGAGCCGGTCGCGAAGATCGCCGACTGGATCCGTTCCACGATCGCGATCGTGCCGCCGGAGCGCGTGTGCATCTCGACCGACTGTTCGATCGCCTCGATGCGCCACGTCGTCGCGCAGAAGAAGCTCTCGGCGATGGTCGAGGCCACGAACATCGTGCGCGCGGAACTCGAGGGCACTACGTGATTTCGATCCGCCCTGCGGACGAGTTCGTCGCGGACCCCGGGGAGGGCACGCACATCGTCGTGCTCTACCGGGGTTCGGACGGACGCGACGAAGTCCTGGTCCCGTACCTGGCCGGCGCCCGCGCGCTCGACGAGGGCGCGCTGTGCATCACCGCCACCGACCCGCACGTGTTCGCCGAAGCGGTGGACGACGCCGCCGGGGCCACGGGTACCGTCGAGGTGCTTCGGACCGCGGACTCCTATCTGCGCGGCGGTACCTTCTCCGGGGCGGCGATGACCGGCTGGTTGCGGCAGGTCGGTCAGGCGGCGCCGCGTGGGTCGGATGCTCGGCGCCTCCGCATCGCGGGAGACCTCCGCTGGATCGAAGGACTCGACGCGGAGGGTTTCGATGAGCTCATCGAATACGAGACCAGCCTCAATTCCGTCGCGCCCGCCTGTCGCCACACCCTCGCCTGCTTCTACGATCTCGGCCTGCTCGATGCGGACAGGATCGTGGCGCTGCTCGGTGCCCACCCGCAGGTGGTCATCGACGGCGCCCTGTGGGACAGCCCCTTCTACGTGGACGCCAGCGAGGCGGACCGGGCCGCGGCCCTCGACGCCTGCGCGCGGACCGCGCCGAGGTGACGGCGAGCGATCTCGTGCTCGATGACGCCGCGGAGGACCCCCGGCTCCTCGCGCTCGCGGTGTCGGGCGAGGCGCCGCCCGGTATCGACTGCGCGGACCTGCACAAACTTGCGCTGCTCTCGATGCTGGTGTCCGACCGCCCGGAGGCGGAGATCGTCCGCCTCGCCGCGGCCGCCTGCCCGAGCCTTGCACCGGACGTGCGCACCAGCTTCCACCTCCCGCCAACGGGATGGTGGCCGGCGCGCCCCGACGGCATCGAGGACGCCGAACTCGCCGCCGCCGGCGGCCCGGGGGTGTCCCGCCGAGAGACCGACGACGGACCGGTCTACCTCCTGGCGGTGCGCTGCTTCGGGCTGCGGCTGGGTCATCTGGTGCTGCAGTCCGCGAAGGAACTGACCGAGCGTCAGCTGTTCCCGATGCAGGTCCTCGCCCAGCAGTTGGCGGTCGCCCTGGACAACGCCCGGCGCCACGCCCGAGAGCAGGCCATGGTGGCGGAGCTCGGCGCGGTCAACGCGCGGCTGGACGGCAAGGTGGACGAGCTGCGCCGGCTCTTGGACACGCACAGCCGGCTTGCGCAGGTGGCCGGTCGCGGGGGCGGCGTCTCGGGCATCGTGGCGGCGGTTGCCGAACTCTCCGGCCGCCCCGCGCTCGTCGAGGACGAGACGGGCTCCGTGCTGGCGCACAGCGCCTGCTGGCCCGCGGACGTCGGCTTCCCGGCCGCGCGGGAGAAGCTTCTGGAGCGCCTGCGGCGCGAGCCGCGCCCGATTCGGGAGGGCGACGACCTCGTCGCGCTCGCCGGGCATCGCGCGGAGTCGGCCGCCGTCCTGCGGCTCTACGACCCCGCCGCCACCGCGTCCGAGCACGATCTCACCATGCTCGAGCACGCCGCGACGATCGTCGCGATGGAGCTCGCCCGATCGGCGTCGGTGGCCGAGGCGGAACTGCGCCTGCGCCGCGACCTCGTCGAAGAGCTGCTGTTGGGCATGCCCGAGGAGGCCGCTCGAATCCGAGCCGACGCGCTGGGCGTCGACCTCGCGCGCCCGCGCCGGGTGACCGTGATCCGGCGCTGCGAGGAGGCGCCCGCGGCGACCGTCGACGCGCTGCTGCCAGTGCTGCGCCGATCGCTGCGCCGGCTCGGCGAAGACTGCCTGCCGGTCGCGCGAGGCAACGAGGTCCTCTGTCTGGCCGGGGCGGACGTGGACTGGTCCGCCGCGGCTGCGCTCCTCCGCGACGATCGAGCCGGGGGGCCGTATCGGATCGGCGTCGGGAGCCGGTGCACCAAGGTTTCCGACTATCCCGTCAGCCTGCGCCATGCCCGGCACGCGGTGGCGCTGGGCGAGCCGACACCGGCGGACGGTGCGGTGGTGCGCTTCGACGACCTCGGCGTCTACCGCCTCCTGGCCTTGAACAACGACCCGGCCGAGCTCGCCCACTACATCGACGAATGGCTGGGCGTGCTGCTGCGCTACGACGCCGGCAAGTCCGCCGAACTGGTTCCCACGCTCTCCACCTATCTGCGCACCGGCGGGTCGATCGCCGCCACCGCCGAGGCGCTGACGATCCACCGCAGCACCGTGAAGTACCGCCTGGCCCGGATCGAGGAACTCACCGGCCGCAACCCCAACGATCCGGAAGTCCAGTTCGCGATGCAGCTGGCCCTGCACGCGCTGCGCACCAGAGACGGACTCGGCGGCGGAGGTTCGTGATTCCTTCCTGCATTGTGGACAAGGCGAACCTCTCCGTTTCGTCTGTCGCAGGCGAGACCGGCACCAGTGGGCCTGCGTAGCGTGACGGACGTGGCCAATTCATACGACCTCGCCGACCGGACCGTGTTCGTCACCGGAGGAGCTCGCGGGCTGGGCCGGGAAGTCGCCGCGCTGGCGATCGCCTCGGGAGCCCGGGTGGCGATCGCCGACCTGCGCGACACCGACGTCGCCGCCAAGGAACTGGGCGCGTGGGGCGTGGACATGGACGTCGCCGACCCGGCCTCGGTCGCGGCCGGCGTCGCGGCCGCCGAGGCCGAACTCGGCCGCATCGACGTGCTGGTGAACAACGCCGGCATCTCCGGCGTCGGGGACCCGAAGCCGCTCTTCGAGACCTCGCTCGAGGAGTGGCAGGCGATCATGGGCGTCAACCTGACCGGCCCGTGGCTCGTCGCCAAGGCAGTCGCTCCCGGCATGCTCGCCCGCGGCGAGGGAGTGATCGTGAACGTCGCCTCGGTCGGCGGCGTGCTGGCCCTGCGCGGGCGCGGCCCCTACTGCGCGAGCAAGGCCGCGCTCGTGCACCTCACCAAGGCGATGGCCGCCGAATACGCGAGCCGCGGGCTGCGGATCAACGCGATCGGCCCCGGCTGGATGGACACCCCGTTCATCCGCTGGCGCCTCGAGGATCCCGAGCTCGGCCCGGCCCTGCTGGCCAAGATTCCGCAGGGCCGGGTCGTCACAGCGGCCGAGATCGCCGAGATGGTCGTCTTCCTCGCCTCGCCCGGGGCCGCCTACGTCAACGGCGCGCACCTGCTCGCCGACGGCGCGATGTCGACGAGCTTGTGAGCCGACCGTGAACACCGTGACGACCCTTGAGCCGATGCGCATCGCCGGGCAGGAACGTCTGTTGCCGACCACGATGGTCGGCAACTACCCCAACCCGTCGTGGTACGTCGACCAACCGTGGGCGGTCTTCCCGGACGAGCCGGGCGCCGTTGCGGGCCGTTCGCGGGCCGGATACGCGACTGCGGCGGACCCGGAGGCCCTGCCGCGCGAGGCGTTCTACGACGCCGTCGCGGCGATCGTGCAGGACCAGGTGGACGCCGGCCTCGACGTGATCGCCGACGGGCGCGTGTACGGCGGCGCGAGCGCGTACGGCCAGATTTTCTTCCACTACTACGAGCGGCTGGTCGGCTTCGAGATCCCGCAGTGCAGCGAGTTCGCCTCGCCGCGATGTACCGGGCCGGTGTCCCTGCGCTGTCCGCTGCACCTGGAGACGCTGCACGCGGTTCGGCGGGCGACGACCCTGCCGGTCAAGGTGTCCTACACCGGCCTGCAGGTCCTCACCCTGTTCGCCGAGGACGCCTACTACGGCTCGCAGCGCGATCTCGCCACCGCTCTGGCCGACGCCCTGCGGGAGGACTTCCTGCGCCTGGCGGACGCGGGCGTGGACATCGTCCAGATCGACGAGTTCCTCTGGTCGCACGGCGTCAGCGACTGGGAGATCGAGCTGCTCAACCGCGCGGTGCGCGGCGTGGACACGCAGTTCTGGGTCCACGTCTGCCGCACCGGGAGCGCCCGCCCGCGACCTCTGCTCGTGGGCGGGGGGCGGCACGGCTTCAAGCGGTACACCCTCGGCGACGAAGCCGGCGGTCCCGACGAGGCGCCCGGCCCGCTGGGCGCCCTGTGGCCTACCGTGCTGGATGCAGACGTACACGTCCTGAACACCGAGGCGCTCGACGCCGAGGACATCGTTGCGTTCCGCGAATCGCCCTGGCCGGGCGACGTGGTTGCCGGGGTGATCGACGTGCGGAGCGAGAAGGTGGAGAGCGCGGAGACCGTGGCCGATCGCATTCGCGACGTACTAGCCGTCGTGCCCGCGCACCGCGTCGGGCTGACGACCAGTTGCGGGCTGGTAAAGCTGCCGCGCGACGTGGCCAGGGCCAAGCTCTTCGCCCTGACCGCGGGTGCGGCAATCGTGCGAGCGGAGCTCTCGTGAGTCCCGACTTTCTGGCGCTGCCCGTGCGCTCGGAGAAGCCGCGGACCGCGGGCCTGACGCACATGCTGGACAAGGGCCTGCCCGAGGCGATGCTCGCGTCGGTACTCGAGCTCGCCGGCGCCTACGTGGACATCGTGAAGATGGGCTGGGGCACCGCCTACGTGACCCCGCCCGCGGTCGCCAAGGCCAAGGCCGCGCGCTGCCGCGCGGCGGGAGTGCACGTGTCGCCGGGCGGGACGCTGTTCGAACTGGCGGTCAGCCAGGACCGCGTCGTCGAGTTCGCGCGCTGGGCGGGCGAGATCGGCTTCGACACGATCGAGATCTCCGACGGCACCGTGGATCTGGGCGCGGTCCGGCGGCGCAAGCTGATCCGCGAGCTATCGGCCGATTTCCGCGTCGTCTCCGAGGTGGGCTGCAAGGACGGCGCCGCCGACGTCGACGCGAGCGTGTGGGCCGAGTCCATGCTCGACGACCTCGACGCCGGATGCGCCTACGTCATCGCCGAGGGCCGCGAGTCCGGCACCGTCGGCGTGTACGACGCGACCGGCAGGCCGCGCGCGGACCTCGTCGAAACCGTGCTCGCCCGGGTGCCCGCCGACCGGATCATCTTCGAGACCCCGACCAAGGCCCAGCAGGCCTGGTTCGTCGAACGTCTCGGCGCGGAGGCAAACCTCGGCAACGTCGCCCCCGAGGACCTGATCGGCCTCGAAACTCTGCGTCGCGGCCTGCGCGCCGACACCGTCACCCTCGCCGTCGCCTCCTGGACCAACGCCTGGGCCACCCGGGCCCTGTTCGACACGCACGGCTAGCCAGACGACGCCCAGGGCCACGAGCAGGAGCTCGGCAGCGGATGCGGCCAGGTCGACCGGGCCGATCGCCTCGGCCGTGCGGTGCGGCCCGACCGGCACACCGGCCGTACGGCTCAGGACCCACACCGCGAGAACCGCCGTGTTCGCCACAATGCCCGGAACCAGCAGGCGGCGCGAGCGCAGAATCGCCGCACCCCAGGCAATCTGACTGAGCGTCACAACAACGAAGAACACGCCGTACAGCGCAGATTCGGCCACGTGGTGCGGGGGTGCGGCCGCGTGCGCGCACCCGGCGACCGTCGACGCCGCCGCGAGGGTGCGAACCGGCGGCCCGCCCGGTTCGCACCCTCGCGGGTGGACCGCGAGCCACACCCACCCGGCGAAGAACAGGACCGCGGCCAACACCAGGGCGTGCGGAGCGTGCTCCACGTCAGCCGCCCTTCGAAGACGTCGTCGTCAGCCGCTCGAGGAGTTCCGCGGCCACGCGCCGGTACTCGGCCAGGGCCGCCTCGCCGTGCAGCACGAGGTCCGCGCGGACGTCCCGCGAACCGGCCGCGCGCTCCAGTTCGGAGAGCAGGCGCGCCAGGCGGCGCGCGCCGATCGTCGCGGACGCGGCACGCAGGGCGTGCGCGATCCGGAGTGCCGCGGCGCGATCGTCGGTGTCGAGGGCCGCCCGAAGTTCGTCGGCGCGCACGTCGGCTTCGGCCAGGTAGGCGGAGAGGAAGGTCGGGCCGAGGTCGGCCTCCGCGATGCCGACCTGCGCTGCCAGCGCCGCCAGAACTGCACCGTCGATCGACGGTCCCTCCGAGCCGTCGGGCTCGCCGACGTGCACCGGCACCACGCCGCCGCCGAGGACGGCGCGCAGGTCGCGCTCGCGGACCGGCTTGGCGAGATAGGCGTCCATGCCGGCGGCCAGGCAGGCCTCGCGGTCGGACAGCATCGCGCTGGCGGTCATGGCGACGATGCGCGGCTGACGTTCGGCGGGCAGCTCGGCACGGATGCGTCGGGTTGCCTCCAGTCCGTCCATCTGCGGCATCTGAACGTCCATCAGAACGACGTCGTAGGGCCGGGACTGGACCGCCTCGACGGCCTCTTGCCCGTTGCCGACGGTGTCGACCTGGGTGACGCCGAGCGAACGGAGCAGCAGGCGCCCGACCTTCTGGTTCGTGAGGTTGTCCTCGGCGTAGAGCACGCGCAGCGCAGCGCCGCCGGGCAGCGTCCGCTCCACCGTGCGCGGGCCCGGGAGCACCGGCGGTGCCGCGCCGAGGGCGCGTTCGAGTGCGTCGCGCAGGACCTGCACCTTGACGGGCTTGAACATGGTGGCGCGGAACAGGGCCCGTTCGGCCGGTGCGAGCTTGTTGCCGTAGCTGGTCAGCAGGACCAGGGGGAGCGCAGCGGTGGGAGGCCTGCCGGCCAGTTCGGCGGCGAGCGCGGCGCCGTCCATGTCCGGCATGTTGAAGTCGAGGAGTGCGGCGTCCCAGGGGCCTTCGGCGGCGAGCGCGGCGGCGGGTCCGTCGGCTTCGGTGCACTCGACGCCCCAGTTCTCCAACTGCAGGCGCAGCACGCGGCGGTTCGTCGCGTTGTCGTCGACGATGAGCATTCGGCGCCCGGCCAGTGTTTCGGGCCGCGCAACAGTCCCCAGCAGGTTCGGCGGGCAGGGCGCGACCTTGGCGGTGAACCGGAACTCCGACCCCTGTCCGGGCGTGGACTCGACCGTGAGCTCACCGCCCATGGCCGCGACCAGGCGGCTGCAGATCGCCAGGCCGAGCCCCGTGCCGCCGTAGACGCGGGTGGTGCTGGCGTCGACCTGGCTGAACGGGTCGAACAGGCGGCCGATGGCCTCGGCGGGGATGCCGATGCCCGTGTCCGCGACGCGTACCTCCAGGACCGGATCCTCTGCGGTGCCGATCGCCCGCACCGTCACCAGCACCTCGCCGGTCTGCGTGAACTTCACCGCGTTGGACAGCAGGTTCACCAGGACCTGGCGGAAGCGGGTGAGGTCGCCGACGACCCGGCCGGGCCCGGCCGGGTCCACGTAGCTGACCAGATCGAGGTCCTTCGCGGCCGCTGCGGGCGTGACCAGGTCGACCGCCGCCTCCAGTGCCTCGACCAGGTCGAACGGAGTCTCCTCGAGTTCGAGTTCGCCGGCCTCGATCTTCGAGTAGTCGAGGATGTCGTTGATGACGTCGAGCAACGCGTCCCCGCTGGCACGGACGGTCTCGGCAAACTCGCGCTGCGTAGGGTCCAGGTCCGTGTCGAGCAGGAGGCCGGTCATCCCGACCACGGCGTTCATCGGGGTCCGGATCTCGTGGCTCATCGTCGCGAGGAACGCGGACTTCGCGGCCGCGGCGGCCAACGCGGCGTCGCGCGCCTCGGCCATGGCGTGCGCGGCGCGCTGGTCCGCGGCCCGGCGGGCCTCCGCCACGGCCTGTTCCGCCTCGAGCGCCGCGACGCGCTGCGCTTCGCGCATGTCCTCGAACAGGGTCGCGCCGCGCATGAGGGAGCCATAGGTGGTGCGCAGGGTCCAGTAGTAGGCGGCGATTCCGGCGGTGAAGACCTCCCACAGCGCCGAGTGCCAGCCGATGCTCACCGGATTCGGGCGCCCGGCCTGCAGCGCGGTGAGCGTGTGGACGGCGTGCATGCCGTGTCCAACGGCGCACGTGAAGAAGATCAGCGCGGTGGCGGCGCCGAGACGGTTCGACCGGAGCTGCCGGCTCTGCAAGAGGGGGACGAGGATTGCGCCGGTGATGCCGAAATAGGCGATCGCGACCAGCATGTTGGCAACGAGGGAGATCCAGGCCCAATCCACACCGAAGTTGTCGGACGGTTGGACTCGCAAGTTGAGCCGGACGGCGGACCTTTACCCCGCGTGGGCAATCGTTTCGGCATGCTACTGTTCCATTACGTTGCACCACATACTTGTAGAAGGAGTGCAGATGCCCGGGGTCTTCGTCGTGGACGCCTGCCGGACGCCGATCGGCAGGATCAAGGGCTCGCTGGCCGGAGTCCGGCCGGACCACCTCTCCGCGACGGTGTTGGCCGCCCTGTTGGCTCGTGTGCCGTCGCTGGATCCCGCGACGATCGACGACGTCTACTGGGGTGCGGCGAACCAGGCGGGCGAGGACAACCGCAACGTGGCCCGCATGGCCGTGCTGCTCGCCGGGCTCCCGGTCGCGGTTCCCGGAGCCACGGTGAACCGCCTGTGCGGCTCGGGCATGGAGGCGATCACCGCGGGCGCTCGCGCCATCGCCGCCGGGGACGCGGACGTGATCGTCGCCGGCGGGACCGAGTCGATGACGCGCGCGCCGTTCGTCATGCCGCGCACCGACGAGGCCTTTCCCCGTGGCGTCGAGATCGTCGACACCCGTCTCGGGTGGCGGCTGATCAGCCCGTGGATGAAGGCGAAGTACAACACGCTGTCCATGGGCGAGACGGCCGAGAACGTGGCGGACCGGTACGGGGTCGATCGCGACCGGCAAGACGCCTTCGCGCTGCGCAGTCACCAGTTCGCCGCAGCCGCCTGGGGCGCCGGGCGCTTCGCCGACGAGGTCGTGGCGGTCGATCTGCCGGAGGGCGCGCTGGCCTGGGACGAGGGCGTCAAGGCGGACCTGACGCTCGATCAGCTTCGGTCTCGCAAGCCGGCGTTCCGCAAGGACGGTTCGGTGACAGCGGGCAACTCCTCGCCGCTCAACGACGGCTCCGCGGCCCTGCTGCTCGTGTCCGAGCGCATGCTCTCCCGGCTCGGCGTCGAACCCCTGGCCCGCTGGGTGAGCGGCGCCTCGGCAGGCGTGGACCCGGACTACATGGGCATCGGCCCGGTTCCCGCCACTCGCAAGGCTCTCGACCGCGTCGGCTGGTCCATCGACGATCTGACCCTGCTCGAGGCGAACGAGGCCTTCGCCGCGCAGGCTCTCGCCGTCGTCGACGCACTCAAGGCCGATCCGGCGAAGGTCAACGTCAACGGGGGAGCGATCGCCATCGGCCATCCGCTCGGCTGCTCCGGCGTACGGATCGTCACCACCCTGCTGCACGAGCTCAAGCGCCGCGGCGGCGGCAGGGGCGCCGCGACCATGTGCGTCGGCGTCGGGCAGGGCATCGCGTCGCTGTTCGAACGAACGTGAGAACACACGACACTGTGGGAGACCGTGTGAGCACCTACAGCGCCGTGGTGGGGGCCGGGACCATGGGTCTCGGCATCGCCTACGTGCTCGCCGCGGCGGGGGACACCGCGATCCTCGTGGAGCCGGACGCCGGGCGCCGCGAGGCGGCGTTGGACACCCTGGCCGGGGTGGCCAACGGCGCCGTCTCGCGCGGCAAGCTCGCCGAGTCCGCTGCCAAGGGCCTGCTCGGGCGCCTCTCGACCGTCGCCGCCGTCGCCGAACTGCCCGCCACCGGCGCCGACCTCGTGGTCGAGGCGGTTCCCGAGCGCATGGACCTCAAACACCTGATCCTGCGTCAGGTCGAAGACCACTGCGCGCCCGCGATCCTGGCCTCGAACACCTCGGGCCTGTCGATCGACGAGATCGCGACCGCGTTGGCCCGCCCCGAGCGCTTCCTGGGCCTGCACTTCTTCAACCCGGTGTGGGTGATGTCTCTGCTGGAGATCGTCAACGGCTCCCGGACCGACCCCGCGGTGCTGCAGTCCGCCCACGACCTCGCAGTCCGCATCGGCAAGGACCCCATCGTCGTGAAGAACATGCCCGGCTTCGCAACGTCGCGCCTCGGCGTGTGCATCGGGCTGGAGGCCATGCGCATGTTCGCCGAGGGCGTCGCCAGCGCCGCCGACATCGACAAGGCGATGGAGCTCGGCTACCGCCACCCGATGGGCCCGTTGAGGCTCACCGACCTCGTCGGCCTCGACGTCCGCCTGGACATCGCCCGCCACCTCGCCGAAACCCTCGGCCCTCGCTTCGCCCCGCCGCAGATCCTGATCGACAAGGTCGCCGCGGGCGAACTGGGCAAGAAGTCCGGCAAGGGCTTCTACGACTGGTCCTAGCTCGGGCGACGCCGTCCGCTGAACCCGGAGCTGAACCCGGCCGCGCTGTGCGCGCGAGCGGCGGGCACTGCTGCAGCGGCTGCGACTGCGGCCGGTCGACGGCCACGAGCACCGCGGCGCGGGGGCCGGCTGTCCTCGCGCGGCGCCGGCGCCTGCTGAGTTCCCCGGCCTCGCGCGACGCGCTGCTGCGCCGACACCGGGTTCCCGAAGGTCCGCTCCCCGGGCGAGAGCACCGCCAGGATCGGGTCGCCCACGCCGCGGACCTGCGTGGTCGTGGCCTTGATTCCCGCGGCGCGAGTGAGCGTGTTGACCTCGCGGATCTGATCGTGCGTCATCAACGTGACCACGGTGCCGGCGCTGCCGGCGCGGGCGGTGCGGCCGGAGCGGTGCAGGTACGCCTTGTGCTCGGTGGGCGGGTCCGCGTGCACGACGAGGCGGACGTCGTCGACGTGGATGCCGCGGGCCGCGATGTCGGTGGCGACCAGCACGGTGGCGCGGCCGGTGTGGAAGTCGTCGAGGTTGCGGGTGCGCGCGTTCTGGGCGAGGTTGCCGTGCAGTTCGACGGCGTGCACGCCTTCCTGGCGCAGCGCCTCGGCGAGGACCTTCGCGCCCCTCTTGGTGCGGGTGAACACGATGCTGCGGCCCGGTGCCGCGATCAGGTCGACCAGGATCGCCGTGCGGTTCCCGCGCTCGATTTGGAGCAGGTGGTGGTCCATCGCCGCGACGGGCGACTGCGCCGAATCGGCCTGGTGCACGGCCGGATCGGACATGAATCGGCGAACGAGGGAGTCCACCGCGTTGTCCAGGGTGGCCGAGAACAGCATCCGCTGGCCGCCGTTGGGAGTGGCCTGCAGGATGCGCTGCACCGCCGGCAGGAACCCGAGGTCGGCCATGTGGTCGGCCTCGTCGACGATCGTGATCTCGACGCGTCCGAGCGAGCAGTGCCGCTGGGCGACGAGGTCCTCGAGCCGGCCGGGACACGCCACGAGGATGTCCACGCCGCGGCGCAGGGCCGCGACCTGCGGTCCCTGCCCGACGCCGCCGTAGACGGTGCGGGAGGTCAGGCCGGCGGCCTTGGCCAGCGGCGCGAGTGCCGCCTCGATCTGCCCGGCGAGCTCACGGGTGGGCGCGAGGATCAAGCCGCGCGGGGCACCGGCGCGAGGGCGGGCGCCGCCGGAGAGGCGAGCGACCATCGGCAGCAGGAACGCGAGGGTCTTGCCCGAGCCGGTGCGGCCCCGGCCGAGAACGTCGCGGCCCGCGAGGGAGTCCGGCAGCGTGGCCAACTGGATCGGAGTGGGGGTGGAGATGGCGAGGCCCGCAAGGACCTCCGCCAGGCGTGCAGGCACGCCAAGCTGGGTAAACGACACGATGTGGATCGCAATCTGAACGGGGCTCCCGCCAGGGGCCACGCGGAGCGGATGTCAGACGCTTCGACGCGCGGGCAGCTCGTGGCAGGAGATCGACGAGCTGAATGAGACCAGTGTAGCCGCACATCCGATTCGCGCCCCGGAATACTGGGCTGTATGACTGGATCGGTTTCCATCCTCGAAGTCGAGGGGCTGCCCGTTCGGATTCGCACCGCGGGGGACCCGGAGGCGCCGCCGGTAGTCCTGCTGCACGGGATCGCGCGGTCGCTGGAGGACTGGGACGCTCAGTTCGCGCTGCTCGGGACGGACTACCGGGTGCTGGCGCTGGACCTGCCCGGGTTCGGGTACTCCGCGCGCCGGCCGGAGCCGGCCAGTCTGGCCGCGCTGGCGCGTGGCGTGCTCGCGACGCTGGACGCGCAGGGGGAGAAGCGGCCCGTGCACCTCGTCGGCAACTCCCTCGGCGGCGCGGTGAGCCTGCAGACCCTGGTACTCGACCCGGAGCGGGTGAGCAGCGTCGTGCTGGTCAACAGCGCCGGGTTCGGCAAGGAGGTCACCTACCTCCTGCGCGGGCTGGCCGTGCCCGTCTTCGGCGAACTGATGCTGCGCAAGCCGAACCGGATGGGCCTGCGGCACGCCGAACGGGCCCTCTACGCGGACAAGAAGCTCGCGGACCGGGAGCGGGTGACGCACGCCCTCGGCGTCGGACGGCAGGAGGGTGCGGCAGCGTTCATGGCCGAACTCATGCACACCCTCGGCACGGTCCGCGGCGTCAACGCGCAGTGGCGCGACGAGCTGCTGCCCGCGGCGGCGGCCCACCGCAAGCCGACGCTCATCGTCTGGGGCGACAGGGACAGGATCCTTCCGCCGCACCACTTCGAGGCAGCGCGCGCCGCGTTCCCGCACGCCCGATCGCACATGTTCCGGACCACCGGCCACATGCCGCAGGTCGAGCGGCCCGAGGCGTTCGCGACGCTCGTGCGCAACTTCTTCCCGAGCGCCTAACCGGCCGCGGTCAGCTCCGCCCAGCGCCGCTGGGCCTCGGGGCGCCACGCGTCGTGCAGCGCGTCGAAGCGTTCGCGCGCCCGGTGCCCGATCCAGTCCGCCGGGAGCAGCTCGGCGGGCAGCTGCGGGTCCAGGAACGGGAAGCGCCGCCAGGAGTGGACGAGCTGCACCTGCGCGAGCAGCACCTCGTCGCCCTTGGTGGGGTCCGCGCCGTCGAACGACGCGAGGAACTCGCGGTACGCGTCGGCGATGCTCTCCAGATCCCACGCGCGCTCGACGAGCGAGGCCTGGCTGCCGATGTCCGCGAACGGCCCGACGAACGACAGGGCCGAACCGTCGAGTTGGAGGTCGGCGATGATCTGGCGGACTTCGGCGATGCGCTCGCGGTGGGTACTGACCCACAGTCCAGGCGCCGGATTGCCGAGGCCGGCCCATGCCAGCCGCGTCTGCAACCGGTGGCGCAGCTTGCGCTGACTTTCCGGCACCGACGCGAGCACGACGAGCCACGACCGGTCCCACGAGGCCTGGCTGCCCGCGGCCGAATAGATGCGCTGCGCACCCTCGGTCAGGAGCGTCCGGCCGGTGGGCGTCAGCTCCCAGTGCACGCGCCGGCCGTCGCGCGTCGAAACGATCCAGCCGTCTGCGGCGGACCGGGCGATCGCCTGGCGGGCCGACTTTTCCTCGACGTCCAGGCCCGCTAGCAGATGCAGCAGCGCCGAGGTCCAGACCGGGAAGCGGGCCGGCAGCACGAGCTCGCCGAGCACCGTCAGCAACAGCGACCGCGCACTCGACGGACCGGCGCTGTGCCGCCGAGACATGACCGGCGTGGCGGGCTGGGCGGCATTCAACGCTGAATCGCCTTGGTCTCCAGGAACTCCTCCAGGCCGAACTCGCCGAGCTCTCGCCCGAGGCCGGACTTCTTGTACCCGCCGAAGGGTGCCATGGGGTTCCAAGCGCCGCCGTTGACGTCCACCTGGCCGGTGCGCAGCCGGCGGGCCACCGCGAGCGCCCGGTCGGCATCGGCGGAGAACACCGCGCCGTGCAGGCCGTACTCGGTGTCGTTGGCGATGCGTACGGCGTCGTCGGTGTCCGTGTACGGCATGATCGACAGCACCGGGCCGAAGATCTCCTCGCGTGCGATGCGCATGTCCGACGTGACGTCGGCGAACACCGTCGGGCGCACGTAGTAGCCGTTCGGGTCGACGCCTTCCGGCAGGCCGGGGCCACCGGCCACGAGGCGGGCGCCCTCTTCGATGCCGAGAGCGATGTAGGACGCGACGCGGTCCCGCTGCTCGGCAGAGGCGAGCGGGCCGAGACGGCTTGCCTCGTCGAGGGGGTGACCCACCGTCAGACGGGCGACGGCCTTCTCGGCGTGCGCGATCACCTCGTCCTGCAGCGCCGCGGGCACCAGCATGCGGGTCCACGCGGAGCACGTCTGTCCCGAGTTCAGGAAGGCGTTGTTCACGCCCGCGGCCACCGCCTTCTCCAGATCGGCGTCGTCGAGAAGGATGTTCGCGGACTTGCCTCCGAGTTCCAGGGCGACACGCGCGATGTTCGCCCCGGCCGCCTGGGCCACGAGGGCGCCGACGGCGGTGGACCCGGTGAACGAGACGACGTCGATCCCGGGATGCGCGGCCACGGCAGCGCCGACCTCGTCGCCGCCGGACACCAGGTTGAACACGCCGGCGGGCAGGCCGGCCGCCGCGCACGCCTCGGCGAACACGAAGCACGCGCCGGGCGCGACGTCTGCGGGCTTGAGGACCACGGTGCAGCCGGCGGCGAGCGCGGGCGCGACCTTTGCCGCGGTCAGGTACAGCGGGTAGTTCCACGGCAGGATCGCGCCGACGACGCCGGCGGGCTCGCGCACGATGAGGGAGTTGCCCGCCTCGCGGGTGAACTCGTACTCGCCGGCGAGCTTGGCGTAGTACCCGAGGATCGCCAACGGGCCGGCCACCTGGACGCGGCCTGCAAGCTTGCGGGGCATGCCGACCTCGGTGGCCAGCAGTTCGGCCAACTCGTCGGCGCGCGCCTTGAGCTGCACGGTGAGCTCGGTCAGCAGGGCCGCGCGTTCGGCCGGTGTCGTCTGCGACCAGGTCTCGAAGGCCCGGCGCGCGGCCGCCACCGCGGCGTCGACGTCGGCCGGCGATCCAGCCGGCACCCGGGTGACGACGGAGCCGTCGGCCGCGCCGAGCACGGCGGTGAGCGGGGCGGCGACGGCGGGGGCCCGCCACTCGCCGTCGAGGAACAGGTGCGGGTACTCGCGGACGGACATGGCTCCCCCTGCTGGTGGACGATGGGTGCAGTCTGCCGGCAGGTAGAATCTACGGTTTATTGACGTTACGCAGCCGGCTCGTAGAGAATACTGGAAGTCGACGAGACTGGAGGGCGGTCGCGTGGCCCAGCGCGAACTCTTCAATGCGAGCGTTTATCTGATCGACCGTCAGGTCGAGGCCGGTCACGGCGCTCGCCCTGCCCTGCTGGGTCCGAACGGGACGCGGACCTACGCGCAGCTCGCCGCCGCCGTACACGCCGCGGCGGCCGGCTGGCGCGCATTGGGCATCCGTCCCGAGGAACGCGTGGTGCTGGTCAGCGCGGACCGCGAAGAACTGCTGGTCGCGTTCCTGTCCCTGATGCGCATCGGCGCCGTTCCCGTGCCCGTGTCCACGATGTATCGGGACACCGAGATCGCGGAACTGCTCGTGGACTCCCGCGCCCGCGCGGTGGTGGCCTCGCCGGAGTTCGCGGACGCCGTGCACGCAGCCGTCGCGATCGCCGGCGGACCCGAGCTGCTGCTGGGCACGGACGACGTCGCGGCACTGACCGGCGACGACGACTCCGTCCATCCGACGTGGGAGGAGTCCCCGGCGCTGTGGCTCTACACCTCCGGCACCACCGGGGTGCCGAAGGCCGCGATGCACCGGCACGGCAGCGTCCGGTTCGTTGCAGAGCAGTACGGCCGACAGGTCCTGGGCATCACATCGGAGGATCGCTGTCTCTCCGTCGCCAAGCTCTTTTTCGCCTACGGGCTTGGGAATTCGGCGCTGTTCCCGCTCTCCGTCGGCGCAACGACGATCCTCGAGCCGGCTCGCCCGACGCCCGACGTGATTCGCGAGTCCCTCGAAAAGCACCGCCCCACGCTGTTCTTCGGCGTGCCGACGTTCTACGCCGGACTGCTTGCCGCCGACCTGCCGCCCGAGACGTTCTCGTCGGTGCGGCTGTGCGTCTCCGCCGGTGAGCCGCTGCCCGCGGAGCTGTATCGCCGTTTCACCGAGCGGTTCGGGGTCGACATCGTCGACGGCATCGGTTCCACCGAGGCGCTGCACATCTTCCTGTCCAACCGCCCCGGCCAGGTCCGGCCTGGCACCACCGGCGTGCCCGTCCCCGGGTACGACCTGCGCCTCGTCGACGACGAGGGCGCCGAGGTCGCCGCCGGGACCCCGGGGCACCTGCAGATCCGCGGCGGCTCGCTGACCACCGGGTACTGGTGCCGCACCGACACCACGCGGGCGGCGTTCGTCGGCGAGTGGATGCGCACGGGGGACACCTACGTGCAGGACGCCGACGGGTACTACGCGTGCCTGGGCCGGTCCAACGACATGATCAAGGCGGGCGGGATCTGGGTGTCGCCCGGCGAGGTCGAGGCGTGTCTGCTCGCCCAGCCCGGTGTCGCGCAGGCCGCCGTCGTCGCGGTGCCGGACGCGGACGGCCTGGACAAGCCCGTGGCGTGCGTGGTCGCGGCGCCGAACGTCGTGCTCGACCCGGACGCACTGATCGCCGCCTGCCGCGAGTCCCTCGCGGCCTTCAAGCGGCCGCGGCACGTGCTCGTCGTGGACGCCCTCCCACAGACTGCGACGGGCAAGGTGCGACGCTTCCAGGTACGCGAGATCGCCCAACGCCTGCTGGAGTCCCATGCTTGACGGTCGTCTGCTCGTCGACGCCCACGTGCACGCACCCCGGTTGAGCACGCTGACCCCGGCGTGGGTGGACTGGGCGCAGGAGTTCGGCCGGGCCAACCCCTGGCCGGAACTGTTCGACGCGGACGGCGCCCCGATCCCGGCGCGGATGGACGCGCACTTCGAGGAGCAGGGCGCCGACGCGGTGTTGCTCTTCGCCGAGTACAGCCCGAAGGCCACCGGGATCCAGCCGGTCGAGGACTACCTGCCGCTGCTGAAGCACAACCCGCGCCGGTTCCGTCTCGTCGGCAACGTGAACCCGCACCTGCACTTCCCGCTGGACGCCGAGGTCGCGCGGCAGGCCGAGCTCGGCGCCGTCGCACTCAAGCTGCACCCCGTCCACGCCGGCTTCGCCGTGAGCGACGCGCAGCTGTACCCGGCCTACGCCGCCTGTCGCGATCTCGGCCTGCCCGTCGTCATTCACTGCGGCACGAGCACGTTCCCCGGCAGTCAGAGCAAGTTCGCCGATCCGGTAATCCTCGACGAGGTGCTCGGCCACTTCCCGACGGTGCAGTTCGTGCTAGCGCACGGCGGGCGTGGCTGGTGGTACGACGCGGCCGCCTTCCTCGCGCTCAGCAGAGACAACGTGTGGATCGAGCTGTCCGGGCTGCCGCCGGCCAAGCTGTCCACGTACTACGCCCGATACGACCTCGCCCGCCTGGCGAAGAAGTTCGTCTTCGGAACGGACTGGCCCGGCATGCCCGGCGTCGCCCGCAACGCCAGGGCCCTGGCGGCTCTCGGCTGGGACGAAGAGACACTGGCCAACGTGTGGGCCGGCAATGCGATGCGGATCTACCGCGGCCTCGACGACCTGAAGGAAGGCCCGTGAGCTCCGTGGGGCGTGGACTGGCGGCGGATGCGGCGCCCGGGCGGCACCTGGCTACGTTGTCGTCGTCGCCCGCTACTCCGTAGCGGGCTCCTCCTCCGCCTTCCCAGGCATCCGCCCGGATCACCGCATCCATCCACCGCACGCCCCACGGAGCTCACACATGGCCATCTACGCACTGGGGGATCTGGTCCCGGCTATCGACCCGACGGCCTACGTACACCCGGACGCCGTCGTCATCGGCAACGTCGTCCTCGGCCCTGGATCGTCGGTGTGGCCGAGCGCCGTCCTGCGCGGGGACCACGGGCAGATCGTGGTCGGCGCACGCACCTCGATCCAAGACGGCTCGATCGTGCACACCACGGAGCAGTGGCCGACGATCGTCGGCGCCGAGTGCGTGGTCGGGCACCTGGTCCATCTCGAGGGCTGCACGATCGAGGACCGCGTCCTCGTCGGGTCCGGGTCGATCGTGCTGAACCGGGCGCTGGTCCGCACCCGGTCGATCGTCGGGGCGGCGGCACTGGTCCCGGAGGACTTCGAGGTGCCGACGGGTCACCTGGCGCTCGGCGTCCCCGTGAAGCTGCGCCCGATGCCCGCTCCCGAGGTGGCGGACGGCATGATCGACTACGGCGTGAACTGGTACTGCGAGAACGCCGCGCACTTCGCCAAGGATCTGCGCCGCCTGGACTGAGCCCGTAGCAGGACCGGACACACAAACGCCGTCCACCGGCTGCAGCGGGCAACTCCGGTGAACGGCGCACTTGCGTGGAACGGCGCCGGCGGGAGACGTAGGAACCTCGAGCGGCGCGGTTCAACTATGACACGACGTTCGCGTGTGGCGCGTAACCTGTCATGCTTTTGGGCGTCCTGCGATGCGCGTCACAAGGGGCGCGATCCTCGGCTGATAACCGCCTAAGAAAACCCCCGCACAGGGGTGCGGTGGGGGGTGTTTCGCCACGACATGGGCAACCATAGGCGTGCGTCGCGGCGCACGGATTCGTTCCAGCGTCCGAATTCGAAGCCTCGACGGCATGCCGCCCCGGAAGCCTCCTTCCCTCCCGCGGCGCACGCGATCGCTGAGCGCGTGCGCTACGCCTGGGAAGCCGGGGCGGCTCCATTTTTGCCACCGGCCGCGGTCCGCCGGATGCGCGACTCGACACCCTCCGGATCCCGGCCGACCTTCTCCTGGCCGAGGAACAGCGCGACGATTCCGTCGAACAGCTGCCCGGCGTCGTCCGCGTCCGGATCCACGAGGTGCAGGAGGCCGAAGCCCACGGCCAGGGCCACGTACGCCCGCGCCGAGCGGTCGTCGGACGGGCCGCCCACCGCGCGCAGACCGGTCTGGGTGGCACGGCGGTAGGTTGCGAGCGCCTCGCGAGCCGGCTCGGCGAGCTCCGGGGCGCGTTTGGCGTTGACCAAGACCTCGTAGAAGGCCAGGCGGCGCGCCTCGTCGAGTTCCATGACGCGCTCCGCGAAGGACGTGGCGATGTCGGCGGGGGACAGGAACGCCGCGATCTCCGGCGCAAGTTCGGGGATCTCCATCTCCGTGGCGCGGTTCCGGACGAACCGGGTGAGCGCCTCGGCGACGAGCTCGCCGATCGAGGAGAAGTAGTAGCTGGCGGTGGCCAGCGGCACGCCCGCCGCCTCGGTGACCGTGCGGTGGGTCGTGCCGGCGAGTCCTTCGCGCCCGACCACCTCGACGGCGGCTTCGAGCAGGGCGTCGCGGCGGGGCTGCGCCTTGGGGGCGCGACTCAGCGATTTCGGCATGGAAGAGATTCTGGCACATATTTCTTGGAAGAGCTTCTAGCTTTTTGTCCGGTTCGGTGATGTCATTCCGATCACGCCGTTCCGTCCCGAAGAGGAGGATTCCCCCATGCGTCGTCTATCCGGTCTCGCCGCCTCGATCGCCGTGCTCGCCGCCGTGTTGGTCGCCCCCGGTACCGCGAACGCAGAGGAGGACCTCAAGTCCACCGACACGATCGCCGGGATCGTCCCCGAGCCGGACCTGCCGCAGCTCAACGACCCGAACTGCAAGCTCACGGAGTCCCACCCGCTGCCGGTCGTGCTCGTGCACGGCCTGGGCGCGACGGCTCGGGAGAACTGGAACTTCTTCGCCCCGTACCTCGCGGCGCAGGGGTACTGCGTCTACGGGCGCACGTATGGCCAGCACCCGTTCTGGCCCGGGCGCGGCGGCATCAAGCCGATGGAGACCTCGGCCGTGGAGCTCAAGGGCTTCGTGGACCAGGTGCTGAAGCACACCGGGGCCAAGCAGGTTCTGATGGTGGGTCACTCGCAGGGCGGCATCATGCCGCGGTACTACCTGAAGTTCCTCGACGGCGCGAAGAAGGTGCGCAGCTACGTCGCCTGGGCGCCGCCGAGCCACGGCACCAACCTGTCCGGCTTCGCCGAGATCCGGCACTTCTTCCCCGGCTGGCAGGGGTACATGGAGCCGTACTGCGGGTCGTGCCCGCAGTTCATGCCGGAGTCGGACTTCATTCGCCGCCTCAACGCCGGCGACGAGACCCCGGGCGCCACGAAGTACACGGTCATCGCCACCAAGTACGACCAGGCGGTCACCCCGGTCTCGACGAGCTTCCTCGAGGGCGCGAAGAACATCCTGCTCCAGGACGTCGACCCTGCGAACTACGTCGAGCACGTCGGCATGGCCTGGGACGCGCTGACCTTCCAGCTGACGCTCGACGCGCTCGACGCCGAGAGGTAGACTCCGACCGAACGTTCGTTCGGGAGGTGTCGTGAGGTCGTTCGAGGAACTGATCGCAGCAGACGAGCGCATCGAGCCGCGCGACGACATGCCCGCGGCGTATCGGGCCACGCTGATCCGCCAGATCGCGCAGCACGCGCACTCCGAGATCATCGGCATGCAACCGGAGGGGCACTGGGTATCCAGGGCCCCTTCGTTGCGTCGCAAGGCGGTCCTGCTCGCGAAGGTGCAGGACGAGGCCGGGCACGGCCTCTACCTGTACGGCGCCGCGGAAACCCTCGGCGTGGACCGCGCCGACCTCCTGGATCGCCTGCACTCGGGCGCGCAGAAGTACTCGACGATCTTCAACTACCCGGCGCTCACGTGGGCCGACGTCGGCGTGATCGGCTGGCTCGTCGACGGCGCGGCGATCGTGAACCAGGTGCCGCTGTGCCGCTGCTCCTACGGGCCGTACGCGCGGGCGATGATCCGCGTCTGCAAGGAGGAGTCCTTCCACCAACGGCAGGGCGTCGAGCTGCTGCTGGCGTTGGCGCAGGGGACTCCGGCGCAGCGGGAGATGGCCCAGGACGCGGTGAACCGGTGGTGGTGGCCGTCGCTGATGATGTTCGGCCCGCCGGATGCGGCGTCGAAGAACTCCGCGCAGTCCATGGCCTGGGGCATCAAGCGCAACTCGAACGACGAGCTGCGCCAGCGCTTCGTCGACATGACGGTCCCGCAGGCCGCGGCGATCGGCGTCACCCTGCCCGACCCCGAGCTGACGTGGAACGAAGAGCGGGGCCGGTACGACTTCGGCGAGATCGACTGGGACGAGTTCGCCCGCGTCGTCGCCGGGGACGGGTACTGCAACGCCGAGCGGATGGAACGCCGGAAGGGCGCACACGACGAGGGCGCGTGGGTGCGCGAGGCGGCGATGGCGTACGCGGCGAAACAGGCGGGTGCGGCGTGACTGAGTTTCCCCTCTGGGAGGTGTTCGTGCGGGCGCGGCGAGGGTTGCAGCACGCGCATGTCGGCTCGCTGCACGCCCCCGACGCCGAGATGGCGCTGCGGAACGCGCGAGACCTCTTCACCCGCCGCGCGGAGGGCGTGTCGATCTGGGTCGTTCCGGCAGCCTCGATCACCGCGTCGAGCCCGGAGGAGAAGGACTCGTTCTTCGACCCGGCAGGGGACAAGGTGTACCGCCACCCCACGTTCTACGACCTGCCCGAAGACTTGGAGCACCTGTGAGCGCCCGTCTTCTGCCCGCGTGTGGGGCCATCGCCGTGGCGTCATGCCCCCACCCGCGGGCAGAGGTTGGAAGGGCGGCGCGGTGATCGGGGTCGCGGAGTACGCGCTCTGGCTCGGGGACGATGCGCTGATTCGCTCGCAGCGGCTGTGCCATTGGCTGACCCGCGCCCCGGAACTCGAAGAAGAGGTCGCGCTCGCGAACATTGCGCTCGACCTGCTCGGGCAGGCGCGCGCGCTGCTCTCCTACGGCGGCCGAGACGAGGACGCGATGGCCTATCGGCGCGCGCCGGCGGAGTACCGCTCCGTGCACCTCGTCGAACGGCACGACACCGACTTCGCAGTGGGCATCGCTCGCCAGCTTGCCTTCTCCGCCTACCAGTTGGCGTCGTGGACGGCGCTGCTGGATTCGCGAGACGAGACGATCGCCGCGGTGGCCGGCAAGGCGACGAAGGAGGTGTCCTACCACCTCGACCACGCTGTCCAGTGGACGCTGCGCCTGGGCGACGGCACCGAGGTCTCCCACCGGCGCATGGACGCCGGGCTGGCGGTCGTGTGGCCGGACGTTCCGGAACTGTTCGCTCCGGCGCCAGAGCTCGACGCGTTGGCGGCCGAGGGAGTGGCGGTCGATCCTGCGGGCTTGGCGGCGGAGTTCGAGGTGATCGTGCGCCCGGTCCTGCAGCGGGCCGGGCTCAGGATGCCCGCCGTGCCGGCCGCCGCCGGTGGTGGCCGCCACGGGGTCCGGACGCCAGAGTTTGTCGAGCTTCACAGGGAACTGACGGAGCTTCACCTCGCGCACCCGGGGGCGTCGTGGTGAGCGCGACCTTCCTTGCGTCCGACGATGCGGGGGCCACTGGACGCTACCTTTCGGACGCAACGGGGATCGTGGCCGGGAACGAGCTGCTCGAGCGAGTCCGGGCGGCCGTCGCGGCGGTGCCCGACCCCGAGCTGCCGGCGCTGAGCATCGCCGACCTCGGAATCCTGCGCGACGTGACCGTCGACGGGGATCGCGTGATCGTGACCGTGACACCGACCTATTCGGGCTGTCCGGCACTGGATGCGATCCGGGCCGACGTCGAGGCCGCGGCGGCCGCCGTGGGCGCGGAGGTCGAGGTCCGCACGGTGCTTGCACCGGCGTGGACCACGGACTGGATGACCGACGCCGGACGGCGCGCCCTCGCCGAGTACGGCATCGCCCCGCCCGGTCCGCGCCGCGACGGGCCCGTTGCGCTGACGCTGTCCGTCCGGTGCCCGCAGTGCGGCAGCCCGGACACCCGCGAAACCTCGAGGTTCTCCGCCACGGCCTGCCAGTCCCTGTGGAGTTGCCGGTCCTGCCGGGAGCCCTTCACACACTTCAAGGCGCACTGATGACGAGCGCCGAGGTCCTCGACGCCGCCCCCGCCCGCGCGGCGTTCCACCGCCTGTCCGTCTCGCGGATCGAGCGGCTGACCGACGACGCGGTCGCCGTCGACTTCGACGTCCCTGCCGAACTGGCCGAGGCCTATCGGTTCGCCGCCGGCCAGCACCTGACGATCCGCTCGGATCACGGCGGCCCCGGCTCCCGCCGCAGCTACTCCATCGCCGCCCCGGTCGGTGGTCCGCTGCGCATCGGCGTGAAGCACCTGCCCGGCGGCGCGTTCTCCACCTGGGCCACGCACGACCTGCGAGTCGGCGACGCTCTCGACGTGATGACCCCGGCCGGGACGTTCGGCGCGTGTGCGGACCGCACCTCGGGACGCCACGTCGTGGCGCTCGCGGCGGGTAGCGGCATCACGCCGATCCTGTCGATCGTCGCCACGGTGCTGGCCGCCGAGCCCGACAGCACCGTCACGCTGTTCTACGGCAGCCGCAGCAGCGACGCGGTCATGTTCGCCGAGGACCTCGAGGATCTGAAGAACCGTCACCCCGCGCGATTCGCGCTGTTCCACTTCCTGTCCCGCGAACCCCAGGTGATCCCGCTGCGATACGGCCGACTCGACGCGTCGAAGCTGCGCGAGCTCCTCGGCGCGGTCGCACCCCTCGACGCGGAGGACTGGTACCTCTGCGGCCCGGGCGAAGCCGTCGAGGAGTGGCGCGAGGTGTTGACCGAGGCCGGAGTCCCCGGGCAGCGGATCCATCGCGAGCTCTTTCACGCCGGCCCCGTGTTGCGCACCCCGCAGGCGGCCACGACGCCGTCGGGCCGGTTGCAGTTCACCCTCGACGGTCGCACCAGCAGCACCGCGTTCCAGGCTGGGGACACCGTGCTCGACGCGGTACTGCGAGTTCGGCCCGACGCTCCGTTCGCCTGCCGCGGCGGCGTGTGCGGCACGTGCCGCGCAGGGGTCGCGAGCGGGAGCGTCGACATGGACGCCAACTACGCCCTCGAGGTCGACGAACTCGCGCGCGGGTTCGTGCTCACCTGCCAGGCGCGCCCGACCACGGACGTCGTCGTAGTGGACTTCGATCGATGAGCGGCCCGCAGGAGACCGCCGAGACCGTCGCGAAGACGATGATGGCGAGCGACCGGGCCTCCGCCTCTCTTGGCATCGCACTGGTGCACGCGCGGCCGGGAGACGCCTGCGTGCAGCTCCTGCTGACGGAGCATCACATGAACGGGCACGGGAACTGCCACGGCGGTGTGGTGTTCACCCTCGCCGACACCGCGTTCGGGATCGCCTGCAACTCCCACGGCGGGACGGTGGTGGCCGCGGCGGGCGACATCGTGTTCGCCCGGCCGACGCAGACGGGCGACCGTCTGGTGGCTCGGGCCGTGGAACGGTCGCGGTTCGGGCGCAGCGGCGTGTACGACGTGACGGTCGTGTGCGACGACGCCGTGGTCGCGGAGTTCCGCGGGCGTTCGCGGGTAATCGGATGACCGTCCCGCGCCCCGCGCGCTACGACGCCGACTCCCTGCTCGCCGTCGCCGCCGGGGTGTTCGGCGAACGCGGCTACGACGGCACGTCCATGGCCGACCTCGCCCGCGCCGCCGGGATCACGAAGTCGTCGTTCTACCACCACGTGCCGAGCAAGGAGGACCTGCTGCGCAGGTCGCTGGACCGCGCGCTCGACGGTCTCTTCGAAGTCCTCGCCGGGATCGACCCCGACTGTCCTGCCATTGCGGCCCTCGAACATGTGCTACGCGGCTCGATACGAGTGCTGGTCGAAGAGTTGCCCCACGTCACGCTCCTGCTGCGGGTCCGGGGAAACACCGATGTCGAACGCGCGGCGCTCGCGCGGCGCCGCGATTTCGACCGTCGAGTCGCGGCGCTGGTGGAGAACGCCGTCGCCTCCGGCGACCTTCGCCCCGACATCGAGCCCGAAATCGCCGCGCGGCTCATGTTCGGAACGATCAACTCCGTGACGGAGTGGTACCGCACGGGCGGTGCGCTCGACGCCGACCGCCTGGGCGCCCTGGTGGTCGCGCTGGCGCTGGATGGACTCCGCCTGCGTTCCTAGAGGCGTACCCGAACACTCCCGATAGTGCAGTCCAGGCACGCTTAGAGGGCATGTCGCGTGCCCCCAGTGCGCTATCGGCGGAACTCGGGGCTAGCGCGGGGGGCGATGCCACATGGTCGTGCGGAGCAGGCGCAGGTAGCCCATGCGGGCGTAGACGGGCTGGCCGTCGTCGCTGGCGATCAGCACGGCCGGGTTCGCGGGTTCGGCCAGCGTCGCCGCCCAGGTCAGTGCGGCGCCGATGCCGCGGCCGCGGACCTCGGGGAGGTTCGCGACCCAGTCGACGTCGGTGACGCCGAAGCCCACGCGCGCCCCGGCGGTGGCGACCGGTCGATCGTCGAGGTAGCCGACGAACATCTGCACCGGGCCGTCGAGGACTACGGGGTCGGCCAACGGGAGCCCGTGGGAGTTCATGCCGAAGCCGGCAACCACGATCGACACGAAGTCCGCGAGGCCCGCGGCGTCGCGGACCCGCTCGATCCGCAGGCCCGTCGGCAGCGGCGGGGCGGCGCCGCCGGCGGGGCGCACCATGAACGGCGGGTGGCCCATCAATTCGAGGCCGTAGGCGGTCAGGTCCGGGGTCGGCCACGCGGAGAGGAGCACCCAGTGCCGCTCGGGTGGGTAGAAGGCGAGCAGCCGCGCCATGGCCCCGTCGAGATCGGTGTACTGCGGCGGTGTCAGCAGGTGCGCGGCGTTGTCGAAGAAGATCGGGGAGGCGGGATCGGCGGCGCTCAAGTCGTCCCACACCGCCGTGCGCCCGCCCACCGCCTCGGCCAGGAAGCGCGAGTGCGCCGCGTTGGCCAGCACGAACTGCCGCAGCAGGCTGTCCTCGGCGGGGGTGTCCGGCTCCCAGCCGTGCGTCAGATGCTCGCCCATAGGGGAAGTGTGACCTACCACCTCACCCCGGCCCGAGGCACCACCCACTACGTGGGCGGACGATAATCGCGCGGGGCAGACCGATCTCCAGGAGGCATCACCGTGAGCACGCAGCGCTTCGTCATCGTCGGAGGCGGCCAGGCGGCCGCGGCGGCAGCCGCCGAACTGCGCGATCGGGAGTTCGACGGCGAGATCGTGATCCTGTCCGAGGAACACGAATACCCGTACGAGCGTCCGCCGCTGTCCAAGGACTACCTGCTCACCGGCGACACCACGGATCTCTACTTCAAGCCCGCCGAGTGGTACGGCGAGGCGAAGGTCGAGGTCGTGTTCGGCGCGAAGGTCACCGGGGTGGACCCGAAGGCCAAGGTCCTGACCCTCGCCGACGGCTCCGAGCAGCGCTACGACAAGCTCCTCATCGCCACCGGCGGCCGTCCCAAGGTGATCCCGTCGATCTCCGGCGAGCGCGTGCGCTACCTGCGCGACAAGGTCGACGCGGACCGCATGAACGAAGAACTCACCGAGGGCAGCACGCTCGTCGTCATCGGCGCCGGCTTCGTCGGCTGCGAGGTCGCGGCCTCGGCCCGCAAGCGCGGCGTGAACGTCGTGGTCATCGAGGCCTTCGACGTGCCGATGAAGCGCGCGCTCGGCGACGCGGTGGGCGCGGCCATGGCCCAGGTTCACCTGAACAACGGCGTCGACCTGCAGTGCTCGACCACGATCGAGTCGGTGACCGAGTCCGGCGACAAGGTCGTCGTCGTGACCAACAACGGCACCGTCGAGGCGGACTACCTGCTCGTCGCGATCGGCATGACCCCGAACGTCGAACTGCTCGAGGGTTCGGGCATCGAGATCGACAACGGCATCGTCGTGGACGAGTTCTGCCGCACCAGCGACCCGGACGTGTTCGCCGCCGGCGACGTCGCGAACGCGTGGGACCCCGAAGCCGGGCACCGCGTCCGCGTCGAGCACTACGACAACGCGGCCAAACAGGGCGCCGCGGCTGCTGCGAACATGCTCGGCGCCGAGGTCGCCTACACCGACGCGCACTGGTTCTGGTCCGACCAGTACGAGCACAGCCTGCAGGCCGTGGGCCTGGCCAAGGACTACGACGCCGTCGTCATCCGCAAGGAGTCCCCGGACGAGCTGGCCTTCGCCGCGTTCTACGTCAAGGACAACAAGGTCCAGGCCGCGTTCTCCCTGGACAACTCCAAGGAGATCATGCGCGTCCGCAAGCTGATCGCGGCCGGCACCGAGGTGACGCACGAGCAGCTCGCCGACCCGTCGTGCGACCTGCGCAAGATCGGCCAACCCGCACGCGAACGGGGCCCGCGCCCGAAGTAGGACCGGTAGCGTCCGACCGACCGTGAGCAATAGGCCACGGTCGGTCGGACGTTGCGCGGTTTGTGAGCCCCGGTCAGGGCCGCAGCAGGTAGAACCGGAAGAAGTCGTTCTCGATCGGCAACACCTCGCAGTCGGCGAACCCGGCGCGGGCGGCGAGGTCTTGGACGGTCGATGCGCGCAGGGCGGTGCCGAGGGCCTCGGACGGGGACTCGGCGCGGCTGGCGGGGAGGCAGTGGCTGACGCTCCAGCCGTACATCATGCGCTCGACCTGATCGCCTGGCGCGGTGAAGACGTCCGCGACCCGTTCGTCGACGATCAGCGCCAGCCCGCCAGGCGCCAGCGCCGCCTTGACCGCGGCGAGGACGCCAACCGGGTCGGCCATGTCGTGCAGCGCCTCGAAGACGGCGACCGCGGCGTATTCGCCCTTCGGCAGGGCGGCCGCATCCCGGACGGCGAATTCAACGCCCGCCTCCGGACCACGGGCACGGGCGGCGGCGATGGACGCTTCGTCGAGGTCGATGCCGTCGACGCGCAGCCCCGGGTACGCCCGGGCGATCGCGACCGTGGACCAGCCGAGTCCGCAGCCGAGGTCGGCGGCCCGCGCCCCGGGGACGCGCAGCGCCGCGTCGAGTTCTGGGATCGCGCCCAGCCACCCGGCCATCTCCGCGGTGAAGGCGGGGCGGTTGATCGCGGCCTGCCCGTCGCGCATGTCGGGTCCGTAGGCGGCGTACGGCACCCCGGCGCCGGTGCGGAACGCGTCGACGACCGCCGGCAGAGCGCCGGCGATGCCGACGACCAGCGGGGCGAAGGGCGCGACGTGGTTCGGGTCGGTCGGGTCGGCGAGGACTGCGGCGTGCCCCGCGGGCAGCGCGAAGCGGCGCTCCTGCGCCGGGGCGGAAACGTCGTCCACGTCGAGGATTCCCGCCACGGCCTGCTGCTCGAGCCACTCCCGCAGGTACCGCTCGTCGAGACCGGTGTGCTTGGCGAGGTCGATCGACGTGGCGGGGCCGACGTCGACGAGGGTGGCGTAGAGGCCGAGGCGCACCCCGAGATGAACGCCAAAAAGTTCGAGGGTTCCGATGGTCGCCTCGAACAGGCGCTCCACCAGGGCGTCGCGCGCGGCGTCGATCGGTTCGTGCACCGTCATGTGAGCCTCCAGCATCGTCACTCGACCACCGGTCCCATACTCGCCCACCCGGCGGGACGACCTCGGCGCGGCATCGCCGCCGGCGGCCGATTCCGGCGCCGAGCGGCGACATGACGCGATGCAGTCAGCGGGCGGATTGATCGCCGGAACAGACCAGGTGCATCGCGACGATGCGCCCGGTGGCGTCGGTGTCGTAGAACGCGTGCTGCGCGAAGACCTGGGGGCCGTCCTGCGAGGTCCACCGGATCCGGTAGTCGACGGCGTCGCGCTCGCCGACCTTCTCGCTGCGCAGTTCCTCCACCGCGTCGGCGGCGCCGTACCACTCGCGCATCAACCCCATGAGCGAGTCGCGGTGGGTGCGGACCAGGAAACCCTGGCTCGGTGTGAAGGCGCGGAAGTCGACGGCCGGCGCCAGCTTGGACCCGGCGGCGTCGAAGTCGCGGGCCGCCAAGGCCGTGACGAACTGCGCGCCGACGCTCGCCGAGTCGGCATCGGAGTCGGACGCGGATCCGGGGGCGGCGGTGCCGGCGAGCAGGCCCGCCGCGAGGGCGGAGGCGAGCAGTCCGGTCGAAACGATGCGGCGCATGGACGATCCCGTCGTTGGGCCGGGCAGGGTGCCCGGGCTCGTTCCGACGCTAGAACCGGCGAGGTCCGCCCGCCTCCCGGCGGGCCGCACGCTTGGGGTGGGGACAGCCTCACCCCCGGGCTGCGGAACGCCTCGTGGACGCCCGATGCGCCACGCAGCAGAATCCGGGCATGACCACCGCGGGAATGGCGCACCTGACGCTCCGCCAGGTGCGGACGGCGCGAAGCGGCACGGTGGTCAACCTGGTGCTGGCCGTGGTCGCGTCCCTGACCCTGGCGGGGATCGCGTTGATGACCGCGGCGGACGAGGCGTCGGGCTGGACGGGCTTCGAGAGCGCGGACACCGCGACCTTCTTGGCCCTGTTTCCCCTGCTGCCGGTGACCGGGGCGATGCTCGCGCGCCGCCGGCCGGACAACGCGATCGGCTGGCTGTTCCTCGCGGCGGCGGTGTGCATTGCGATCAGCGCCTTCGCCCACGGGTACGGGGACTACGCCCTGTACGCGAATCCGGGCGCGCTGCCCGCCGCTGCCCAGGTGACGTGGTGGGGCTGGACCGGGTGGGTGGGCTTCGTGCTCCTCGCCGTGTTTCTGCCGCTGCTGTTTCCCACGGGCCAACTGCCGTCGGCGGCCTGGCGACCGGCGGCGTGGTTGGCCGTCGCCGCGGCCGGATCCGTCGCGGTCGCGATCGCCCTGCGGCCCGGCGGGCTGACCGATTTCCCGGACACTCCCAACCCCTACGGCGTTGCGGGCCTGGGCGATCCCTTGGACGCGCTCGAACGGGCCGCGACGCCGGTCCTGCTCGTGGCACTCGGCGTCGCCGTGCTGTCCCTCGTGGTGCGGTATCGCGCGGGTGACGCGACGCTTCGGCGGCAGACGCTCTGGGTGGCGTGGGTCGGCGGCGTGCTGATCGCCGTGGACGTCGTCGGGAATCTAATGCTGGGCGGGGGAATCTCCGATCACCCCGCCTACTGCACCTGGGGCGCCGCGACGGCCAAGCCGGTGTACGGGACCGTCCTTCCCGTGCTGCTGCTGGCGGGGCTTCCGGCGGCGGTCGGCGTCGCGGTGCTGCGGCGCAACCTCTACTCCCTCGATCGGGTCGTTCGACGCTCCGCGGTCTACGCGACGCTGTGGATCGTCATCGCGGCGGTGTTCGTCGGGTTCGCGTGGTCGCTGGGCGTAACGGCCACCGGCCGAGTTCCCGTGGCGTTGTCGGTCGCCTTGACGATCGCCGCGACGATGGCCTTCCAACCCGCGCGGGCGGCACTGGAACGGGTCGCGGACCGATGGGTGTTCGGGCGCCGAGCCGACGGCCAGCAGCCTGCGTCCGAGGTGGGTGCGGAGCGCGGCCCCGCCGCACCTCCTCGGCGCCGGGGCGATCGCCGACAACTGCGGCACCTGCTCGCGCACGAGGCCGCACTGTCCGCGGAGAACCTCGCCCAGGCCACGGAACTCGCCGCGTCGCGGGCGCGCATCGTCGAGGCGGCCGAGGCCGAGCGGCGCCGGCTCGAGCGCGACATCCACGACGGCGCCCAGCAGGAGCTCGTCGCGATGATGGCCAAGCTGCGCATCGCGCTGGACCAGGCCGGCTCCGATTCGGCCGCCGCCCCGACGCTGCGCGACCTGCAGCACGACGCCAAGGCGGCACTGGCCGGGATCCGCGCGCTGGCGCAGGGCATCCACCCGGCGGTGCTCTCCGACGAGGGCCTCGTCGCGGCCGTGCACGCCCGCACGATGCGGCTGCCGTTGTCGGTCGAGGTCCTCGCGGAGCCGGAGCTCGAGCGGACGCGTTTCGCCGACGCCGTCGAGGGCGGGGCGTTCTTCGTCGTGTCGGAGGCGCTGGCCAACGTGCTGAAGCACTCGGACGCGCAGCGCGCCACCGTGCGCCTCGCCGTCGACGATCGCCTGCTCCGCATCGAGATCGTCGACGACGGCGCCGGCTTCGATCCGGCGGCGGTGACCGGCAACGGACTGACTCGGTTGGCCGATCGGGTCGCGGGACTGGGCGGTTCGCTGCAGGTGGACTCCGGCCCGGGCGGCACGACCGTGCGTGCGAGGATTCCCGTGTGACGCAACGTCAGCTGCGGGTCGTCGTCGCCGAGGACAACTTCCTGGTCCGGGAGGGCACCCGTCGGCTGCTGGAGGCTCCGGCGAGGTCGAGGTGTGCGCCGCGGTGGGGTCGGCGCCGGAACTGATCGAGGCTGTGACACGGCTCGACCCGGACGCCGTGGTCACCGACATCCGGATGCCGCCCGGGCACCGCACCGAGGGCATCGACGCGGCCCGGCGGCTGCGGATCGATCGACCCGACCTGGCCGTGGTGGTGCTGTCTCAACACAACGATCCCATCTATGCGGCCAAGTTGTTCGCCGACGGCGCCGCCGGACTGGCCTACCTGCTCAAGGACCACATCGGCGACGACGAGGGTCTGCTGCGTGCCCTGCGCGAATGCGTGGCGGGCCGCTCGGTGATCGACCCGGACGTGGTCGAGTCGTTGATCGACGCACGATCCCGGCCCGCCTCCCCGGTGAGCCGGCTGACTCCGCGAGAGGTCGAGGTGTTGGCCGGGATGGCCGAGGGCCGGACCAACACGGCCATCGCGTCCGTGCTGCACCTGTCCGAATCCGCGGTGGAGAAGTACATCAACGCGATCTTCGGGAAGCTGGACCTCGCCCCTGAGGCGGCAGTGCATCGGCGAGTCGTGGCAGTGTTGACCTACCTGCGCGAGCGTGCGCCCTCGTAGGGGCGGTGGTCCCCGGATCTCGCGTGTGGGCAATCCGCGCCAGATCCTTGGGCGATCCGCGGGTGCCTTGTGGGCAATCCGCGATCAACCACGCGGGCTCTCTGGGTCGCGTGGATCTACCTGCAGGTCAGGTGCAGAGAGTGCGGTTGCCGCGGGGGGCGGTCCAGCCCCTGGTCGTGAGCACCTCGAGGAACACGCACCGCGGCGTCGTCTCGCGGGTGCGGTCGGCGTGGAAGGTCAGCGGTGGGGCGAGGCCGCCCAGCGTCTCGTTCCGCACGGTGGCCAGGCCGCGCAGGATCGACTGCGACGTGAGCGGCGCGCGGGCGGCGGGGCCCAGCCCGGCCACGGCGGCCTCGAGCAGCCTGCCCGACGCCCAGGCCGACACGGCGTTCGAGTCGATCTCGACTCCCGGCGCGTGCCGCGCCATCGCGTCGTGGAGGTCGCGCTGGCCGGGGGAGGTCCGCAGCATCCACGGCGCGGTCAGGCTCGTGGCGGCGAACCCGCTCGCGCGCAGCTGCGGATCGCGTGCCTGCTCGATGCCGATCACCCCGCCGGTGGAGGCGAGCAGGGGGCGGTAGCCGACGGTGGCGCACGACCGGGCGACGCGGCCGATCGAGGCTCCGTCCAGGGCCAGGAGCAGCACCTGCGCGCCGCTGCTCCTCGCGTTCAGGCACGGCGCCGAGTACTCGGTCTGCGTGGCGGACACCTGAACCCGGTACACGAGCTCGGCGCCGACGCGTCGGGCCTGCGCGTCGACGACCTTGACCGCCGCCGTGCAACTGGGAGTCTCGATGCAGTAGAGATGCGCGAACTTCGGCCTGCCCTCGGCACGCAGGTGGGCGAGTAGCGCGGCGACCTGTCCGTCCAGGCCCGCGCCCTGCCGATAGAGGTAGCGGCTGCGGTCCCATTCGCCGGTGAGCCCATCTCCGCCGACGACGGGAATGCGCATGCGTTCGACGCCGGCGGTGAACCCGGCCATGGTGAGGATGGGCATCGCCCCGACGATCGCGACGGCCTTCTTCGCCCCGACGAGTTCGGCGACCGCCGCCGCACTGCGCGACTGGTCTCCGCCGTCGTCGCGCTGGTACAGCACGACGGGATGACAGGCGAGGCCGCCGCGGGCGTTGACGTCCTTGACCCAGGCCGCCATCGTCGTGCGCGAGGCGGCGACGATCGGGCCGACGATCCCGCCGAAGTTGCCCACCTGACCCAGGACGACCGGCGCCTCCGCGCCGGAGCACGCCCGCGGCACGGGGACCGCCGAAGGCGCCGGAGGATCGTCGGCGGGTCGCGGCTTGGCCGTCGGCCGCATCGCGAATCCCCGTGCCGAGGCGGCTGCCTGCCGCGCGGGTGTGGAGACCCGCCGAGGCGTGTTCTCGACCGTGGCGAGGCGTTCCGTTCCCGTCTGCCGGACCACGGCCGCGGCGATCGCCTCGACCGACTCGGGTGCGATGCGCACCTGCGCCGAACCCGCGGCGCGCAGTTCCGTCTCGTTCAGCCGAGTTCCGCAGCCCGCCAGGAGCAGCGCGGTGGCGACGGCGGTCGGGACGAACCCCCTCATCGCGTCTGCCGCTCGTTCCGCGTCCCTGCGCCGACCGGTCTGTCGCGCCCGCGCAATCGGACTCGAACCGCGCTCGGCCCGGTGACGAAGACGAAGCGTTCGGACGGAGGCGCAACGGTCCGATCGGGCATCAGGTCGAAGCGATGGGCAATCGTGGCGAGGGCCACTTTGGCCTCCAGGTAGGCCAATCCGCGCCCGGGACACACGCGCTGGCCCGCTCCGAAGGCGAGGAAGCCCTTGGCCTCGATGGTGTCGCCGAGCCACCGGTCGGGGTCGAACTCCCCCGGCCGCGTCGCGGGATCGGCCTGCAGTCCGATGTGGCGGACCAGCAGCGCCAGCCGCGTCCCCGCGGGCAGGGTGGTGCCCAGGATCTCGACGTCGTGCAGCGGTTCGAGCCCGACGAAGCTGGCCGGGCCGTGCAGTCGGATGGCCTCGCGGACGACGGCGTCGGCGTACTCGAGGCGCCCCGCCGCCGCGGCGTCCGCGACGACGTCGTCGCCGAGCACCTCGTCGGCCTCGGCACGAAGCCGTGCGGCGACGTCGGGCCGAGTGGCGGCGTACCAGGCCGCCCAGCCGAGGCTGTTCGCCGTCGTGTCCTCGCCTGCGAGGAGCATCGTCATGGCGTTCGCGGCGATCTCGGCGTCGGACCGAAAGTCGGGACTCTCCAGGATGCCGTCGAGGAAGTTGTCGGGATCGAGTCCCGGGTTCTCGGCGCGGCGGCGACGCGCCTGCGCGACGAACTCGGCGATGGCCGCGTGCAGCACTTCGCAGGAGCGCTCCATGGCCCGGTCGGCGGGCAGCTTCACCCATCGCCAGTACGGGAACGGGGACCTTATTCGATGGCCGACGCGCGCGAGGACCCGCTCGATGTGGGACCGCAGGTGGTCCTCGCCGGATCCGAGGAGGTCGGGGCGGTGGCCGAAGGCGAGGGCCGTGACGACCTCGGTCGTGTAGGACCTGAACAGCGGCAGGAGGTCGACGGCCTCCCGGCCCGCGAGCGCGTCGAGGCGGCGTTCCAGTCGCAGCACGGTTTCGGCGACGACCCCGTGGTAGCGGTGCAACCGGTCCGCGTTCAACGCCGTCACGGCCATGCGCCGCTGCCGCCGCCAGTCCTCGCCTTCGGCGGTGAACACGCCGCGGCCGACGACCTCGTCGAGGATCTGCGCCATGTTCGACCAGCGGCGGTAGTGCTCGGGGCGTTGGCGGAGCATCGCGTTGGCCGCGTCGCGATCGGCGATCACGACCAGCGGCGTGCGGCCGATGTCCGTCCGGTAGATCGGACCGAACCGGTCGGCCCACTCCTCGAGGATCAGGTGCAGGCGGTCGTGGCGCAGTTGGTGCGCGTTGCCCAGCAGTGGCAGGCGGCGCGGGCCCGGCAGGTCGGCGAGAGAAGAAGGCATGGGCCGACTGTCGTGCCTGCCGCGGCACCGAATATCACCCGATCGGGTAATACTCGCGAGCGATGCGGGTCGGAAACTTGAGGCCTCGTCAGCGCCCATCCGGGAGGTCCCATGTCCCTGCCGACGGGAACGGTGACGTTCCTGCTCTCGGACATCGAGGCGTCCACGCACCTGTGGGAGGCCGACCGCGCCGCCATGGCCGCGGCCGTCGCCCGACACTACGAAATCCTCGACAAGGCCATCGCCGCCGCCGGCGGCGCGCGCCCGGTCGAGCAGGGCGAGGGCGACAGCGTGGTGGGCGCGTTCACTCGGGCTACTGACGCACTGAATGCCGCCGTCGCGACTCAGTTGGCCTTCGCGGCCGAGGAGTGGCCCGGCACCGTGGACCTGAGCGTGCGGATCGCCCTGCACACGGGCGAAGCGAACCTGCGGGACGGGGGCAACTACTTCGGACCGGCCATCATCCGTTGCGCTCGGTTGCGCGCACTCGCGCACGGCGGTCAGATCCTGTGCTCTCGCGCCACTGCGGACGTGCTGTGGGACGCACTGCCGAACGAGGTCGTCCTACGGGATTTGGGTACCCACCTGCTCAAGGACCTTTCCCGTCCGGAGCACGTGTTCGGAGTCGGGCATCCCGCGCTGCGCTCGGATTTCCCCGCGCTGCGCTCGGCCGCCGCCCCGAGCAACCTGCCGGTCGAGCTCACCTCCTTCGTCGGCCGCGAGGTCGAACTGGCCGAACTCGTCTCGCTCGCCGGCACGAACCGCCTGGTGAGCCTCACCGGGAGCGGGGGCGTCGGAAAGACCCGCTTGGCCTCTCGCGCGGCCGCCGCCCTTTCGGACGCGCATCCGGACGGCGCGTGGTGGGTGGACCTGGCCCCGCTCGCCGACCCGGACCTGGTCGTCCAGAGCGTGCTGACCGTGCTCGGCGTCGGCGACGTCGCGGGAAGGCTCCCGCTCGAACGCCTGATCGCCCACCTGACTCCCCGGCGGCTTCTGCTGGTGCTCGACAACTGCGAACACCTGGTGGAGGCCTGCGCCCACCTGCTCGACGCGCTGCTGCGCAGTTGCCCCGAGTTGCGGGCGCTGGCCACGAGCCGCGAGGCGTTGGGCGTAGCCGACGAGGTGGTGTGGCGCGTGCCGTCCATGGGGCGCGATGCGATCGCGCTGTTCGGCGAGCGCGCGCGCAAGGTCCGCCCGAACTTCGTCGCCGACGACACGGCGGTAGCGGAGATCTGCGCTCGGCTCGACGGCATCCCGCTGGCCATCGAACTGGCAGCGGCGCGCGCCCGCGCGCTGACTGCGCATCAGATTCTCGCCGAGCTGGAAGATCGATTCCGGCTGCTGACCGGTCGAACCCGCGGCGCGCTGGCCCGGCAACAGACGCTGGAGGCCTCGGTCGTCTGGAGCCACGATCTGCTCACCGACGCCGAGCGGACGCTGTTTCGCCGACTCTCGGTGTTCGCCGGAGGCTTCACCCTCGACGCCGCCGAATCGGTGGCGCCGGCCGCGGGGCCCGGCGTGGAGCGCGGCGAGGTGCTGGATCTCCTGGACACCCTGCTGGCCAAGTCGATGCTCGTCGTCGTCGACGCAGTGGACGGCGCGGTGGCGCGATACCGACTGTTGGAGACCATGCGCGCCTTCGGGGGCCGAGAACTTTCCCGGGCGGGCGAGACCGCGGCCGCTCGCGATGGGCATCTGAGTCACTACCTCGGTGTGTTGCGCGTGGCCTACGAGGATCTGGTCCGCGTCTCGCCGGCGGTGTTGGCCCGGTACATCGTCGATGCGGATAACTTCCGCACCGCGTTGGAGTGGGCGCTGTCCGGCGATCCCGACGTCGCGGTCGAAACCACGCTGCCGTGGGCGGCGATGTGTCTCTTCCGGAGCCGCTACAGCGAAGGACGGCACTGGGCGAGCCGCGCCGCGGAGTTGTCCGGCACGTCGGTGGCGGGGAAGGTCGACGCCCTGTGGTGCCTGGGTGCCGCCCAGGTGTGTCTCGCGGACTTGGCGGGCGTACGCGCCTCGGCCGACGAGGCCCGGCGTCTGGCGGAGCACGACGACCGTCCGCGAGTGCTGTCTCGGATGTACCACCTGCAGTCGCTCGCGGCCATGTTCGTCGATCCGGAGGCGACGCTGGCCGCCGTCGACGCAGCGACGCCGCAGGCGGAAGCCGCCGCAGACTTGCTGGTCCTGCTGGACCTCGAACTCAATCGGTTCTTCGCGCTCATGCGCGCCGACGACCTGCCCGGCGCGGACAGGGCCTTCGAGGGGTCGCAGTCGGTGGCGACTCGACTCGGCAACGAGTTCATCGGGTCCTGGAATCACGGTTACGAGGCGGTGCTCGCGCTGCGAGCGGGTCGTCTGGACCGCGCTCGGGTGGCCGCCGGCACCGGGCTTCGGCTGGCGCGGGGGCTCGGGGAAATGGGGGCGGCGGCGCTGAGCAACGCCGCGTTGGCGGAGCTCGAACTCCTGTCGGGGTCGTTGGGCCAGGCCCTCGGGCTGGCAGAGCTTGCGCTCGCCGAGTGCGAGGAAGCGGGCGGCTCGCAGATGAAGAACTACTTGCTGACGACCCGAGGCCGCGTGTTGGCGGAGCTGGGGCGCCACGACGAGGCGGACCCGGCGTTGCGCCGGGCCCTCGACGAGGCCACCGCGGTTCAGGACCCCTGGCAACAGGCTCAGGCCGCGCTCGCGCTGGCGCGGGAACTGGCTCGCTTCGGCGACGCCCGCGAGGTGGACGGGCTCCTCGAGATCGCTCGTGTCTGCGCGGGACGGCTGCGAAGCCCGTGGGTACCGGCCGTAGCCGACCACCTCGCCGGTCTTGCCGCCGCCGATCCGGCGGCGGCAGAAGACTTGCAGCACGCGGCGTTGGCCGTACACGTCGCGCAGGGCTACGCGCTCGACGTGGTCGACGTGCTGGAGGCGCTCGCGGATCTGGCGGGGCGTCAGGGCAGCGGAGCCGAGGCCGCGCGCCTCCTCGGCGCGACGGCTGCCCGCCGTGCGGAGCTCGGCTATCGGCTCGGGGCACCCGACGTCGCCGCGGTTCGGGAGGAGTTCGCCGAGGAGTTCGCGGAGGGGGAGGCGCTGAGCATCGAGGCCGCGGTCGCGTACGCCACCCGCGCCCGCGGCGAGCGCGGAAGGCCGTCCTTCGGCTGGGCCAGCCTCACGCCCACCGAACTGGAGGTGGCCCGGTTGGCCGCGCAGGGCGGGACGAACGCCGAGATCGGCGCCGCGCTGTTCGTCAGCCTCAACACCGTCAAGGCGCACCTGTCGCACGTGTACGCCAAGCTGGGCCTCGCCAACCGCGCGGAACTGGCCGTAGAAGTGACGCGTCGCCAGATATGACCGGCGGAGGGAGTGGCACCCTAGTCCCAGATGGCGATTCCACGAGCTCGGCCGGCCTTGGCCAATGGTCCGTCGAAGGTCGCGATTCCCGATCGGGTCGATTCCGCCACGAGGATCGCGCAGCAGTCCGGCATTTTCAGCCCGGTCTCTGCGCGCAGCACCGCCAGCTTTACGTGCGCGTCTTCGGGAAGTGGCGCCACCTCGACGACCTGCGCCAGTGCGGCATTGACCTCGGCGGCTCGTCCCGCCCGTGCAGCCGAGACCAGCACCTCCGCCCAGGTGATCTCGCTCGCCGTGCACCCCAGCAGTTCTGGCGTTCCCATCAGTTCCGCGGCCCGCGCGTGGTGCGCGTCGCGGTGGCTCAGGTAGGCGATCAGGAAGCTGGCGTCGAGGACGATCACGCCGGCCAGTCCTCCCGCAGATCGGCGAGGTAGTCGGGCGGGAAGAGGTCGGCGAACGTCCCTGAGGTGGTCCGGATCGCTTCCCTGCGGGCCCGGAGCAACTCCTCGCGTTCGTTGACGAGGACCGCGAATCCTTCCTCCACCAGATGCAGCAGCAACTTCGCGCGGTTCTGGGCGTCGTGGGGCCAATGCGCAGCGGCCGCGTCGAGTGCTTCGGCGAGCCTGTCGGTCTCGGTGATCTGGTAGCGCGGGCGGGTAGTGGGCACGACCGAAGTGTACCACCGTATGAAAGTGTGTCACCCGATTGGCGCTGGCGCCCTGCTGGCGGCTCGGCGCCGATTCTGTCGGTGGGCGCCGGCAGGGTGCGACCATGGATGGAGAGGTGGTGGGGCGATGTCGGTGCATCCGGAGGCGGCGGTGCTGCCCGAGCGGTATCTCAACGAGGGTCCGTGGACGGAGGCGGACTACTTCGATCTGCCCGAGGACATCGCGCGGATCGAACTGCTCGACGGCGCGTTGCTCGTGAATCCTCCGCCGACTGTCGGGCACCAGCGTCTGACGCTGCGGTTGGCCATGGCTCTCGCCGCGGTGTGTCCATCGGGGCTGGAGGTCGTCGTCGGAGCCGGGGTACGGCTGATCACCGGTCGAATTTTCATCCCCGACATCGCAGTAGTCGTATCGCACATCGACGGCGACGCGAGGGTGTTCGAGGCCCGCGACGTTCGGCTGGCGTTGGAGATCGTCAGCCCCGGCAGCGTCGCCTTGGACCGCGCGGTCAAGCCGCCGCTGTACGCGGAGTCCGGCATCGCGACCTACGTGCGCATCGAGAAGGCCGGACCAACGGCGCACGTGCTGCGGTTGCACACCGGAAAGTACGTTCCCGAATCCGCAGGTACCTCGCTCCGACTGGAGGAACCGTTCCCGGCCGTCGTCGACCTGCCGGAGCTACTGACCGAGGCCGGGAGTTAACCGATGCCGGCTCCGGTCGACGGCATCGAGATCGCGTACCGGTGGCGACGGGGTCGGTGGACGGCGGCCCTGTCCAACGGTGAACCGTTGGAAGTCGCCGAGAGTGCGGCAGGCTTCCACGAGGCGCGAGCCGAGATCCGCAGCCGGATGGCGGCTCGCCTCGCCGTATCGGTCGAGGAGTTGGACCGACACATCGCCGCCGAGCATTTGCAACCTCCCGAGTGGGCCAGCGTCGAGTGGCACGGGCTTCGATTCGCGATGCTCGTCCCGGACTACGGCGTCGACGACCCCTCCGCGGAGCAGCGCGCACTGCTGCGAGCCTGCTTCGAGTACTACCGCGATAACGTGCCCGAAGGCATGAAGGTGGAGTACTACGCCAACCGCGTCCGCGTCGAACCAGGTGCCTTCGGACAGCGCCGCGCGGTGATCGACGCGATCGGGGGTGCACTCGCCGCGCAGGTGCCCGACGAATGGACCATGACGACGGGGCCGGTGTCGTGTGGACTCGATCAGGCCCGAGAGCAGTTTCGGCGCGCCCTGCTGTTGGACGTACCCGAAGGCTTCGTGCGGGTGACGACCAGCTTCGAAGGCTTCGAGGACGAGGGCACCCTCGGCACGCTCCATCTGCTGCTCAAGGAGCGATGGGAACTGGACCGCCCCTTCTAGGCCGCCCACCCGAACCCGTCAGCTGCAAAGGGATCGGTTGGCGCGCGGCGTCGTCCAACCCGCTCTGGTTAGCACCTCCACGAATACGCAACGTCCGGGAGTTTCACGTGTCCGGTCGGCGTGGAAGGTGAACGGGAAACGTCGTTGCCGTCGTCGCGTTGGTAGAGCACCACGGAATGACAGGCGAGACCGCCGCGCGCGTTGACGTCCTTCGACGTCTGACTGAGCGTCACTTCCTCGTTGGTGGCGCGAAGCTCGGCCGCGTCCAAGCGCGTGCCGCAACCCCCCAGCACCAGCACGGCGCCGAGAAGGGCCATGGGGGCAGAGCAGATCACGACGTACCGACCGTGGTGCGTTGGCGCAGGATCACCCGAACCGCCTCGGGCCCGGTGGTCATTCCGAACCGCTCTCGCACGGCCGGCGCCGCCGGGTCGGGGGTCAGGTCGAAGCAATGCACGAGCATGGCCAGCGCGGTCTTGGCCTCCAGATAGGCCAGTCCGCGGCCCGGGCACACCCGCGGGCCGGCACCGAAGGAGAGGAAGCCCCGGGCCTCGATCGCGCCTGCCAGCCAGCGATCCGGGTCGAAGTTGCGGGCGCCCGGGGTTCCGTCGCCGCGCGCCGAGACAAGGCGGGTCAACAACATGAGCGGAGTGCCCGCCGGGAGGGCATAGCCGAGAATCTCGACGTCGCAGGTGGGTTCCACCCCGAGGACGGGCACCGGACCGCGGAGCCGTATCGCCTCGCGGACCACCGCGTCACGCCGACGGAGTCGCCTTCGTGGATCTGGCGCCGCTGACCGACCCGGACCTCGTCGCGGAGACCGTCATGACGGTGCTCGGGGTCGGCGACGTCGCGGGGGCGTCGGCGGCCGACCGGCTCCTCGCGCACCTCGTCGCGCGGGATCTACTGCTGGTGTTGGACAACTGCGAGCACGTCGTCGAGGCCTGCGCGGAACTGGCGGTCGCCGTGCTGGCTCGATGTCCAGGGGTGTACGTCCTGGCCACCAGCCGGGAGGCTCTGGGGGTTGCCGGGGAGGTGGTGTGGCAGGTGCCGTCGATGGGCGCGGACGGCGTGGCGCTGTTCGTCGAGCGGGCGACGGCGGCGCGACCAAACTTCGCGGTCGACGACGAGGCGCTGCTCGCCGAGATCTGCGACCGCCTCGACGGGATCCCGCTGGCGATCGAGTTGGCGGCCGCCCGGTCTCGGTCGCTGACCCCAGGTCAGATGTTGGGGCAGCTGGAGGACCGGTTCAGGCTGTTGACGGGCCGTACTCGGGGCACGCTGGGCCGGCAGCGCACGCTGGAGGCCTCGGTGACGTGGAGCCACGAGCTGCTGTCGGAGGACGAGCGCCTGTTGTTTCGTCGGCTCGCGGTGTTCGCGGGCGGCTTCACCCTCGACGCAGCCGAGGCAGTAGCCTCCGCGGCCGCGCCGGGGCTCGACGCCGGCGCGATACTCGACCTCCTCGACGCGCTGGTCGCGAAGTCGATGGTGGCCGTGGTCGACGACGCCGAGGGCCGCTACCGGCTCCTCGAAACGCTGCGGGCATTCGCGGCGACGGAACTCGAGCGGGCCGGGGAGACTGCGACGGCTCGCGAAGCCCATCTCGGCTACTTCCTCGAGTTCCTGCGCGCGGGCGGCTTGGGTCTCGACGGCACGAACCTCGAGCGGGTCCGGCGATTCGTCGGCGACCAGGACAACTGCCGTGCGGCCGCAGACTGGTGTCTGTCCGGGACGGACATCGATCGAAGCGTCGAGCTGGTGCGACATCTCCTCTTGGCGCTGGCGGGACGCGGCAGGTATCGAGAGGGGCATGACTGGGGGCGGCGTGCCGTCGAACTCCCGGGCCTGAGCGCTCGACCCGCCGCCGTGCAGATCGACGCATTGATGACGCTGGGCGCCGGCCAAACAGCGCTGTCCGACGTGGCGGCGCTGTCCGCGACCGCCGCCCGAGCATCGACGCTGCTCGACGCGGAGGCCGGCGCACGAAGCCGAGCGCAGGCGTTGCATCTCCAGGCTCGCCTGGCCATGTTCCGCGGCGACCCCGCGGCGGCGCGGGCAGCGCTGGACGCGGCGCAGCCCTTTGCCGAGGAAGCCGGCGAAGTCCTCTCGCTGCTGGATCTGTCCTGCTGCCGACTGATCGTGGCGATGCGCTCGGACGACCTCGTGAACGCTCGCGGCCTGGTGGACGCGGCGCTGGCGGTGGCCCGCCGCTACGACAGCCACCCCTATCTGGTGTTGGACCACTGCTACCAGTCCGTGCTGGCGCTGCGGGCCGGCGACTTCCCGACGGCCGGCGCTGCAGCGAGCGAATGCTTTCGGCTCGCGGCAGGCCCGGTCGGATTCGGGGGCGGAATGAACACCGGCGTGCTCGCTTTCCTGCAGCTGTTCGGCGGCAACCCGGACCGAGCGTTGGAGTTGGTGGACCCGGTGATCCCGATCGTCCTCGGCGACGGCGGGTACGGCTTCCTGGCCTATCTCATGACGATCCGGGGGCGCGCGCTGGCAGCACTGGGCGCGCCCGACGCCGAGGCCGCCCTCGTCGAGGCGCTAGCCACCGCCGAACGGCTGCAGGATCCATGGCAGGTCGCTCACGCGGCGGTCGCGTGCGCGCGGTTCTTCGTCGACCACGACGCGAAGGTGACGGACGGCTATGTGGAAACCGCTCGAGCCACCGGGGCCGCGGTCGGCAGCCCGTACGTACGCGCCGCGGCCGACCACCTCGACGCTTTACTGGCTGCGGCCCGAGGGGAGCTCGCGCGGGCCGAAGACCTGGCACACGCGGCCTTGGCGGTGCACGTCGCACAGGGCTACGCCCTCGACGCCGTCGACGTGCTGGAAACCCTCGCCTGCCTCGCAGTGCGCAGCGAGAGTCAACTGGAGGCGGCGCGGCTGTTCGGCGCCGCGACCGCTCGCCGCGAAGAGCTCGGGTACCGCCTGGTGCCGCCCGACACGGCGTCGACGCGCGATGCCCTTCTGAGCGACGAGGACTGCGCCGCCGCGGCCAAGGAGGGCGCGTCGCTGGGCGTCGACGCCGCGGTTGCCTACGCCTCGCGGGCGCGCGGCGAGCGCGGCCGTCCGTCGTTCGGGTGGGCGGCGCTCACCCCGATGGAGCTGGACGTGGCGCGGCTGGTGGCGGAGGGAGTCGGGAACGCCGAGATCGGGCGCCGGCTCTTCGTCAGCGTCAACACGATCAAGACGCACCTGCAGCGCACGTACGCGAAGCTCGGCCTGACCAGCCGCGCCGAGCTCGCCGCGGAGGTGACGCGCCGGGGCGGGTAACCGAGACGCACGGCAGTAGTCGGGGCCGACTTCCGGCACGTGTCGCCGGGGCGACACCGAGCGTTGCCCGGCCCTCCTAGGGTCGGGCCGACACATCAGCCGCCACCAGGACAGGTGCCCATGGCCATCACCGCAACCGCCCTGCTCGTCGCGAAGCCCGGCGAGGTGGACAACCTCATCGCGATCATGTCCAAGTTCGTCCCGGAGCTGCGAGCGTGGGAAGGCAGCCTCGGCACTACCTCGCACCGGGACCAGGACGACCCGAACAAAATCCTGTTGATCGAACGGTGGGAGGCGAAGGAGAACCACCTGAGCTACCTGAAGATGCGCGCCGACAACGGCGACCTGGACCGGCTCGGTAAGCTCGTGGCCGCTCCGCCGGCGTTCGCCTGGTACGACGATGCCGACCTCTGAGCGGGCTATTCGCCGCGCTGTGTGACGCGCCGTCAACGAGTGGCGTCGAGCACGAACTCGTGGCCGAGCCCGAGCAGGATCCGATCGGCCGTCAGGAAGGGCAGGTTCTCGACGGAGGCCTGGGCCAGCAGCAGACGGTCGAATGGGTCGTGGCGTGTCAGTTCGGGAAATCGGCGCAGCCCCTCGGCGTGCTGGGGTGCGACCGCAAGCAACTCGAGCCCGGCTTCGGAAAGTCTCGCCGGCAGACCCGGCTCGACTCGGACTCGTCCCAGCATCGCCTTGATCGTCAACTCCCACACGCTGGCCGCCGAGACGTAGACGTCGACGGCATCGTGGACGAGTCCGGTCGCGACCGTCCCGAGTCGCGAATCCCCGTCGAGCACCCACACCGCGACGTGGGTGTCAAGCAGGGGCATCGGCGCCGACGTCCTCGCCGTAGAACATCCGCAGAATCTCGGGGTCGGGATCGTCGAAGTCGTCCGGGACCGAGATCCGACCCTTCAGCGTCCCGAACTTCACCCTGTTCGGGCTGTGCGGCACCAGATCGGCGATGGGCTCGCCCGCCTTGGCGATGACGATCCGTTCGCCGGCCGCAACGCGCGCCAGCAGCTTGGACAGGTGTGTCTTCGCTTCGTGAATGTTCACGACGTCGGTCATCGATGCCTCGCAGCCTGGACTTAGTCCAGTCTAGTCCATCAGCTACGGAGTTTGTGATCGCTGCGCTCAACAAGCGTCCTCGCTTCGGGATCGCTCGAGTGAGTTCCTCGCTCGGCGCTCCGCTCAGCTTCGTAGCTTGTAGTCCTCGAGCAGGCGGCGGCCGATGATCATGCGCTGGATGTCCGCGGTGCCCTCGCCGATCAGCAGCATCGGGGCCTCGCGGTAGAGGCGCTCGATCTCGTACTCCTTAGAGAACCCGTAGCCGCCGTGGATGCGGAAGGAGTCCTCGACGACGTCGCGGCAGTACTCGCTGGCGAGGTACTTGGCCATGCCGGCCTCGAGGTCGTTGCGCTCCCCGGAGTCCTTCTTGCGGGCGGCCATGACCATCATCTGGTGGGCGGACTCGACCTTGCACGCCATGTCCGCGAGCCGGAACTGCACGGCCTGGTGATCGGCGATCTGCTTGCCGAACGTCTGGCGCTGCTGGGCGTACTGGATGCCCAGTTCGAACGCGCGCAGCGCGACGCCGCACCCGCGGGCGGCGACGTTGACGCGGCCGACCTCGACGCCGTCCATCATCTGGTAGAAGCCGCGGCCGCGTCCCGCCGCGCCGCCGAGCACCTGGGTCTGCGCGATGCGGTAGTCGTCGAAGACCAGTTCGGTCGTGTCGACGCCCTTGTAGCCCATCTTCTCGATCTTGCCGGGGATCACGAGGCCCTTGTCGACCTCGCCGAAGCCGGGCGTCTTGTCGACCAGCAGCACCGTCATGTTCTTGTAGACCGACTCGGCGCCCTCGTCGGTCTTCACCAGGACCGCGACGAGGTTCGAGGAGCCGCCGTTGGTCAGCCACATCTTGGCGCCGTTGACGACGAAGTCCTCGCCGTCGACCTTCGCGCGGGTCTTGATGGCGGCGACGTCGGAACCGCACTCGGGCTCGGACATCGAGAACGCGCCGCGGACCTCGCCCTCGGCCATCTTCGGCAGGTAGTACGCCTTCTGCTCGGGCGTCCCGTGCTGCACGAGCATGTAGGCGAGAATGAAGTGGGTGTTGATGATGCCCGAGACGCTCATCCACCCGCGGGCGATCTGCTCGACGACGAGCGCGTAGGTCAGCAGCGATTCGCCGAGGCCGCCGTACTCCTCGGGGATCGTGATCCCGAACAGCCCGAGCTGCTTCATCCCCTCGACGATGTCGGTGGGGTAGGTGTCGGTGTGCTCGAGGTGCTGGGCGACCGGAATGATCTCCTTGTCGACGAAGTCCTTGACCGTGCGCAGGATCTCCTGCTGGACGTCGGTCAGGTTCTCGGTCTGCGCCAAGCGGCCCATGCGTGCTCCCGTCTGCGGTTACCGGACAGTAGCCTAGCGACTGCTAACCCTCGTCGTTCACGTCTCCGTACCGCCCCCGAACGGCGGTAGTCAGGTTCACGACGACCACGATCATCGCCAGTGCGGCAACGGCAAGCCCGCCGCCGACGAACACCCCGTAGCCGTCGAGTCCGGCGAGGTCCTCCGGCGTCGGGTCGGTGGGCCCGGTGTAGAACGGCGCCCATGCGAACGCGGCGTTGAGGAAGAAGACGCCGATCAGCGTGCTCAGAACCCAGGGGATCCACCACGCCCACACCGCCTTCTCGGCGGTCCAGGCACGGTGGGCGACGGCGAGTTCGCGCAGGGAGCGCAGCGGGATCACGAGGTTCGCGACCGGAACGAACCAGGCGCCGAGCGCGCGCCCGCGGTCGGTGTCCAACCCGCCCGCCCAGTCGCGGGCGGCACGGTCGGCGGCCGAGAGCCACATCAGGAAGACGACGGCGCACACCACGATCGCCACGCCGAGCGGCAGCGCCGCCTGGCGGACGAAGGCACCGGTGTACTCGGCCAGTTCGATGTCGCGCTCCTTCGGCGTTCCCACGAACTGCCTGCCGGCGTAGCGCCGGAGGTCGCCAACGTCGCGCTGCGCGAAGGCGACGGCCGTCCAGACCGAGGCGGCCCCCGCCAGGGCGAGACCGGCGACGGCCAGCCCCGCGAGCACGGAGATCGGCGGGCCGGCGCGGCGGAAGTCGTCGGCTGGGTACGGGTCGCTCATGGTGGCGCTCACCGTATCGGCGACGACACATCGCGATTCACGTCGCTCAGCGTTCATCTGGCGTTGGTGTTTCCTCCACCTGTGCAGCCCCCACACTGTCCCTCGCGATCTTGTGCCCGGAGAGGCTTGTGATGACTGGCAGGCCTGGGCGTTCGGTGCGCGCTGGCGGCACCCTGCAGATGTTGGCCCGCGCCGCGAAGACGTGGCGGGCGCACCCGCGGCTGGCCGCGATCTCGGTCGCCGCACTGCTCGTCGAGCAGGCGTTCGTCTTCGGGCTCGCGCTCAGCGTGAAGTACATCGTCGACCACGCCAAGGGACCGGACGCCGGGTCCGGAATGGTCGCGCTCGTCGTGGCGATCGTGCTCGGGTTCGCGGTCGCCGCGGCCGCCACGCTGGCCGGTCGCCGAGCGATGGCGGTGGCGTCGGCGGAGATCTCGAACGACGTCCGTCGCGAGCTCTACGCGCGCCTGCTGCGGCTCTCGCCGTCCTACTTCCTCGGGACCTCGCCGAGCAGAGTCGTGAAGATCTACCAGAGCAACGTGCGGGGCGTGGACGCCGGCTACACCACCGGATTCCTGAACACCGTCGGCCTTGCTGCCACTGCCGTCATCGGCGTACCGCTGCTGGTGTGGCTCGACTGGCGGTTGGCGGCCGTCGCGCTCGTCCTGCTCGTCGAGGTGGTCTTGGTGGCCGAGCGTCTGCAGCCGTGGTCGGTGGCGGCCAACGAGCAGTTGAGCGACTCCGACTCCCGACTGCTGCGCACGGTCCAGGACACGATGCACGCCAACCAGCTGGTACGGATGTTCAACCTCGAGACGGAGCTGGCGCGCCGGTTCGAAGAGCGCCTCGACGACCACCGGACGTGCTCGATCCGCTCGCGCAGCCGCCTGTCGGTGGTCGGCGACGTCGCGGCGCTGGGCGTCCTGTTGGCCCAGGTGGCCGTCATCGCGCTGGGCGCGCACTTCGCGGTCGCCGGCGACCTGACCGTCGGCGGGCTGGTCGCCTTCACCGCGATCCTCGCCCTGCTGTCCAAGACGGTCTTCGCGGGATCCGCTTCGTCGACGTCGGCTTCGGCTACGTCGCCGGCAAGCCCGCGGTGTCCGGTGTCGCCTTCGACATTCGGCCCGGATCCTCGGTGGCCGTCGTCGGCGGCAGCGGGGCCGGCAAGACGACGCTGCTGAACCTCCTGCTGCGGTTCTACGACCCCGACCGGGGCTCGGTGCAGATCGACGGCGTGGACCTGCGCGCCCTCACGCAGCAGTCCTTCCGGTCCCACGTCGGCGTCGTTCTCCAGGCCAACTTCCTGTTCAACGACACGATCCGGGCGAACGTGCGGATCGGCGACCCGCAGGCGGACGACGAGACCGTGGAGCTCGCGATTCGTCGCGCGCAACTGCACGCCGCCGTGCAGCGGATGCCGGACGGGCTCGACACCGTCGTCGGCGAACAGGGCGGGCGCCTGTCCGGCGGCCAGCGGCAGCGTCTCGCGATCGCCCGCGCGCTGGTGCGCGATCCCGCAATCCTGCTGCTGGACGAGGTCACCGCCGCGTTGGATCCCGCCACCGAACGGGCCGTCAACGCCATGCTCGCCGACGTGGCCTACGGCCGCACGGTCGTCAGCGTCACCCACCGGCTCGCCTCGGCGAGCCAGGCGGACCACATCCTCGTGATGGACCACGGCCGGCTCGTCGGGCAGGGCACGCACGACGACCTGCTGCGCGCCGGCGGGGTGTACGCGGACCTCTGGGAGAAGCAGAGCGGCTTCCACGTCTCCGGGGACGGCCGGACGGCGTCGGTGTCGCCGGCCCGTCTGCGCCACATCACCCTGTTCGCCGACCTGGCCGACGAGGTGCTGGCGCGGATCGCGGGGCTGCTCGCCTCGGAGTACTTCGAAGGCGATCAGGTCGTCTTCCGGGAGGGCGACGAAGGCGAGCGCTTCTTCCTGATCGCCCGGGGCCGCGTCGAGGTGAGCATGTCCGACGCCGACGGAGCCGAGCGCGTTCTCGACCGTCTCATCGACGGCGACCACTTCGGCGAGTTGGCGCTGCTGCAGAACCGTCCGCGGACGGCGACCGTCCGCACCGAGTCGCCGAGCGTCTTCCTCACGATGAGCCGGTCCAGCTTCCTGCTGCTGGTGAACTCGACGCCCGACGTGTTCCCCGTTCTACAGGAGCGCATCGCGCGCTACGTGCTCAACGTCGAGGAGTAGGCGGGTTAACCCGATCGGAGGATATTCGCCGGCCGCGCCTGCGGCATGCTCGGCGCCATGAGCGGGCGCCTCCCCACCGGCACGGTCACCTTCCTGCTGACCGACATCGCAGCGTCCACCACGGCGTGGGAGGCCGACCGCGCCGCGATGGCCCAAGCGGTGGCGCGGCACTACGAGATCCTCGACGAGGCCGTGCGCACCGCCGGGGGAGCCCGGCCCGTCGAGCAGGGCGAGGGCG
>JBQTKD010000031.1:0-47398 GCA_052386455.1 Sporichthyaceae bacterium
GCACCGTCATCGACGAGTAGTCCCTGGCCATGGCACTCCCATCGTAAAGCTGATTGCTAAACCCACAATCAGACTAGGGAATGACCTGCACAAACTCCGGGACGCCACGTCCATGACTCACACCCGGCCTGGCGATCTTGCCGTCCTGCCCAACGTCCGAAGAAGTGGGCGCTATAGCGACCGCTTGTTCGGACGTTACGAGCAGCGTCGGGAAGACCAGGTGGACTCGACCCACCCGGTGTGCTCGACGCCCCGCTCGCGCATGTAGGCGACGATCGCGTTCGGGTCGGCGTAGGTGGGGGCGAGCAGGCCGGGCAGGTCCTCGAGCAGGGAGCCGATCGTCTCGGCCGCGTCGGACGTGGTGTGCCCGATCGGGCCGACGGGTCCGCGCTCGATCCAGCCCGTCGCGTAGACGCCGGGGACTGCGGTGCCGTCGAGGTCCAGCACGCGGCCGGCCCGGTGGGAGAGCACTCCCCCGACGTGGTCGAACGGCAGGCCCGTCACGGCGCGCGAGCGGTGTCCGACCGCCCGGTACACGGCCTGCACGGGCCAGTCCCGCAGCTCGCCGGTGCCGCGGACCGTGCCGTCGCCCTGCAGGACTGTGCGCTCGGCGCGCAGGCCGGTCACCTCGCCGCGCTCCTCGCCGAGGATCTCGATCGGCGCCTGGCACAGGTGGATGTGGATGCGGCTGCGCGCGCCGGTCGGTTCGGCCTCGAGGTAGCGCAGGAGGGTGTCGACGACCAGGCGGGTGGACTTGTTGTCGGTGATCGCGCGCTGGCCGGCCTCGTCGATCTCGAAGCCCTGCGGATGCACGATCACGTCCACGTTCGGAGAGTGCGACAGCTCGCGCAGCTCCATCGGGGTGAACGTGCACTGGGCCGGGCCGCGGCGGGCGAACACGTGCACGTCGGTGCACGCGTTCGCGCGCAGGCCCGCCTCGACGTTGGCGGGGATCTCGGTACCGAGCTGCTCCTCGATGGGCTTGGCGAGCATGCGCGCGACGTCCAGTGCCAGGTTCCCGGCGCCGATAACGGCGACCTGACGGGCCGTCAGGGGCCAGGTGCGCGGGACGTCGGGGTGCCCGTCGCACCAGGAGAGGAAGTCCGCGGCGCCGAAGCTGCCCGGCAGGTCGATGCCGGGCAGGTCGAGGTGGTCGTCGGCGTCCGCGCCGGTGGCGACGATCACCGCGTCGTAGAACCGGCGCAGCTCGGCGAGCTCGACGTCGGCGCCGAACTCGACGTTGCCGAAGAACCGGATCTGCGGACGCGACACGACCCGCGCCAGCGCCTCGACGATCTCCTCGGTCCGGGGGTGGTCCGGCGCGACGCCGTAGCGGACGAGGCCGTAGGGGGCCGGGAGGCGCTCGAACACGTCGACGCGGGCGCCGGGGTGGCGATCGAGCAGGACGTCCGCGGCGGGGACGCCGGCCGGGCCGGCTCCGATCACGGCGACGGTGGGCTGCCTCACGGTGCTCCCCCAGGTGGTGCGCGGGATGCCGCCGCGGCCGATGCGCCCGCGGCGGAAGGGTGGCCGCGAGGACGGCGGTGTCCGCGGCTACGCGCGGCGCCCAGCTGCCCCCCGGACATCCCGCGACGGCTCGACGCTAACCCGCCCCCCGCCCGATGACCAGGCCCCGAACAGGGTTTCTTAGGGTGACCTAACTCACCGCGGTTTCCGGGTGTCGGCGAGCCTGGCGCGGGCGGTGCGGCAGGCTGGGTCCATGCGGCCACAGCTGTCCCCCGACGCCGAGGTGGTGGAGTTCGAGGTCCGCCTGCGCGGCGCGGTCCCGGCGGTGTGGCGGCACTTCGCGATCCCAGCGGCGGCGAGCCTGGCCGACCTGCACGCGGTCCTGCAGGCCACGATGGGCTGGACGAACAGCCACCTGCACGAGTTCACCGTAGGCGGGCGGCGATTCGGTCCCCCGGATCCGGACGGCGACGACGACGAGCTCCTCGACGAGCGCCGCACGACGGTGGCGCAGATCGCGCGCGTCGGCGCCCCGATGGAGTACGTCTACGACTTCGGCGAGGAGTGGCACCACGATCTGACGGTGCGCCAGATTTCTGTGGCGGAGCCGTGGACCCGTTACCCGCGCTGCCTGGACGGGGCCGGGTCCTGCCCGCCGGAGGACGGCGGCGCCCGCGTCGAGGCCGGATTCGATCCCGGCGCGGCCGACTGGGCCCTGACCCGCCTCGCGTGGCGCCCCGCCGCCCCGGCCCCCGCGGGCGGCGCGGAGCCGATCGTGCTGCGTTGCACCGGCAAGCTCCTGAAGGTACTGAAGCCCGGCGCCGACCGGATCGTCGAGGTCGAGCCCTCGCCGCGGGACTGGTACGCGAACCTGGTGTGGATCGACGGGCGCAAGTGCGTGCTGGCCGTGCACGCCGAGACGCTGTCCGCGGTGTTCCTGTCCGACGTGCGCGCCGCCGACCTGCGCCCGATCGGCGCCGTGCTGGTGCCGGCCGTGCACGCGGAGCTGGCCCGCGAGCACCTGCCCGCCGACGCCTTCGGGCGGCTCGAGGCGAGCGCGGTGGCGCTGGCGAAGACCGCCGACCGCCGGGTCCTGGGCGCGATGCGGGACCTCGCGCTGCGCTGCGAATTCGCCGCCGCGCAGGACGGCGGTCTGGCCGCGCTGGACCTGGCCGACCTGCACCGCGGGCTGCAGCGCCATCTGATCCTGGCCCGCGGCGCGGTGCGCCCGATCGACCTGGTGCGCCGCCGCGTCGGGCCCGGCGAATGAGTGCACCCGCGGCCGGCGGCGGCCGTAGGCTTTCCCCGTGACGCGCGTCAAGAAGTCGACTCCCCCGCTCGAGGTGCGCAACGTCAAGAACGAGACGCCCCTGGGCATCACCTGGGACGAGGCCGTCGAGATGCTCGCGGCGGGCTACGCCTGCGAGCACGTCGCGAAGAAGACCGGCTTCCCCGTCAAGATGCTCGAACGGGAGTTGAAGTACCTGTAGGGCCCGAGCCGGGGATCCAGTTCGAGGAGCAGATCCGGTTCGAGGCGCCGGTCGACGCTCGGCGGCCGGCCTTCGCCCCGAACGAGGTCCGGCTCGCAGCCCTGCCGGCCGTGCTCGGCTACCCGCGACGAGGTCCGAGCCCGCTCCCCCGCCGTCACTGGAATCCCGAGACGGAAAGCAATACGGCTCTCTGATCGGTAGGTTGACACCACCAACCCAACAATTACCGTTGGGTTATTCAGGTCGAGGAGGTACTCGTGGCGTCCAACACTCGGACCTCGCCGGCGTCGGCGGCCGGGCGGTCAACCGCCAAGAAGGCGGCGGCGCCGGGCCGAGTCGCCAAGGGACGTGCACGCGCCGTCGCCCCGCCAACCCTCAAGGTTGCACCGGCGGCCGCCGCGCACTATTCGCCCGATGCTCCGGTCGCCCGGGTCGTACAGGCGTTGGGGAACAACGTCGTCGCCGAACTGCTCGGTGTCTCCCGCAGCCAACCGTCGCGCTGGCGATCGGGCAAGGAGCGGCTCTCGCCGGAGAACCGCCGGCGCATCTCGGACCTGGACCACGTCCTGGACCGCCTGCTCGCAGAGCTGCACCCGGAGGAGGCCGGCCTGTGGCTGTGCGGCAACAACGCCCACCTCGGCGGAGCGCGGCCCATCGACGTGCTCACGTTGCGGGGCGCCGGGCCCGTGTTGAGTGCGATCGACGCGCTCGGCCAGGGCGCGTTCGCCTGAGCCGGACGTGACGGTCCTCTACCGCGTCCTGCCCTTTCTCGACGACGCATCCGTGGGAACGCCGGGACACCCCCTGCATGTGCCCGCCTCCACCGGCTCGAACCGCATCGACAACCCCGATCTGTACGACACGCTCTACCTGGGCGACGACCCCCGATGCGCGGTCGCGGAAGCCTTTGGGTCCTTTCCCCGCTGGAGTGCGGGGCTGTTCCGAGGAAAGCCGTCTCTGCCGGGCAGCGTGGCGGCCCTGGCCGCCTACCACCTGGAGGAGGCTGCCGCGGTGTGCGACCTCGACGACGCCGAACGGCTCGTCCACCTAGGACTGCGACCCTCGCGCGTAGTGACGCGCGACCGCGCCGTCACGCAGGGATGGGCACGCACGCTTCACGCCGACGGCAGATTCGCCGGGGTGCGGTGGTGGTCCTACTACAACCCGGAATGGGGCAGCATCGGGCTGTGGGACGTCGGCGCGCTCACCCTGGACGGGGTCGAACCACTCGGCCTGAAGCACCCGCACGTCGTGGCCGCCGCCGAGCACCTCTGCCGGCCGCTGGGGTAGGCGGACGGCCTCCAAGAGGATCGCCTAACGGGCGGTGTGCGCGCCGGCGGGGAATCGCTCGACGCCGGATTGGTAGAGCCACACGACGGCGTGGTGTCCAGGTGCATCGGTCAGGTCCCGTCCGGACTCCACGCTCCTGACCAGTCCATCGCGACGAGGTCCTCGGGGTCTCCCACGATCGCGTCGGGGTGCGGCACCAGGCGCGCGAGCTTTGCCCGCGGCTCGTCGGGGACGATGCGAAGAGTCCGCCCGTTGCGCTCGACCTCCAGCGGAATTCCGCTTTCGAGCACCTCGTCCAGCAACCGGTAGATGTTCGCGCGCAGCTCCGAGGGACTCACACTCACCTGCGACCTCCACCGCGGTCACCACCGTGCGACGGCGCGCGAGCATCTCGCGAGCGGCGATCGCATCGGTGATCGTCAGACCCGGCTCCAGTTCCGTGGCCGCGTTCGTACGGTTGATCCGGCGCACCAGCCCCTCGACCTCCTCGACGACCCCGCGCGCCTCCGCAAGCAGCTCGGCCGCACTCTCGGCCGGCGCCTCGCCTTCCTGATAGCGCGCGCACGCCACCGCCCTGGCCTGCAACTGCTCCAGACGCTTCTGCGCGTCGCTGCGCCGAGCCAGTCCTTCGGCAAGCTTCATCTTTTTCACCTCCCGTCTCGTCGTGATCGACGGCGTGGAGCATGGCAGGCGAAAAGGCCTACGGGGAAACGATTTTCGACGGCCCAAGCCGCAGCACGGGGGCGTGGCCCGGGTGGCCGCGGTCAAGGAGCGAGGTGGCCCAATGCCAGGACGTTGACGCCGTCGGGCCTGGTGTAGCTCAGCTCGCCCGCGGTGAGGACGTTCAACGAACGAAGCTGCACGGCCCGCGATTCGGCGACCTTGCCGCGCAACTTGCGCAAACTTGCAGCGGCACCCTCGACCGCACGCTCCCCACCGAGCTTGACCTCGAACGCCGCCCAGCGACCGTCGCGCAGTTCTACGATCGCGTCGACTTCCAGGCCGGTTTCGTCGCGGTAGTGGTAGACCGAGCCGCCGATGGGCTGGGCGTAGATTCGCAGGTCCCGCACGCACAGCGATTCGAACAGCAGCCCGAGCATCTCGGGATCCGCAAGGAGCACCTCCGGGCCTGCATCGAGGGCCGCACAGGCCAGCGACGGGTCGGCGAAGTGCCATTTCGGGCTGACCCGCAGCCGCACCTTGGAGCGCAAGTGTGGTGCCCAGGCGGGCTGCTCCTCCAGGACGAAGATCCGGGCGAGGGCGTCGGCGTAGCGCCGCACCGACTGGGCCGACACCGACTCGCCCGGAACACCGCCCGGTTCGGCGGCTCCCAGGCCGGACTCCCGTGCCAGCAACGTCGCGGTTGCCTCGGTGGAGACGTTGCGGGCCAGCGCACGGATCAGCGCTCCCATCCGTGCCGGGTCGACGCTCGTGGCGGCGCCCGGGAGGTCGACGCGGGCGATGTCGTCGAGGTAGGCGCCGAGGTACTCGGTGGCCGAGCGCGCGGGCTGTGCCACCAGGGCCGGCCATCCGCCGCGGACGAGCAGTCCGGCGTAGTCGATCACCGTCGGGCCCCCGATCCCGGCAGGGGTCGGGCCGCCGGCCACGAAGAGGGAGGCCAGCGAGATCTCCCCCGTGCTCTCCCCGCTCTCCGCCAAGGCCATCGGTCGAAGGGTGATCCGCCGGAAGCGCCCCGCGCCGCTGTGTCGGGTGAGGTCGTCGGCCGGAGTCGCGGAGCCGGTGAGGATGAACTGTCCCGGCACGCCGCGCTCGTCGACCGTGTGGCGGACCGCGTTCCACAGCGAAGGCGCCAACTGCCATTCGTCGATCAGCCGAGGGGTGGCCCCTCGCAACACGGCATCGGCCGAGACCTCGGCCAACTCGGCCAGCCGCGGCGAGGAGTCCAGCCGCACCGAGCTCTGGGCGACCTGCTGGCCGAGCGTGGTCTTGCCCACCGCTCGCGCTCCCTGGATCACCACGGCCCCGAACGTGGTCAGTGCGTCCCGGACGAGCCGATCGGCGATCCTCTCGCGGTAGTCCGTCACGAAGGCAGGATATCTGTTTCGCGTTCAATACAGTATCACTTCTACGTTCTTTCTGGCAGCCGTACTGCGAGAAACAGCAGGTGCGGCCGATGCCCCACCGCTCCGGCCTCCTCGCCCCTCCACCGAACGGTCAGACCCCGGGGTCCGTTCGCACCGTTCCCGCCCTGCGCCGGCACCCAGCCGTGCGCGGACGGGACGTTCTGCGCGGCGGCGCGGGCACGAACTACTGCCACGTCGAGTTCCTCGACGACCACACCTCCTGCACGGTCGACGCGGTCCCGCCGACGATCGTCGAGGCGCAGCCGACTCCGAGCACCGTCGCGGTCGGGACCGCCGCCGCCACGACGCGCATCCGCGTCCACGTCTGGGTCGCGCCGTACACGGAGCCCACCCTGATCTCGGGAACGATGCACGACGGCGTGTGGCGCGTGACCCTGCAGATCGCGCCCACGACGACGGCGACGTCGGTGACCCTGGGCGGCGTCTTCGCGTGGGACCACGACGGCGGGACCGGGTACTCCTCGCCGGCGACCTACCCGTCCAACTCGGACTGGCCGCTCACCACCTACCTCACGACGGCGGGCGCGAGCTGGGACGCGATCGTCGCCATCGCGCACTGACGTCGGGCCGGCCCCTACGCTCGGGCGAGTGACCTCGGCCCCTCCCTCCCCCCAGCTCGGCGCAGCGCTCGAGGTGCTGCATCGCGTCTTCGGCTACCCGGCCTTCCGCGGGCCGCAGGCCGAGGTCGTCGAGCACGTGGTCGCCGGCGGGGACGCGCTGGTGCTGATGCCGACGGGCGGCGGGAAGTCGCTGTGCTACCAGGTGCCCGCGCTGGTTCGCGACGGAACCGGCGTGGTGGTCTCGCCGCTGATCGCGCTCATGCAGGACCAGGTCGACGCCCTGCAGGCGCTCGGCGTGCGGGCCGGGTTTCTCAACTCGACCCAGTCCCCCGAGCAGCGCCGCGACACCGAACGGGCCCTGCTCGCCGGCGAGCTCGACCTGCTCTACCTCGCGCCGGAGCGGCTGCGCGTCGAGTCCACGATCCGCCTGCTGGACAAGGCGAACAAGGCCCTGTTCGCGATCGACGAGGCACACTGCGTCGCGCAGTGGGGCCACGACTTCCGCCCCGACTACCTCCAGCTCTGCGACCTGCACGAACGCTGGCCGGACGTCCCCCGCATCGCGCTGACGGCAACCGCAACGGCTCAGACCCGCGCGGAGATCGCGCAACGGTTGAACCTGACCGGCGCGAAACACGTCGTCGCCGGGTTCGACCGGCCCAACATCCAGTACCGCATCGTGGCGAAGGCCGAGCCCCGCAGGCAGCTGCTCGAACTGCTGCAGACCGAGCACCCCGGCCACGCCGGAATCGTGTACTGCCTGTCGCGAAGCTCCGTCGAACAGACCGCGGAATTCCTTTCCCAGCAGGGGATTCCGGCGCTGCCGTACCACGCGGGACTCGACGCGGACACCCGCCGGCGCAACCAGTCGCGCTTCCTGCGCGAGGACGGCCTCGTCGTGTGCGCGACGATCGCGTTCGGGATGGGCATCGACAAACCCGACGTGCGGTTCGTCGCACATCTGGACCTGCCCAAGTCCGTCGAGGGGTACTACCAGGAGACCGGACGCGCTGGCCGCGACGGTCACGACGCCACGGCGTGGCTGGCCTACGGCCTGGCCGACGTCCTGCAGCAGCGCACGATGATCGCCGAGTCCGAGGGCGACGCAGCCCACAAACGCAAGCTCGCCCACCACCTCGACGCGATGCTCGCGCTGTGCGAAACCGTCGAGTGCCGGCGGGTCGGGCTGCTCGCCTACTTCGGCGAGCAGAGCGAACCGTGCGGAAACTGCGACACCTGCCTGACCCCGGCGCAGTCGTGGGACGGGACGGTTGCCGCGCAGAAGCTGCTCTCGACGGTGTGGCGGCTGAAGAACGAGCGGCGGCAGAGCTTCGGCGCGGGGCAGATCGTCGACATCCTGCTGGGCAACCGGACGGCCAAGGTCGAACAGTTCCGCCACCACGAGCTCTCGACGTTCGGCATCGGCGCGGACCTCGCCGAGCGGGAGTGGCGCGCCGTGGTGCGCCAACTCCTGGCCCGAGGCTTCCTGGAGGTCGGCGCCTTCAACGCACTGCAGCTCACCGACGCGAGCGCGGGCGTGCTGCGCGGCGAGCAGCAGGTGATGCTGCGCCGGGACCCCGAGCGGACGAAGACCCGGCGGGCGGCGAAGTCCAAGACCATCGACACCCTGTCGCCGAGCGCTTCCTCGTTGTTCGAGCGGCTGCGCACCTGGCGCGCCGCCACGGCCAAGGAGCAGGGCGTCCCCGCCTACGTGGTCTTCGGCGACGCGACCCTGCGTGCGATCGCCGAGCTCGCCCCGACCTCGAGCGCCGCGCTCGGCACGGTCAGCGGCGTCGGCGAGGTGAAGCTCGAGCGGTACGGCCCCGGGGTGCTCGCCGTCGTCGCCGAGGTGGTCGGCGCCGGCGCGTCGGAACGCGACGACACCGGCGACACGTCGGGCGACACCGGCGCGACCGCACCCCCGCCAGCCACGACGGCCGGCGCCGCGGACGACTGGCACCTCGTCGAGCCGCCGCCGCCGGAGGACCCCTGGGGCGCCTGAGCATCCCCGCCTCGCACACGGCGGATCGCCCGCCCTCTGCTCCCGAGGCCGCATCGGCTCCACGCTGCCGCGCCGGGGCGCGAAATCGTCGGTGGTGCGCCGTAGCGTCCGCCCCGTGCCCTCCCATCTGCACGAAACGCTGGTCGCGATGTTCCGCCACCGGCCCGCGCTCGCGGCCGACCTCCTCGGCGGCACGCTCGGCCGCGCCGTGCCCCGAGACCGCCCCGCCTTCCTGGGTTCGGCCGACGTCGCGGAGCTTCGGCCCGCCGCGCACCGAGCCGACGCGCTGGTGCTCCTCGGCGACCCGGCCGTGCCGGACCTCGCCGTCCTCGTCGAGGTTCAACTGCGCCGCGACGAGTCGAAGCGCTGGGTGTGGCCGGAGTACGTGGCCTCGACCCGCCGCCGGTTGCGCTGTCCAACGGCCCTGCTGGTGATCTGCACCGACCGAGCCACGGCGAACTGGGCGACGACCCCGCTCACCCTGGACGACGGGCCGTCCCAGGTCGTCCCCGTCGTCCTCGGTCCCGATGCGATCCCGGCCGTCGTTGAGCCGGCGGACGCCGCCCGCACCCCGGAGTTGGCCGTCCTCTCGGCGCTCGCGCACGTCCGCGATCCCGGCCCCTACGACGCACTCGACACCCTCGCCGCCGCGCTCGACCACGCCCCGGTCGAACACGCCGTCGAGTACGCTCGGCTGGTACTCGCCGAGCTGCCCGCGATGGCCCGCCGATACCTGGAGAACCTCATGGCCGCCGAGACCTTCCACTACGAGAGCGACTTCACCCGGGCCCTCGAAGCCAAGGGCGAAGCCAAGGGCGAGGCCCGTGGACGAGCCACGATGGTCTTGCGCATCCTGACCAACCGCGCCGTTCCGATCACCGACGAAGCTCGCGACCGCATCGCGTCCTGTACCGATCTCGACCAGTTGGACGCCTGGGGCGACCGGGCGTTCGTCGTCGAGACCGTCGAGGATCTGTTCGCCTAACGGCCCCCTCGGCGCGAGACCTCCGGGCCTGCTTGGGTCCCTGATGCCGCCGGGGCCAGCGAGCCCGCGGTCGAGTCCGACACGCCACGCACGGCGGCAGAGAACCGTGCGTGGCCCAGGCCGCTTCGCAGTCGGGCTTAGCCGTACCGAGAGGTCGTTCGACCGAGCGCGGAATCGTCCGAACGGTGTGGCACCGCGAGACCCGGCGCAGCGTCATATCGAGCAGTCGATGCCGGCACCGGAGGTTCAACGCATGTCAGATCGAGAAGCCCGTCGTCTCGGGCGGTTCGGCCCCGTGCTGCGTTCGGCCTCCGAGTCCGTCGGCCAGGCGACGATCGGCGCGACGCAGGCCGCGGGCAAGGCCGGCCTGATCGTGGGCCAGCGCGCCGTCAAGGCGACGGCGGAGGTCTCCGACCAGGCCGTGGCCGCTCTCACCCATCGCGACAACTGGGCCTCGGTCGAGAACTACCTGTCCCAAGTCGTGGAGGTGCTCGCCGCCCACGAGGCCGAGATCGCGACGCTGCGCGCGCAGGTTGCAGAACTGACGGACCGTCTGAACGCCGGTGAATGACGGCTCGAGTGCTCAAGCGTGGGCCGGCAGGCTTGCCACGATCCACGCCGAGACGGGGGCCCGAGTGCCGCAACCGGCCGACTGGACCCGCACCGTGCGCCGAGCTCGCGAGACCTCCACGGGCGCGCTGCTGCTGAGCACGTTCGTCCGGTCCGTCGACGAGTTGCACGACGCCGCCCTGGACGAGTTGCCCGACGCCATCGCGGAGGCCCTGGCGCGGGTGGCGCCCAATGTCGACCCCGACACCCTCGCGTCCTACCCCGACAGCGCCCTCGCGGGCCTTGCCAACGCGGTAAAGGGTGCCCTGTTCGAGCTTCAGGTCGCCGAGGCGGTTGCCTCGGGCGTCATCGACATCCCGGCCGGCTCGACCTTCCACCTCGTCGAGGACTTCTCGACCCCCGGCTACGACGCGGTCCTGACCCTGGCCGACGGCACCGAAGAACTCGTCCAGATCAAGGCTTCGGCTACCGCCGACATCATCGAGCGCCACCTCGCCCACCACCCCGACGTCGAAACCGTCTGGACCACCTCCGAAGCCGCAGCGGACGCTGCAGCGCGCGGCCTGAGCGCCGACGACACCGGGATCTCCAACGACGCCCTGAACGCGGCCACCGGCGCGTTGGCCGAACACGGACACCTCGGATTCGGCGACCTGGTCGACGAGACGCTGCCGCAGGTCGCACTCGCGCTCATCGGCGCCCAGGCCGGATGGCGCCTGCTGCAGGGCGAGGCACCGCGCGACGTGCTGAACGACTCGCTCGCCCGTGCTCGCGAGGCCACCGTCACCTCGGCCCTGTGCGGCGTGCTTGCCACGGCAACCGGCACCGACGCCGTCCGTATCCCCGCCGTCGTCGCGATCGGCGTCGGACGCGCCGCAGTCGCCGAATCTCGAGGGATCGCAGAGCGGATCGCTCTCCTGGCCGAAGTTGCGGCGGGCCTGAGGCCCCGCGCTGGGCATCCCTAACGGTCCGCCGTACACATCTCGGGTGCGTCGCGGGCCGCGGTTCGGTCGCGTGCAGCGATCTCGCCGGGCAGGTAGGCCAACGCTCCGGCCACAGCGTGCCAGGCAGTCCGCTCGTCGAGGCGGTCCGGGCCCGGGCCAGGGTGCAGGCCGAGGTCGGAGAGCCGGGCAGCTTCGCTGCCGAGAAGCTCCGCGAGCCGGGCCAGGACGCCGTCGCGGGTCACGGTCCGGTGCTCGGGCGGGGCGCCGCGGTCGAGGGCCGGGAAGTCCGCGAAGAGCGCGACGGCGTCGGGCAGGTCGAGGCCGAAGAGCGCGGCGACCTCCGCGTCGAGCTGGGTGCGCAGGGCGGCGCGCTCGGTCCAGTCGGTCGCCCACGGGTGGCCGGGGCGCTCGGTGAGGGCGGCCGCGGCCGCGACCAGGCGGCGGCCCGCGGCGCTGCGCGGGTCGAGGCGCGGGAAGGGGATTTCCTGCCAGTGGAAGAAGTTCAGCGTCGTGGACACGCGGCGCCGGGCGATCCAGTCGACGACGAAGCTGTTCGCGATCGCGACCCACAGCAGCGGGAGGTCGGGGTCCTCGGTGTCGAACTCGCACGTCGGGACCTTGTTGCCGCACGCCGCGACGGCGGGGACGATCGCGGCGAGCACGGTGCGTTCGTTCGCGTGGCCGGTCACGTCGCAGAACGCGGCCCTCGCGATGCGGGGGATGCGCCGGGACTCCGCGATCGACGCCGGGATCAGGTAGCGGGGCCGGATTTCCTTGTCGTGTGGACCGAGCAGGTCCCAGCGGGCGCTGCGGCCGTGGCCCTCCACGTGGCCCTTCGCCGCGGCGTCGAACTGGTGAACCATCCGCCCCTCGTACACCGGCAGCAGCTCGCCGCAGGAGGGATGGCGCCAGGAGCCGTCGGGCCGGCGGCGGGCGCCCTCGCGCAGCGCCTGATCCGTCGTCAGAAACACGGCGGCGTCGTTGGTCATGTCCAGCTCGCGCCGGAACCGAACCGACCAGGCGCCGACGACGTCCTCGCCGAGCGGAGGGTGCGCGCGGTGCAGGCGCACGTACAGGTCGGCCTCGGCGCGGGTGCGCACGTCCGGGATCGTGAACCGCTGCGGGCTCACGGCGGACAGGTAGGCGGGCGGCAGCGCCATCGCGGGCTCGGTCAGCGACTTCCGCGCGGCCTCGACTCCGGTGAGACCGAACGCGACGCGGCCGATGCCCCGTCGCTCACCCTGGCGCCAGACGACGAGGGAGAACCGGAACATCTTGTGGATCGCGAAGATCCCGCGGCTGTTGAGGAAGTCCAGCCACACGTCGAAGCCGCCGTCCTCCAGCAGCAGCCGGCGCAGGGGTGCGGCGCCGGCGGCGCGCTGCAGGGCGCTCGGCACCAGCATTCCGAGGACGCCGCCGGGGCGCAGCAGACCGTGCGCGAGTTCGACGAAGTACCGGTAGAACTCGGTGTCGCCGGTGCCCTGGTGCGCGTAGCCGGCGTCGCGCAGGCCGGCGGCGTAGTCGCGCCGGCGGCCGGCGACCTCGCGGCCCGCGGCGTCTTCGGCGAGCGCGGTGCGCAGTGCGGCGCTGTCGAGCTTCAGCAGCGTGCGGTCGATCGTGGCCGCGTACTCCCGCAGCGCGGGTTTGACCGCGCCCCACGGCGGATTGCCGACGACGGCGTCGAATCCGCCGTCGGCGAAGACGTCGGGGAACTCGCGGGTCCACCGGAGGCTGCGCGGCTGCTTCGGGTTCGGGCCGCCGATCACCGCGTCCCCGCACCGCACGTGGCGTTCGACCGCGTCGAGGATCTCGGCGTCGGCGCCGACCTGCGCGACGAGCAGCGTGCGGGCGACCGCCACGGCGAGCGGGTCGCTGTCCACCAGGTACACGGCGTTCGCAAGGGCGGCCCGGCGCGCGGTTGCGAGGTCCAGCCCTCCGTTGCCGACCTCTCCGGCGGCGGCGTCTGCGACCGGTCCCCCGCCGTCCTCCACCAGCGCGGCGGCGACGTGCTCGACGAGCGCAGTGGCGAACACGCCCGCCCCTGCGGCGGGGTCGACGATGCGCCACTCGCGGGCTGGGCGGCCCGTCCGACGAAGGGCGGCGACGGTTTCGGCGACGACGAGGTCGGCGAGGTCGAGCGGCGTGTAGTACATGCCCGCGTCGCGTTTCGCGGTGCCGTCGAGGCGAAGGTTCGCGGTGCGTTCGAACGCCGCGCCGAGCTCGACAGGCGAGAGCTCGACGCCGTCGAGCAGCGCGGCGAGCGCGCGATCGGGCGAGGTGCCGAACCACGTGGTCAGCCGCCGGGACGGGACCGCGTCGCCGAGCACGCGCGCGGCGAGGGTGCGCCAGACCAGCCGGCCGGCGTCGGCGGCCGGGAGGCCGCGGGCGAGCGTGGCGTCGGTCAGCCGCGCGATGGCCGCGTCGAGCGGGGATCTGCTCACGCCGCCCAGTCCGTCTCGACCAGGGCGCGCAGGCGGTGGTCGAACTCGACGAGGCCGCCATCGGCGGCGAGCAGGTGCAGCGGCACGGTGACGGCACCGACGAAGAGCTCTGCCCCGGCGAAGTCGATGCGCCACCACAGCGGTTCCCAGTCCAGTCCGAGGTCCTGGTCGGCCATCCGCGGATAGACCAGCAGCGCGCGGCGGCAGTCGTGGGCCATGCACGCGGCGGCCATCTGGTACAGGTCGCCGTTGGACGGGCGGTCCGGCGCGGACAGGTCGGTCTCGTCGGCGAAGCGCTTGTACTTCGCGTCCACCAGGAGTGCGACCTGGCCGTCGCGGCGCACGACGTTGTCCGGCCTGCTGTAGTACGCCTGCCGGCGCGTGCGCTCCCCGACCGGTTGCGCGAACCGCGTGCGTTCCTGCGCCGACACGGTCCAGTCGCTCTGCCCGGCCAGCGCAACGGCGAGACTGCGCTCCACGAACGATTCGAACAGGCGTTCGGTTCCGACGAGGAAACCGGCTCCGGACACGTTGCCTGCTCCGGGGGAGGTGCTCAGCCCGCGCGCGAACGCCGTCGCGAGCTCCACCGCGCCCGCGTAGTGGTGGTACTGCCGCGGGAGCTGGAACGACAGCCGGGTCGGCGCCTTCACCGGGTGGGTCACGGCGGGCAGCCGGGCGGCCTGCACGGACAGTTCGCGGCGCACGGACTCCTGCGTCGCGAGCGCGCCGATCTGCGCGCAGGCCCAGTGCAGCAGGCGGTTGATCGGGTTGTCGGCGGAGAGTTCGTCGACCTCGCACATCACCCGGTGCGGCTTGAGCAGCGAGTTGCGCAGCTGCTCGCTGACCAGCAGCCGCCCGCGGAGCTGTCCGAGCTCGGCGCGGTGCGAGGCGTAGGCGCGGACCTCGGCGTGGCGGGTCGCGTCGGCGAGCTCCATCGCCAGGCCCATCGCGAGCTGGTCGACGAACGTCCGGCCGCGGAACCCGAGCCGCCGGGAGCGGGAGTACGCGGCCCGGCGCCGCGACGCGCGTTCCAGCATGAGCAGCAGCACCGTCTGCCAGGACGGGTCGTTCGCGTCCTCGACGTGCTTGGGCCGGATGTCGAACGTGGTGGTGCCCAGCGTGATCGTGCCCGCGACGCCGACGGTCCGCAGCATCGGCCCGGCCGGGGTTTCGACGATCGACAGCGCGTCCTCGCGCAGGCCCAGTTCGGTGCGCAGCCGTGCGCCGGTGCGGGCGACGGTGGTGCGGGCGGCCTCGCGGTCGTGCGCGCCGGCGTCGAACCCGACGAGGGCGGTCAGCGGGGTCCGCTCCGTTTCGCGCAGCGCGAAGGGGGTGCTCACCCGTCGGACTCCGGCGCGGCCGGGAGCACGGCGCGCACGATCCGCGCCATGAACGCGAGCAGCGCGGCGTCGTCCGCGGCCGGGTTGGCGCGCAGCGAGCGAACCGCGCCGAGTTCGACGAACCCGGTGTCCGGCTCGTCGACCACCAGCGCGGGCTCGGTCTTCGGCGGGTCGCCGAGGGTCTTCGCGAGCTGGTCGGCGCGGCCGACGAAGTAGTCCTCCAGCTGCGGCATGACCGCGGTGCGCCACACCTCGGCCAGGGCCGCGAGCGCCTCGGCGTCGTCGGCGGCCTTGACCAGCGGGGCCAGGAACCACTCCCCCAGCTGGAAGTCCGAGCCGAGGAAGTAGGTGATCCGTCTGTTGAGGACCTCGAGCAGCGTCAGCCCCAGCCAGCGGGCGTCGGTGCGGGTGGCCGGCGCCGCGGGCACGAGCGCGCGGGTCGCGGGGCGGTCGTCGAGGCCGAGGTGGGTGCGGAACTCGTCGAGCTGCGGGGCGAGGTTTACGACGTGGAACCGGCGGCGCAGCGCAGCGTCGAGCGGGGCGACGGACTTGTCCACGGAGTTCATCGTCGCGAGGGTGTAGACGCGACGCGGCATCGCGAACGGCACCGGCACCGTGGCCTGCGTGCCGTCGGGCAGGTCGAGGACCGCGGCCTGGCCGGCGTCGACGAACGGCAGCCGCACTTCGACGGTCTGGTCGGTTGCGGTGCCGTCCTCGGCGAGGCGCTTGTCCGGCTCCATCAGCGTGATGAACTCGCCGAAGATCCGCGAGACGTTCCCGCGGTTGATCTCGTCGACGACGAGCAGCGACGAGCGCCCGGGCGTGCGCGCCCACTCGGCGAGTTCGAGCAGGATGCCGGGCCGCGGGATCAGGTCGAAGCCGCCGCCGGCGATCGGCCGCGGGCGCAGGCCGATGAGGAAGTCCTCGTAGGAGTAGCTCTGGTGGAAGGTCGCCCACGCGTGGTGCACGGCGCCGCCGCCACCCTCGGCGAGCGCGCCCTTCTCGGCGGTCGTGTCCAGCTGCAGTCCGCCGCCGCCGAAGTGCCGGCGCACCTCGGCGACGAGGTGCGTCTTGCCGGTGCCGGGCGGCCCGTAGAGCAGGACGTTGTGGTGGCGGCGAAGCGCTTCGAGCAGCGCCTGCACCCGAGGCGAGGGTGCCGCGTTGGATGGGGGCACGACGTAGATCCCCTTCTCCTGGCCGACGATCGCCTGGCGCAGGCCGTCGGGCAGGTTCGGCACGTCCTCGCGCCGGACCCAACGGGCGTGCAGCCGGCCCTCGCCGTCGCGGACGACGAGCGCCACGTCGCCGACCAGGTCCTCGGCGACGGCGGCGCCGGGCCGGGCGCGCTTCGGCGCCCACAGCGGGTACGGGTCGCTGGACTGGCTCGCGATGTAGGTGTCGTTCGCGCGCGCTCCGCCCGGCCCCATGAACCGCAGCCGCAGCGTCGTGGCCGGCACCGGGTTCGCGCCGGCGAACGGTTCGATCGGCAGGTTTTTCGTCCAGCCGCCGAGCGCCGTCGGCGACTCCTCCGCGAACTGTTCGGCGAAGTCCGCGATCTCCGGGAGACGGCCGTACCGAAGGTCGTACTCGCCGCGGTTGCCGCCGAGGAACGCCTCTGCGTTGCTGTTGGTCAGCCGGCGGAACAGAACGCTGTGGACCGGGACCTTCATCGCGCCATGAGGTAGAGCCGCTCGAAGACTCGGTCCGCCTTGTGCGGCAGGGCGGAGCTGCGGTACCGGCGGCGGTCGAACTCCCACACCTCGACGCGGCCGTGGGTGGCGAGGACGTCGCGGATGTCGGCGTCGGGGATGTGCCCGTCGGAGCTGTAGCTGAGCGCGAACACCGGCGCGGAGCTCTTCGCGACGAGCCGCTCCAGCGCCCGCGGGGCGCGCGTCTTGTAGCACCAGTCCGACGCGAGCGGCTTCCAGTCCGGCAGCCCGGTGCTGCCGGTGAGGGCGGGTTCGTCGTAGACGACGATGCTGTTGAGCAGGTGGTAGTACGCGGCGTACTGCCGCTTCGTGTACGGCGGGTCGGCGTAGATGACGTCGGCCTCGGTCTCCGCGGCGACCTCCTCCGCGTCGGTGCACAGCACGGCGTGCTCCGCGGTGGCCGCCAACTCCGGGATCGGGCGAAGCTCCAGCGGCCGCAGCGCCGTGCCCTTCCAGTTCTTCAGGTAGCAGCCGTACGTGCCGGCGACGTTGCCGACCTCCGCGACCGCCTCCACCAGGCAGGCCAGCAGCAGCGCGTGCTCGGCCTCGGTGAGGACCGGCTCCCATTCCCGGATCTGCAGCCGGATCGCGTCCACGCGCCGCGCGTTGGACTCGGTCAGGTAGCGCCGCTCCACGCCCGCCGTCTCGAACGAGACCGGCGAGTAGTTCCTTGTCACCCAGCCCTCGACGCCCGGCGCGTCGGACAGCCGCTGGAGCACCGTGGTCAGCGGGTCGCACCCCAGGGGGCCGAGCTCGCGCTTCAGCCCGCGGAACGTCGCCCCCGCGCCGAGGAGCTGCGCGCGGGTCAGCGCGACGCCGAGCGGAAGGTGGTCGTTGGCGAGCACGCGATACCCCGCGCGCGCGAGCGCCAGCGATACCGCTCCGGTGCCCGCGAACACGTCCGCGGCCTGGGAACCGGCGGGCACTCGGCGGCCGACGAGCCGCACAAGCTCGGCCGCGAACCCGGCCTTGTTGCCCAAGTAGTCCATACGCCTCTTCCCTCGACGCGGCGCCAACTCTATTCGGCCCGCCGCTCGGCGAAGCCGGGACACGCACCGGTCCGAAGCGCCCTCGGACGGCTGCAAACGAGGATGCCGGTCACCACCGACAAGTTGCGGTGGTCTTGCCCGCCGGACATGGGCCGCCCGAATCTACGCCCCAGTGCGCGAGCCCATCGTCGCTTCGTTGCGTCGACGTCGCTGCAGGAACCAGAATGCGGGCGACTCGGATCCTCTCCACCGCGACCGAGACTTTTCGGAGGCTGTCGTGCGTCAGCGCTGTCTCGCCACTCGTATCACAGCGGCCGTAGGGTTCGGCACACTCGCCCTGGGGCTCCTAGGCCCGCTCCAGTCGGTGTCCGCGGCCTCCGACGACGGCGCACCCTCGGACCTCGGCAACGCACTGGGGAGTTTCCCGAAGTTCGCGCAGCTCCCCGACAGCTCCACACTGGACCTCCCGCTCGTGTTCGAGGGAACGATCAGCCAGATCACCGGATCTGGGATGGCGGACGCTCAGGTGCTGCTCTCCGCGTGGCCCTCGAGCCAAACCATCAGCGCGATGGAGGTGGGCGAAACCTTCGACCCGACGCCCATCGCCCGCACGACGGCCGACGGATCTGGCAACTACGCCCTCCGCGCAGAGGTCACGCCGCTACTGCGGTCGCTCACCTCGGCAGGCGACCTCGACGTCGAACTAAACGTCTTCCACGACAACCGGCACTACACCTACCTCTCCCAGGTTCGTCCTACGGACCTCGGCACCTGGGCCTACGAGTTGACGGGCCTGCCGACCGACGTCACAGACCTCGTCGACAGCGCGGGAAACGTCCTCGACCTGACGCTGGACCGCGCCAAGGCGGTCGTCGAGCAGGGGCTCAACATCACGGGCAACCTCCCCGTCGGGCTGAACTACCACGAGCCGACGGCACCTGGATGCACTCCGCACGAGAAGTTCCGCGAGGACGTCGACGTCTGGGAGACAGTCGCGACCGCGGTTGCGCGTGGCGGTGCCATCGCCGAGGTCAAGTACCTCCAGGGCGCGCGCACCGAATCGAGCACGGGCGCCTCATTCGGAGGTACCTTCTCGATCAACGGAAGCCGCAGCAGAATCACCGGCTTCTTCGCGGAGTTCGATCCGCAGGCGTCCACCCGGACGAAGGCAGTCAATCTCGAGTACAAGGTGCTCACCAAGCACTCCGTGACGCGCCGGGCCTGCGCCACCGATTTCCAGGGCGGGAAGCAGGTCCTCTTCCTCACGAGCCCGTCCAGCGCAAAGGGCGAGGACGTAGATGGAACGGACATCACACCGTCTCGCTTCCCGCTCTTCGACTGCGACAAGAAGAAGACGAAGCGGACCAGACCGGTCTTCGGCTCCAGGCGGTTCGGGACCACGATGGACCGCGCCGCGACCTACGGCGGCGCCTTCAACTTCGAACCCGTGGAAGGCAGTGGGTTCATCGGCAACGCGCTCAGTGGCTACTCCGAGGCAATCGAGGTTGCGTTCAGCTTCCCCGAGTCCTCCAATCCGAAGGCACGTTTCTGGTGCGGCAATTCGGGGCCGCCGCGGTCTGGCGGACAGCGAGTCCAGGGCGTCGTCAATTGACCGACGATCGGAGTCCTTGGGTTGCTCGGCGAGGGGCGGCGGATCGGATCAGACGTCGATCTCATTCGATGCCCGCTTCTTCGACAGCGAGTGTCGCGCTGGTCGTCGCAGTCCTCCTCGCCGGATGCGCTTCCGGAGAAACGACCACGGCCCTGGAGCCGGGCAAGCCCGACACAGTCTTCCAATTCGATCCCCTGACCCCCGGTAGGCGAGACGTCACGCTCAACGGCGGCTTGCTCGCGGCACCTGGGAAGAGCATGGAGATCCTGAGGGTGCGCACGCTGACGACGCCCAACGTTCTCTACCTGGGAGCCTTCACGGTCTGGCCGCGGGACCGCGATTCGAGCTCCGACACGGATCTGGGATTCCCGGCTCAAGAAGCGAAGGTCTTCCACCCGGCGTTCGGCATCGTCGTGCCGGCCGCCGAGACGGCGTTTCGGCACCCGGACGAAACCTCGCCGGGCCCGGTCTCCGTGCAGGTCGGTTTCCGTCTGCAGTCCGGAGAGTACGGAGCGGTCAACGACGTCGAAGTCGAGTACCGGGTCGACGACGAGGTGCGCCGAGCCAGGTCCGGCGCTGGCGCGATTCTCTGTATGGCACCGTGCTCCGAGGCCGATGCCCGTACGCAGGTCATCGAGTGGGAGCGCGAGCTGCGTGCAAGGCTCGGCACGTACGTCTCCGACACCCCGGCACTCCCTCCGGTGCGAGCGCCCAGCTCAAAGCAGGCGGCCCGAACGAGTACGTCCGATCCCTCCACCGTGCGCCGTTCCCGACGGCGACGTCGCGGGCCCGAAGCCGGGGCAGCGTCGCCGGACCGGCAAAGCTGACCGGCCGGCGCGCACCTCAGTCCTCGGCGAAGAACACGCAGAACGGGTGCCCGTCCGGGTCGGCGAAGTCGTAGAGCGGTTCGTCGGGGTCGTCGGTTGGTCGAGCAGCGGCGTTCCGCCGAGGGCGTGTAGAGGCCGAAGACGGCCTCGGCCACATCGATCTGATGCAGCGTCAGCATCGGCGCCACCTCGGCGTCAGTGGTCGACCATGCCCAGCGCCGCGCGCAGCCGCGCGAGGTCGCACGGCTCCCGCCCGGCGACGTCGGCGTCGTACTCGAACTGGCGCAGCAGCGCCTCCAGACGCCACCGGTCCCTGCCGCCGGCGGCGGCCTCGCGCGGGGAGCGGCCGCGCAGTTCGGGCAGCGGCGCGTTCGTCCACGCGTCCTCCTCGCCGGGCCGCGGTGGCGGCGGGCCGGTGCGGATCGTGCGGGCGGGCCAGGCGAGGTCCTGCGCGGGTTCGACGCGAGACTGCTCGACGACCTCCGGTGCGGCGTCGAGGTCGCGCAGCAGGTTCAGGAGCCGTTCGAGACGTTCGCGGGAGTTCAGCTCGACCCGGACGGTGCGCCCACGCAGCTGCAGCTGCCCGCGCACCCAGCGGGCCGGTTCGTCGGTGTCCGCTACGGGGCCGGGCAGTTGCCCGGCGACTTCGGCGAGCATCTCGGCGCGCTGCTCGGCGGGGATCTCCGCGCCGTACCAGACGAAGCTCCGCTCGCCCGGGTCCGCGTTCTCGCCGGGCTCGATGTCCGGGTGTGCGGCGAGCCGCGGCGCGAGGAGGTCCGGGGATCGGACCGCGATACGCGCCTTGATCAGACACAGCGGGTCGCCGTCGGTATTCGTCAGTCGCGGCGGCGCGGTGCGCACGGCTTGGACGTGTGCGTGCAGCGTGGGCAGCAGCGATCCGAGGACCGTCGAGGTCAGGTGCGTCTCGGCGGGGCCGGCAGGGTCGTCGATCTCCGCGAACACGCCGTGCGGCTCGGCTCGTCCGAACGGCGGGGCGGTGTTCCGGGGCCGTCGCGAGCGCCGCCTGCCGGCGAGCTCGGCGGCGATCGCGGCGGTGGACTCGCGCACCGTCTCGCACAGCGCGTCGGCCTCGCCGGGCGAGAGCTGCAGCATCGCGGCGGTGGAGCGCCACGCGCCGTCGACGGGGACGACGGCGCCGAGCAGCACCGTCCACCGGGGCAGGTCCGCGATCTGCTCGGGGGCGAAGGAGACGTAGAGCCCGCGGCCGGTGCAGACCTCCAGGCACCAGCGGCCCGGGCCTTCGGTGTCGTAGTCCAGCAGCTGCCACAGGCCGTAGTGGACCTGTGCCGCCCAGGCCCGCGCCGCAGCGGCGACCTCGGGCGCGGTCGCGGGGTGGGCGGCGAGTTCGGCGAGGAACCCGCCGTCGTCCTCGTCGTCGGCGATCAGCCACGCGTGTTCGGCGGCGAGTAGCTCGATCGGGTCGTCTTCGCTCGGCGGCCCGTCGGGGCAGGCGCGGGCCAGCCAGTCCTCGACGTGGTCGTGCAGGTCCTCGACGTGCGCGGACACGGCGAGGTGCGCGGTGGCGGCCTCGCGCAGCGCGTAGAGGACGGAGCGATCGGCGAAGCGATCGAGCGCGGCGCGTTCGCGCGGCCCGCAGCAGACCGCCCAGTCCCGCCCGGTGCCGCACGGGCACTCGCCGGGCGGGGCGCCCAGGTGGGCGTGTGCCTCCTCCAGCGTGTAGGCGTGCAGCGGGTACCAGTCGTCCCAGTCCGGGTCGGCGACCAGCGGCGCAAGGGTTTCGAGGACCTCCGCGAGCCGTCCGGCGGCGCGCAGGTGCCCGGCCCACGCGAGCGGGTCGGGGTCGGGCGCCATCGCGCGGTCGAGCAGCTCCCGGGCCCGGGCGGGCTCGCCGCGGAGGGCGGCGGCGGTGGCGGCGAAGCTGAGCCACGCCGTCCCCGGATCCTCCGGCGGGCGCAGCGCGGCCCACGCCTCGACGATCGCCGCGAGCCCCTCGGGCCCGCGCTTCTCCGCGAGCAGCGTTGCCGTCGAGGTGGACGCCGGCTCGTCCGGGTCGTCGGCGGCGAGGGTCTTGGCCAGCACGTCGACGGGCGTGGCCGGGTCGTAGAGCACGTCGGCGCGGGCCTCGGCCGCGGCCCACGCGGCGGCCTCCTCGGTCCGGCGCTGCGCGCCTGCTCGCCGTTGGCGCGCCGCGGCGGTCCGCCGGGCCTTGTCCTTCTTGCGGCGCTGGCCGCTCCTGCCCATCGGGTCCCCCGTCCTTCGGCGGCCCGACCCTACGCCCGCCGGCCGGCGGTCAGGAGCTGCCGTTGGGGCCGGGCTCCAGCAGCGCGATGATGCGATCGAGCTTGGTCGTATGCCCGTTCAGCTGCTCCGTGTGCGCGTTCAGGAGCTCCGTGTGCACGTTCAGGAGCTCGGTGTGCACGTCCAGGATCGCCGAGTGCCGGGCCAGGGTTCGGGTGTGCTCTCCCTGGGTGATCGACAGCGCCCGCACCAGGTGGTGCGTGGCGCGGATCGCGTCGCCGTGGTCGGACACGTCGCGGTCGACGGATGCGCGCAGCCCGGCTTCCATGTCCATCCGGGTCTCCAGCGCGTCCACGCGGGCGGCCAACGACTTCTTGCTCGGCATCGGATTCTCCTTGGGTGGGAGCGGGTTCATTGTTGCCGACGCGGGCGGTCGGGCCCAGACGGAGTCGGCGTGGCGGCCGGGATCTCCGACCTCGCGCGTACGGTATGCGCCGCCACCGACAGAAAGTCGCGCCGACGCCGCCGCCGTGTTCGTCGGCCACGGCCCGCTTCGCTGCAACGCGACCCCGGTTCCGGGGCACGCAACCGGCTAGCGGGGGCCCGGCTCTCGGCGCGTGCGCGGCGTGGCCGGCGGGTCCCACACGACGCCGAGGCCCTCGAGCGCCGCGGCGATCTCGGCGTCGAGGGCGCCGTCGCGGCGCTGGCCGCGCCGTTGGCTGAGCCAGGCGCCGAGCTTGCGGCCACACGCGGTGTCGTAGTCGTAGGGCACGTCGAGGTTCCCGTGCTCGGCGCGGTAGTCCGCGCACAGGCGCAGCCACTCCCGCCGCCGGGTGGCGTAGGGGTCCCAGTCGATGCCCAGCCGTTCGAGCGCGGCGACCTGCTCGGCGGGCAGCCGGCCCTCCGCGTGCCGCTTGCGGAAGTATCCGACCCATCGTGAGAGATCCGGAACCACTCCGCCGCGGTGCGACGGCGGAACGTTCGCGTGGCCGTGCCGGGCGTGGAAGGCTTCGATCGCGGGCAGCACGTCGGAGAACCTGAGCTCCCCGGCCCGGACGCCGACCGGTGGGTCCCAGTCGAAGCCGAGGGCGTCGAGCGCGGCCTGGGTCGCCGGGTCGATCTCTCCGTCGCGGCGCGCGCGGCGCTGGTTCTGCAGCCAGGTGGCCAACAGCCGTCCGTCCTCGATGCGCAGCGTCTTGGGCGGCTGCAGGTGGCCGTGTGCGACGTGGAAGGCGCGGCAGGCGGCGAGCGCGGCGTCGGTGCGGTCGGCGGCCGGTTCCCACCGGACCCCCAACGCGGCGAGCGCGTCGGCCTTCTCTGCGGCGAGGTGCCCGCGGCGGTGCTCGCCGCGTCGGGAGGCCAGCCATCCCCCGAGCGCGACGTCGCCTTCGCGGTGGCGAGTGGGGACCTCGGCGTGCCCCGTCCGGGCGACGAACGCCCGCAGCGCGTCCAGGCCGGTCTCCCACTCGCGCCCGACCGGGACGGTGCGCGGTGGGCCCGGGTCCCAGACGACGCCGAGCGCGTGGAGAGCCGCGACGCGCTCGGCGGACAGCCGGCCGCGGCGGGGGACGCGCCGCCGCGGCCACCCACGCGCCGACGTGGACTCCGCGCAGCCGCGTGGAGGGCGGCACGTCGAGATGTCCGTGCTCGGCGTGGAAGGCGCGCGCCGCGGCGAGGCCGCGCTCCCACAGGTCGCGGCGACGGCGCCAGTCCATGCCGAGCGAGTCCAGCTTCGCGATCCGCTCGGCGGAAGAGCTGGTTGCTCTGCCCGGCCGCGCGTTGGCGGGTCACCCAGCGGTGGAGGTCGAGGCCGCCAACGACCGCACCGGGCTCGGGGTCGAGGTGTCCGTGGGCAGCGTGGAACGCGCGCGCGGCGCCGAGGCCGTCCTCCCACGGCGGGGCGCCGGCGTGCTTCGCGCGCAGCGCGGCGGCGATCGCCGGGTTCGCCCGCGCCGCCGCCGTCGACCGGACGCGGTTGCGCTCCTGCAGCGCCGCCGATTCCAGGCGCGCCCCGCGCAGCCCGTGCGCCTCGCGGTAGGCGGCCGCGTCGAGGTCGTGGGCGCGCTGCAGGTGCGGGGCCAGACGATGGTAGAACCGGCCGCACTCCAGGCACTGCAGCCGCCCGTGGGCGTCCTCGGGCTGCACGCCGTGTGGGACCTCGGGCGGGCGCAGGGCGGCCGCGCGGGCGGCGCGGCGGCGCTCGGTCTGCGCCTGCCGGCCGCGCGAACGGATGCCGTGACGCCCGCGCAGGGCGACGACGTCGATTCGGTCGACACCGAGCCGCGCGGCGAGGTCCCGCGCCGTCTCCTCGACGGTGGCGTGCAGCATCGCGGCGGCGTCGGCGTACCCGAGGCCGCGGGCGAGGTCGTCGTAGCGGGCCTGGATCTGCCCGGCCCGGACCTCCGAGGCGTGCGCGCTCAGCCGACGCCCGTTTGCCCTGTACGCGGCGCGCCCCTTGACCTCCCGCACGCGTTCGTGTGCGAGCGCCCGCAGCTGCGCCATCTCCTCGGGCGTACGGCGCAGGTGCCGGTCGAAATACTCCGGGTCGGCGGCCATTCGAGCTCGTTCCCGCGCCGCGAACAGCTCCCGCAGGCTCGGCGCCGCCAGCGACTGACCCGCCATCAGTTCGTGGCCCGCGCGGTAGTCGTCGACGCTCAGCTCGTGCTTGTGGAGCAGATGCGCGCCGAGGGCGCGGAACCACCTCCCGCACTCGAGGCACTGGATGTGGTCCTCGGTCTCCGGCTGGACTCCCAGGCCCACGTCCGGCGGGCCGGGCGATGGCGGCGGACGCCTCGGCACCTGTCACCTCCTGGTTCGGCAATCAGCATGCTTCCCGCCGGCGGCGCGGTCTAGCCCGGCGGGAACGCGACGCTGCGGGCGTCGAGAGTCGCCACGCGCCGCCGGTGTCCTGGTCAGCGGGCGGGCAGTGCCTCTCCGCGCACCCAGGTCCCAAAGTAGATCGCCAGGTTGGGGACGGTTCGCACGTCGACGAAGGCATCCGGCTTGGCCGCGTCGAGCAGCACGAGAGCGGTGTCGGTGGGCGAGCCGTCCGGCGTGGAGCCAATGCGCTTGGCGAGCAGTTGGGTGCCGTCGGGGCTCCAGACCACCGGCTGCAGTCCGGCCACGTGCGTGGACTTCCCCGTGTCTAGGTCGAGCAGGTCCATGCCAGTCGCTTGCTTCTCTCCGCGCTCGTCCACGCCGAGGGTCGTGTAGGCGAACAGATCGCGTCCGAGCGGACCGCCTCCCGCATTGACGCGAAGGGGCAGGAACCGCTCCTTGCCCGTACGGCTGCGGATCACGACCTTGATGGGGCCGTCCTCGCTGGAAGTGGTCGAGAAGAGTCGCCCGTTGTCCATGGGAGTCAGGTCGAACCTTGTCTCCACCGTGCGGAACAGCAGCTTCTTTGTCTGTTGCGTCAGGTCGTAGGCGAAGTAGCGATACTCGTCCTTGCGCTCGGCCGGGTCGATGTCCTTGTAGTACGCGACGCCGTCGACGACGGTCGGCGCGAAGGCGTGGGGACGGCCCAGGCCGGGGATCGGTAGCAGATCACCGGTCCCGCCCACCATCGCCAGGCGGTCGACGTTCTCGTCGCCCGCGGCTACGAGAACGCTGCTCTTGTCGGCGCCCAGCGACGAGATGCGCTTGCCGGTGGTGATGCGGTCGATCGCGAAGGGTTGGAAGCGGATGGCGTAGACGTCGGCGAACAGCGGGTTGTTCTCGGCACTTGCGACCACGTACGCGTCGTAGCTCGCGAGGTCGCGTGCCACGGGAGTCGGCGGGCTTTGGGCGGCGGTCGCCGCGCCGGGACCGTCGCTGCCGCACCCGGCGAGTACGCCGAGGGTCAGCGCGGTCGCGGCGGCGGCCAGCGTGCGAACCAAACGGATCATGTTCGGCAGTCTTTCAGGAGGCCGAACGGAACGCGTGGAGCTGGAAACCGCCGACCTCGACGGTCTTGGCCTTCTGCGGGGTGAACTCGAACAGCGAGTGCGCGACTGCGCCGTGGAAGTCCTTGCTGCCGCTCCACTTGCGGCACCCCATCCAGGAACCGGTGCAGGAGTCCTCCCACCAGGCGTTGACCGCGTTGCGCGCGTATACGTCGACGTCGGTCTTGAACGGGGTGCCGATCGAGCCGGTGAGCTTGTTCGTCGGGGTCTGCGAGATGCCGCCGGCGATCTCCACGGCCTTGATCGGGACGCTGAAGGCCAAGTCCATGGTGTAGTTCGCCGGGGTCTCGCCCTCCTTCCAGTTCTGGCCGATCTTGTAGGTCGTGCCGGCGTCGGCGTAGGCGATGCCGACCCCGGCGCGGCGCAGCCGGCTGCCGCCTTCGGTGTCCGAACCGCCGACGCCACAGATCTCGAACTGCGTCGAGTCGTACCGCTCGCCGTTGGTCGTCTTCATCTCCCGAGCGCGCTCCTGCCGGTAGGCGTAGAACAGGGCCTGGGTCTTGCCCTTGTCGTCGGCGAGGAACGCCTCGGCCGGGGTGAAGGCCGTGAAGTGCTTGTTGCCCTTGGTCTTGGGCAGGCACGAGTACTTGGCGAGCTTGCCGTTGCCGGTGCCGCTGCGGAGTGCGACCGTGCGCGGGGAGCCGATGGAGCGGCCGAGTTCGTCGACCACCTGGGTGACCGAGGACAGGTTGACCAGCTTGCCGACGTTCCCGTCGAGGACGAGCGATCCGGTGACGACCGTGTCGGTGAACAGACCGGAGAGGTCCAGGCTCTCCTTCCCGCTCTGCGCGGACGCGGCGGGCGCAACGGCGATCCCGGCGGCGAGGGCGGCGGCGACGGCGGTGGCGCGGGTGGCGATCCGAGCGAAGTTCGGCATCTTCGTGCTCTCCAGAATGGGGGTCCCGAACCGGGTCCAATCGCCCGGAATGGTGGCTTAGAGGACCAAACGGACGATTCGGTTCCGCAAACGGACGATCTTTCTGCTCCACCGTTCGGCCGATGCCGCAGGGAGGTCCGAACGGCGGGCGAGTTCGGCCTTGCCGCGACCCGGGTGCTCGCGGCGCTCGCCGAGGGCCTGGACGAGGGTGGGCGCGGGTAAGTACCGGCGGTCAGCCGGCGGGCTCAAGCTCGCTGGGGGCGAGCAGCGCGTGGCGGGGTTCCTCGGCACCCTCGATGTGGACTTCGACCCAGGCCCGACCACGACGATGCTCGAGCACGATCCCACGGTGCCGATACGGGCCGATGGACACGACGACGGGCGACCCGACGGCCGGAAGGCGCGGCCCGATCGGTCGCCGAGGGCGGTCCACGGTGGTCACGGGAGGCTCTCCTCGTGCTCGAGGGTTTCGGTCAAGTATGCGCCGATCACGGCGTCCATGGCGCGTGCAATCGCGTCAAGGTTCCGCCTCCACCGCCGGAACGTCTCCAACGTCAACGCTTCCACCGCCGCGCACTGGACGAGGCCGGCGCGATCGTCGTGCGCGATGGCATTGCGGGCGGCGTTGAGCCGGTCCATGGTCCTCGTCCAGGCCGGGTAGCGGGACGGCTGCCGGGCCCTCAGCAGATCGGCGAGGGACAGACCGAAGCGCGCGAAGTCGTCGCACACGTTGCCCCAGCTGGCGTTGCCGCGGTCGAGCCTGCGCCCCGTTCCGAGCAGGAAGGCCACCACCGAGGCGAACTCCCGGTCCGTGGGTACCTTCGCCGCGAGCAGCGCCTCGGCGGTCTCGTCGTGCAGTTCGCGACAGAAGCCCTGGAACTCCGAGGCGAGGCGCACGATCAGGGCGTGGTTGAGCTCGACGGTGATCCAGCGGCGTCCCGGCCCGGCGCCCGCCACCGCTCGGTGGGCGAGCAGGAGCCGGTCCAGACCGGCGGCCCGGGCGCCGCTCCAGTCATCCAGTGCGTTCGAACTCATGGTCGAACGCTATGCACCAGCACCGACATTTCCCCGATGGAAGGTGCGATCGTCGGCGGACGACCGCGCCCGAGGCGTCGGGTCCACCGCGCCCGCCCGCGGCATCGTCCGTTCGGTTGATCCGGTATGCAACCGAACGGACCATTCGCACGTCTGATCACCGTTTGGTCAGATCCGAACCTTTCCGAGGGGTTGTCCGTGCCGATCGTCCACCGCTCGACCCGCCGACTGGCCCACGCCACGTGCGCCCTCGCCGCCGCAGCAGCGCTCGCGCTTCCCGGCTCCGCCGCCGCCGTCGGCCAGAACCGCTCCGAGCCCGCCATCGCGCTGGCGCAGGCGGCGGCGCTGTTCCGGTTCCCCGGCTTCGCCACCGTGCTGGACAGCGCCAGGCTGGCCACGCCGGTCGTCCTACACGGCGAACTGCGCGACGCCGCCGGCGACGCGGTTGCCGGCGCTCCGGTGCTGTTGTCGGCGTGGCCTTCGCCGGAGCAGCACGCGGCACTTCCCGACTACGCGGACTTCGCACTCACCCCGATCGCCCGGGCCGTCACCGACGAGGCGGGGCGCTACGTCCTGCGCGGCACGCTCACTCCCGCGCTGGCACAGCTGCTCGGCCCGGACGGTCTCGACATCGAACTGAACGTCTTCGACGGCTCTCGCCATCACGTGTTCATGTCCCAGATCGCTCCGGTACGCGAGACCGGCGCGTGGGTACGCGGCCTGCTCGGCGCCTCCACCGCAGCCCTCACCACCGGTCTCGGCGAGGGCAACAGGTGGAACGTCGACCTCGCCCGCAACGGCGGGCAGGCGTACGCGCCCGACCTCGCCGGCATGCCGTCGCTCGACCTACCGGCACGCCGCGTCGCCTATCCCGGATGTTCGAACTACACCAAGCTCCCGTCCAAGATCGTCTGGGAGGTCGTCGCCAGCGGCATAGTGCGCAACGGCGCGCTCATGGAGACCACCTACACGAAGGGCGCCTGGACGGAGAGCGGCACCGGGTTCTCCTACGACGGCGGCGTCACCTTCGCCCAGAACGGCTCGCGCGCTCGCACTGCCACCCTCACGCTCGGCTTCCACGACTACCGCGCCAAGCGCGGCGAAACGGTGCACCGGGAGTTCCTCGCCGACCGGTTCCACCACCTGGCTTCGCGGCACTGCGCGGTCAACCCGCGCAACGACAACGTCGAGCAGATCGCCACCAACCCGGGCGCGATGCTCGGCGGGTTCACCGACCAGGTCGCCTTCGACGACTTCGCCTGCACCGATTCCCTCCGCACCCGCCCGGCGAACGGAAGCTTCGTGTCCACCGAGAACGCCCGCGCCAAGACCTACACCTCGGGGTTCGGCTTCAGCCCCACCGGAACGGGCAGCTTCACCGGGACCACGACCAGCGGCTACAACGACCAGACGAAGGTCACCTTCCAGTTCGGGGACGTACGCGACGGATACTGGTGCGGTGACACCAGCTATCCGGCCGCGCCGGGCCAGCGCGTCCAGGGATTCCGTCGATGACGGGTATGCCGATGCTCGCGTGGCGTAGGGACCAGCCGACGGTGGCACCCGAGGACGCCTACTATCCCGGCGAGGCGCCGACGGGAAGCGGTTGGCGCAGCAGGTGGACCGGGCGCCGGGTAGCGCTCGTCGCAGGCGTCGCGCTCGGGCTGATCGCCGCGGCAACGGGCGGATTCGTGTGGTCGCAAAACGGCGGCGACGCGGTGGCGGTCCAGCGGCCCGAGGTCACCTTCGGCCTGCATCCCCTGGACCCGGGCGAGAAGTTCTCGCTGGGCAGCATGTGGATCGAGGATCCGGGTGGCGACCTGGAGATCCTCGAGGTGCGTCCGATCACCTCGCCGAACGTCGAGTATCTCGGCGCGATCACCATCTGGCCGCGCGACTACGCGACCTCGAGCCTCGACGTCGGCAACGGATTCCCGGCACCCCAGCAGCCGCACCACCATCCGGCCATCGGAGTGGTGGTCCCCGCGGCCGAGTTCACCTATGTGGACCCGAAGGTCGGAAAGCCCGCCGCCCTGTTCGTCACCGCGGGGTTCCGCATCCGCGAGGGCGACGTTGGCGCCGTGAACGGGGTGACGGTGGTGTACCGGGTTGGCGGCGCGGTCAAGCGCACCCACTTCCGGCACGCCGCGATCGCCTGCGTCAAACCGCATCGGTGCGAGTCCACCGAGAAGGACCCGAAGATCGACTTCGCGGACGAGGTGCTCTACGGATTCGGCCTGATCCCGCGCCCTTCCGGCCTCGACCGCTGACCCCGGGCAGTTCGACGCACGCACCGAAGGCTGCGCCAACGACGGAAAGTCGGCTGGCGGCTCAGCCGCCGAGGCCGGCCCCGTTCGAGGCGGAGTCCCCGTCGCGCAGCGGCCGCAGCCGCCAGGCGCCGCCCGCGTCGCGGGCCAGGTGGACGCGGTGGGGCGATTCCGGGGTGGTCACGTCGACCGACCCGCTCGGCAGCTCCCGGTGACGGCGCCGGTCGGTGAACGTCTCGCGAAGGTGCGCCGGGACGTCGAGGCGCAGGGCGAACGCGTCGCCGTCCACGCGCGCCCGGGGGCGGTCGGCGCCGGACAGTTCGCCGGCCCGGGCCGGCGATGGAAGCCCGGGGCGATCGCTCGTGGACGGGGCCGCCGGGACCGGCCGCTCGGCATGGTGACGCCGCGCGGCGGCGGCGCCGACGATCAGCCGGCGGGCTCAAGCTCGCTGGGGGCAAGCAGCGCGTGGCGGGGTTCCTCGGCACCCTCGATGTGAACTTCGACCCAGGCCCGACCACGACGATGCTCGAGCACGATCCCGCGGTGCCGATACGGGCCGATGGACACGACGACGGGAGACCCGACGACCGGAAGGCGCGGCCCGATCGGTCGCCGAGGGCGGTCCACGGTGGTCACGGGAGGCTCTCCTCGTGCTCGAGGGTTTCGGCCGAGTATGCGCCGATCACGGCGTCCATGGCGCGTGCCCGGCCAGACCCAGTTCGACCTGCTCGCCACCCACCGACACCCAGCGCCGCGCCTTCGAACTACTCGACGTCCCCGTCCCGCTCACCCTGAAGACGACACGAACCTGCATACGGCCCGAGCGAAACCGCAGGCCACACGAGCTCTTCCGACGACGGCTCAGCCACCGAGGCCGGCCGCGTTCGAAGCGGAGTCTCCGCCGCGCAGCGGCCGCAGCCGCCAGGCGCCGGCGGTGTCGCGGGCCAGGTGGACGCGGTGGGCGGTGCCGGGGTGTCCGGCGTCCTCGCCGAACCAGTCGCGCAGCAGGTCGGGCAGTGCGTTGGTGCGTTCGCCGCGGCGGCGGGCGACGTTCACCGCGACCTTCACGAAGTCGAGCTCGAAGACGTGCCCGTCGGCGGCGGTCACGTCCACCGACCCGCTCGGCAGCTCCGGGTGCCGACGGCGGTCCAGGAACAGGATCGGGCGCCCACCGGCGTGACTGACCCTCAGAATCGCGCCGTCGCCGGCGGTGCGGGCGTCGAGGTGGCGGGCCAGGCGCCAGTCGACGAGTTCGGCGACCAGCTCGGTGAACGTCTCGCGCAGGTGCGCGGGGACGTCGAGGCGCAGCGCGAACGCGTCGCCGTCCACGCGCGCCCAGGGACGATCCGCGCCGGACAGTTCGCCGGCCCACGCGGCGATCGGCCACCGGCGCCAGTACGCCGCGAACGCGCCGGGCGGGAGCTGCTCGGGGACGGGGATCTCCTTGCCGCGCAGGTCGTCGACCAGGCGCGGGTCGCGCAGCACGAGCCGCCGGCTCGTCTCGCACAGCTGCGCGAGCGGGATCGGTTCGAACAGCCTGTCGGCCATGACCAGGGCGCGCAGGACGACCATCTTGTAGGACTTGGTCATCGCGGTGGCGCCGACCTCGGCGAGGAACTCGCGGCCGGCGGCGAACGCCTCTCGCTCGGCCGGCTCCAGGACCTCGAGGCGGGCGAGCAGCGCGTGCCAGCCGCCGTCGGGCTTCGCGGCGGCGGGGTTGTAGCCGCGCCGGTGGGCCTCCAACGCGCTCGGTCGGCGCCCCTCGCCCTCGTGCACGGCACGGACGAACCGTTCCAGCGCGCCCCCGGTGGCGCGGGTGCCGGCGAGGCGGACGAGCAGGTCGACGGCCTGCACGTCGTAGGTCACCGAGCACCCGGCCGGGAGTCCGAACTCGCCGGTCTCCACGGCCCGGCGCACCGCGGCCGGGTCGTGCTCGGCTCCGGCCAGGCGCAGCAGCTCCTGCGGCCGGTCGAGGAAGCTGCGGTGGTTGCCGACGAAGTCGACGACGACCAAGGCGGTCTTGCCCGGCGCGGTGCGCAGGCCGCGGCCGAGCTGCTGCAGGAACAGCACCGGCGAGGAGGTGGGGCGCAGCATCAGGACGGTGTCGACGTCGGGGACGTCGAGGCCCTCGTTGAACAGGTCGACGCTGAACAGGACGTCGAGTTCTCCGGCGCGCAGGTCCGCGATCGCCTGGTGGCGCGGGGCGCTGGTCGGGCCGGTGTGCACGGCGGCGGCTCGGACGCCTCGGTCGCGCCAGTAGGCGGCCTGGTGCTCGGCGTGGCGCACCGAGACGCAGAACGCGAGGGTGCGTGCGCCGCGCAGCCGCCGCCACGCGTCGTAGCCCGCCTCGGTACGGGCCTGCGTGGTCGCGGCGTTCTCCAGGGCGGTGTGGTCGAAGTCCCTGTTGCGCCACGGGATGTGGGCGAAGTCGATCGCGTCGGCGACGCCGTGGTAGCGGAACGGGACGAGCGTGCCGCGGGCGATGCCCTCGACCAGGGACGTCTCGTGCACGAGGTTGTCGTCGCACAGGGCAAGCAGGTCGGCCCCGTCGGCCCGGTCCGGGGTGGCGGTCAGGCCGAGCAGGAACCGCGGCCGGAAGTGGTGCAGCACCCGGCGGTAAGTCGCGGCGGCCGCGTGGTGGAACTCGTCGACGACGAGGTAGTCGAACTCGTCGGGTGCGTAGCGGTCCAGGCGCCGGGCGAGGGTCTGGACGCTGGCGAAGACGGCGTCGGCGTGGGACTCGTCGACGCCGGCCTTGAGCAGCCCGACGCTGCGCGTGGGTTGCGCCGCACGGAACACGACCATGGCCTGGCGCAGGAGTTCCTCGCGGTGCGCGACGAACAGCACGCGCCCGAAGTGCGGGCGGGAGCTGTCGAACGCGGCAAGCCACGTCTTGCCCAGACCCGTGGCCAGGACGACGAGCCCGGCGCCGTACCCGGCGGCGCGGGTCTGCTCCAGCGCGGCCATCGCCTCGCGCTGGATCTCGGTGGGCGCGGGCGGCGGGGTCGGGTCCTCGGGCACGGCCGCGGCGACCGGGCGGGTCCCGACGCGGACCGGGGCGGTGCGCCGCGCCTCGTAGGCGTCGATCAGCTCGACGCTCAGCGGGTGCGACCGCGGGTCGGTCCACAGCCCGTCGAAGGCGTCGACGAGTTCGCCGACCTCGTGCGCGCCCGCGGTCCGCAGCGTCCACTCCACGCCGGTCTCCAGCCCGGTGCGGGTGAGGTTCGCGCTGCCGACGAACCCGCGGCTGAGATGCGGGGACCGACGCGAGGTGAGCAGGTAGGCCTTGGGGTGGAACCCGGTGCCGTCGGTCAGGTACAGGCGCACCTGCAGGTTCGGGAAGCTCGCGGCGTCGGCGAGCAGGCGGCGCAGCGCGACGGGTTCGGTGACGTCGAGGTAGTCGCTGGTGAGCAGCCGCAGCCGGGTGCCGTCGCGGCTCAGGAGATCCAGCAGCGCGGCGTCGAGGACCCGCAGACCGGAGGGGAGGACGAAGCTCACGGCCAGGCCGACGTCGTCGATCGCCGGGTCGGCGAATCCGTCGGCCAGCGCCGGCGCGAGCGCAGTGCCGGGCCCGGCGTGCAGCCGCGGACCTAGCGGCGCGAGGTAGTTGCCGAGCCGCGGGATCACGTGCCGGACCCCGCCGCGCGGGTCGGGCACGTCCCCGGCGTAGCGAGGGATGACGTGGACGTGCATGTGATCGACCGTCTGGCCAGCCGCAGCCCCGGCATTGAAGCCGACGTTGTAGCCGTCCGGCTTCGGGACGACCTCGTCGAGTAGCCGCTTGACCTCGTCGACGAGTTGAAGCAAAGCGGTCTGCTCCTCGCGGGTCGCCGACCACCAGTCCGAGACGTGGCGGCGGGGCACGACGAGGGTGTGCCCCGGCGAGACGGGGTAGCGGTCGGCGACGGCGAACGCAAGCGAGTTGGCCGCGACCCACTCGGCGGGATCGAGCGCCAGGAACGGCGAGTCGCTCACGACGTCATCCTGCCGGACGAGGCCGGCGCATCGGGGCCGAGGCGGCGTGCCGGGGCCGCCGCTCCCGCGCCCCACGGGCACGGCGGCAGGTCGGATCGTTCGTTCGGTTGATCCCGTATGCAACCGAACGGCCGATCTGCGCGTCTGATCGGCGTTTGTGCCGTTCTGCACCCGGGAGTAGCTCGTGTCGACTCGCCACCGTTCCCCGCGCCGCCTGACCCAATTGGCCCTCGCCGGGGCGGTCACCGCCGCGGTGCTGGTGCCCGGCACTGCCGCCGATGCCGCGCCCACGGCGACCGGTTCCCAGGCCCTTGCCCTGGCGCGTTTCCCGGCGTTCGCAGCCGTGCCCGACAGCGCGGCGCTCTCCTCCCCGGTCGTACTTCACGGGACGCTGCGAAACGCCGCCGGCAAGGCACGGGGCGGGGCTCCGATGCTGCTGTCGGCCTGGCCGACGCACGAGCAGTACGGTGCCCTGCCGGACTACTCGGACGTCGTCCTCACCCCGATCGCGCGCACCGTGACCCGAGCGGACGGTTCGTTCGTGCTGCGGACGGCGTTGACACCGGTCCTGGCCGGCCTGCTGAACCGCGACGGGATCGACGTCCAACTCGACGTGCTCGACGGATCGGCGCATCACGTGTACCGGTCCCAGGTCGCACCGCAGCGCACGACCGGAGCCTGGGCACGGGGGCTGCTCTCCCAGGCCACGGCGGCGCTGACCACGAGCAGGGGGCAGGCGAATCGCTGGGACGTGACGCTGGATCCGCAAGCCGGATCTCCGGTGGACCTGGCCGGCGTCGCCTTGCCGGGGAGATTCTCGACGGCGGCGGCCGCGCCGGGGCGACGGGTCGCGTTTCCGGGATGCTCGAACTACACGAAGCTGCCGTCGAAAATCGTGTGGGAGGTGGTCGCCACCGCGATCGCCCGCAACGGGACAACGATGAAGGCCACCTACACCAACGGGGCCTGGACGGAGAGCGGCACCGGCTTCTCCTACGACGGCGGCATCACGTTCCTGCAGAACGGTGCGCTGTCCCGCACGACGACGCTGGAGATCGGGTTCCACAGCTACAAGGCCCCGCGGGGAAAGGCGGTCCGGACGGAGTACCTGGCCGACCGCTGGCACCACATGGCCACTCGACACTGCGCGATCAACCCGCGCAACGACAACGTCGAGCAGATCGCCACCACACCCGGCTCGCTGCTCGGCGGCGCCGACGACCAGCCGTCCTTCGACGACTGGCACTGCGACCCGAAGAACACGCGGCCGGGCAACGCCGACTACGTGCAGACGACCAACGCCCGCGCCAAGACCTACACCAGCGGGCTCGGGTTCAGCCCCACCGGCAAGGGCAGCTTCACCGGCACCACGACCAGCGGCTACAACAACGAGACCACTGTCAGATTCGAGTTCGGGAAGGTCCGGGACGGATACTGGTGCGGCGACACCGGCGTGCCCGGCGCACGCGGCCAGCGGGTCCAGGCGTTCCGCTCGTGAACGCAACGAACCCCTACGCCGCGCCGGCCATTCTTCCCGAGAACGGACCCATGGACGTCGACACCGTCGAGGCACCGCGTGGCCGCGTGCCGCTTTCACGGCGCGTCCTCGCTCTGGCCACCGTCCTCGCGGTGCTCGTCGCCGGCGTCACCGGCTGGCTGCTGCTGCGCGGAGACGACACCGAGGCGACGCCGGACCCCACGACCGTCTTCGTCCTGAACCCGTTGAACCCCGGCGAGAAGTTCAGCCTCGGCAGCATCTACTTCGAGCACACCGGTTCGGACCTGGAGATCCTCGAGGTCAACCCGCGCATGTCGGCCAACCTCGACTACCTGGGCGCCATCGCCATCTGGCCGCAGGACAGCTACCGTTCCGCGCTCGACGTCGGCAACGGGTTCCCCGCCAAGCAGCAGAAATACCACCATCCGGCCCTCGGCGTGGTGATCCCGGCGGCCGAGTTCGACAAGCCCACGATCGGCCTGGACGAGCCGAGCCACCTGCTCGCGGTCACCGCCGGATTCCGTATTCGCATCGGCGACGTCGGAGCCGTCGTGGGTGTCGAGCTGGTCTACCGCGCCGGCAAGAAGGTGAAGCGGCAGTATTTCGCGCAGGCCGCCGTCGCATGCGTCAAGCCGCACCCGTGCGGACGCAGCCCGGAACGCAACGGCGTCTCGTTCCACAACCAGGTGTTCTACGACCTCGGGCTGATCCCGCGTGCGGCAGGCTCGGAGCACTGAGCGATCCGGCTCGCCGGGGGCGCCGCGAGATCGACTGCTTGGACCGGCCTTTCGGTCACCGGGTCCGCTCGTTAGGGTCGCCTTCTCGGTCCCGGCTCCGGAGGTCCCGTAGACGATGGATGTGTTCAGGGTCCACGAGCAGTTGATCGCCGACTACCGGGCCTTCACTTCCAGCTTCGTCGAGCTCCGCGATCCACGGATTCGGGAACTGGTCCGCGAGCGTCTGGCCGAAGGCAGCCAGTGGCCCGACCCGTGGCTGAGCCTCAACCCCAGCTTCGCCTCCGGCGGCAGCGTCGCCGACCTGGTGTCGCAGAGCCGCCTTCACCCTGAATGCGAACGAATCTTTCGTATCAAACGGGACCAGAACGACCCCGGCACCTCGACGCTCTCGCTGCACCGTCACCAGACCGACGCCATCGACGTCGCGCGCACCGGCGGCTCCTACGTCCTGACCACCGGCACCGGCTCGGGCAAGTCACTGGCCTACATCGTCCCGATAGTCGACAGCGTCCTGCGCGCCAACGCCCACAACGGCGGCAAGCGGCTGCCGGGCGTCAAGGCGATCGTCGTGTACCCGATGAACGCACTCGCCAACTCCCAGCTCGGCGAGCTGGAGAAGTTTCTGCGCTTCGGCTACCCGCAGGGCGGCGAGCCGGTCACCTTCGCCCGCTACACCGGCCAGGAGAGCCAGGACGAACGCAAGCGGATCCTCGCCGAGCCGCCAGACATCCTGCTCACCAACTACGTGATGCTCGAGCTCGTCCTCACCCGCCCCGACGAACGCAAGCACCTCATCCGCGCCGCCCAAGGCCTGCGGTTCCTGGTCCTGGACGAGCTGCACACCTACCGCGGCCGGCAGGGCGCCGACGTCGCCCTGCTCATCCGGCGCCTGCGCGACATCTGCGCGTCGGACAACCTCCAGGTCGTCGGTACGTCGGCCACCATGGCCTCCGGTGGATCGAGCGGCGCTCAGAAGCGCGAAGTCGCCGCCGTCGCCACCCGGCTGTTCGGAACCGACGTCAGCCCCGAGCGCGTCATCGGCGAGACCCTTCGCCGAGCCACAGGCGTCTCGGCCCCGGCGGCTCAGGCACTCGGCGGAGCCGTCGACCGGTGCGCCGACGCGGGACCGCCCACGATGTTCCCGGACCTCGCCGACGACCCGCTCGCGGGCTGGATCGAATCGACGTTCGGCCTCGACACGGAGGCGGAGACCGGCAAGCTGGTCCGGCGCAAACCGACCACGGTCAAGGACGCCTCCGCGACTCTCGCGAGCGACACCGGCCGGGCGGCCCGCGACGCCGAGCATGCGATCCGCTCGACGCTGCTGGCCGGCTCGCGTGCGCTCGACCCGACGTCCAACCGGCCGCTGTTCGCCTTTCGCCTGCACCAGTTCATTTCCAAGGGCGACACCGTCTACGTGTCCATCGAGCCCGAGGACACCCGCTACCTCACCGACACCTACCAACTCCGCGTGCCGGACGCACCCGAGAAGGCGCTGCTGCCGCTGGGCTTCTGCCGCGAGTGCGGCCAGGAGTACATGGTCGTCGCGAAGGTGCAGCGCCACGGCAAGGACGTGTTCGAACCGCGCAGAGACCGCGACGCCTCGGGCGGCGACGGCGTAACCGGTTACCTCTACGTCAGCTCCGACCTGCCGTGGCCCGTCGACCCGATCCTGGAACAGCGCATCCCCGACTCTTGGCTCGAGACGGACCCCGCCACCGGCCAGACGGTCATCGCGCCGGCGAAGCAGAAATACCAGCCGACCACCGTCCACGTGGCCTTGGACGGCACCAGCACCGGCACTGGGAACGGGTTGAAGGCGTGGTTCCTCTCGACGCCCTTCGCGTTCTGCCTACGCTGCCGTGTCTCCTACGAACAGGTCCGCGGCAGCGACTACGCCAAGCTCGCGACCCTGGACCAGGAGGGCCGCTCCTCCGCGGTCACCGTCCTGTCCGCGAGCGTGGTCCGGTCGCTGCGCACCTCCGCAGGCGAGGGTCTCGCGCCCGAGGCGCGCAAGCTCCTGACCTTCGTCGACAACCGCCAGGACGCCTCGCTACAGGCCGGGCACTTCAACGACTTTGCGCAAGTCGTCCAACTCCGCGGCGCCCTCCATCGAGCGATGCAGGCCAGCCCGCAGGGCCTCACGCACGAGTCCGTCGGCGAGCGCGTCGCCGAGGCGCTCCGCCTGGAGTTCGCTGCGTTCGCCGCGACGCCGGACGCGAAGTTCACCGCCAGGGACCGGGCCATCCGCGCCCTGCGCGGAGTCGTCGAGTACCGCATCTACGCAGACCTCCAACGTGGGTGGCGTGTCACGATGCCCAACCTCGAACAGACCGGCCTGCTGCACGTTCGCTACATCGACCTGCCCGAGATCGCCGCCGACGCGGACTCCTGGCACGGCACCCACCCCGCCTGGCAGCAGGCGGACCCGAAGCTGCGCGAAGAACTCGCCGAGATCCTGCTCGACGAAATGCGACGCGTCCTGGCCGTCGACGTCGACTGCCTGACCGAAAACGGCTACGACCAACTGTGGCGCGAATCCCGGCAGCACCTGATCACGCCGTGGAACCTGGGCGAGAACGAGACCCGTACCCGCGAAGGGACCGTGTTCCCGAGATCGGCGCCTCGATTCTCCGGGCGTGAAGACTTGAACGTCTCGGGGCGCTCGGCCTACGGCCGCTACCTCCGCCGCGACAGCGACGGCCTGGGCAAGGCGTCTCTGACGGACCCTCAGGATGCGCTGTCCGCCATCGAGGACCTGTTCCGCGTCTTCGAACGGACCGGGCTGGTGACCCAGGTCGTCGAGGCCGACGGAGTCCCCGGCTACCGGCTCAAGGCGTCCGCCCTGCGGTGGGTCGTCGGCGACGGCACGAAGGGCGCCGACGACAAGCTCCGGCGCAGCGGCAACGCCGACGCCGTCACCCGCGTCAACCCGTTCTTCCGCGACCTCTACCGCGACGTCTCCGCGACCCTCACCGGCCTGTTCGCCAAGGAACACACCGCGCAGGTGCCGGGCTCGGAACGCGAGGCACGCGAACAGGCCTTCCGAGCCGGGACGCTCCCGCTGCTCTACTGCTCCCCCACGATGGAGCTGGGCGTCGACATCTCCAGCCTCAACGCCGTCGGGCTGCGCAACGTGCCGCCGACTCCGGCGAACTACGCGCAGCGGTCCGGCCGCGCGGGCCGGTCCGGGCAACCGGCCCTGGTCCTGACCTACTGCGCCACCGGCAACGCCCACGACCAGTACTACTTCCGCCACTCCCGCGACATGGTCGCCGGATCCGTCGCCGCTCCGCGCCTGGACCTCGCCAACGAGGACCTCGTCCGCTCGCACGTCCACGCCATCTGGCTTGCCGAGACCGACCAGGCTTTGCCGGCGAGCATCACCTCTCTGGTCGACGCCAACGCCGCCGGCCTGCCCGTGGTGCCGGAGATCTGGCGGGCCCTCACCGAACCCGACGTCGTCCGTCGCGCCGCCGCGCGGGCCGACGCGGTGATCTCCGCCGTTCGAGCCACGTGGGAGAGCACCGGCGAACCCGCGCGCTGGTGGTACGACGGCTGGGTCGGCGACCAGATCCGCGGCGCCTCGCAGACGTTCGACGCCGCGCTGAATCGCTGGCGCGACCTGTATCGCGCCGCGACTGCGGAGTACGACGAGCAGAACAAGCTGGCCATCGACAGCCGCGCACCGCAGAAGGCGAAGGACCGGGCGCACGGTCGCGCCCGCGACGCCCGCGCGCAGATCAACCTGCTCGGCAACGACGGCTCCGACCAGGGCCAGACCGACTTCTACTCCTACCGCTACCTGGCCTCCGAGGGCTTCCTGCCCGGTTACTCCTTCCCCCGCCTGCCCCTGGCCGCGTTCGTCCCGGGCAACCGCACGGGCAAGGCCCGCGACGGCGACTACCTGCAGCGCCCGCGCTTCCTGGCGATCAGCGAGTTCGGCCCGAACTCGCTGATCTACCACGAAGGCGCCCGCTACGAAGTCGTCCGCGTCCAGCTGCCCCGCGCGGCCGACGGCGCCGCGGGCGAGGTCGACACCGAAGAGGCGCGACGCTGCGACGCCTGCGGCTACCACCACGCCGTCAGCGTCGGCACCGACGTGTGCAACGCGTGCGGCGAACCGCTCGGCGCCAAGACCTACGGACTCCTTCGCCTGCAGACCGTCTTCACCCGACGCCGGGAACGCATCTCCAGCGACGAAGAGGAACGACGCCGCGCAGGATTCGAGCTCGAGATCTCCTACCGCTTCCAGGACAGCGGCGACCGACCCGGAGCCGTCGAGGCCACCGCATCCGAGGGCGACGAGCCACGCATGCAGCTGGTCTACGGCGACAGCGCAGAGGTCCGCATCACCAACGTCGGACGCCGCCGCCGCAAGGACCCGAACGACCGCGGCTTCTGGCTCGATCTGCAGGACGGCCGGTGGCTGAACGACAAGGCCGCCGCCGACTCCACCGTCGACGTCGGCGAGCTGCCCGGGCTCGAGGACGCCAAGACGAAGCGGAAGGTCATCCCGTTCGTGCAGGACCGGCGCAACGTCCTCGTCGCGCGCGTGGCGAACTCGCTGCACTCGGACACCGCTACGACCCTGCGCTATGCCCTCGAACGCGGCGCGGAGGCGCTGTTCCAGCTGGAGGACTCCGAGCTGGAGTCCCGAACGCTTCCCGACGACCAGGAACGCGGACGCTTCCTGCTCATCGAGTCCGCCGAGGGCGGTGCCGGCGCGTTGCGACGGCTCGTCGCCGAACCCGACGCCCTGGCGCGGGTGGCAGCCAAGGCGCTGGAGATCGTCCACTACTCGCCCGACGGCGTCGACCTGCAGAAGGCTCCTGGTGCCCGCGAACGCTGCGAACGCGCCTGCTACGACTGCCTGCTCTCCTACGGCAACCAGAACCTGCACGGAGCGATCGACCGGCACACCGTCGTCGGCCTGCTGCTCGAACTCACGCGCTCGGTCACCACGGCGGGCGCGGGCGGAAAGAGCCGCGACGACCAACGCCAACTCCTCGGCTCCTTCGCCGACTCCAGCCTCGAGAAGCAGTTCGTCGCCTGGCTCGGAGAACGCGGCCTGCGCCTGCCCGACCGCGCACAGGTGACCGTCGAGGAGGCCAAGGCACGACCCGACCTCGTCTACGACCTCTCGACCGGACCGGTCGCGGTATTCGTCGACGGGCCGGTGCACGACCAGCCCCGCCAGGCGCAACGCGACGGCGAAGCACAGGAGCGTCTCGAGGACGCCGGGTGGTTCGTCGTTCGCGTCCTGCACGACGCCGACTGGGCCGAGCTGGTCGCGCGCAACCCGTCCGTGTTCGGCACCCCCCGCATCGCGCCCCCCTCGGAGGCCACGGTTTGAGCGTCACCACCTACGCCATCGGCTCCCTCGTCCGCACCCGCGGCCGCGAATGGGTGGTGCTCCCCGACAGCGTCGACGACTTCCTGGTCCTGCGCCCCCTCGGCGGCGGCCTCGAGGACACGGCCGGGGTGTTCCCGTCCATCGAAACCGTCGAACCGGCGACGTTCCCGCTGCCGAGCGTCGAGGACCTCGGCGACGCCAGCAGCGCCGCGATGCTCCGCACCGCCCTGCGCATCGGCTTCCGCTCCTCCGCCGGACCGTTCCGCTCGCTCGCCGGGATCGCCGTCGAACCCCGCGCGTACCAGTACGTCCCGCTGCTTCTGGCGCTGCGTCAGGAAACCGTCCGGCTGCTGATCTCCGACGACGTCGGCATCGGCAAGACCGTCGAGGCGGGCCTGATCGCGTCCGAACTCCTCGCGCAGGGCGAGGCGAAGCGGCTCGCGATCCTGTGCAGCCCCGCGCTGGCCGAGCAGTGGCAGCGCGAGCTCGCCGAGAAGTTCAACCTCGACGCCGAACTCGTCCTGACCTCCACGGTTCGGCGTCTCGAGCGCGGCCTGCTGATGAACGAGTCCCTGTTCGACAAGTACCCCTACGTCGTCGTCTCGACCGACTTCATCAAGTCCCCGAACAAGCGCCACGAGTTCCTCAACCACTGTCCGGACCTCGTGATCGTCGACGAGGCGCACAGCGCCGTGTCCGACAGCGAGGGCAAGGGCAAGGCCGCCAGACACCAGCGCTACGAACTCCTGCAGGACCTGGCCAAGGACAAGACCCGCCACCTGATCCTGGTGACCGCGACTCCGCACTCGGGCAAGGACGAGGGCTTCCGCAACCTCATCGGGCTGCTCGACCCGGCGCTGGCCACCGTCGACCTCGACACCGTCGACGGACGCACCCACCTCGCGCAGCACTTCGTGCAGCGCCGCCGCGCGGACATCCGCAGCTACATCGACGAGGAGACCGCCTTCCCCGGCGACCGGGAGTCCAAGGAGGTCCCCTACGCCCTGTCCCCCGCCTACCGCGCCCTGTTCGACAAGGTCCTGGACTACGCCCGCGAACAGGTCCGCGACGCCGGCGACGGCACCCTGCGCCAACGCGTCCGCTGGTGGTCCGCCCTCGCGCTGCTGCGTACCCTCGCCTCCTCCCCCCGCGCCGCCGCCGCGACCCTGCGCACCCGCGCCGCGAACGCCCAGGCCCTCGACGTCGCCGAGGCCGACGCCCTCGGCCGCGCCACCGTGCTCGACACCGCCGACGACGAGGCCATCGAATCCGCCGACGTCACCCCCGGCGGCGACACAGAAGTAGACGCCGGCGACGCAGCGCCCACCCAAAGCGCCCACCGCCGTCGCCTGCTCGCCCTGGCCCGCACGGCGGACGAGCTGGCGGGCAAGGAGAACGACGCCAAGCTCGCCGCGCTGATCAAGACCGTGAAGGGCCTGCTCGCCGACGGGTTCGACCCCATCGTGTTCTGTCGCTTCATCGACACCGCCGAGTACGTCGCCGAGCACCTCGACGGCGCGCTCGGCAGGGGCGTCGAGGTCGCCGCCGTCACCGGCACCCTGCCGCCGGCCGAACGCCAGCAGCGCATCAAGGACCTCACCGCCTCCGACGCCCGCCACGTCCTCGTCGCGACCGACTGCCTGTCCGAGGGCGTGAACCTGCAGGACGCGTTCCAGGCCGTCGTGCACTACGACCTCGCCTGGAACCCCACCCGCCACGAACAGCGGGAGGGGCGCGTCGACCGGTTCGGGCAGACCGCCCCCACCGTCCGAGCGGTCACGATCTACGGCAAGGACAACCAGATCGACGGCATCGTCCTCGACGTTCTGATCCGCCGTCACCAGGCCATCGCCAAGGCGACCGGCATCTCCGTCCCCGTCCCCGACGGCTCGGACAACGTCGTCCAGGCACTGCTTGAAGGCCTGGTGCTGCGCGGGCAGGACGCCGAACAGCTCAGCCTCGACGTCGGCCTCACCCAGGTGACGGAGCAGCTGCATCTGGAGTGGGTGTCGGCCGCCGAGCAGGAGAAGCTCTCCCGCACCCGCTACGCCCAGGCGACCATCAAGCCAGACGAGGTGAAGGCCGAGGTCGACGCCGTCCGCGCCGCGCTGGGCGCGCACAGCGAGGTCGAGGAGTTCGCCCGCGAGGCCCTGCGCGCCAGCGGCGCCTCGGTCACGCCCACCCCCGACGGGTTCGTCGCCGTCACCGCCACCCTGTCTCCCGGCCTGCGCGACGCACTCCCGCCCGGGCACGCTGAACCGCTCCCGTTCCACCGAGGCCTGCCGATCCCCCGCAAGCACGCGGTCCTCACGCGCACCGACCGCTCCATCGAGGCCCTGTCCCGCCACGTCCTCGACGCCGCGCTGGATCCGGCGACCGATCCCGGCAGCCGCCCGTCCAGCCGCGCCGGCGTTATCCGCACCCGCGCGGTCAGCACGCGCACCACGCTGCTGCTGGCGAGATTCCGCTTCCACCTCGACCTTCCCGGCCGCGACGAGGTCCGCCAGCTGATCGCCGAGGACGCCCGCCTGCTCGGCTTCCGCGGCAGCCCCGACAGCGCTCAGTGGCTCGACGACGCCGAGGTGCAGGCCCTGCTCGCTGCGGCACCGGACGCGAACGTCCCCGCCGATCAGGCCCGCAACCTCATGACGAGCACGCTGGAGAAGACGACGGCGCTGCAACCGGCGCTGATCGTCCGCGCCGACGAGCTGGCCGAGGAACTGCTCGCCAGTCACCGCCGCGTCCGCACCGGCGCGGGCGCCGCACGACGCGGCCTCAAGGTCTCGGCGCAGCATCCCGTCGACGTCCTCGGCGTCTACCTGTACCTACCTGTCCCGGCCGCCGGAGGTGCCGCGTGAGAGCCGAGTTCACCACGGTCCGAGTGGTCGGACCGATGCTCCCGCCGGACCTGCTCAGCCGCGTCATCGCCGGCGACAAGGACCTCGCCGGACTGACCGGCAAGGACTACCACCTCGCCTCCGGCGAAACCCCGCGCGAAGCAGCCAACCGAGCCTGGTCCTACCTGTCCGGCGTGTGGAAGACGTTCCGCGCGGCCGTCGACGACCTGCCCGAGACCGACCCCGCCGTCGGACTCACCCGCGAGAAGTGGCTGCTGATCCTGATGCGGGAACTCGGCTACGGTCGCGTCCCAGCAACGCCCGCCGGCGGCATCCTCGTCGAGGACCGCGCCTTCGCGGTCTCCCACCTGTGGGAACGCGCCCCGATTCATCTGCTCGGTTGGAACGTCCCGCTCGACAAGCGCACCAAGGGCGTGAGCGGGGCGGCGGAACGGGCACCGCACCCGATGCTGCAGGAGTGCCTGAACCGGGCCGACGAGTACCTGTGGGCGCTGCTGTCGAACGGCCGGGTTCTCCGCATCCTGCGCGACTCCACCTCGTTGGCCGGTGTCTCCTACATCGAGTTCGACCTCGAGGCGATGTTCGACGGCGAGGTCTTCTCCGACTTCGTCCTGCTGTATCTGATGGCCCATCAGTCTCGAGTCGAACTCCTCGCCCCGGACGCGCCTCCGACCGACTGCTGGCTCGAGAAGTGGCGCACCGCCAGCATCGCCTCCGGCACCCGCGCGTTGGGGCTGCTCCGCGACGGCGTCGCCGAAGCGATCACGGCGCTCGGCACCGGCTTCGTGCAACATCCGGCCAATGCCGAACTCCGCCGTCGCCTCGAAGCGCCGCGCAGCGAGGAAGGCGCCCTCGACCTCGCGGACTACCACCGATCCCTGCTCCGCCTGGTGTACCGCTTGCTGTTCCTCTTCGTCGCCGAAGACCGCGACGCACTCCTGCACGGCGAAGACACGGTCGCACGCGAGCGATACGCCACGTACTTCTCAACCGGTCGTCTTCGACGTCTGGCACTTCGCCGCCGCGGCACCGCACATGGTGACCTGTGGCAGGGCCTCTCCGTCGTCTTGGACGCGCTTGGTCGGGACGAAGGCCGTCCCGAACTCGCGCTTCCCGGCCTGGGCGGCCTCTTCGATCACGGCCCGCTCGACGTGGTCACCGAATTCGTGCTGCCGAACGACGCCCTGCTCGCTGCTGTCCGCCACCTGTCGGTCGTCCAGCCAAAGGGCCAGGCCAAGCGCACCGTCGACTACCGCAACCTCGGCGCCGAAGAACTCGGCAGCATCTACGAATCTCTGTTGGAACTCGTACCTCGCTACGACCGCGACGCCCGCACCTTCGCGCTGGAAAATCTTGCGGGCAACGACCGCAAGACCTCCGGCTCTTACTACACACCGACCTCGCTGATCGACCTCGTCCTCGACGAGGCCCTCGATCCTCTCCTCGACGACGCGGAGAAGACGTCAATTGCCGACGGCGGCCCCGAAGCCGCGCTGCTCGCGCTGACCGTGTGCGACCCGGCGTGCGGCTCGGGACACTTCCTCGTCGCCGCCGCGCGCCGCATCGCCGCCCGCCTCGCCCGCGTCCGGACCCAGGACCTGGACCCAGGACCCACGGATCTGCAGACCGCGATGCACGACGTGGTCGAACGCTGCATCTACGGCGTAGACCTCAACCCGACGGCCGCCGAACTCGCCCGCGTCTCGCTGTGGCTGGAAGCCCTGGAACCTGGCCGTCCGCTGAGTTTTCTGGACGCACACATCAAGGTCGGCAACGCACTGCTCGGTGCGACACCTAGCCTGCTCGCCGCTGGCATCCCCGACGCCGCGTACAAGCCGATCGAGGGCGACGACAAGAAGGTCGCGGCCACGCTGCGCAAGCGCAACCGCACCGAAGTAGACGCTCGGGTCGGTCAGCAGGGAGTGATGTTCGCCGACGTGGACATCGACGTGTCGAACACAGCATTGCGCCGCACCCTCGCGGACATCGAGCACACACCCACCCATTCCTTGGCCGACGCCCACATCGTCCGATCCCGGTTCCTGGCCTTCGAATCCTCCCCAGAGCGGTTGCGCGCCCTGCGCCTCGCCGACACCTGGTGTGCCGCGTTCGTCCAACTCAAGACATTCGCCGGGCAGCACATCACCGATCAGGCACTGACCGCGGTCGCCCGCCCTCTCTGCCAACCTGGGTTGAGGCACCCGCCCCCTGAGAATCACTGACCCGAGGGCGGGGATGGAGACTCCCCGATCGTGAAATCGAATTCGACCACTGACGGCCGGGCCGGCATCGCCGATGCT
>JBQTKD010000032.1:0-1803 GCA_052386455.1 Sporichthyaceae bacterium
CGCACCGCGTGCTGGGCGGCAACGGCCCACAGCCCGCACGCCTCGCCCAGCTCTGGGTCCAGATGGGCGGCGGAAGCCAGCTCCGCCGCCGCGGCGGCCGCCGCGGCGGGCCGGCCGAGGTACGCCAGGGCCAACGGACCCGCCCACAGCAGAACTCGGTCCTCGGCGCCCCACCATTCGGCCGCGAGCCGGTCGGCGGCGGCAACGGCCGGTAGATCCTCGCCGTTGGCCGCAGCGTCGGCCACAGTCAGGACGAGCTCCGTGGCGGCGGTCCACTCCCCGTTTCGGAGCAGCGGAAGACCGGCGGGCAGCCACGTGGGAGCTGCAGTTAGCACGTCCGCAACCGCCCCGCCGAGCAACACGCCGGCAGCCCGGTCGAACATCGCGAGATCTGGCGCCATGGATCCTCCTCGACTCGGAAAACCCTAGCCCGCAGCAAAAAGCCGATCGCCCCGGCCGGGCCGGGGCGATCGGGCGGGGCCGCGACGTCCCCCGTCCCGGTGGGGATGTGCGTGCGTCTTCGTCGATAGTCACCGACGGCGCCCAACCCCGCTATTCGAAGCTAATGGAGAACTGCTGCCTTTTGTTCCCACTCGGCAGTGAGCCGCGACACCTACCCCCGATTTCGGTGCCCGCAGCGCACTGCTCCGGATCACGTTCGCGCAACGTTCCGACAACAGACGCCGGCGTCCGGGCCCCGCAACGGCATCGAGATACCCGCCGGCGGTAACTTTCCGGCTGTCAAGGCAATCCTTCCTCCCCATGTGAAGCGAAGGGCCTTCCGAGAGCGGGTGATCTCGACCCGCTGAAGCAAAGACGAAGATGCGTGCCCGCAGTGGCGCGCCCCATCTCACCCAGGGACACGACACATGCGCATCCTGCCCATCCGCAGCATCGCCGCCACCTCGATCGCCGCGACCCTCATCCTCGGCCTCGCCGCCTGCGGCGACGACGACAAGGACACCGTTGCCGGCAACGACACCGGCAACTCCGCTCCCGCCAACCCGGACACCCCCGCCGCGCCGGCCGCGGCCCTCAAGGCCGTCGGCACCGGCAACCCGTTCGAGGACACCCGCACCGCCGCGTCGCACATGCCGATGACCGCGAAGGCGCTTGCCGGCGGTATCGCCGAGGCCGCGAAGCTGAAGGGCGCCGCGGACGTGTCCGACGGCAAGGCCGCCGAGCTTCGCGCGGGCCTGACCTACCTGCTCACCGACCACGTGTACCTGGCCGGCATCGCCGTCGCGACCGCGTACCACGCGGGTGCGGAGTCCGAGGCCTTCAAGGGCGCCGCCGCCTCGCTGGACAAGAACTCAGAGGCCGTTGCCGAAGCCGTCGGCTCGATCGTGCCCGAGGAGAAGGACAAGTTCCTCCAGTCGTGGCGTTCGCACGTCAACGACTTCGTCACCTACGCGGTCGGCGCCAAGACCGGTGGCGCCAAGGGCAAGAAGATGAAGGACGAGGCGGTTGCGAACCTGACCGCCTACGCGAAGTCGCAGGGCAAGTTCTTCAGCAAGATCACCGGCGGTGCGCTGCCCGAGAAGGCGGTCACCGCGGCGTTCGCCGAGCACATCGGCACGCTCGCCGCGGCCGTGGACTCCTTCGCCGCGGGCGACGGCAAGGGCTACGACAAGCTCAAGACCGCCGGCGACCACATGGCGATGAGCGCGAAGGCCCTGACCGGCGGCATCGCCACGGCCCTGAAGTACAAGGACGACCCGAACAGCGCGGCCTCCGAGGCCCGTTCGGCGCTGACCAGCCAGCTCGTCACGCACACCTACCTCGCCGGCATCGCGGTCTTCG
>JBQTKD010000033.1:0-10074 GCA_052386455.1 Sporichthyaceae bacterium
TTCTACCAATCGCTGTCCTCGTCCATGGCCGGGACGCAGGAGTACATGGCGATGGAGAAGCTCGGGCAGCTGCGCAGGACCGGCGAGTGGGACCTGATCGTCGTCGACACCCCGCCCTCGCGCAGCGCCCTGGACTTCCTGGACGCACCGAAGCGGCTCGGGTCCTTCCTCGACGGCCGGGTCATCAAGATCCTCGCCGCTCCTGCGAAGGGCGCCGGCAAGGCGTACCTGAAGGTCGTGAGCGTCGGGTTCAACGTGGTGGCCAACGTGATCACCAAGGTCCTCGGGGCGCAACTGCTCAAGGACGTGTCTGCGTTCATCGCGGCCCTGGACACGATGTTCGGCGGCTTCCGCGAGCGGGCCGACCAGACCTACAAGCTGCTGAAGAACCCGGAGACCCGGTTCCTCGTGGTCGCCGCCCCGGAGCGCGACGCGCTCCGCGAGGCGTCCTACTTCGTGGAGCGGCTGTCGGCGGAGAACATGCCGCTCGCGGGACTGGTGCTGAACCGAGTCCATCGCTCCGGTGCGGCCGCCCTGTCTGCGGAGCGGGCCCTGGCCGCCGCGGAGGACCTCGACGCCACCGACTCGACCGACGCGGCGCTCGCGGCGGCACTGCTGCGGCTGCACGCGGACCGGATGCACGTGATGGCCCGCGAGGAGGGCCTGACCGAGAGCTTCAGTTCGGCCCATCCCGCGGTTCGAATCACCGAAGTCGGAGCCCAGGCGGCGGACGTCCACGACCTCGCCGGACTGCGAACGATCGGCTCCGAACTCGCCGCCAGTCGATAGCTGCTGCAATTCCCGGGACGCATGTGACGCATTCCCGAAATGTGCACATCGAATGTCATTCGGCCGCACGGAAAATCGCGGATCGCGCACCCTCAAGTACTCACGCTCACGGGCCGAAAAAACCGATGCGCCCCAGACCCGGAAAGGTCTGAGGCGCGCGGAGAAAGAAGTCGCGAGCGGAGAAGCTAGATGGCCTCGGGCAGCGCCTTGTGGGCGGCGATGGCGTCGTCCCGAGCGGTCTCGAGCAGGCTGCGCCAGGAGGTCACGTTCGGCCGGCGGCGGAGCAGCGCGCGGCGCTCACGCTCGGTCATGCCGCCCCAGACGCCGAACTCGACGCGGTTGTCCAGCGCGTCCGCCAGGCACTCGGTCCGAACGGGGCACCCCATGCAGACGGTCTTCGCGCGGTTCTGTGCAGCGCCCTGCACGAAGAGCTCGTCCGGTGCCGACTTGCGGCAACGAGCCCGAGATGCCCAATCGATGTCCCACATGGTGACGCGCCCTCTCCCCAAGACCCCGAACGACCCGGACGGGCCCGGGTCGGATGCGCCGAACGTCGACCGGCTGGCGGGCCGGTCAGGGACGTAACCCACACCGATACGCAGCTATCGGCGTTTGGGTTCTCGTGCCCTGTGTTCGTGCGGCTTGGACGCAGCCAGCTCGTCGCTGGTTCCCACCGGTTTTGCCTCCGTCGCCACCATCCGGGAATTACGATGTCCCAGCTCAGAAGGCCTGTGAGCCCCCTTGGCCCGTGTGGGCGAGGCCAATTTCGGGCATACCGGGCGCCAAGTACCTCGCAGTTCGGGATAGGCGTGGTCACTGTTGTGTGAAGGGCCCGATAGGCCGCGCCCAGACCCCTACTCTTTGTCCTTATGAAGAGACCGTGGGGGCGGCGCGAGGCTGGAGAAGACGCGCCTGTCGTAATCACTCCGGCGCTTGGCACCTTTGGCCAGCACAAGGAGTCCAGCAAGTTTCGGTACGCAGCGAGCTTCGTTGGCGCGTGCACCCTTTCCGGCGCCCTCGTCGCCGGGATCATGCTGCCCCTGGTGGGCACCGGTGCCGTCGCGGCCAAGGCCTTGACCGACGACTTCCAGACCCTCCCCTCGGACATCCAGACCATCCCGCCGGCGCAGGCCTCCGTCCTGCTCGCCAGCGACGGCACGCAGATCGCCCGGTTCTTCGACGAGAACCGCGTCAACGTGCGCCTGGACCAGATCGCCCCGGTGATGAAGCAGGCGCTGCTGGCCATCGAGGACGTCCGCTTCTACGAGCACGGCGGTGTCGACCCCAAGGGCACGCTGCGCGCCGCGCTCAGCAACCAGGGCGGGGACAGCGGCCAGCAGGGTGGTTCGACCCTGACGCAGCAGTACGTCAAGAACCTCCTGATCCAGCTCTCCGACGGCGACCCGGACAAGATCGCCAAGGCCCGTGAGCGCACGATCAAGCGCAAGGTCCAGGAGCTGAAGTACGCCCTGGAGATCGAAAAGCGCATGACCAAGGACCAGATCCTCGAGAACTACCTGAACATCGCGTACTTCGGTTCCGGTGCCTACGGCATCGAGGCGGCTGCGCGCCGGTACTTCTCCAAGAGCGCGAACAGCCTGACGCTGACCGAGGCCGCGATGCTCGCGGGCACGGTGCAGAGCCCGGGCAAGTGGGACGCCACCCGCAACCCCGAGGACGCGAAGGTCCGCCGGGACGTCGTGCTCTCCAAGATGGGCGAGTACGGCTTCATCAGCTCCGAGCAGATGCTGAAGGCCAAGTCCGAGGACCTGGGTCTGCGCGTCTCGCCGAGCTACAGCGGCTGCACCAACTCCGAGGTGCCGTTCTTCTGCGACTACATCACCCGCGTCGTCCTCAACGACCCGGTCTTCGGCGACGACGAGCAGGAGCGCGCCGACCTGCTGGCCCGTGGCGGCCTCACCATCCGCACCACGCTGGACCGCAAGGCCCAGAAGGCGGCGGACCAGGCCATGCGCGACAAGACCGATCCGACCGACAAGGTCGCGGCGGCCCTGGCCGCCGTGGAGCCCGGCACCGGCAAGGTCCGCGCCATGGCGATCAGCCGCGAGTACGGCGGCGGCAAGGGCAAGACCACGATCAACTACGCCACCGACTACAAGTACGGCGGCTCGCGTGGCTTCCAGGACGGCTCGACGCACAAGATCTTCACCTCCGCGGCGGCCATCGCCGAGGGGTACGGCACCGAGTACAAGCTGAACTCGCCGTTCCGGATGGGCGGCTTCCCCGCGCAGCGCAACTGCCAGGGCAAGCGCGTCCCGGCCGACGGCTGGAACCCGAAGAACTTCACCGACGAGTCCACCGACGGTGTCTTCGGCGTGATCACCCAGCGCGAGGCGCTGCGGCGCTCGGTGAACACGTACTACGCGCAGCTCGAGGTGCTCGCCGGCCTGTGCGACGTGGTGCAGATGGCCACCGCAGCGGGCATCCACCGCGCGGACGGCAAGCCGCAGCACGAGTTCCTGCCCTACACCCTGGGCATCAACGAGGTCTCGCCGCTGACCGTCGCGAACTCCTACGCGACCTTCGCGGCGCGCGGCATGCGCTGCGACCCGATCGGCATCGAGTCGATGATCGGCCGAGACGGCAAGCCGCTCCCGGTCCCGTCGGCCAACTGCACGCAGGCCATCAAGCCCGAGGTCGCCGACGTGACCGTCGACCTGCTCCGCTCCGTCATGGAGAAGGGCGGATACGGCTTCCGCATGGCGCTGAACGACAACCGGCAGGCGGGCGGCAAGACCGGTACCACCAACGGCAACGTCGCGGTCTGGTACACCGGCATGACCCCGCAGCTCTCCACTGCGGTGTGGGCCGGCGACCCCGAGAACTACGCCTTCAAGATGGGCAACATGACCATCGGCGGGCAGTACTACCAGTACGTCACCGGTTCCCGGCTTCCCGGCCCGATCTGGAAGCAGTTCATGGACGGGGCGCTCTCCGGCGAGCCGAAGCTGAAGTTCCACGAGCCCGACCCGGCCTGGGTCCGCGGCACCAAGGGCGAGGGCCTGCAGGGCACCGGCAAGATGACCTACAAGGTCGAGGACCTCTCCAAGCCGAAGATCGGCGACGCCGGAGCCAAGCCCAAGGGCAAGGACGAGAAGGCCGACGACGACGTGGGCGACAACTAGCCCGCAACGCTTCGAGGGCGGTCCCGCAACTGCGGGGCCGCCCTCTTCGCAAACTCATGGACAATGGCGCGGTGAGTTCGCCCCTGCACACCCTCGGCCGCACGGTACTGGGTCTCGGGCTGCTCGGGGCGGGGACCCTGGCGTACGGCGCGGGGTACGAGCTGCGGGCGTTCACGCTGCGCCGGTTCACGATCCCGGTGCTGCCGGCGGGGCAGCGGCCGCTGCGGATCCTGCAGGTGTCCGACCTGCACATGACTCCCCGTCAGGACAAGAAGAAGGCGTGGGTCCGCCGGCTCGCGGCGCTCGAGCCGGACCTCGTGATCGACAGCGGGGACAACCTCGGGCACGCGGACGCCGTGCCGACGGTGCTCGAAGCGCTCGAGCCGCTCCTGGACTTCCCCGGCCTGTTCGTCTTCGGGTCCAACGACTACTGGTCCCCGCGCGCGATCAACCCTGCCGGGTACCTGTGGAAGCGCGGGGACAAGGCGATGCCGCGCCCGATCGACCTGCCGCACAACGAGCTGCGGGAGTCGCTCGCGGGCCGCGGCTGGGAGTACCTGGGGAACGCACGAACCCGCATGAAGGTGGACGGGCGAACGCTGGACGTCGTCGGCGTGGACGATCCGCACGTGCGCCGGGACCGGTACGCCGACGTCGCGGGACCCCTCGATCCCGCCGTGGACCTGTCCTTCGGCCTCCTGCACGCCCCGTACATGCGGGTGCTCGACGCCATGGCCGCGGACGGCCAGCAGCTCCTGATCGCCGGGCACACGCACGGCGGCCAGCTCCGCGTCCCGTTCTACGGCGCGCTCGTCACGAACAGCGACCTCCCGCCCCAGTACGCCCGCGGACTACACCGGTACCCGGCCCCGACGGGCGAATCCCCGTGGCTGCACGTCTCCGCGGGCCTGGGCACGTCCCCCTACGCCCCGGTCCGGATCTGCTGCCGCCCCGAGGCGAGCCTGCTCACCCTGACGGCCGTGGACGCCTGACACGCGCGATACCGGTTTCTTTGTTGCCAGCGGATCTGGATACACTCGCCCGGCACCACTCGGGGTATAGCGCAGCTTGGTAGCGCGCTTCGTTCGGGACGAAGAGGTCGTGGGTTCAAATCCCGCTACCCCGACAGAGAAGTCGCAGGTCAGAGGCCGGTTCCGGGAACTCCGGACCGGCCTCTTGATCGTTTGTCCGCAGGTCGTCCGCAAAATGGCGAGTCGGACCGGCTTGGACGCCTCCGAACTCCGGCGGATCGTCTTCGCGATCCAGCGAGTCCCTCACCGCGCCTTAGCGACCGGGAGCCATCTGATCGACGGCCCACGTTGGGGTCCGTCCGGGTCCTTGACCACGACGTTCGCGGCGCGGAGGTCGTTGAGGATTGCCGTGGCCTGCTGGACGTCGAGGTCGAACATGTTGCGGATCGTCCTATTGGTGATCCAGCCATACTCCTTGAGGTGGGCCTCGACCCGGGGCCTCGCGGAGTCCGCTCGGGCTCGGTGCTGAACCGCGGTCCCGAGAGCCGAAGCGACGGCGGCCCGCAACCGGTAGCGGACACCTCGGCGAGCGTCCCCGTCGCGCTCGATCACCGCGTCCGCTCCTGCGGTAAGAGCGTCGAGTCGATCCTTCGCTTCGGACTCGCTGATCTGCAGCAGGGTCGCACCTTCGACCAGGGCGAGGGTCGGACGTTGGCAGAGATGGAGCAGGACCAGCACCGCGTCCACGTTCTCGCGCAGAACTCTTGGCAGGGACGCAACGTAGCCGGCGAACGCCCGGTTGGGCGCACCGCTGCTGAAGGAAACCTCGACGGAATACTCGTCAGCGCGGATAGACGGAACGGCCTGTCCGACCCGGACCTGTTCTCGGAACATACGGTCGATCCCGCGCGAAGCGCGTTCGGCCAGACCTAGCTGCTGCATTGCCGCCATGAGGGCGGTGTTGCGCGGCGTGGACACAGTGCTGAGCAGTCGGTCCTCGGTCACGCCGAACGGCAGACCTCCGGGCGACCAAACCCTCAAGGCATTTGGCGAGTGGTCGAGGACGACGCGTTCAGAGCGGGCGTAGTCCCGGTGCACCAACGCGTTGGTCACTGCTTCGTCGACGGCGATCGGGGAGAAATCCGGCAGGGCGATCTCCTGCCCTCCGGCGAGGGAGAGCCGAGCGAGCTCGGGGTCGATGGTCGCGCGCATCAATTCCAAAGCACGCGGCAGCAGTTGCACCAAAGGTTCGCGCAGACGCCGCACCGAGGGCTCGGCACCCGCCGAGGCCCGTATAAGGACATCCAACGTGTCCTGCGACGGTGCGCAGAACAGGATTTCTCCGGCGACGAGGAGGCGGTCCTCGCGGTCCAGAACGTTGAGCGCACGGAGCAGGTTTCGGTCGTCGAGGTCTGCCATCTGCTGACGCAGATCGACCAGTTGCCGGAGCAGATGTCGCGCCCGGTTCACCGCGGCAGGATCCACGTCTCGCCACGTAAAGTCCGAGGTGCGAGCCGTGAAGTCGGGGTTGCGACGCTCATGAGCCAGCGCCCGCCGGGCCTCCTCTGGCAGCGGGTGACACTCCGTTCCCTCGCGCCGTGCCGCTCGCCCCTTTCCGTCGGTCACCAGGTCCAGTCCCTCCGGGACCGTGACGACGAGAAGGCGGACTCCCTCGAATTCGACCTCCTCAATCGGAACGGTCAACGACGGCTTCGTGTTCGCGTACACCCGCTTGCGCAGGTCGGCTGCCTCGGCCTCGGTGCCGACCAGGGCTTGGACTCCCGACGCCTTGTCGTCGACACCTAGAACGATCCGACCGCCGCGAGCGTTGGCGAAGCAGACGACCGCCTCGACGATCTCCTCCACCAGGCGAGCCCGCGGATTCCCCGGCGCCCCGCGGCCGGTGATCGTGTGAGGATCCCGCTTAAAGTCCAGTACCTGAGACTCCAGCGTGCTCGCGTTGGCACCCGCGACGATCCGCTCCAGGGCATCGCCGACCAGGTCGAGTTTCATGGCTAGTTTCTAGCATGGACGAGTACACATCCGAGACAGAAACTTCGCAGAAACCCACCCTCGGGCCGGCCTCTCGATCGCGTGCCGCGAGCGGGCGCTACGTCCCGGAGGCGGTTGCGAGCGCGTCGAGCAGGATGCTCATCATCGTTCGGTAGCTGTATTCCGGGTCGGAAATCAGCAGCAGGCCCTTCAGTTCGAGGCTGACCGCGCCGTGGGCGGCGTTCCACCACAGTTGGGCGATCTCGAGCACCGAACCGGGGGCCATGACGCCGGCGGCGATCGCGTAGTCGATGTGCGCGGTAACCACCTCGATCGCCACCTGGACTGCGCCGGTCACCGCGGGCGAGCCGTAGCCGGGCCGGGCGAGGAACATCGCTTCGTAGACCCGCGTGTTGTCCAGCGCCCACTGTCGATAGGCCAGGGCGCCGGACAGCATCCGCTCGCGGGGATCGGCGATGCGGCGGGTGCTGCTGGCCGTGGCCAGGTCGGCGACCGCGCGTACCAGGACGGCGTCGATCACTCCGTCCATTCCGCCGAAGCGGGTGTAGATCCCGCTGGGCGCGACGCCTGCTGCGGCGGTGAGCGCCCGCAGCGTGAGGGCGTTCAAGCCGTCCCTGGCCAGCAGGTCGGACGCGGCGCTCACCAGGGTGTCCGCCACGTCGACGCTGCGCGTCCGGGGGCCTCGCGATCCTGCGCCGGTCTTCGCCACGGGGCCAATCCTGGCGTGCCGAACTCGCCGACGCGCGAGCGCGCGCCGCATCCGACGCGCAACCTGTCCTCCCGGCGCGACGTGTTGACAACCTTACAACTCATTGATTCTTTATCAAAGAACGACGACCTAGTTGGCTGAGTTGGGGGAGGCGCTGCGTGACGGACGTTCCTCGGCGGCTCGGACCTTATCTGATCAACCGTCAGTTTCGGGGTTCGACCGACTCTTCGCTCGGGGCCTAGCGGTGCGGATACTGATGGCCGGGCTCGGCCGTGAACTGCCGAGGGAGGCAGTTCGAGCCTTCGTGACCCGCGGGCACGCGGTTGACATTGCAGCCAACCGCGAAGACGTGCACTGGCTGGTGGAGACCGCGCAGTTCGACGCCCTCCTGCTCTTCGCGACCGAAGCGCCCGCGGACATGATCGCCACGCTGAGAACGGCCGCGGAGTGGTCGCCCATGCTGGTCGTCCTGCCCGACTCGCGAACCGCGCCCCGGGTCGTCGCCGACCTGCTGGACGCGGGCGCCGACGACGTGATGCGCGATCCCTGGCACATCGAAGAGCTCCACGCCCGCGTGCGTTCCCTGGCTCGGCGTCGACTCGTGGCTCGACCGACGATCCTGCAGGTGGCCGACCTGGTCGTGGACCCGGCCCGGCTAACGGTCCACCGGGGCGAACACGCTATCGATTTGCAGCCTCGCAAGATCGCCGTTCTCGTTGAATTGATGAAGCACCCGGCACAGATCCTGACCCGGACGGAGCTGATCGACCGAGTCTTCGCCGGCGACTACGACGGCACCTCCAACGTCGTCGACTCCTACGTCTCGCACCTTCGAGCCAAACTCGACAAGCCGTTCGGCCGCAACACCATCAAGACGATTCGCGGCGTGGGCTACTGGCTCGACCCAGAGGCGTGAACGTCTCGGATCGGGGCGTAGCGGCGTAATCCTGGCGCAATGTTCGCTGTGTCAGCCTTCAGAAATCCAGCCCACCCGGGGTTGACCCGGGCGCTGGACACGGCGCCGTCGCCGGCCGAGGACGTTTGGCCCGACGGCAGAATCCCGATTCTGAAGGAGAGCACGTTGAGAATTAACTCGCGCATCGTCAAGGCCGTCCCGGTCGTGGCGTCCGTGGCTCTCGTCCTCGCTGCCTGTGGCAGCGACGGCGACAGCTCCCCGGTTGCGCAGCAGCCGGCCGACGTCGCGGCGCCTGCCGCTGCTGCACCGTCCCAGGTCGAAGAGGCCCCCGCCGCCGAGGCTGCTCCGGCCGCCGAGAAGGCCGACGCCACGGCCGCCGAGGCCCCCGCCGCCGCCCCCGCCGCCGCCGCCCCGAAGGCCGCCGCCCCGAAGGCCGAGAAGGCCGCTGCCCCCAAGGCCGAGAAGGCCGCCGAGTCCGACGCCGCGAAGCCGGCCGCCAAGGCTGCCAAGAAGAACAGCTCGGCTCCGGCGGGTTCCGCAGAGGCGCTGACCGAGGTCATCGACACCGAGTCCGCGTCCGAGAAGGCCGCGAACCAGAAGATCTACGATCAGAAGAACGGCGCCACCGACATCGGCATCAGCAAGGACGCGATCAAGCTCGGCTCGATCAACATGCACGGCATGGCGCTGGGCAACGTGCTGACCCAGCCGCAGGTGCGTGGCAACCTCGCCACCGCCTCGGCGATCAACGACCGCGGCGGCATCCTCGGCCGCCGCATCTCCATCGTGGACTGCGACGACGGCCCGGGCGAGGTCTCCCGCGCCAAGGCCTGCATCAAGAAGCTCGCGGGTCAGGACAAGATCTTCTCCCTCGTGACCGCCGTGGACTGGGCGACCGCGTCCATCCACGACGACCTGAAGCAGTACAAGCTCCCCTACGTCGGCGCCTGGGCCTACAGCCAGACCGAGTGGCAGGACCCGTACATGTTCCCGTCCCACATGTCCATGATCCACGAGGCCATGGCGAACGCGAACTGGGTCAAGAACGTCATCAAGCCCAAGACCTACGGCCTGATCTGCCTGACGAGCCCCGAGATGCAGCTGGCCTGCAGCGAGGTGTCGAAGATCCTCGACGCCTCCGGCGCCAAGCTGGTCAAGAAGGCCGACGTCTCGATCTCCGAGACCTCGATGTCCAGCCACGTTCTCGCGATGCGCGCCGCCAACCCGGAGCACATCGTGCACTACGTGATCAACCCCTCGACCAGGGCGAAGTTCATGGTCGAGTCGGCGCAGCAGAACTACTACCCGCCGAAGCAGATCTCGGGCAACCACCTCGCTGCAGAGGTTCTTGGCTCGCTGTTCGGCAAGCACCCGGCCGGCCGGTACTGGACCAACACCACCTACAAGCTGTGGGGCCCGGAGTTCATGGCGACCATGAACAAGTACGCCCGTGGCAACCGTGGCACGAACCACCACATCGTTCAGGCCGGCTACGCGGGCATCAACATCTTCGCCCAGGCCGCCAAGGCC